>NZ_JAVDWP010000005.1:0-368355 GCF_031457365.1 Pseudotabrizicola sp. 4114 | reverse complement strand
CCGCACCACGCATCATCACCCCCGCCGTTGCCGTGCGCAGGGTGAATCATGTTCCGCAAAACAGGTCGAGAGCCGACTTCTTCAGCAGCCTGCTAGGGGGCAAACGCCATCCCCCTTGGCCTTTGCCCCCACATTCGCTAAGTCCCCTGCAACCGCAGAGGAACACGCCCATGCCGATGGAAAAGACCTTCAACGCCGCCGAGGCCGAGGCCCGGATCTCGAAAACCTGGCTCGACACCCGCGCCTTCCGCGCCGGGGCCAATGCCAAACCCGGCCACCCCGCGTTTTCCGTCATGATCCCGCCGCCGAACGTCACCGGCTCGCTGCACATGGGCCACGCCTTCAACAACACGCTGCAGGATATCCTGACCCGCTGGCACCGGATGAAGGGCGACGACACGCTCTGGCAACCCGGCACCGACCATGCCGGCATCGCGACCCAGATGGTGACCGAGCGCGAGATGGCGAAAAACGGCGAGCCCAGCCGCCGCGACATGGGGCGCGAGGCGTTCCTGTCCCGCGTCTGGCAGCAAAAAGCCCAGTCGCGCGGCACGATCATCGGCCAGCTGCAACGCCTCGGTGCCTCCTGCGACTGGGACCGTGAGGCCTTTACCATGTCCGGCGCCCCGAACGCGCCCGAGGGTGAGGAAGGCAATTTCCACGACGCCGTGATCAAGGTCTTCGTGGATATGTACAACAAGGGTCTGATCTATCGCGGCAAGCGCCTCGTGAACTGGGACCCGCATTTCGAGACCGCGATCTCCGATCTGGAGGTCGAGAATACCGAAGTTGCAGGCCATATGTGGCACTTCAAATACCGCCTCGCCGGGGGCGAGACCTATGAATATGTTGAGAAAGACGAAAACGGCGCAGTCACCCTGCGTGAGACGCGCGACTATATCTCCATCGCCACGACGCGCCCCGAAACCATGCTCGGCGACGGCGCGGTGGCGGTGCATCCGTCAGATGAGCGCTACGCCCCCATCGTCGGCAAGATGGTCCACCTGCCGCTGTGTGACCGCCTGATCCCGATCATCACCGACGAATACCCCGACCCGACCTTCGGCTCCGGCGCGGTGAAGATCACCGGCGCGCATGACTTCAACGACTATGCGGTGGCCAAACGCGCCAACCTGCCCTGCTACCGCCTGATGGACACGCGCGCCCAGATGCGCGCCGATGGTGCCCCCTATGCAGAAGCGGTGGCCCGCGCCCGCGAGATCGCCGCAGGCTCCCCCACCAATGAGTCCGAAGTCGACAGCCTCAACCTCGTCCCCGAAAAATACCGCGGGCTGGACCGGTTCGAGGCCCGCAAACAGGTGATCGCCGACATCAACGCCATCGGCCTGTCGGTGACGACACTGATCAAGGAAACCGACCCCGAAACCGGATCGGAACACCTGCGCCGCGAGCCGGTGGTCGAGGCGAAAAAGATCATGCAACCCTTCGGCGACCGCTCCAAAGTGGTGATCGAGCCGATGCTGACCGACCAATGGTTTGTCGACACCGCCAAAATCGTCGAACCCGCGCTCGATGCGGTGCGGACCGGCCAGACCAAGATCATCCCGGAATCGGGCGAGAAAACCTATTACCACTGGCTGGAAAACATCGAACCATGGTGCATCAGCCGCCAGATTTGGTGGGGGCACCGAATTCCGGTTTGGTATGGTCCAAATCTTCAAATGGTCGAAGCTGGTATCAAGCTTCGCGCAGAACACGACAGCCAAGAAAAGCTGCTTGGACGTAGCCTAACCGCTGACGAAAGATGGGCTATTATTGACAAGCATGTCGCAACCGCTTCGAGTGTTCCCCAAGAATTCTGTGCCGAAAACAAAGACAAAGCTGCACAATTGGCGCAAGAGTTTTACGGGACCAACACCAAAATTCACTTCCAAAAAGACGACGTTTGGTCCCTACGTTCAGCCGCAGGTGCTTTCACGGGGGGCTATGAAGATGGTGTAAATACGATCAGCCTGTTCCGCGACCCCGACGTTCTCGACACCTGGTTCTCCTCCGGCCTCTGGCCGATCGGCACCCTTGGCTGGCCGGAACAAACCCCAGAACTGCAGAAGTATTTCCCCACCTCCACCCTGATCACCGGGCAGGACATCATCTTCTTCTGGGTCGCCCGGATGATGATGATGCAGCTTGCCGTGGTGAACGAAGTCCCGTTCAAAACCGTCTATCTGCATGGCCTCGTGCGCGACGCCAAGGGCAAGAAGATGTCGAAATCGCTCGGCAATGTCATTGATCCCTTGGAGATCATCGACGAATACGGGGCCGACGCGCTGCGCTTTGCCAATGCCGCCATGGCCAGCCTTGGCGGGGTGCTGAAACTCGACACCGCCCGCATCGCCGGCTACCGCAACTTCGGCACCAAACTGTGGAACGCCTGCCGCTTCGCCGAAATGAACGGCGTGTGGGAGGGGCATCGCACCCAGACCCAACCGCCGCAGGCCAGCGCCACGGTGAACAAATGGATCATCGGCGAGACCGCCAAAGCCGCTGCCGAAGTCAGCGAAGCGCTGGAAAACTACCGCTTCGATCAGGCCGCCGACACGCTGTATAAATTCGTCTGGGGTAAGGTCTGCGACTGGTACGTCGAATTCGCCAAACCGCTGTTTGATGGCGAACAGGCGGGCGAGACCCGCGAAACGATGGCCTGGGTGCTGGATCACTGCATGATCCTCTTGCACCCGATGATGCCCTTCATCACCGAAGAGCTCTGGGCCACCACCGGCACGCGGGCGAAACTGATGGTCCACACCGACTGGCCCGAGCTGCCCGCCCGCCTGATCGACGCCCCCTCGATGGCCGAGATGACCTGGGTGACAACCCTGATCGACGACATCCGCTCCGCCCGCGCGCAGGTGCATGTGCCGGCCGGGCTGAAACTCGATCTGGTCGCCACCGCGATGACCGAAACGGCGCAAGCCGCATGGGCCAACAACGCGCCGCTGATCCAGCGCCTCGCCCGCATCGACACGCTCACCCACACCACCACCGCGCCCAAAGGCGCGATCACCGTCGCGGCCGAGGGCGCGACCTTTGCCATCCCGCTTGCAGGCGTGATCGACATTGCCGAAGAAAAGGCGCGGCTGCAAAAGACCCTGGACAAACTGGCGAAAGAAATCGGCGGGCTGAACGGGCGGCTGAAAAACCCGGCCTTCGCCGCCTCTGCCCCGGAAGAGGTGGTCGAAGAATGCCGCACCAATCTGGCCGCGCGCGAGGATGAGGCGGCAAAACTGACAGCCGCCATGACCCGCCTGTCCGAAATCGGCTGACCGGATCGCCTTTGCCCGCCGGGGACGCCTCCGGCGGGAGTATTTTGCAAGCAGCAATGCTCATGTTCTGTCTTCAAATCCCCTCGGCGGGATGAGGGGCGTCAGCGACAAAGGCGGGCGGAAAGCCCCCCTTTGCAATGGCAGCCGCAGGGCGGTCCGGCGGCAAAGTGTTAAAAAGACATTAAAGCCGCCCCGCCAAGCCATTGATATCCTTACATCTGGCCGCTTGTAACACAGGGGGAAGCCCCCTTGCCCCGCGCGCCGATTCCCGCCACTCTGCCCCGATCATGACCCGCTTTCTCACCCCCCACGCCGCCACCCTTCCCTCTGTCGTGCCCTTCACCGGCCCCGAGACGCTGGAGCGTCAGCAGGGCCAGCCGTTCCGGGCAAGGCTGGGGGCCAACGAGAGCCTGTTCGGCCCCTCGCCTGCCGCCATCGCCGCGATGCAGGCGGCGGGGACGGGGGTCTGGATGTACGCCGACCCCGAGAGCTTTGAGCTGAAACAGGCCCTCGCCCGGCATCACGGCGTGACCCCGCAGCATATCGTGGTGGGCGGCGGGATCGACGGGCTGCTGGGCCTGTTGTGCCGTCTGACGCTGGAACCGGGCACGCCGGTCGTGACCTCGCTTGGGGCCTATCCGACCTTCAACTTCCATGTGACCGGCTTTGGCGGCGCGCTGACCCGTGTGCCCTACCGTGGCGACTTTGAGGACCCGCAAGCCCTGCTGGATGCCGCCCGGCAGACCGGGGCGCGGCTGATCTATCTGGCCAACCCCGACAACCCGATGGGCAGCCATCACGCAGGCGCGGTGATCGAGGACATGGTGGCGCACCTGCCCGGTCACAGCCTGCTGGTGCTGGATGAGGCCTATGCCGATCTGGCGCCTGCGGGGACCATCCCCGACATCGACCCGAACCACCCCCAGGTGATCCGCGTGCGCACGTTTTCCAAGGGCTATGGCATGGCGGGCGCGCGGGTGGGCTATGCCATCTCCCACCCCGATCTGGCGCAGGCTTTTGACAAGGTGCGCGATCATTTCGGCATGAACCGGGTGGCGCAGATCGGTGCGCTGGCGGCGCTGGCGGATCAGGACTGGCTGGCCGGGGTGCAGCGGCAGGTCATCGCGGCCCGAGACCGCGTGACGGGCATCGCGGCGGCAAATGGGTTGCGCGCGTTGCCCTCGGCCACCAACTTCGTCACGGTGGATTGCGGGCGCGACGGCGACCATGCCCGCGCCATTCTGCGCGAGACGGTGGCGCGGGGGGTGTTCATCCGCATGCCGGGCGTGGCCCCGCTGGACCGCTGTATCCGCATCAGCCTGGGGAATGATGCCGCGCTGGATGTGCTGGAAGAGGTGCTGCCGCAGGCCATTGCTGCGGCAGGCTGATCATTCGGCGGCGATATCGGATTTTGCCGGATCAGGTCTGGCGGGGCCGGATTTGGCCAGATCGGATTTGCCCAGATCAGATTTGGCCGGCCCCAGCGCCGGAGCTGGCCCCGCCGCCACATGCGCGGCCCCAAGCTTCAGCGTCGGCAGCTCCGGCTCTGGCGTGGCGCGCAACGTGCTGAAAGCGGGGGGCAGCTCTGCTACCGCAGTCTCGGCCAGCGTGCGCCGGAACACCAGCATGTTCTGATAGGTGGTCTTTGTGCCGGTCAGGCCCGCGCGTTCATCGCAAGGCAAGGTATCGGCGCGCAGATACTCCCACCCCTCTGCCCCAAGGCTGTTCATCAGCTGGGTCAGGGTCTGGGCAAAGCGGTCTTCGGTCGTTTTCACTCCGCGGAGTTTCTCACCCCGCTTGGGGGCTGGAATGACCTTGTATTCATAGCGCTGCATGATGGCTCCCGCGAATTTTCAATGTGCAGAATAGCGGGTTTCCCGGGCCAAGACCAAGCTTTCAGCGCACTTTTTCGGCATCCCCGGGCAGCTGGGCAACATCTGGCCTATGTGGTGGGCATGGATCGCCCCGCCCCCATCTCTAGGGGGTATCCCCTGCCGCGAGGCCGGGAAACAGCTGCAACACATCCGCCTCCAGCGCGTCGGCGGTGTGGCGTTCATCGGCATCGGGGGCAAGCGCGCGGGCGGCATGCAGGTGCTGGCGCAGGCTGACCGCAAGCCTGCGGCCATCGGGGCAAAGCGGCGAGCGGCACAGGGCGAGCAGGATTTCTGCCATCGCCAGATGGCTGGCGGCAGACGGGATGACCAGCGCTTCGGTCTGTGCTTCCTCGGCCCGGAGCAGTTGGCGATAGCGCCGGTCGGGGTCTGTGGCATCTTCTGGCAGCGGCAGCCAGGCCTGGGCCAGAGCGGCCCACAGGGCGGCCCGGTCGGTCGCGGAGAGGCGCGGTTGTTCGATCATCGCGCGCAGTTTGGCCACCGAACGCGCCCGCAGGATGCGGGCCGGTTTGCCGGTCAGCGCCTGCGCCTTGGCCCGCAGCGCGCGGCCCAGCAGCAGCGCCACCTCGGGCGTGTTCGGCAGCCGCTCCAACGCGGCAATGGCGCGGTTCAGCGGCGCAAGACAGGCGGGCGGGTTCAACCCCAGGCCCATCCGCACATCACCGCGCGCCCGCGCCAGCAGCGAGGCATCATCGCGGCCAAGGGCCGCGCGAAGGCGGCCCAACAGGCTCACAGCCCCAGTTTCTGCGCCACCATCGCATTCACGACGGCGGGGTTGGCCTTGCCGCCGGTGGCTTTCAACACCTGCCCGGTGAACCACCCCGCCAGCTTGGCATTGACCTTGGCCTTTTCCACCTGACCGGGGTTGGCCGCGATCAGATCGTCCAGCGCGCGTTCAATCTCGCCGGTGTCAGTTACGGCTTTCATGCCATGTTTCGCGGCCTGTTCAGCCGGATCACCGCCCTCGGTCCACAGGATTTCGAACAGATCCTTGGCCATCTTGCCGGTGATCTCACCCGAGGCCAGCAGATCGAGCATACCGCCCAGTTGCGCCGCCGAAACCGGGCTGTCGACGATCGCCTTGCCCTCTTTGTTCAGGCGGCCAAAGAGCTCGTTGATCACCCAGTTGGCAGCGGACTTGCCGTCTCGGCCCTGTGCGACCGCCTCGAAGAACCCGGCGGATTCCAGATCGGCGGTCAGCACGTTGGCGTCGTAATCGGTCAGGCCGAAATCGGCCATGAAACGGGCTTTCTTGGCGTCGGGCAGCTCTGGCATGCTTGCTGCAATGTCATCGACCCAGGCCTGTTCGATCTCCAGCGGCAAGAGGTCGGGATCGGGGAAGTAGCGGTAATCAAACGCTTCTTCCTTGGACCGCATGTTGCGGGTTTCGTTCTTGTCAGGATCGTAGAGCCGGGTTTCCTGATCGACCTTGCCACCGTCTTCCAGAATCGCGATCTGGCGCCGGGCCTCATAGTCGATGGCCAGTTGGATGAACCGCATCGAGTTCATGTTCTTGATTTCGCAGCGGGTTCCCAGATGGGCAAAGTCCTGCGTGGCCTGATACTTCTCATACTGGCCGGGGCGGCAGACAGAGACGTTCACATCGGCGCGCAGGTTGCCGTTCTGCATGTTGCCGTCACAGGTCCCCAGATACCTCAGGATCTGGCGCAGCTTGGCGACATAGGCCGCTGCCTCTTCCGGCCCGCGAATGTCGGGGCGGCTGACGATTTCCATCAGCGCGACACCAGTGCGGTTGAGGTCGACAAAAGACATCGCCGGGTCCATGTCATGGATGCTTTTGCCCGCGTCCTGTTCAAGGTGGATGCGTTCAATCCGCACCAGACGGGCCACGCCGGGCGACAGCTCGACCAGCACCTCGCCCTCGCCCACGATGGGGTGATAGAGCTGACTGATCTGATAGCCCTGCGGCAGATCGGGGTAGAAGTAGTTCTTGCGGTCAAAGGCCGAGAACAGGTTGATCTGCGCTTTCAGCCCAAGGCCGGTGCGTACCGCTTGCTCGACACAGAAATCGTTGATCACCGGCAGCATGCCCGGCATGGCGGCATCAACAAAGGCCACGTTGGAATTGGGCTCCGCCCCAAAGGTGGTAGAGGCGCCGGAAAACAGCTTGGCGTTTGACGACACCTGCGCGTGGATTTCCATTCCGATGACAAGTTCCCAGTCGTGCTTTGCCCCGGCAATCACCTTGGGGGTCGGCGCGGTATAGGTCAGGTCCAGCATGGCGCACTCCTTCTTTGCCCTGACTTCGGGGCATTTCCCCCTGTCTTTAGGCGGCGGCGGGCTTTGGGGCAAGGGGGTGGAACTGGCGGATTGACGCCGATTGCCGGGTCATGGGGTTGCCCGACTCAGGCCAGACAGCCTAACGCCACAGGGCCGTGCACAGAGGTGCGGCGCTGCCGATGGACTTTTCGATGCGTTTTCCCTTTTCGCTTGTGGCCGTTTCGGCATTCGTTCTGGCTGGCTGTGTGGCCGGAGCTACCGGAAAGGACTCAGGCGAACAGCCCGCGATGCGGTGGGATCACCGGCCAGAGGCGGCCACCTGGACGCAGACCTCGATGAACATGATCGCCGCCAATGACGCGGTGCTGGCGGCCAAGGTGCCGGCGGATATTCAGGGCTGGTGCCCCGGCTATGGTCAGGCCTCTGTCACCGAACGCCGCGCGTTCTGGGCCGGGCTGTTGTCGGCAACGGCCAAGCATGAAAGCACGTGGAACCCAAAGGCTTCGGGCGGTGGCGGGCGCTATATCGGGCTGATGCAGATTTCTCCGGCAACGGCGCAGGCATATGGCTGCAAGGCAACCAGTGCCGCCGCGCTGAAGAATGGCGAGGCCAACCTGGCCTGTGCCATCCGGATCATGTCGAAACAGGTCGGGCGTGACGGGGTGGTTGCCGGGGGCGGCAATCTGGGCATCGGGCGCGACTGGGGGCCGTTCCGGTCGGCGTCGAAACGGTCTGACATCGCGGGCTGGACCAAATCGCAAGAGTATTGCGCCAGCTGACCGCGCGGCTTTTCGGGCCCTTGTCTGTGCCATCTTGTCCCTGACCGGCCTGCGGCCTATGTCTTGATCATGTTCGAACGTCTCCTCTCCGGCCTGCTGGCCCCCTCCCCCGCGCGGCTGCCCGAGCCGGATGCGCGCCTTGCCTTTGCGGCGCTGATGGTGCGTGTGGCCCGGTCTGACGGCGACTATGCCGCTGCCGAGGTCGCCCAGATCGACCGGGTGCTGGCCACCTTGCACAATCTGTCGCCCTTTGCCGCCGCCAGCCTGCGGGCCGAAGCCGAGGTGCTGGAGGCCGAAGCCCCCGACACCGTGCGCTTTACCCGCGCCCTAAAGGCCGCTACCGCGCACGAAGACCGCGCCGGTCTGGTGCAGGCGCTGTGGTCGGTTGCGCTGTCGGATGGCGCGCGTGACGCCGAGGAAGACCGGCTGCTGCGGCTGGTGGCCAATCTGCTGGGGCTGACGGATGTGGACTCGGCGCTGGCCCGGCAGCGGGCGTCCCAAGGCGCAGCGCGGGGATGATCGCCTCGCTTGGCATGTATGACCGGGCCGAGACGATGGCCGCCAACGATGTGTTGTGGGCGCTGATCCGCGACGGCCTGCGGGCGCGCGGGCTGATCGCGCCGGAGGCGCTGACCCGGGGGGCGCAGGCCTATTGGTCAGCGTGGGAAGCGCCCGGTCTGCTGCTGTCGCAGACCTGCGGCCTGCCGTTCCGGGCGCGGTTGCATCAGCGTGTCACGCTGATCGGAACACCGGATTATGGCGTCGCGGGCTGCGCGCCGGGGTTCTATCGCTCGGTCCTGATTGCAAGGGCCGATGACCCGCGCGCGACCGAATCCGAGTTCAGCACCGCGCGGCTGGCCTTCAATGAGCCCTTGTCGCAGTCGGGCTGGGCGGCGGTGCATCAGCATTTCCAGCACCTTGGCCTGACCCTCCGCCCCACGCTCCAGACCGGCGGCCACCGGGCCAGTGCGCTGGCGGTTGCCAAGGGCGAGGCCGACTTTGCCGCCATCGACGCGGTGACATGGGAAATGCTGGCGCGCCACGAGGATTTTGCCAACGGGCTGCGCGTCTTTGCCCGGACCGGGCCCACGCCGGGCCTGCCGCTGATTACGGCACAGGCGGCACAGGCCGATGCGCTGTTCGAGGTCGTCAGTCACGCAATCCGCGCGCTGAGCGATGCGCAGCGCCACACGCTTTGCTTGCGCGGGCTGGTGCGGATACCCGCCAGTGCCTATCTCGCCCTGCCTATCCCCCCTGCGCCTGCTCAATTTGGTGGCACTTTGTGACCAAAGCTGCGGCATATGCCGCAGCGTTTGTCACAAAGGGCGTTGCAATGGCGCGAATCTTGCGCCCTATTTGATCAATCAAAGCAACCGCGCGAGGCAAAGTGACCGCTGCCATCCAGACCGCCCCTCAGACCACCGCTCAAAGCGCCAACACGCCGCCGGTGATCGCGATTCATGGCCTGCACAAAGCCTATGGCTCGCTGGAGGTGCTGAAAGGGGTGGATCTGACCGCGCCGCGCGGCCATGTCGTCAGCCTGATCGGATCATCAGGATCGGGGAAATCCACGCTGTTGCGCTGCTGCAACCTGCTTGAAGACAGCCAGCAAGGCGAGATCCGGTTTGAAGGCGAAGCCGTGCGCTGGAAGGGTGAGGGGCTGAACCGCCACCCCGCCGACCGCGCACAGGTCACCCGCATCCGCACCAATCTGTCGATGGTGTTCCAGCAGTTCAACCTGTGGTCCCACATGACGATTCTGCAGAACGTGATGGAGGCCCCGGTCACCGTGCTGAAACGCGACCCCGCTGAGGTGGAGGCCAAGGCGCGGGAATATCTGGCCAAGGTCGGCATCGCCGACAAGGCCGATGCCTGGCCCGCCATGCTGTCGGGGGGCCAGCAGCAACGCGCGGCCATCGCGCGGGCGCTGTGCATGGAGCCGCGCGCGCTGTTGTTCGATGAACCCACCTCTGCGCTCGACCCCGAGCTGGAGCAAGAGGTGGTGCGCGTGATCAAGGCCCTTGCCGAAGAGGGCCGGACGATGATTCTGGTCACGCATGACATGAAGCTGGCCGCCGACTGCTCGGATCACGTCATCTTTCTGCATCAGGGCCTGATCGAAGAACAGGGGCCGCCAGTAGCGATGTTCAAATCGCCGCAAACCGCACGACTTCGTGGCTTTCTTTCGGCCACGTCCTGAGATTACACTAAACGATAACAACAGCTTACCAATGGGGAGACACATATGAAAAAGCTGCTGATCGCAACTGCGCTTGTCGCGCTGACGGCTGGGGGCGCCATGGCGCAACAGACCATCCGCATGGGCACCGAGGGCGCTTACCCGCCCTACAACTTCATCAACGACAGCGGTGAAGTGGACGGGTTCGAGCGCGAGCTGGGCGACGAGCTGTGCAAACGCGCCGAGCTGACCTGTGAATGGGTCACGACGGATTGGGATTCGATCATCCCGAACCTGCAATCGGGCAACTATGACACCATCATTGCGGGCATGAACATCAACGAGGAACGCTCCAAGGTGATCTCGTTCACCCAGAACTACACCCCCCCGGCTCCGTCGGCCTATGTCGCCTTGTCGCCTGATGCCGATATCGCGGGCGGCGTGATCGCGGCGCAGGTCAACACCATCCAGTCGGGCTACATCGCCTCGTCGGGTGCGACGCTGCTGGAATTTGCGACCCCGGATGAAACCGTTGCCGCCGTGCGCAACGGCGAAGCGGATGCGGTGTTTGCCGACAAGGACTATCTGGTTCCGATCGTCAACGAATCGAACGGCGAACTGGTTATCGTGTCAGAAGATGTGACGCTTGGTGGCGGCATTGGCATGGGCCTGCGCCAGTCGGACACCGAGCTGCGCGGCAAGTTTGATGCCGCCATCACCTCGATGAAAGAGGATGGCACGCTGAACACCATGATCCTGAAATGGTTCGGCGAAGACGCGGACGTATTCTGATGAAATGGCCCCCGCGCGCCTGCCGGGCGGGGGCAAATCCCCATGTTTGAAATCTGCGCGGATCCCAAATCGCTGGAAGGCCTGACATGGCTGTCGTGCTACCTGACCTCGGGCAAGCACATGAACATGTATTGGGCGTTCGGAACCGTGCTGCTGTTGCTGGCGGTCACGGCCCCGATTGCGATGCTGTTCGGTTTTTTCGGCGCGATGGCGGCGCGCAGCCAGTATTTCGCGCTGCGCCTGCTGGGCAAGGGCTATACCGGCATGGTGCGCGGTGTGCCCGATATCGTGTTCTTTCTGTTCTTCGTGATCGCGCTGGATCAGGGCATTGAATATATCATGCATCTGCTGCGCTGTCCCGACTGGACCGAGCCGGTCCGCAACGGGCTGGAATTCCGGGTCTGCCCGCAGGCCAAGGTGCCGCTGGGCAGCGCGCCGCAGACGGTGCATCAGTTTTACGGCTTCATGCTGGCGGTGCTGACCTTTGCGCTGGTGTTCGGGGCCTTTGCCGCCAATGTGCTTTATGGCGCGATGCAGGCGGTGCCGCGCGCGCAGCTCGAAACCGCCGAGGCGTATGGGCTGAGCCCGGCGCAGGTGTTCCGCCGGGTTCTGGTGCCGCAGATGTGGGTCTATGCCCTGCCCGGCCTGTCGAACCTGTGGCTGATCCTGATCAAGGCAACACCTCTGCTGTTCCTGCTGGGCGTGCAGGACATCGTTTATTGGGCGCGCGAGCTGGGCGGGGCCAAGACGCAAGCCTTTGACTATCCGCACCCGGACTGGCGGCTCTATTACTTCCTGTTCCTGCTGGTGTTCTATCTGGCCTTTACCCGCGTCTCTGAAATCGTGCTGAACCGCCTGTCCGCCCGCCTGTCCAAAGGTCAGGCGACGGCAGCGGGCGAAGCCATGCGAAAGGCGGGGATATGACCTGTTGGGAAACCATTGGCGCCTATGCCTTCCGCTCGATCGGCTATGGCGAGCGGTTGTTGCCGCGCACCGATTTCACCCTGTGCCAGCAGTTCACGCTGATCGGTTCGGGGCTGATCTGGAACGTCTATTTCGGCGTGGTCGCGCTGATCTTTGGCTTTGTGCTGGCCAATGCCATTGCCTTTGCCAAGGCATCGCACAGCCCGCTGGTGCGCAAACCCGCAGAATGGTTCATCTTTATCTTCCGCGGCTCGCCGTTGTTCATCCAGTTCTTTCTGGCCTATGAGGCGCTGCAGATGCTGCCGCGCGCCGGGATCGACGTGTTCGGCATCACCGTCCACACCAGCTGGACCACCAAGGCCTGGGCCGGGGCGCTGTTCGTCCTGTTCCTCAACACCGCCGCCTATTCGGCCGAGATCTTTTATGGCGCACTGCGGTCGATCCCCAAAGGCGATCTGGAGGCGGCAGAGGCTTATGGCCTGACCGGATTTGCCAAGTTCCGCCGCATTCAATGGCCCACGATGCTGCGGCTGGCCTGGCCCGCCTATACGAATGAGGCGATCTTTCTGTTCCATTCGACCACGCTGGTGTTTTTCTCGGGCTTTCCGGCGTTTCAGCAGCGCGGCGACGCGCTGTATTACGCCAGCTACTTTGCCGACAAGACCTTCAACCCCTTTGTCCCCTACCCGATCGTTGCCGGCTACTTCATCGCGCTGACCTTGCTGCTGATCTGGCTGATGAGCGCTGTCAACAACCGGCTGAACCGGCATTTGCCATCTAACATGAGCGGTAAAATTCGCTTGCGTCCTCAGGTGATCAGATAGTAGCGTATATTTGATCAAATTATTCGGGCACCCGCCCGGACCCGTGCCCCGCACGGGAGGAAAGATCACAAATCAAGGATGGAACAAGGGCCGCGCCCGGTGCAACGCCCCGACCAACGATCATGATGAAGGACTATCTTCGAAAACACCCGCAAGTGCGCACGATCCGGGTGGCCGCCGCCGACCTCAACGGTCAGGCCCGTGGCAAGCGCATTCCCGCCCGTTACGCCGACAAGGCGGTCAAGGACGGCACCCGCTTTCCGTTCTCTGTCCTGTCGCTCGACATCTGGGGCGAAGATATCGACGACAGCCCGATGGTCTTTGAACAAGGCGATCAGGATGGCGTGCTGAAACCCACCGAACGCGGCTTCATGCCGATGCCCTGGCTGGAGGCGCCGACAGCGCTGCTGCCGATCTGGATGTTCCGTGAAAACGGCACCCCCTATGAGGGCGACCCACGCCACGCGCTGAACGCCGTGGTCAAGAAGTACAAGAAACGCGGCCTGACCCCCGTGGTGGCGATGGAACTGGAGTTTTTCCTGATCGACGATTCGGGCAAAACCCTGCAAGTGCCGTCCTCGCCCCGGTCGGGCAAGCGACGCAAGGCGGCGGAAACCCTGTCGATCCGCGCGCTTGACGCCTTTGACACGTTCTTTACCGACCTGTACGACGCCTGCGAGGCGATGGACATTCCCGCCGACACCTCGACCTCGGAAACCGGCCTCGGCCAGTTCGAGGTGAACCTGATGCATTGCGATGACGCCCTGCGCGCCGCCGATGATGCCTGGCTGTTCAAGATGCTGGTCAAGGGTCTGGCCCGGCGGCATGGCTTTGCCGCCAGCTTCATGGCCAAACCGTACAAGGAATATTCCGGCTCGGGTCTGCACACCCATTTCTCGGTGCTGGATGAAGCGGGGGACAACATCTTTGACTCTGGCGGGCCAAAGGGCACGGCGGCGCTGAAACATGCGGTTGCGGGCTGTCTGGCAGCGATGTCCGATTCCACGCTGGTCTTTGCCCCGCACGAGAACAGCTATGAACGTCTGGTGCCCGACAAACACGCCCCCACCGCGATCTGCTGGGGCTATGAAAACCGCACCGCAGCGGTCCGTATTCCCGCAGGCAGCCCGGCCGCGCGGCGGATCGAGCACCGTGTCGCGGGCGGCGACGTGAACCCGTATCTGATGCTGGCGACCATCCTTGGCGCAGCCCTGATCGGGATGGAAGACGAGATGGAGCCGCCGTCCCCCGTCACCGGCAACGCCTATGCGATGGATCTGCCGCAGATTCCCGCCACATGGGACGCCGCCATCGAAGCGTTCGAGCACAGCGATATGCTGTCGCGCTTTCTGCCAAAAGAGCTGATCCGCAACTTCGTGCTGACCAAGCGTCAGGAAATGCACTACATCGCGGAACTGACCCCGGAGGAGCGTGTCGAACTGTATCTCGATACGGTCTGACGCCCCGGTTGCCACGCCCCCCTTGACCAGACGGGGGGCGCGGCGCATTGCTTTGTCACCCTCACATTCGGACAAATCATGCTGATCGGCATACTGCAAACCGGGCTCGCGCCCGAAGCTCTGGCGCCCACCATGGGCGATTACCCCGATATGTTCGCCCGCCTGCTGGACGGCCACGGCTTCACCTTTCGTACCTTTCCGGTGGTGAATGGCGTGTTTCCCGCAGGGGTGCATGACTGTGACGGCTGGCTGATCACCGGATCAAAGCACGGCGCCTATGAAGATCACCCGTGGATTCCGCCGCTGGAAGACTTCATCCGTGCCGCCTTTGCAGCGCGGGTGCCGGTGGTGGGCATCTGCTTTGGCCACCAGATCATCGCGCAGGCGATGGGGGGCCGGGTCGAGAAATACGCCGGGGGCTGGTCTGTCGGCCCCACCGCCTATGACTTTGACGGCGAAACCGTCACGCTGAACGCCTGGCATCAGGATCAGGTGGTGCAGCGGCCACCGGGGGCGACTGTGCTGGCCCGCAGCGGGTTTTGCGAAAACGCGGCCCTCTTGTATGACGACCGGGCGCTGACCATTCAGGCACACCCGGAATTTCAGGCGGATTTTGTCGATGGTCTGATGAAAACCCGCGCCATCGGCGTCGTCCCTGACCCGTTGTTGCAGACGGCGGCGACAAAACTCGATACACCCTTGGACGACACCTCGATAGCCGCGCGCATCGCGGCCTTTTTCAAAACGCCCCGGGCCTGACATCCGGGACAAACACACGGACCAACCCATGTCCAAATGGACCGAAAAACTGCCCCAAGCCGCGCGTGACTTTATTGGCGACCGCCGCGTGGACGAGGTGGAGTGCATCATCGGCGATATTGCTGGGGTGGCACGGGGCAAGGCGATGCCTGCCGCCAAATTCGCGACCCAGAAAAGCTATTTCCTGCCGAATTCGATCTTTCTGCAGACCATCACCGGCGAATGGGCCGACAACCCGTTTGACGCCTTTACCGAACCCGACATGATCCTGGAGCCGGATTTCACCACCGCCACCGCAGCGCCGTGGACGGCGGATGTGACCCTGCAGGTGATCCACGACGCCAAGGATCAGAACGGCGTGCTGGTGCCCTATGCGCCGCGCAACGTGCTGCGCCGGATTGTCGATCTTTATGCCGAACAGGGCTGGAAGGCCGTTGTCGCGCCCGAGATGGAATTCTTCCTGACCGCCCGCAACATCGACCCCAACATGCCGGTGATGCCGCCCATGGGCCGCTCTGGCCGCCGGGCGGCCGGCAAGCAGGCCTATTCGATGTCGGCGGTCGATGAATACGGCAAGGTGATCGACGACATCTATGACTTTGCCGAAGCCCAGGGGCTGGAGATTGACGGGATTTTGCAAGAGGGCGGTGCCGGCCAGATCGAGCTGAACCTCGCGCATGGCGATCCGGTGCGGCTGGCCGATGATGTGTTCTTCTTCAAACGCCTGATCCGTGAGGCCGCGCTCCGCCACGATTGCTTTGCCACCTTTATGGCCAAACCCATCGCGGGTGAGCCGGGGTCGGCGATGCACATCCACACCTCGGTCGTGGACAGCAAGACCGGCAAGAACATCTTTTCCGGCCCCAAGGGCATGGAGACGGAGGCGTTTTTGCACTTCATCGGCGGCTTGCAGAACCATCTGGGCGCGGGCATCGCGCTGCTGGCGCCTTATGTGAACAGCTACCGCCGCTACGTCCCCGACTTTGCCGCCCCGATCAATCTGGAATGGGGCCGCGACAACCGCACCACCGGCTTGCGGGTGCCTATCTCCACCGCTGCGGGCCGCCGGGTCGAAAACCGCCTGCCGGGGATGGATTGCAACCCTTACCTCGGCATCGCGGCCACCCTCGCCTGCGGCTATCTGGGTCTGATGGAAAAGCGCAACCCCCGGCCGGAATTCATCGGATCAGCCTATATCGACAGCGACGAGATCCCGGTCAACATGGGCGACGCGCTGGATCTGCTGGATGAGGATGCGGCGCTGAAAGCGGTGCTGGGGGACGGGTTCTGCAAGGTCTACGACTCGGTCAAGCGCAACGAATACAAAGAGTTCCTGCAAGTCATCAGCCCGTGGGAACGCGAACACCTGCTGCTGAACGTATGAACCTGCTGCACGCCAATGACCGGACGGGGGAATATCCCCCGTCCTATTACGCGGCCACCGCCACGCCGCTGGCCCCCTTCCCCACGCTCACAGGCCAGACCCGCGCCGATGTCTGCATCATCGGCGGCGGCTATACCGGCCTGTCGGCGGCGCTGCATCTGGCCGAAGCCGGGCTGGATGTCGTCCTCTTGGAAGCCCACCGCATGGGCTTTGGCGCGTCTGGCCGCAACGGCGGGCAAGTCGGCTCCGGCCAGCGGCAGGATCAGGACTGGCTGGAGGCGACGGTGGGGTATGAGCATGCGCGCCGGTTGTGGGACATGGGCGAAGACGCCAAGGCACTGGTGCGCGGGTTGATCGACCGCCACGCCACGCCGGTGACCTTTCACCCGGGCATCGCCCACGCCTGCCGCTCGGCAAGCGAGGTGCGGCATGCCCACGCTTACGCCGAAAAGCTGGCACGCGACTATGGCTACGATCAGATCCAGCCGCTGGACCGCGCCGAGATGCGCGCCATCATCGGGTCAGACGCGTATCACGGCGGCGATCTGGATATGGGCGCGGGCCACCTGCACCCGCTCAACTTCGCGCTTGGCCTTGCCAAGGCGACGGCAGAGGCGGGCGCACGGCTGTTTGAGCGTTCGGAAGTGCATCACATCGCCCATGGCGACAAGCCGGTGGTCCGCACCGCCAGCGGGCACGTCACCTGTGATCATGTGATCCTTGCGGGCAACGGCTATCTTGGCGGGCTGGACCGCAAGATCGCGGCCCGCGTGATGCCGATCAACAATTTCATTCTGGCGACCGAGCCTTTGGGGGATCGTGCCGCCGGCGTGCTGTCGCAACCCATAGCGGTGGCCGATACCAAGTTCGTGGTCAACTACTGGCGGCTGTCGGAAGACAACCGCCTGCTGTTCGGGGGCGGCGAAAGCTATGGCTACCGCTTTCCCGATGTAGTGAAAACCGTGATGAAACCGATGCTGGAGGTCTATCCGCAACTTCGCGATGTGCGGGTGGATTATGCCTGGGGCGGCACCTTGGCGATCACCATGAACCGCATGCCCTGCTTTGCGAGGCCCGCACCGAATGTGCTGTCAGCATCGGGCTATTCCGGGCACGGGGTGGCAATGGCGACACTCGCGGGCAAGATGATGGCGCAGGCGGTGCAGGGGCAGGCGTCTGGTTTTGACCTGATGGAACGCCTGCCGCAGCCACGCTTTCCCGGTGGCGCTGCCCTGCGCTGGCCGCTGCTGGTGGCCGCGATGACCTGGTATTCGCTGCGTGACCGGCTGGGGGTTTAAGCAAGGCCTTGCTTAATCATGGATTTGTCACTGGCTTTGCACGCGCCCACAGATTAAGCAGTCCTTAAACTGAGTTTAAGGATTCCCCATGGCACATGACGGCCAGACCCTGCCCCCCAATGTCTACGACGCCGAGCCGATCCCCGACGCCGCGCGCGCCGAGATCGAGCGGCTGCTGAGCTCGGGCGACCTGTTCCGCTACACCGCCGCCAAGGATTCCCCGGTCAGCCTGCTGGAGCAGGAGTTTGCCGACCTCTTGGGTGCGCGCTATGCGCTGGCCGTGTCGTCCTGTTCGGCAGCACTCTTCCTGTCGCTCAAGGCGCTGGATCTGCCGCGCGGAGCGCAGGTTCTGATCCCCGCCTTCACCTTTGCCGCCGTGCCTTCGGCCGTGGTGCATGCCGATTGCGTGCCAGTTCTGGTCGAGGTGGGCGACAGCTACCGCATTGATCTGGCAGACTTCGCCGCCAAACTGCCGGGCGCGGGTGCGGTGTTGATCAGCCATATGCGTGGCCACACCTCTGACATGGACGCGATCATGCGCCTGTGTGATGCCGCTGGCATTCCGGTGATCGAGGATGCGGCGCATTCTCTGGGCACGGTCTGGGGTGGGCGCAACATCGGCACCATTGGCCGCGTCGGCTGCTTCAGCTTTCAGTCCTACAAGATGGTGAACGCGGGCGAAGGCGGGATCATGGTCACCGATGACCCGGAAATCGCGGCGCGGGCGGTGATCATGTCGGGCGCATATGAAGAGAACTGGAAAAAGCACCCCGGTTTTCAGAACAGCTACTGCGAATGGCAGAACAAGCTGCCGCTGTATAACCTGCGGATGCAGAACCTGTCGGCGGCGGTGATCCGCCCGCAACTGCCGCTGATCGCGCGGCGGGTGGAAGACGGGCGGCGCAATCATGACCATGTGGCGGCAGCGTTGAACGGCTGCGGGCTGCTGCAGGTGCCCCCTGCCCTGCCGCCCGAGGTACGCGCCCCGGATTCGATCCAGTTCACGCTGGCCGGGGACTGGACCGATGCGCAGGCGTATCAGTTTCAGGCCGAGGCCAAGAGGCGCGGCGTGTCGGTGCAGATCTTCGGTCTGTCCGAGGGCAACGCGCGGGCATTCTGGAACTGGCAGTTTCTGGGCGAGGCCCCGGATCTGCCGCAAACCCGCGCCATGCTGATGCGGGCCTGCGATGTCCGCCTGCCCGTGCGGCTGACTCTGCCAGAGCTGGATTACATCGCCGACGCGCTGACCGATGCCGCCCGGGCCGCGCGTCCCGCGTAGCGGCCCCGCCGTCAGGACAAGCGCAGATCCGGCCCCAGCCACGGCCAGGCCTTGACGGCAGGCGTCACGATCGAGGCACCGATCAGGCGGCGCAGATCCTGCGCCACCCGGTCCGGCACATCGCCCATCACCCCCGCCCGCGCTGACAGCGAAATGCTGCGGCTGAGCGGCGCGCCGGGCAAGGGCTGCACCTCCACCGCGCTCAGAAACCGGGCCGCGTGGTGCAAAGCCAATGGGGTCAGGATCGTCCAGCCCGCGCCTTGCGCGACCAGCGCCAGAATGGCGTGATAGCTGTCCAGCTCGAACCGCACCTGCGGGCGCTGGTTGGCGCGGGCCAGATGCCCCGCGATCTGCCGCCCCATCAGGTGACGGGCGGAATACAGAATCAACGGCACATCCCCCGCCGCTTTCGGGCGCACCGCCACAAAGGGTTCGGTCAGGATCGGATGCACCTCACGCCAGCCAGCCTCGGTGCCTTCGGTGCCCAGTTCAGCGGCGACGGCAATATCCAGCGCCCGCGCCTCCAGCTTGTCCAGCAGCCGGTGGCTGGCCCCGGTTTCCAGCAGGAACCGGCAATCGGCCATGTCCTGCGCGAGGCCCGACAGCAGGGCTGGCGTCACCTCAGCGTCAAGGTCTTCGATCATTCCCAGCCGCAGCGTGCTGAGCCGTGCCAGGTCGGCGCGGGCCAGATCGGCGCGGGCTTCGGCTTCGGTGTTCAGGATCACCTGCGCATGGCGGCGGAACAGGCTGCCTGCCGGGGTCAGCACAAAGGGGCGGGCGGCGCGGTCGAACAGGACCGCGCCAAGCGTCGCCTCGATCGCCGCAAGCTGCTGGCTCACCGCGGGCGGTGACACCCCCAGACGGCGGGCGGCGGCAGAGATCGTGCCCTCTTCCGCGACGGCCAGAAAGACCTCGATCCCCCACAGGGTGACGCGGGTCTGTGCTTCGGCCATGATCGGTTACAGCTTGGAGAGTTTCTTTTGCAGCTCGGCCAGCTGCTTCTTGATCTGCGCCAGATCTTCGGCGCTGGTCGCCTCTTCCTTGTCGGGTTCCGGGCCCGAGCCTTTCCAGCCGGGAACGCCGGTCATCATGGTTTTCATGAACGCCTCCTGCTGCTTGCGCATCAGGTCGAACCCCGGCATCGCGGCCATCGGGTTCGGCAGCACGCCCAGATTGCCCATCATCTTGGACTGACCTTCGCGCAGCATCTCGAAGCTGGCGGCGAGGAACTGGGGCACGACGGAATGGACGTTGGTGGTGTAGCTGCGGACCAGATCGGTCAGCACGGCAATCGGCAGGACGTTTTCGCCCTTTGACTCATGCTCGGCCACGATCTGCAGCAGGTACTGGCGGGTCAGGTCGTCGCCGGATTTGAGGTCGACGATCTGCACCTCACGCCCCGCGCGGATGAAGCCGGCGATGTCCTCCAGGGTCACGTAGTCGGACGTTTCGGTATTATACAGGCGGCGGCTGGCGTAGCGTTTGATCAGCAGCGGCTTGTCGGTATCGGCCATGGCCACCCTCCCTGAGGTCTCTTCGCATGTGCAGAGAAGCTTACGCAGGCCAGACGCAAAAGGAAAGCCTGACGGTGGGGGGACAGGTTCCCCCTGTGTTACAGAGGATATAGTTGTTTAATATCAATTGGTTGACTGTGCGATGTTAAGAAAAACTTAACACTTTCCGCTCTTACAGAAGCGGCGCAAAGGGCCAGCCCCCCGTCGCTGTGCGACTCCCCCCGTGATACTTGCGGCGTTATGCAGCAAACGCACCAAGCCAGAAGGTAGTGCGCCATCATCATTATGGCGCTGGCAATTCTATTGGCTACGAACGCCATCGGACAAATGGATGTCTACCCCGTGAAGATGAACGCGGTTGAAGACATCAACAGACTGAAACTTTCCCTGCACGCAGACGCTGATTCCATCCCGCTCAATCATATCTTTCAGAAACCTACCTCTGCCTCGATCAAGTCTGAATTTTTCGCGGACTGTATCTTGCGGGGCTACTGTCCAGCCATCGCTCCAGAATTTTTGGCTCCAAATTTGTTTGAATGCGTATGGGTCGGAAACCAAAACATAACAGTCAACGAAAGATACACTGCCAGGGCTGTTTCCAAAGTTTTGAAAGATGATGTCTATGGTGTCTGTGTCTGTGTTAACTTCTGCCACATTGGCATAAATGTAAGATCTTACCTGCGCCTCACCGATGCGCTGAGTGTCAGTCGCCATTTTTCGCGTAGCGACAAGCGTTTGCCATACAAAAACAACCCCGAAGGTCGTAACGGCTGCCATAATCACAGTGGTAATAAGCATCCATCTGGCCCATTCGGCCATCTGCTGTTGGGCATCAAGGTCCTGCTCGGATCTCTGCTGTTCGCGCTCTGTGCTTTTGGCCGCGGCTATGCATTCGTATTGGGAGACACCGGAAAGAGCGAGGCATGTATCCTGTATTTGGGCATCAGCTTGCTGGGTATAAGCCTTGGCGCTTGCGCCTTGGTGGCTTTCTTGCCCCTGCTTGAATCCTTCATACCACCCTATCAGAGCTACGATTAGCAAGCATACAACTACAGCAAAAGCTAAAATCGAACCGTGTCTGTCACTATTACACTCATGCATTGCAAAAAGAACGTCCCCTAAACTTCCCCTTGGAAAGTTTGTTGCGGACGTTCACCTCCCTTTCGTCGATTCCCGAATTAGCAGCTTGCCCACAAGCTGCGCATAAGTCACGCCTTTCCGCTTGCGTTTCGGCCTGAGCAGGTTCGCGGTGATCATGTCCCGGCCTGCCTGTTCTGGCGTGTGTCACCCGGATAAATGGAAGCACTGTAAACAATACTTATACCCACAGTGCCGGATATTTGGGACAGAAAATGCTGCGGGCCGGGTAGAGACGGCAGGCGTGCAGAGCGCGCCAAAAGAAAAGGCGGGCCCTGGGGGGGCCCGCCTGATGCTGCTTTCCGTCCGGGGAGGAGGTCAGCGAAAAGCAGCGTCGATCAAAGGATCACTTGGCAGCGGTGGCTGCCGAGGTGGCTTTCTTGGCGGCAACGGTCACTTCGTTGGTCGCTTTTTTCACAGCGGCGGTCGCGTCTTCCGACATGTCCTTGCCAGCAGCCAGCATCAGCTCGACGGTTTCCATCTGCACTTTTTTCGCAACTTCTGCGAAAGCGGCCAGATTTTCAGCAGCCATTTCAGCAGCGGCCGACGCGAAGTCGGTCACCGATTTGGTGTAATCGGTCGGCTCGGTCTTGGCTTTGGACACGTCAGCCATTTTGGCGATGGTGTCTTTGGTCCATTTGGCGGTGATTTCGGTCGACTTTTCAGCAGCTTCCAGAGCCACTTTCGACATTTTCTCGGCCAGAGCAGCCTGGGTCTTGAACGCGTTCTGCATCGCGGACGAGTCAACCGGGAAGGAAGCCATCATGTCCTGCATCACTTTGGCGAAATCTGGGGTCTTGGTCATTGGTCTTCTCCTGCTTGGCCGGAGGGTCCGACCTGTTTTCCATGACAGCAATATAGATGCTGCACTGCAGCATTTCAACCATTTTTCTGCAATGCAGCATTATTTTCGGTTGTGCCGGGCTAAGCCCTTGGCCGCTAATCACTTCCCGCGACGACTGTTGCCGTTACGTAAGTCCCCGGCGCGTCACAGAGCACCGGATTGGTCGACTCGCCGGGGATCCGGGCGGGAATCATCTTGCCCGACCGGGCCTTGAGCCACTCGCCCCAGCGCGGCCACCAGCTGCCGGTGTTGAAGGTGGCCCCGGCCTTCCAGTCCTCGGGCACGCCGGCAACCGGCGCGTCAGAGGTGTAGTGGCCATATTTGTTCTTGGACGGCGGATTGATGATCCCGGCGATATGGCCGGATTCCGACAGGATGAAGGTTTTGTCCTTTGACCCCATCTGTTTGATGCTGTTGAAGCTGCCGCGCCAATGCGCGATGTGGTCAGTCTCACAGGCAATAGCGCAGAGCGGCACCTTGACGCCCGACAGGCTGACCGGCTCGCCGAACACCGGGAATGTGCCTTTGGCGAAACCGTCACCCTGACACAGGCCCCGCAGGTACTCTACCGCCATGGTGGCGGGCAGGTTGGTGCCGTCGCCGTTCCAGAACAACAGATCAAACGCGGGCGGCGCTTCGCCCAGCATGTAGCTTTTGATGGCGGGCTGATAGATCAGGTCATTGGAGCGCAGAAAGCTGAAGGTGCGGCCCATGAAGAATTTCGACAAAATGCCATCGCGCGCCGATTGCCGCTCGATGCCATCGACGAAATCATCCTCAAGGAACACGCCAACCTCGCCCGGATCAGAGAAATCGGCGAGGGTGGTGAAAAAGCTGGCGGATTTGACCGAGGTATCACCGGCCCGGTCCAGATGGGCAAGCGTCAGACCCAGCGTGGTGCCCGCGATGCAATAGCCGACCGCGTTGACCTGCTTTTCGCCGGTGATGCGCCGCGCCTCGGCCATGGCGCGCAGAAAGCCGTCGCGGATGTAGTCATCCATGCCGACATCGGCATAGCTCGCATCCGGGTTGACCCAGGAGACGACAAACAGCGTAAAGCCCTGATCCACGATCCATTTGATCAGCGAATTGGCGGGCTTCATATCCATGATGTAGAACTTGTTGATCCACGGCGGAAAGATCAGCAAGGGCGTCGCATGCACCTTTTCGGTGGTGGGCGTATACTGGATCAGCTCCAGCATGCGGTTGCGGTAGACCACCGCGCCGGGCGTGGTCGCGATGTTCTGCCCGACGTGAAAGGCGCCCGGATCGGCCAGCGTGACCAGCACATCGCCATTATTGGCCTCGATGTCGCGGACCAGATTTTCCAGACCCAGCACCAGACTTTCGCCATCGGTGGCTACGGCCTTTTCCAGCGCATCGGGGTTGGTGCCCAGAAAGTTGGTGGGCGAGAACATGTCGATGATCTGCTTGGTGAAGTATTCGACGCGGCGGCGGTCGGTCGGCTCCAGCTTGTCCAGATCGCCGATGGCATTGGTCATGGCCTCGGCGTTCAGCATGTATTGCTGCTTGATGAAATTGAAGGCCGGATGGGTTTCCCACAGCGGGTTGGAGAATCGGCGGTCTTTCGGGGTCGGATCCGGCGGAGCCTTGAGTTCGCCCGACAACAGGGCCTGCTGGGCGTCGACATAGTGCTTGAGGCTCTTGCCCCAGTAGCTGATCTGCTGTTCCAGAATCTTCGACGGGTTTTGCATCATTTCGGCCACATAAGCGGCTGCCGCCTTCATATACACCTCGTTCGAGGGGCCGGAGAGGGCATTGTCGGCCTGTTTGCGATGCGCAAGAGCACTGATCAGGCGCTGCGACAGCTCCTCGACCCGTGCCAGATTGGCCTGCATTCGCTGCAACTTTAGTCCCGCGTCATTGTCGTCAGTTGTCATGTTAAACTTTCCCCCCTAACCTGCCCAGGTGCAGCATAACGTCGCCCGACTGGGGGGGAAAGCGACGAATTGCCGGGGCACCTCGCCCGCAATGGAGATGCAGATGAAGTATATGACCACCTATGACATGATGGAAACGGCGCGGAACACCAATGCCTGGCTCGGCGCGACCGCGCGGGCGATGGCCTCGTATCCGGTGTTTGCGCTGTCGATGAACCCGATGCTGCCCTTGATGGCCGCCTGGGGTGAGGTGACGGAACGCACGTTTGACCGCATGGTCGCCAAGCCTGACTGGGGCATCCGCTCGATCGTCGGGGCCGATGGCACCGACCATCTGGTCGACGTGAAACCGGTGGTAGAGCGGCCTTTTGGCAGCCTGATGAAGTTCGACGTGCGCCGCCGCGCGCCGATGAAGCGCCGGGTGCTGGTGGTGGCCCCGATGTCGGGGCATTATGCGACGCTGCTGCGGTCAACCGTGCTGTCGCTGCTGCCCGATTGCGATGTTTATATCACCGACTGGCACAATGCGCGCGACATTCCGGTCAGCGCGGGCAAGTTCGATATTGAGGATTACACGCTGTATCTGGCCGAATTCATGCGCGAGCTTGGGTCCGACCTGCATGTGATCGCGGTGTGTCAGCCGGTGCCGCTGACCCTCGCCGCAACCGCCTATCTGGCGGCGGAAGACCCGAGCGCGCAGCCGCGCAGCCTGACGCTGATCGGCGGCCCGGTGGACCCGGATGCCGCCGCGACCGAGGTGACCGATTTTGGCCGCCGGGTGACGATGGGCCAACTGGAACAGCTGGCGATCCAGCGGGTCGGGTTCAAGTTCAAGGGCGCAGGGCGGCTGGTCTACCCGGGGCTGCTGCAATTGCAGAGCTTTATCTCGATGAACGGCGATCGGCATTCCAAAGCGTTCAGCGAACAGATCATGCGGGTGGCCCGCGGTGAGGCGTCAGATCACGATGCGCACAACCGGTTTTACGACGAATACCTCGCCGTGATGGACATGACGGCAGAGTTTTACCTGTCAACGGTAGAGCGGATCTTCAAGAACCGCGAGATTGCGAAAAATGAATTCGTGGTCGCCGGACGCAAGGTTGATTTTGGCGCGATCACTGACGTGGCGGTCAAGATCGTCGAAGGCGCGAATGACGATATTTCCGCGCCCGGTCAGTGCCTTGCGGCGCTCGACCTGTTGACCAACCTGCCCGACAGCAAGAAAGCCGCGCATCTGGAGCCGGGGGCCGGGCATTACGGGATCTTTGCGGGCAAGTCCTGGCGGCTGAACATCCGGCCCTTGGTGCTGGCCTTTATCGACGCCAACTCCGATGGGCCCAAGGCACGCAAGGGCGAAAAGCCTGAGGCTGCGCCGGTGGAAAAAGCCGAAAACGTGATCAACCTCGCCTCAGCGTAGGATCATCGGACCCGCCAGAAAGCCCTCGATTGCCGTGGTCACGGCATCGGGGGCCTCCAGCATCGGCAGATGGCCTGCGTCTTCGATCAGTTTCAGCACCGAAGACGGCATCAGGTCACGCGCGAATTCCTGACGCCGCAGCGGCAGGATCGTATCGGCCAGCCCGGCCAGCAACAAGGCGGGCACGGTGGCGCGGCGCAGGGTGCGTTGCTGATCGGGGCGGCGTTGCAGGGCGCGGCATTGGCGCAGATACACACCCTCACCCAGCCCCAGCGCCATATCCTGCATCAGCGCCAGCACCGCGCCACGGTCGGGGGTGTCGGCCAGCGCGCTGGCGGGCACATCTTCGGCAATCGCAGATTTGAGCCGCCCGGATTGCGCCGCGACCATCCGCGCTTCGCGCAAAGCGGCCATTTGCGGCGCCTCGGCCAGCGGATCGGTGGCCAACAGCACAATGCGCGTCACCCGTTCCGGCGCGCGGCGCAGAATATCCAGCGCGACATCACCACCCAAGCCATGCCCGACCAGCGCAAAACGCGGCGGCGCGTGGCGCAGGGCCGCTTCGCTCATCTTTTCGACATTGTCCTGCACCGGCAGATAAATCTGCGCGGTGTGGCGCAGCCCCAAGGCCACGATCTGCGGCAGGAAAGCGCGGGCATCCTGCATCAGACCGGGGATGAACAGGATGGGATCGCTCATCGCAGGGGCCTGTGGTCATGCAAAACGGCAATGTTCGAAAGGTGCAGTTTTTTCAGACTATGCAGCGTCCTGCAGTATGAAATTATTGGAAACTGACACATGAGGGGTCTCATTCCTGGCCCCGGTTCAGGATGCCATCAATCGCCTGCGTGATCATGGCCAGACAATCGGGCGTGGAAAAGCGGTGATCTGCGCCCTTTACCAAGGTCAGCCGCAGATCGGGGCTGGTGGCGTGATGCAGCAGGCGCAGCGCGACCGAGGGCGGCACATCGGTATCAGCTGTGCCTTGCAACAGCCTGACCGGAAACGGCAAATCCAGAGTGTCACGCAATACCAGACGGGTGCGCCCGTCTTCGATCAACCGGCGGGTGATGATATAGGGCTCATCGGCGTAGTCCGATGGCAGCTCCACCCGGCCCACCTCGGTCAGCGCGTGGCGTTGGGTTTCGGTAAAGCTGGCCCACATGCTGTCTTCGGTGAAATCGGGGGCGGCGGCGATGCCGACCAAACCGGCCACGCGCTGCGGAATGGCCTTTGCCACCAATAGCGCGATCCAGCCCCCCATCGATGAGCCGACGAGGATTTGCGGCCCCGTGGTCAGGGCGGTGATCGCGGCCAGCGCATCTTCGAACCAGTCGCCAATCGCGCCGTCGAGGAAATCGCCCGAGGACTGACCATGGCCAGAATAGTCGAACCGCAGAAAGGCGCGGCCCTGCTGTGCGGCCCAGTCTTGCAAAAACAAGGCCTTGGTGCCGGTCATGTCGGATTTGAACCCGCCCAGAAACACCACGCCCGGCCCCTGCCCCGCCGTTCGATGACAGGCAATCCGGCGGTCTTGCGGGGTGGTCAGAAACTGCGGCTGTGTCATGGCATCCTCCGTCCCTGCCCTTCTACGCGGGCGATGTTGACTTTGCCAAGCGCCGGGCGCAAAAACGCGCCCGATATAACCCGCAACCGGGCGTTTCGTAGGCGCCAAAACGACGAGGAGGCCGATATGGCACAAATCTCACTCACTTTTCCCGACGGCAATGTGCGCAGCTATGAGGCGGGCGTGACGCCTGCCGAGGTGGCGGCGTCGATTGCGCCCAGCCTCGCCAAGGCGGCGATTTCGGCGCAGGTCGATGGCCAGCACTGGGATCTGGCCTGGCCGATTACGGCGGATGCCAAGCTCGCGATCAACACGCTGAAAGATGACGCGGCGGCGCTGGAGCTGATCCGGCACGATTGCGCGCATATCATGGCGCGCGCGGTGCAAGAGATCTGGCCGGATGTGAAGGTCACCATCGGCCCGGTCCGCGATTATGGCTGGTTTTACGATTTCGACCGAGCCGAGCCGTTCACGCCCGATGATCTGGGCCAGATCGAAGCGAAGATGAAGCAGATCATCAACGCCCGCGACCCTGTCAAAACCGAACTTTGGGATCGGGAACGGGCACGGAAACACTATGAAGAACGCGGTGAACCTTACAAAATCGAACTTCTGGACCGGATTCCGGCAGGTGAGGACATCCGCATGTACTGGCATGGGCCTTGGCAGGATCTGTGCCGGGGGCCGCATCTGCAACACACGGGGCAAGTGCCTGCCGATGGCTTCAAGCTGACCCATGTGGCCGGGGCCTATTGGCTGGGCGACTCCACGCGCCCGATGCTGCAGCGCATCTATGGCGTGGCGTTCCGGAACCGCGACGATCTGAAAGCGCATATGACCATGCTGGAGGAGGCCGCGAAACGCGACCACCGCAAGCTGGGCCGCGAAATGGGCCTGTTCCATATGCAGGAGGAAGCGCCGGGCCAGATCTTCTGGCATCCGAATGGCTGGAGCATCTATGTCGCCTTGCAGGATTATATGCGCCGCAGGCAGCGAGCGGATGGCTATGTCGAGGTCAACACGCCGCAGGTGGTGAACCGCAAGCTGTGGGAAGCCAGCGGGCATTGGGAAAACTATCAGGAAAACATGTTCATCGTGGAGGTCGACGAGGACCACGCCCGCGAAAAGACGGTGAACGCACTCAAGCCGATGAACTGCCCCTGCCATGTGCAGATTTTCAACGTCGGGCTGAAAAGCTACCGCGATCTGCCGATCCGCATGGCAGAGTTCGGGTCTTGCGCCCGCTATGAACCCAGTGGCGCCTTGCATGGCATCATGCGGGTGCGCGGCTTTACCCAGGATGATGCGCATATCTTCTGCACGCTGGCGCAGGTGGAAGAAGAATCGAAGAAATTCATCGAGTTGCTGGCGCGGGTCTATTCGGATCTGGGCTTTGACAAATGGCGGGTCAAGCTGTCGACGCGGCCAGAAAAGCGGGTTGGCTCGGATGAGATCTGGGACAAGATGGAAGAGGCGCTGGCCAATGCCTGCCGGGCCGCAGGCTACGCGTTCGAGCTGTTCCCCGGCGAGGGCGCTTTCTATGCGCCCAAGCTGGAATTCGTGCTGACCGACGCGATTGGCCGCGACTGGCAGTGCGGCACCTTGCAGCTGGACCCGAACCTGCCCGAGCGGCTGGATGCGGCCTATATCGGCGAGGACGGGGCGAAGCACCGCCCCTTTATGCTGCACCGCGCGGTGTTGGGCAGTTTCGAGCGGTTCATCGGCATTCTGATCGAGAACTTTGCCGGCAAGCTGCCGTTCTGGCTGGCCCCGCGTCAGGTTGTGGTGGCCTCGATCGTGTCGGATGCCGACCCGTTTGTCGAAGAAGTGGTGACCGCGCTGACGCTGGCGGGAATCCGGGCAGAAGCCGACATGCGCAACGAAAAGATCAACTACAAGGTGCGGGAGCATTCGGTGGGCAAGGTGCCGGTGATTCTGGCCATCGGCATGAAAGAGGTCGAAGAGCGCACGGTCTCGGTCCGCCGGCTGGGCGAGACCCAGACCCGCACCATGGCGCTGGAGGCGTTGGTGGCGGATCTGACCGCCGAAGCGACGCCGCCCGATCTGCGCAAGGTCTGAGGCGACGGGAACTTGGGCAAAAACCAGCTCATGACCCCGGATTCGGCGGTCATGGGCGGTCGATTGCCGGGTCGGGCCGGTTTCCTCTTGATTTTAGGGGAATCTGAGTCATCCTTGAGCCAAGTGATTGACAGACTTTCTGACCGCCTCGCAGACCGAAGGCCGTAGAATCTGGCGGCACGGCTTGCGGCAATTCCGCTGCGAGGTGAGTTGAGAGGAGAGACGGTATGCCCACCGGCACAGTAAAATGGTTCAATGCGACCAAAGGCTTCGGCTTTATTGCCCCTGATGATGGCGGCAAGGATATCTTTGTCCATATCTCCGCCGTGGAGCGGGCCGGGCTGCAGGGTCTGAACGACAACCAGAAGATCGCCTACGAGCTGCAATCGGGCCGCGATGGCCGGGAATCGGCCAGCGATCTGCGCCTGCTGTAAGCGCATTCAAGCGCAAGGCTTTGACTGGACGGCCCGCTTTGCGGGCCGTCTGGCATTTCAGGGGGTGTTATGCGCCCGTAAGCGCGTCAATCGTGGCCTGATCCCAGCCCAGATACCATGTGCCACCTGCGTCGATCACCGGGCGTTTCATCACGGTGGGCTGGCTGCGGATCTGGGCATCGGCGTCAGAGGCTTTGAGAAAATCACTGAACGCGCGATAGGTGGTCGAGGTCTTGTTGATGATCCGGTCGCCGAATTCGGTGATGATGGTGTCAATCTCGGCCTCGGTCAGCGGGTCTTTGCGCACATCGCGAAAGGTGACGGGGTGGCCCGCGGCCTCCAGCGCCTTGATCGCTTTTTTGCAGGTGTCGCAGGTGGAAATGCCATACAGGATCATTCGGGGCCTCATGTGAACAGGGATGCCCCGAAGGTGTAGCGCGGGGCGGGGCCGGATGACAGCCCCTGCCCCACCTTAGCCCAGCAGCGCGCGGGTGATTGCCACCCCGGCCCAGGCCGAAAACGCGGTCAGCACGGTGCCCCACAGCGTGTCGGTGATCACCATCGACCAGTGCCAGTCGCGCAAAATGGCATAGCTGGTGAATTCATAGGTGCCATACGCCATCGCGCCGATGATCGCGGCGGGCAGGATCAGCGGCGCGCCGTCGCGCAGGGCGGGCAGGCTGACCAGATACAACAGCCCCGCCACATAGGCCGCATAAAACAGCCCGGCGGGGGCATAGCGGATCGGCTCGGCCATCAGCGCGCCGATGTGGCGGGTGAACAGCGGTTTCATCACAAGGCTGAGCATGACCGCATCGACGATCAGAAATACCAGCGCGGTGGACAGGTAGAGGGTGACAAGTTGCATTGCGGGCTCCCGTTTCCACGATGATAGGGCGCGGAATGAAAAGGTCACGCTTTGGCTGTGCCTGAGCCAAGAAATGTGCGCGCAGCGGTCAGGTCAACCCGTAGCGCCGCATCTTGTCGTTCAGGGTACGGCGCGGCAGGCCCAGCTTTTCGGCAACCCGCAGGGTGTTGTCACGGTGGCGGTCAAGGGCCGCGGCGATTTCGCGGGCCTCGAACGCGGCGACACGTTCGGCCAGCGTGCCTTCGGGCAGGGTGGAATCGTCGGGCGTGGCGGTGAACAGGCCAAGGGCATACGCCTCGGCCGCCGCTTTCAGCTCGCGCACATTGCCGGGCCAGGCGCGGCGTTTGAGCTGCTGGTCCAGTGCAAAGCTTACGCTGGGGTCGGCGCGACCATAGCGGCGGGCAGCAAGCTGGGCGTAATGGGCAAAGATCAGCGCGATATCCTCGCCCGCTTCGCGCAAAGGTGGTGTGCGCAGGTCGGCCCCGGCAAGGCGATAGTAGAGGTCGGCGCGAAAGTCATCACGCCCGCGCAGATCAGCTTTGCTGGTCGCGATCACCCGCAGATCGAGCGGGCGCAGGCCGTTTTCGCCAAGCCGTTCCACGCTGCGGTCCTGCAGCGCGCGCAAGAGTTTGGCCTGCACCGGGGGAGTCATCGCCTCGACCTCGTCCAGCATCAGGGTGCCGCGATTGGCGGATTCGAGCTTGCCGGCGCGGGCGGTGGTGGCGCCGGGAAAGGCCCCGGCGGCATGGCCAAAGAGCAGGATTTCGGCCATGGCATCCGGCAGGGCGGCACAGTTGAGCGCCACAAAGGGGCCGCCTGCACGCGGGCTGGCGGCATGCAGCGCCCGCGCGGCGAGTTCCTTGCCGGTGCCGGTCTCGCCGGTGATCAGCACGTCGATGTCCAAGGGTGCAAGGGCGGCGATGCGGTCGCGCAAGGCGCAGATGGCACGGCTTTGGCCCAGAAGCGTGACCTCGGCCCGTTCCGCCAGCACCTGTTGCAACCGCCCGACCTCGGCCCGTGTGGCGCTGGCGGCGAGGGCGCGGGCGACCACGGCAATCAGATGGGCGGCGTCATAGGGCTTTTCCAGAAAATCCTCGGCTCCAGCCCGGATCGCCTGCACCGCATGGCCAATATCGCCATGGCCGGTCAGCAGGATGACCGGCAAGTCCAGCGGCAGGGCGCGGATGGCGCGCAGCAGGGCCAGACCATCCATCCCCGGCATCCGCAGATCGGTGAGGATCAGGTCGGGCGGGTCGGTCAGGGCGGCAAGGGCCGCCGGCGCGGTGGCAAACCCCTGCGCGCGGTGGCCCGCCGCCTGCATCAGATCGCAGAGCGCGGCGCGGTGGTCGTCGTCATCTTCCACCACAAACAGCCGGGCACTCATTCGGCGGCCTCGCGCAGGGGTTCGGCGAGCGGCAGCGACACGGTGACGGTGGTGCCAAGACCGGGGGTGGAGGTGATGACCAGATCACCGCCAAATTCGGACAGGATCGCCTTGGAGATCGCGAGGCCAAGGCCAAGACCTTCGGTGGTTTTGGTGGAAAAGAATGGCTCGATCACGCGCGGCAGCACATCGGCGGCGATGCCGGGGCCGGTGTCGGTGACGGTGAGGTGTGCTTTGCCATCAGCGGCACCGAGGGTGACGGTGACGGCGGCGGCCGGGTGCCCCTCGACCGCGTCGAGCGCGTTGAGGATCAGGTTGACCGCCACCTGCTCCATCCGCACCGCCCCGGCCATCACGGTCACGCTCGCAGGGGTAAAGCTGGGGATCACCCCCACCGCGCGGGCGCGGGGGGTGACGAGTTCCAGTGCCGAGGCGATGACGGGGCAGAGGTCGATCAGCTTGCGCTCCCCCGCCTCTTTGCGGCCAAAGCTCTTGAGGTGTCTGGTGGTGCGCTGCATCCGGCGGATCAGGCCGCGCGCGGTGGCAAGGCGCGGCGCGGTGCCGGCGTCACTGGCGGGCAGGCCGATTTCGGCGGCGGCAAGCGTTGCCTCCATCGCGGCGAGGGGCTGGCTGATTTCATGCACGATCGCGGTGGACATGCGGCCAAGGGCGGCCATTTTCTCGGCATGGATCAGATGCTCTTGTGCTGCCCGCAGATCGGATTCGGCCTGACGGCGGGCCTCCACCTCGCGCGCGAGGTCGGCGGTGCGGGTGGTCACCATCACCTCCAGCCGTTCGGATTGCGACAGGCGCAGCGCGATGAGCTGGCGGCGTTGCTCCCATGTTTTCAGGCCGGCGGCGGCGGCGAGCGCCAGAAGCGCTGCAATCAGCGCCCAGCCAAGGGCCAGCCCGGTCACATCGGCGCTGGGGCGCGCGGCGATCAGCCGCCAGCCGGTGCCCTCTACCGCCGTCAGCCGGGCGATCCAGCCGTCGCCGGTGGCATCGGCCCCCAGGGGCGCGCGGGGCAAAAGCGGCGGGCTTTGGGCCAGATCGACCCCGTCATAGGTGCGGGTGGCGGCCAGCCGGGCCAGCGCATCGGGGCCAAGCGAGGCCAGCGGGCGGTAGAGCCAGTCTTCGCGGCCCGACAGAAAAATCACGCCATCGGCATCGGCCAAGGCCACCTGCGCGCCCGCGCTGCGCCATGTTGCCTGCAACGGCCACAGGTCGAGCTTCACCACCAGCACCCCGGTCTGATTGCCCGAGGTGACGCGGGTAGACAGGAAATAGCCCGGCACCCCCGTGGTGACCCCGATGGCATAGAACTGGCCGCGCCCGGATTCCATCGCCAGCGTGAAATAGGGGCGGAAGCTGTAGTGTTCGCCGACAAAACTGCCGGGGCGGTTCCAGTTCGACGCGGCAATCGCCTGCCCCTCGGCGTTGATCAGGAACAGGTCAGCGGCCCCGGCATGGGCAGAGACGGTTTCCAGATAGCGGTTGGCGGCATCCAGGCTGCGGGGGTCGAGCAGCGCGGCGCGGATGCGGGCATCTTCACCCGCGACATCGGGCAGCGCGCGGAAGCGGTCGATCTCGGCCTCGACCGCGCGGGCGGTCAGCAACAGCGAGCGGTCAAGGGTTTCGTGCAGGCTGGTGGTGGCCCAGCGTTCGGCGATCAGCCCTGCAAGCGCCGCCGCGACCAGTGCGGCGAGCAGCGGGACAAGCAAACCACGGCTTTTCATGCGGCACCCGCCCGTCCGCCCTGCCCCGAGCCACCGCCGCAGCCACAGTCACAGCCGCGCGACCGGCGCAGCGGCATCAGGCTATGGAAAGGCGGTCTGGCTGTCATCTGGTGTCCGGGTTGTGGCCTTGGGGTCAGGATATGGGCATCTTGCACGCGCCATCTGCGGCAAGGAAAGCGAATTCAGGGCGTGGCGCAGGGGGCGAGCCGGATCGCGCCACCGGCTTCAGCGCCCAACTCGTGGCAGTTCTGCCCGTCGCACAGCTGCCAGCCCGCCCCGGTGCTGCCAGAGGCGGCGAGGTGCAGCGCGGGCACCTCGATTTGCGGCGACCAGACCCACCAGCCGTTTTGCTGCACCGCATCCGGCCCCGGCTCCATCCCCGCGCCGGAGCCTTTGATGCGGGCGAGGCTCAGGCGCAGGCTGTGGGGATGAACCTGCCACTCCTCGACCCATTCGGTTTTCTCGACCGAATGGGTCCAGTGCAGGGAAAAGCCGGGGCCGGACAGCGCCAGCACCAGCGCCCCGGCCAACAGGCAGGTCACGCGGCGGCCCTGCGGCGCAGCAGCAGGTGCTGGGCGACAAAGGCCAGAACCAGCGCAAAGCCGATACCATCGGTGGCAGGCAAGGCCACCACCAGCGCACCCGCCGCGACCATGGCAAGGCCGCGCTGCCACAGGGTCAGCGGCGTACCCAGCCAGCCGATCACCGCGATGCCCCACAACCCGATGGCCAGCACGGTTTTGGTGACGACATAGATCACCGCCGGGATAAAGCCGATGCTGGCGGCCAGCGGCCCGCCATCCTGCAGCATCAGGGCGGGGGTATAGACCGCCATGAACGGGATCACGAACCCCGCCGCCGCGATCTTGACCGCCTGAATCGAGATGGTCAGCCCGCGCTCTTTGGCAATCGGGGCGGCGGCAAAGCAGGCCAGCGCCACGGGGGGCGTCAGATCGGCGAGGATGCCGAAATAGAACACGAACATATGGCTGACGATCAGCGGCACGCCGAGTTCCAAGAGCGCAGGCCCCGCGATCGACGAGGTGATGATGTAGTTCGGGATGGTGGGGATGCCCATGCCCAGCACGATACAGGTGATCATGGTCAGCACGAGGCTGAGAAACAGGCTGGATTCGCCGACCCCCACAATGAACTGGCCAAAGGTATTGGCGGCCCCGGTCAGGGTCATGGTGCCGATGATGATGCCGACCAGCGCGCAGGCGATGCCGACCGGCAGCGCGGTTTTCGCGCCATCGGCCAAGGCGTCGCGGCAGATGATCAGCGTCTCGCGCCCGCCCTTTGACAGGGCATTGAGCGCGATCAGCCCGGCGACCACGCCTGCCACCACCCAAATGCCCCATTGCAGGAACGCCCCGGCGGCAAAGCCGAGCCCGATCCAGAAGATGATGCGGATCACGCCCGCAGGCAGGCCAAGCGCCACGCTGGCCCCCAGGATCAGCATCAGCGTCAGGCCAAGGCCGACGGTGCCCGCAAACAGCGGCGTGTAGCCCGAGAACAACAGCCAGACCAGCACCGCCAGCGGCAGGATCAGGTGCCAGCCCTGTTTCAGCGCGGCGAGGGGCGAGGGCAGCTCCGCCTTTGACAGCCCGCGCAGGTTCATCCGGCCTGCCTCCAGATGCACCATCCAGAAGGCGGCGGCGAAATACAGGATGGCGGGGATGATGGCGGCGCGGACCACCTCGATATAGGCCACGCCCAGCGTTTCGGCCATGATGAAGGCCACCGCCCCCATCACCGGCGGCATGATCTGCCCGCCCATGCTGGCCGTCGCCTCGACCCCGCCGGCAAACGCCGGGCGGTAGCCAAAGCGTTTCATCAGTGGAATGGTGAACTGACCGGTGGTGACGACATTGGCCACGCCGGAACCGGAGATGGTGCCCATCAGGCCCGAGGACAGAACGGAAACCTTGGCCGCCCCGCCCATCCTGTGCCCGACAAGACCGAGCGAGACATCGGTGAACAGCTTGATCATCCCGGCTTTTTCCAGAAAGGCGCCGAACAGGATGAACAGGAAGATGAAGGTGGACGAGACATAGGTGGGAATGCCGTAGATGCCTTCGGTCCCGTAGGCCATATGCTCGACCACCTGCGCGAAATCGTAGCCGCGATGGTTCAGCGGTGCGGGCAGATACTCGCCAAACAGGCAATAGGCGAGGAACGTGCCCGCGATGACCGGCAAGGCGATACCCATCATCGCCCAGGCCGCGCCGAACACGGTGGCCAGGGCAATCACGCCCACGACAATATCCAGCGGCAGCGGATCGCCCGCGCGCATCAGCAGCGGCACATATTCCAGCCATTGGTAATACGCGACCGCGACCGACAGACCGGCCAGAGCCCATGCCGCAAGCCGGATCGCAGGCCCTGCGCCGCGCATCAGCGCCAGCAGCGGAAAGCCCAGCAGCAACAGAAAGCCCACATGGATGGCGCGGGTGATCTGGCTGGCGAAATCCACCAGATGCGCCGCCGTCAGGATCTGGAACACCGAAAAGGTGATGGCGATCAAGAACAGCGCCCGCCCCTCCCACCCCGGCGGAAAACCCTGGGCCAGCGGGTCATGCGGATTATGCGCCTCCAGCACGGCGTCAGCTTTGTCTTTGGTCATCATTGCCCTCCCTGGCCGATGCGGGCGGGCCTGTGCGGCCCGCCCTTTCCCGTTTTTCGCGGGTTACTGGATCAGCCCGGCTTCGCGGTAATAGCGCTCGGCCCCCGGATGCAGCGGCACCGGCATGCCGTCGAGCGCGGTGTCGAGCGAGATCGCGCTCGCCGCCTGATGCGCTGCGGCCAGAGCGGGCAGGTTCTCAAACAGCAGTTTGGTCATCAGATAGGCGGTTTCGTCATCCACATCTTCATGGGTCAGAAAGAAGTTGCCGACGGCGAGGGTCGGGATATCCTCGGTCTGGCCCTCATAGGTGCCTGCCGGGATCATCGCCGACAGATAGGGCGCGCCCAGCGTGTCTGCCACCTCGGCCGGGACCGAGACGATGGTGGTGGGCACCGAGGTCGCCAGATCCTTGAGCGAGGATACACCAAGGCCCGCCGACTGCAGCGTGGCATCCAGCTGGCGGTTCTTCATCAGCTCGACCGATTCCGCAAACGGCAGGTATTCGGTCTTGCTCAGATCGTCATAGCTCATGTCCAGCGCGCCAAGGATCGCGCGGGCGTTGAGTTCGGTGCCCGATTTTGCCGCGCCCACCGAGATCGACTTGCCCTTGAGATCGGCGACGGTGGTGATGCCGCTGCCCGCGCTTGCCGCGATCTGGATATAGTTCGGATAGGCCGCAGCAATGCCGCGCAATTTGGTCAGCGGCGCGTTGAAACCGGCGTCGGCATCGCCTTCCCACGCCAGTTTGACCGAGTCGCCCAGAGCGATGGCAAACTCGCCCTTGCCCTGTTGCAAAAGGTTCAGGTTTTCAACACTGGCCTTGGTGGCCTGCACCTGCGTGCGCGCGCCTTCGATGCCGTCGGCATAGATCTTCGACAGGCCGACGCCGATCGGATAATAGACCCCCGACGTGCCGCCGGTCAGGATGTTGATGAATTGCTCGGCCTGCGCCGCCATTGGCACAACAGTCAGCGCCGTGCAGGCGACAAGCGCGCGAAACCCGCGCGTTACGGAAATGGTCATGTGATCCTCCTCTGATCCGGGCAGGGTATCCCGCCCCTCCTCACCCCGGCTCCTCAGCGGGATAGGGCAGTCTGGCCCGGTCAGGGGGGTCTGGGAAGGGGGTTTGGGGGGGGCGTGCCGGGTTTTGTCGCAAGCAGCCGCCATGGTCCGGGCAGAAATCCGCCACAGGCGGGGGCCGTCCTGCACACGGAACGCTGGCGGAGAGGTGCGCCTCCGGCGGGAGTATTTTTGCCAAGATGAATGGCAAAGGGCGGTGGAAGGGGGCAGAGGCTCAGCTCTGATCCGCAAAGCTTTCGTTCAGATCCTTGAGCAGGCGGCCATGGCGGCGCACTTCGGACAGGACCGCGCCAAAGGTGTCAAAGCCCCTGCCCTGCAGCATCGGCACCAGTTTGAGGAAGGCATCCGCCGTGGCGATGGTGTCGCCGATGGCGGTGTGGCGCGCCTCTTCGGGGATGGTGATGCCCAGGCGGTGCGACAGCGCGTCAAGGCTGTGAACCTCGTGCTGGCCAAAAACCACCGCCGACAACAGCACGGTATCAAACACCGGGTTGTCAAAGCGCAGGCCAAGGGTCGGCTCCAGCCGGCGCAGAAATTCCATGTCGAACGGGGCGTTATGGGCGACCAGCACCGCGCCTTCGGCGAATTTGTGAAAGCGGCTGGCCACCTCTTCGACAAAGGGGGCGTCCTGCACCATGGCTTCGGTGATGCCATGCACCTCGGTCGAGCTGAGCGGGATCGGGCGGCGCGGGTTGACGAGGGTGTTGAACACCTCACCCTCGACCCGGCGGCCGTTGACGATGCGGACGGCGGCAATCTGCACGATCTCGTCCCCCTGCCCCGGCAACAGGCCGGTGGTTTCGGTGTCAAAAACCACATAGGTCAGGTCGTGCAGCCGGGCATCCTGTACCTTGGCGTTGCGGGCTTTGGACAACAGGTCAAAGTCATAGACCACCGGGCGCGCGACGGGTTCGGGGCGGCGCACCACGCGGCGGGCTTGCGGGATCGGCATGCACAGGCTGTTTTCGCCCTGCCCGGCCGCTTCGGGCCAGATCTCGGTCGCGTGGGTGGCGAGGACCGAGCGGCGTGGCATGGTGGTGATGCCCGGTTCCAGCGGGGCGTCAAGCCAGGTTTCCAGCTGCGCCATCGGCAGCGCCTCGCCCTGCCAGACCAGCCGGATCAGCGCGCCGGTGCCGTCCTCCTCGATCTGCAGCCGGAAGGCGCGGGCCAGGCCCGAACGCGCCATCGCCTCGGTCAGGCCGGACAGCAGGGCGATCACCTCGAACCCGTTGCAGCGCAGCAAAAGCGCGTCGGTCCGGGTCTCGGCGGTCAGGCCGTCGCCCTCCATCCGGGCGCGCAACCCGTCAAGGAGGTCAGAGGCGCGGGTCATCGCCAGCGACCAGCCGTCGCTGCGGCCCTCATCATGGCGGCGGCTGAGGTCGGTGACGGCGGTGGCCAGCGTTGCCACCTCTTCGCGCAAGGCGCGGTCGAGCTTGCCGGGGGCAGACGCGCCTTCGGGGATGGCGGCCATCAGGGTGGTGAGGTTGGCGGCCGGGCGGCGCACGCGGTCAAACACCTCGGCCAAGAGCGCCTCACGCCGGGCATGGGTGGCGTGGTCGGCGGTGACATCGCGCAGGGTGAGGACATAGCCGGGCACGGTGCCGTTATCCGCCGCCATCAGGCGCATCCGCGCCGACAGCACCCGGCTGCCGGTCAGGGTGGCGCAGAGCAGGTCAGAGGCGGCGTCGCGGTCGCCGGTGGCGATCAGGCGTTCGTGGGCCAGCAGGATCGGGCCCTCGCGCAGATAGTCGAACAACCGGCGGTCCAGCCCCGGCGCGGCCATGCCCGCGCCCATCAGATCCACCGCCTGCCCGTTGTAAAACGCCAGCGTATGATCGCCCGAACACAGGATCACCCCGGCATCAACATCCGAGAGCAGCGTTTCCAACCGCTGCTTTTCGACCGTCAGCCGGGTGGTTTCGCGCGCCACCGCCTCGGCCAGAGCGTTGCGGGTTTCCGAGAGCGAGGCGGCGGCGGCTGTGGCGGCGGGGGCCAGATCGCCGAGGTATTCGGCAATCCGCGCGTCGATACCGCCGGTCACATCGGAATGCGCCCGCGCGCGCAAAGCACCGGCCAGGGAGTCGATGGGGCGGGCCACATTGATGTCGAACAGATACCAGACCCAGGCCACAACGCCCAGACTGACAAACCCGGCCACCACGCCGCCCTGCACAAACGCCTCCAGCGTCTCTGGCGAGCCGAGCCGCCGGTAGCCCAGCCACAGGCCCGCACTCAAGGCCGCAAGCGCGCCTGCGGCCAATCCGGCAAACAGCAGGAATATCCGCAGCCGCAGGGACAGCGCGCGCAGCACCGCCTAGGCTTCCGTGACCAGAAGGCGGCGCACCTCGGCGCGCAGCTCTTTCAGCTCAAACGGTTTCGAGATGAAACCATCCGCCCCGAGCGCCAGCCCCTTGCGCCGTTCGATCGCCGATCCGCGCGCGGTCATCATCAGGATTTTGACATCTGACAGGGTCGGGTCCAGCCGCACCCCCTGACAGATCTCGTACCCCGACACTTCGGGCAGCATCACATCAAGCAGCACCAGATCGGGATGCGTGTCGCGGATGCGCGCCAAAGCATCGGCCCCGTTGGCGATGCGGTCATGGTCATAGCCTTCGCGCGTCATCAGATAGTCAAGCGCGATGGCAATGTTATCCTCATCCTCGACCACGAGGACGCGGTGCCGTCTCCCCCCTTCGGCCGTCATCTCTGCCTCCCCCTTCAGGCTGCCGTGCAGGCAGCCGCTTGAAATCCGTCGCCTTCGGGCGCGGTCACCCAATCGGCCCCTTGCAGGGTGCCGTCTTCGGAAATCTGCACTCCCTCGGTCACCAGAACCTGCTGGCGCTGGGCACAATCAAACACCATCAGCGCGTCGGTCACCGAACGCCAGCGGGCAAAGTTGAACAGCTTGGCCATGCGCAGACCCGGGTTGTTCGGGTGTTGAGCGATAGCGCGGGTGTCCATGGCGACAAAGCGGGTGGTGATCGGCGCGATCAGGGTCCAGGGCCGCAGGGTCATCACCTCTTCGGACAGCCAGACCACCTGTACCCCTTCGGGCAATTCGGCGCTGACCCGGTTGAACCAGTCATATTCCAGCCAGATCGTGGTGCCGATCAGGCCGACAGCCGCAGCGACGGTCACCGACCAGTTGGGCAGGCGGGTTCCGGTCAGTCTGCGCAAAAGATGCACCATGCCGCCAAGGGCGACAGCGGCGACGATTGCAGCGAAAAATTCAAAGGCCATTCATCAACTCCGGGTGCCGCGGGTCTGTCCCACGGCTGATTGCATGGTGCGCACCACGACAAAAGCGTCGCGCAGGTGGCTTCGCTCAAAGTCGGACATATCCGACGGGGCGAGGAAATTGTCGGGCTTGCGCCCCGACCGCACCAGCCGCGCCTGATTTTCCAGCCGGGTCTGCGCGATCAGGTCATAGGCCTCCATCAGATCGCGCGCGCCCGAGACGCTGATCACGCCTGCCGCTTCGGCAGCATCCAGCCGGGCGCGGGTGTTCACCGGCTCCAACTGGCCGATCAGCGCATAGATGCGGCCCAGATCCACCACCGGCACCACGCCGTTCAGCTTCATGTCGATGTGGTTCTTGTACTCACCCGAGCGGATGGTGGCAAAGCCGCGCAGCAGGCCCAGCGGCGGCGTGTGTTTCAGGCTGTTGCTAATCATATGCGCGACAAAGATCGAATTGCGGGCCGCCATTTCCAGCGTTTCATGCTGCAGATCGCTGAACAGGCTGGCCTGTCCGCCGATTGGGCGCAGGTCGAACATCACCGACGACAGCATCTGCGCCATCGGGTCCGGCGTCTGCACCCATTTGCGGAAATAGCTGCGCCAGACCCGCATGGGCTGGCACCATTGCGGGTTGGTCGCCATCATGTCGCCCGGGCAATAGACATAGCCGCAGGCATCCAGCCCGTCTGACACGATCTTCGCAAGGGCGTGAAAATACGCCATGTCGTCATCGGTCGCGGCATCGTCGATCATCAGGCAATTGTCCTGATCCGACACGCCGGTCTGCTCCTGCCGGCCCTGACTGCCACAGGCGAGCCACAAATAGGGCACCGGCGCGGGGCCAAGCTGCGCCTCGGCCATGGCCAGCAGGCGGCGGGTGACGGTATCGGCGATGTCGGTGATTAGGCGGGTGACCACCTCATGCGCGCTGTTGCCCCCGACCAGCTGCACCAGAAGGCGCGGAATGCGGGCGGTGACGGCGGCCATATCGGCCACGGTTTCCGCCGTGGCCGCGTCGCGCACCAGTTGCGCCGAGCTGACGGCCTGAAACCGGGTCAGGTCGGTCTGGGTGATCATGCCGACCAGCGTGCCGCCTTCGACCACCGGCAGATGCCCGATGCGGCGTTCCAGCATGATGTGCAGGATGTCAGAGCCCAGCGAGTCGGGGCGCAGCGACACCGGATCCGCCGTCATCACCTCGGCCACCGGGGTGGACGGGTCCAGCCCGTCGGCCAGCACCCGGTTGGTCATGTCGCGGGTGGTCAGGATGCCCAGAAACCGCCCGTCCTGTACCACGCCCAGCGACGATACCTTTGCATCGCGCATCTTTTGCGCGGCCGTGCGGACCGAATCCTGCGGCCCGACCACCACAGGTTTGCGCGCCATCAGGTCGCCCACCTTTTGCGTGGTCAGATCGCCGCCGCGCGGGTCGTGCCCGCGCCCCCGGCTGAAAAACCGCTCAAACGCCGGAGAGCTGGCCAGCAGCCGCCGGAACTCGGCCACCGGCAGCAGCAGCAGGACCGAGTCTTCGGTGACACGGGCAGCCGTCACGGCCAGCCCGTCACGCGCCAGACCACGTTCGCCAAAGCTGTTGCGGGGGCCAAGCAGCGAGATCACCTGACCGGAAGGGTCCTGCACCTCGACCGAGCCGCGCTTGATCAGGTACAGGCCCTTGAGCGGTTCACCGGCGTGATAGACTTCTTCTCCGGCGGCGTATTCTCTGCGGCTGAAGGAAGTGGCGACACGCGCCAACTCGTCCTGCGGCAGGGTATCGTAGGGATGGACCGTTTCCAGAAAAGCGATGATCGTCTCGACCGGGTGGTCCATGGCTTTGGTCCTTCCTGAGTTGCGCGCCCCCGGATGTCCGGGAGCGCGCGGTCGTTCTTAGTGGGCTGTTGCCGCACCGGCGCCTTTCGGCACGCGGATCGACTCGATCAGCTCAACCACATGCGCCGGCGGCGCTTTGGTGGCCATCGACACGATATAGGCCGAGGCGAAGTTGAGAACGGCACCGATGGTCCCGATCGACAGCGGCGAAATACCGAAGATGTAGTTCGCAGGGGTGTCAGGCAGCCAGTTGGTGCCGGGAACGAAGAACATCCCCTTGTAGGCGAAGATGTAGAGCGAGGTGAACACCAGACCCACCAGCATCCCGACAATCGCGCCTTCCTTGTTGATGCGCTTCGAGAAGATGCCCATCATCAGAACCGGGAAGATCGTCGCCGCTGCCAGACCAAAGGCCAAGGCCACAACCTGCGCGGCAAAGCCGGGCGGGTTCAGACCCAGGTAGGTCGCCACAACGATGGCAAACGACATCGCCACACGCGCGGCCAGCAGTTCGCCCTTTTCGCTGATGTTGGGGTTGATCGACCCCTTGATCAGGTCATGGCTGATGGCGGACGAGATTGCCAGCAACAGACCGGCAGCGGTGGACAGGGCAGCAGCCAAAGCACCGGCAGCAACCAAAGCCACAACCCAGGCCGGCAGAGCCGCGATTTCCGGGTTTGCCAGAACCATCATGTCGTTGTCGATTTTCGTCAGTTCGTTGCCACGCAGGCCCTGTGCGGCCATGGACTGGCCTCCGAGCTGCGCTTCGGCCAGAGCGGCGTCAACCGCGGTGGTGGCGGTCGCAACCGCAGCTTCCAGCGGCGCCTTGTCAGCACCCTCGGCAGCGTCGGTCAGGGCCTTTGTCGCATCGGCAAGGGCCTTGTTGGCAGCAACCAAAGCGGCGGGTTCGTTGAAGTACTGGATCAACCCGTCGCCGTTCTTGTCTTCATAGGCCAGCAGACCCGTGGTTTTCCAGGTGTTGATCCAGGAAAGCTCGGGCTTCGACTCGATATCAGCGATCGAAAGCGCTGGGGCCGAGAACGCCGATCCGGTCACTGCACCGGGCCAGAAGGTGGTGGTCAGGTTCAGTCGGGCCATCGAACCGACTGCCGGAGCAACCGTGTACAGCAGCGCGATGAACACCAGCGACCAGCCTGCCGACGACCGGGCGTCAGCCACTTTTGGCACCGTGAAGAAGCGGATGATGACGTGTGGCAGACCGGCGGTGCCGATCATCAAAGACATCGTGAACAGGAACATGTTGAACATGTTGGCCGATTCCGACGTATAGGCCTTGAAGCCAAGTTCCGTGACCACCTGGTCAAGCTTGGTCAGCATGGCCACGTCACCACCAGAGGGCGCATAGCCGCCGATCAGCCCGAGCTGCGGCAGGAACGACCCCGTCAGCGACAGCGAGATGAAGATCGCCGGAATGGTGTAGGCGATGATCAGCACGACATATTGGGCGACCTGCGTATAGGTGATGCCCTTCATGCCGCCAAGAACGGCGTAGGCGAACACGATCGCCGCGCCGATATACAGGCCGGTATCGGTGGAGACTTCCAGAAAGCGCGAGAAGGTCACGCCCACACCGCGCATCTGGCCGATCACATAGGTCACCGAGATGATGATCAGACAGATCACGGCCACAAGGCGTGCGCCGCCCGAATAGAAGCGGTCGCCAATGAATTCCGGCACGGTAAACTTGCCGAACTTGCGCAGATACGGCGCAAGCAGCAGCGCCAGAAGCACATAGCCGCCGGTCCAGCCCATCAGGAAGGCCGACTGCTCGTACCCACCGGCAGGCGCCAGGGCGATGATGCCGGCCATCGAAATGAACGACGCCGCCGACATCCAGTCAGCGCCCGTCGCCATGCCGTTCAGAACCGGGGGCACGCCCTGCCCGGCGGCGTAAAACTCAGCGGTCGTGCCCGCACGGGCCCAGATCGCGATCCCGATGTAGATGGCAAAGGTAATGCCAACCACGATCAGGTTGAGGGTAAATTGATCCATCTGTCCCTGTCCCTTACTCTTCGACGCCGAATTCTTTGTCGAGCTTGTTCATCTTCCACGCATAGACGCCGATCAGCACGAGGAAGACGTAAATCGACCCGTTCTGTGCAAACCAGAAGCCAAGGTCAGCGCCCCCGACCATGATGCCCTTGAGGGCTGGTCGCAGGATGATGCCAAGACCGAACGAGCAGAAGAACCAGACGGCAAGCGATATCAAGATCACCCGCACATTGGCTGCCCAGTAGGCCGAGGACGAAGTTCTGTCCGCCATGAGTTTTACTCCCTGTGTTTTGTCTCCACACCCGCACCCCCAGGGGGATACAGGCCCCCCTTAGTGCGCTGACACACCCGCGACGATGGCGCCCAGAGTCTGACGGATCGCGGCGATGTCACCCATCGCGTCGATCCGTTTCAGAACGCCTTTGCCATCGTAATAGGCGATCAGCGGTGCCGTCTGTGCGTGGTAGGCGCGCAGCCTTTCCCGCACGGTTCCGGCGTTGTCGTCGGCCCGGCGCTTGAAGCCCGTGCCGCCGCATTTGTCGCAAACGCCCGCAACAGCGGGCTGTTTGAACGTGTCGTGATACCCTTCGCCGCACCCGCCGCAGGTATAGCGGCCCGACACGCGACCGATCATCGCCTCGTCATCCACCTCCAGGCTGATGGCGGCGTTGACGCGCTGACCCGCTGTGGCAAGCAGCCCGTCCAGCGCCGCCGCCTGCGCGTCGGTACGCGGAAAGCCGTCAAGAATGATGCCACGGGCCACATCGGGCTGGGCCATGCGGTCGCGCAGGATGGCCAGCACGATGTCATCACTGACCAGCCCGCCTGCCTCCATGACCGCGCGGGCCTGCTGGCCCGCCGCGCTGCCCGAGGCAACCGCGGCGCGCAAAAGGTCGCCGGTAGAAAGCTGGACCAGACCGAAATCTTCTTCCAGCATCCGGGCCTGCGTGCCCTTGCCCGCGCCCGGAGGCCCGAGCAGGATCAGAACGGTGGGGGAGGACATGTCGCGCATCTCCCCACTCAGCCCCGGTTCATCCGGTTTTCGATCAGCTCATCGACCACCGACGGATCAGCAAGGGTCGAGGTATCGCCAAGCGCCGCGAAATCATTCTCGGCAATCTTGCGCAGAATGCGGCGCATGATCTTGCCCGAGCGGGTTTTCGGCAGGCCGGGCGCCCATTGGATCAGGTCCGGCTTGGCAATCGGGCCGATTTCGGTGCGGACCCAGGCCTCCAGCTCTTTGCGCAGGGCGTCGGTCGGGTCGATGCCGTTCATCAGCGTGACATAGGCATAGATGCCCTGCCCCTTGATGTCATGCGGGTAACCGACCACCGCTGCCTCGGCCACCGCCTCATGTGCCACCAGCGCCGATTCAACCTCCGCCGTGCCCATGCGGTGACCGGAGACGTTGATCACATCATCGACGCGGCCGGTGATCCAGTAGTCGCCATCCTCGTCGCGGCGGCACCCGTCGCCGGTGAAGTAATAGCCGCGATATTGCGAGAAATACGCCTCTTCAAACCGCTCGTGATCGCCCCAGAGCGTGCGCATCATGCCCGGCCAGCTGTCAGCGATGCACAGCACCCCGACGGCGGCGGTCTCGGTCTGAACCTCGGCATTGGCCGGGTCCAGCACGACGGGCTTGATGCCAAAGAACGGCTTGGTCGCCGCCCCCGGCTTTTGCGGAATGGCACCCGGCAGCGGCGTGATCAGGTGGCCGCCGGTTTCGGTCTGCCAGAAGGTGTCGACGATCGGACATTTCCCTTTGCCGACATGGGTGTTGTACCAGTTCCACGCCTCGGGGTTGATCGGCTCGCCCACGGTGCCCAGCAATTTGAGCGACGACAGGTCGTGCTTTTCGACCCATTCCGGGCCCATGCCCATCAGGCTGCGGATCGCGGTGGGGGCGGTGTAGAACTGGCTGACCTTGTGCTTGGCGCACACCTCCCAGAACCGGCCCGCATCGGGGAAGGTCGGCACGCCTTCGAACATGATCGTGGTCGCGCCGTTCGCCAGCGGGCCGTAGATGATATAGCTGTGACCCGTCACCCAGCCGACATCGGCGGTGCACCAGAACACATCCCCATCGTGATAATCAAAGGTGTACTGGTGCGTCATCGCCGCATAGGCCAGATACCCGCCCGAAGTATGCACAACCCCCTTGGGCCGCCCGGTCGAGCCGGAGGTATACAGGATGAACAGCGGGTCTTCGGCCCCGACTTCGACATAGGCGCAATAGGGTTTTGCAGCCGCCATCTCGGCCTTCAGGTCAACGTCGCGCCCCTGAACCCAGGTGGTCTGGTCGCCGGTGTGCTTGACGACAAGGCATTTCACCTTGTCCGAGCAATCGAACAGCGCCTTGTCGGTGTTGGATTTCAGCGCGGTTTTCTTGCCGCCACGCGGGGCGAAATCGGCGGTGATCACCACCTTGGCCTCGGAATCGTTGATCCGGTTGGCCAGAGCATCAGGCGAGAAGCCGGCAAACACCACCGAATGAATCGCGCCGATCCGGGCGCAGGCCAGCATGGCATAGGCCGCTTCGGGGATCATCGGCAGATACAGCACAACGCGGTCGCCCTTGCCCACGCCATAGGCTTTCAGCACATTGGCCATGCGCGAGGTGTTTTCCAGCAGTTGGGCATAGGTGATGTGCAGCGACGGCGTGGCCGGGTTGTCCGGCTCCCAGATGATCGCGGTCTGGTTGGCGCGGGTCAGCATGTGGCGGTCGATGCAATTGGCGCTGACGTTCAGCGTGCCATCCTCGAACCATTTGATCGAGACTTTGCCATAGTCAAAACTGGTGTTCTTGACCTTGGTAAAGGGCTTGATCCAGTCCAACCGCTGCGCCTGATCGGCCCAGAAGGCATTCGGATCGGTGACAGAGGCCTCATACATCCGCGCGTAGCCATCCGCATCGATATGCGCGTTGGCAATGAAATCAGCCGATGCGGTGTAGACGCCCGACGCTGAACCCTGATCTGTCATTTATATCTCCTCCTGCGCGGGCCGAATTTCGCCCGCCATCTGCAATCTTGCGGCATGTGCAGATGCCAACCAGATCGCCCTCTACCCTGCGCAAGTGTAACGCGCAGTCAATTTTATTGTAACCCCTTTTATTAAATGGATATTTCTGTAAATAAATTTTCTAATGATGTGCAAAATCTGAAAAATTCCGAAAACCGGCAAAAATTAGGCAAGCTTTTTCAAAGTGCTGCGCGTTCACAGACTGGTGAAGATGGTGTGAACGATGACGCAGCGTCAAACATGCATCTTCAACGCGTCTTTGACCTGTTGCCGCAAGGGAAAAACGGCGCCGCTGCCCGCCGAATCATGGTGGCGCTAACGCGCCGCTTCGGCCGTGGTCACGCTGTCCAGATCCGGCAGAAAACGCACCAACGGTTCGCGCACACCCTGTGCCAGCAGGTCACGGCGCACGTCGGGGCGGGTGCCGGTCAGGTACAGCTGCCCCCCCTTGCGCGCCACCTTGTGCGCCAGCAGTTCAAAGGCGCGCGCCCCCGAGGAATCAACAAACGGGACATCGGTAAAATCGACGACAAAGGCGCGCGGATAATCGGCGATCCGGTCCAGCACCGCACCCAGCCGGGCCGCAGCCCCAAAGAAATACGGCCCGCGCAGGCGGTACACCACCCGGTCACGGTCGCCCCCCTCTTCCGGTGACCATGTGCTGACCTGCGCCGGTTCCACCTCTGCCGCCTCGGACATGCGGCGGATGAACACCAGACCGCCCAGAGCAAAGCCCACCACGATGCCTTCGGTCAGGTCGCGGAACACCACCAGCAGAAAGGTCACGATGACCACCATCGCATCGCCCCTCGACGATTTCAGCAGACCCCAGAACTCTTCCTTTTCGGCCATGTTCCAGGCCACCACCGCCAGCAACCCCGCCAGAGCCGCCAGCGGGATGAAGGCGGCCAGCGGAGCCGCCACCAGCATGAAGCCCAGCACGAACAGCGCATGCAGCATGCCCGACACCGGCCCCCGGCTGCCCGCCCGCACATTGGTGGCCGTGCGCGCAATGGTGCCCGTGACGCAAAACCCGCCGAACAGCGCCGCGCCGACATTGGCCACGCCTTGCGCCACCAGTTCGGCGTTGCTGCGGTGCCGCCCGCCGCTCATCCCATCGGCCACCACCGCTGACAGCAGTGATTCAATCGCCCCCAGCAGCGTAAAGCTGACCGCATAGGGCAGCGCCGCCAGCACCGCATCCGCGCTCAGCCCCGGCAGCGCGGGGACAGGCGGCAGGCGCGGCAGATCGCCAAATCGCGAGCCGATGGTCTCTACCGGCAGGCCGGTCACAGCCACCACCACCGCCGCCGTCACAATCGCAATCAACAGGTTCGGCCAGCCCGGACGCAGCCGCTTTACCCCCAGGATCAGCGCAATCGTGGCCAAAGCCACCGCCAGCGCCGCCGGCGTCACCGTGCCCCGCGCGCCCCACAGAGCGCTGACCTTGTGCATAATTTCTGCCGGCTCCGGTCCGGTCAGGGTCAGGCCGAACAGATCCTTCATCTGACTGGCAAAGATGATCACCGCAATCCCGGCGGTGAAACCGACCGTGACCGGATAGGGGATGAACTTGATATAGGTGCCCAGCCGCAGCACGCCCGCCGCCACCATGAACAGGCCTGACAGAAAGGTGGCCAGGATCAGCCCCTCAACCCCGATCTGCATCACACAGGCCGAAACCAGAACGATAAACGCCCCCGCAGGCCCGCCGATCTGAAACCGGCTGCCGCCAAGGGCCGAGACCAGAAACCCGCCGATGATGGTGGTGTAAAGCCCGCGTTCCGGCCCGACCCCGCTGGCAATCGCAATCGCCATCGACAGCGGCAAGGCAACAATCGCCACCGTCAGCCCGGCCAGAACATCGGCGCGGAAATCCTGCGCCGAATAGCCCTCTCGCCACACGGTCACCAGTTTGGGCAGAAAATCATGAGCCATGTCAGCGGGTTTTCTGGTCGGCTGCTCTGAGGTTTTGTCGGTCATCTTGTTCCGTCTTTGTCCGGCCGGTCGCATCTGCCCCAGACAAGCGCTTCGCATCAGCGTGAGTCAATTGGATTGAGCCAAAGACCGGCAGGCTTTGTCCGGGTGCCCGCATGACAAAGGGGCGGCCCGACGGACCGCCCCTCTGCCCCATTGCCCGGCCCTGTCAGGTCGGATTGTCACAGCGGATCGTCGCCAGCACCTTGCCCTTGACCGCTGTCGGCCAGCGCAGATGCACCAGATTGCGCTCAGACCCTTGCTCGTTCTGGACAAAGGGCATCGCAAATTGCGCCACATTGGCGGTGTTGGTGATGGCGCCATCGGCCACCACACTTTGCGTAAGGCGCACCCGTCCGCCAAACGGCATGAATGCGCCGCCATCGACCACCCAGGTTTCGGCAGCCGTGTTCTGCGTATGCAGGATCGGCAGCGGGTTCATCACCACCTGGCTGACGCCGTTGAACGCATTCGCGCCAAAGTTCACGTTGCGGAAACGGCTGAAATCCAGCGTGCCATGCGTGCTGTCCACCGCCTCGGCCCGGTCGACAAAGCCATTGATGGCGCGGAAGGTGTTGTCCGAAACGCTGAGTCCATGCACAAACTGCCCCGATCCTTTGGGCGCAATCACGATCCAGCGGAACCATGGGGCCACGTCACTGGCAAAGAAATGGTTGGCCGCAATCGACATATTGCCAAAACTGAACCCCGAGACGAAATCAGGGTTGGCGTCGTGTTCGTTCGACCATTCAATAAAGCAGTTATCCACATAATTGCCGGTAAAGGTCAGCCGCGGATTGGTCTGGGTGACAATCAGACCGGCGCGGCGGATGCCCGCCGACGCGGTGTCCCCCTGAAAGAAGTGGTTGCCGCTGATCAGATGGCCGCCGCCATTGGCCACCATGAAATGCGCAAAGCGCACAATCCGGTTGGACCGGATCTTGGTGTCATTGGCATTGACGTTCAGCGCAATCGTGGTGCGGTCCTGCGCCAGCATGGCCTGTTCATTCGACCAGAACTGGCAGCCTTCAACGATCAAACCCTGACAGCCCGACCCGGTCGAGGTGATGCCGCGATCCTTTGGCCGGTTGAACACGCAGTCGCCGATCCGCAGGGTCAGGCCGACGCGGGGCAGCATGACACCCGAACATAGCCCGTTGCAGTTCAGGTCCAGCCGGTCGATCTCGAACCGCGACAGATCGTCAAAGCCCGAAAAATCCAGCAGGTATTTGTACCGGGTAAAGGTCAGCGTCCGGGTGCCCGCCCCGCCCCACAGGGCCTGGCTCAGGGTAACGGTTCCGGTGCCGACATTCCTGGCCACCACATAGATCTCGCGCCCGACGCCATTGCCGCTGACCCGCGCCCCGATGGGGATGTTGGCAACATTGGCCACGCCGGTCAGCAGGGTCGGGTTGGCCGGGTTATAGGTGGTGCCAGAGGTCACCGTCACCGTATCCCAGCCCGGCCCCGCCACCGCATTCAGCTGGCCATTGGTCAGGAACCGGCGCTGAGCAAAGGCGGTCAGACCCGCAATCGCCGCAACATCCAGCGGCTCGACCAGATCGACGCGGCGGTCAGACAGATCCAGCGCCACATGGTCGGTAAAATAGAACAGCGCCTGCAACGCCTTGCGAAAGCCCAGAAGCTCGCTGCCAAACGCGCTGGTATAGGTGTCCAGATCGTAATTGCGCGTCAGCGCCAGCCGCACGTTGTCGGGCTGGATCAGCGTGCCCTGAAACCGGATCGGATTGTTGATCGTCAGGTTTCCGGCAATGCGGTAGGTGCCCGAAGGCACCGTGAGGGTGCGGCCCTGCGCCGCGCTGTCGGCGGCGGCAAAGGCGGCGGTGTCATCGGTCGTGCCATCGCCCCGCGCCCCGAAGTCGCGCACGTCAACTGCATCAAAGATGTCGCGCAGATAGATCCCGGTCACATCCGAAATCTCGATATTGCTGATACGCACCACGCCGCCGTTTGGCCCGGTCAGGTCCAGCCCGATATGGCCATAAACCGCATTCGGCCCCCAGGCCATCGCGACCCCGCCGCGCCAGCCGGTCCCGATGATCGTGGCGAACTCGACCACCTGACCATATTGCGTCAGCGTCTGCGAAGGCGCCGACTGCACGACGCCGGGCACGTTGCTGCCGTCCGACCGTCCAGCCCAGCCCGCGATCCGCACCGAGGGGAAAGCGCCCGAAATGCACTTCACCCGGAACCGGACCAGCAGATACAATCCGGGCTGCATCGGGATCTGCTGAAAGCAGCGCAGCCTTTGCGTGGCTTCGGTTTTCTGCAACTCCATCGCGCCGCCGAAATCCTGATCCGCCGGAACGAAAGCCGCATTGGGCTGACCCGCATAAGACCCCTGCCCCGGCCGCCCGTCTTCGCGCGACCACAGATGCAGCCCCGCTGCGAATGGAGGCGGCATCAGCACCAGCCCGTCGGTAATCGCCTTGTTCATATCCTGAATCCTCGCTTGGTCCCATCGGCCAGCGGAATCCTCCCCGGCCATGCGAGGAACAGGGCTATCAACAATCGGTTAATGCGGGCTCAGACCACCGTACGCTGTGGCGGCAGGCAAGCCGCGAAATGCGCCATGCGCGCGGCGAATTCCGATTCGAAATCATGGGCTTGCGCAAAGGAAAGCCCGGCCGTCGCCGCACGCACCAGCTCTGCCCGGTTGCCCGCCAACCGGATGATCCGGTCTGACAGCGCCCGCCGGTCGCCCAAGGGCACCGCCCAGCCGCCGCCGGTTTCGGTTGCCATCCGGCCCCACATCTCATTGGCATAGCCCAAGACCGGCACCCCGCAGCCCAGACTTTCCAGATAGCTGCACGACGGGTCCGCCTGCCGGTGACAGCTGAGGAAAAGATCGGCGTGGCGGCGCATCCACGGCACCAGAGCGGTCTCGAAATCCACCGGCGCATGCAGGCGCAACCGCCCGCCCAATGCGTCAGCCCCGGCCCGCACCTCCGCCTCCAGCGCGCCGGTGCCAAACACGTCCAGCGTGAACTCCACGCCCGCCGCCACCAGCGCTCGGGCGACCGGCACCAGATCCTGCGCGCCCTTCATCGGCTCCAGCCGCCCCGAATGCACCAGCCGCAGTGGCCCCTGATGCGCCGCCCTGGCCGCCATATCCTGCGCCGAGGCCATCATCGTGCGGCGCATCCGGCCATCGAGATACAACAGGGTGCGCGGGTTCAGACCCGCATAGGCGTCAAACGCCGGATAGCCATTGCACTGCACCCCCGCCGCGCGCCGGAACGCCGCCCGCCGCCGCCGTTCAACCGCCAGATTCCACAGCGCCGACCAGCCCTTGCGCGCCATCCCCCGGCCCCGGTCCAGCGCCACAATGCGCAACCGGGTGCCAATGGTATACTCCACCACAAACACCACCGGCACCGGCCCCCAGGCCAGCACCAGCGCCTGCGCCATATCGGCAGGCACCGCGATCAGATCGGCCCCAAGCGCAGGCAAAGCCGCCCCCGCAGGCAGCACCGTCAGCGCAAAGCCCAACTCATCCGGTGCATACTCCGCCCCGAACGGCACCGCACTTGCCCCCTCCCAGACCACAGCCGAAACCGGCCCCTCCCACAGCGCGCAATGGGCACGCATCCCTTCGACATATTTCACATCCAGCCGCAGCCGCCCGTCAGGCAGACGGATCACAGGCGCGGGCGCAAGCATCAGCAAATGCGGCATGAAACCTCCGGCAGTTGCGCTTTCATCGCCCGGCAATCCGGCCATATCAAGGCTGCAAACGGAAAAGGGGCGGCCCTTTCGGACCGCCGCCCTGTTTCCTGACGGAAACGACTGGTCAGATAATGCAAGCCAAAGGCTTACATCATGCCGTCCATGCCGCCCATTCCGCCCATGCCGCCGCCGCCGCCAGCCGATTCCTTGGCTGGTTTGTCAGCGATCATGGCTTCGGTGGTGATCAGCAGCGAGGCGACCGAAGCTGCATCTTCCAGCGCGGTACGGGTCACTTTGGCCGGGTCGATCACACCGAAAGCGAACATGTCGCCATATTCTTCGGTCTGAGCGTTGAAGCCAAAGGTCACGTCGTTCGACTCACGCACCTTGCCAGCCACCACAGCGCCATCGACGCCAGCGTTTTCAGCGATCTGGCGCAGCGGAGCTTCCAGCGCGCGGCGCACGATGGCGATACCGGCGTTCTGGTCAGAGTTCGCGCCGGTCAGGCCTTCGAGAACCTTGCCAGCCTGAACCAGAGCCACACCACCGCCAACAACGATGCCTTCTTGCACGGCAGCGCGGGTTGCGTTCAGGGCGTCATCAACGCGGTCTTTACGCTCTTTGACTTCGACTTCGGTCATGCCGCCAACCTTGATCACAGCAACACCGCCAGCCAGTTTGGCCACGCGCTCTTGCAGTTTCTCACGGTCGTAATCCGACGTGGTTTCTTCGATCTGGGCACGGATCTGGGCCACGCGGGCTTCGATCTCGGCTTTGTCGCCAGCACCATCAACGATGGTGGTGTTGTCTTTGTTGATCGTGACTTTCTTGGCACGGCCCAGCATGTCGATGCCGACATTTTCCAGCTTCATGCCCAGATCATCGCTGATCACCTGACCACCGGTCAGAATGGCGATGTCCTGCAGCATCGCCTTGCGGCGATCGCCAAAGCCCGGGGCCTTGACAGCAGCGATTTTCAGACCGCCGCGCAGCTTGTTGACGACCAGCGTGGCCAGAGCCTCGCCTTCAACGTCTTCAGCGATGATGATCAGCGGGCGCTGCGACTGGATCACGGCTTCCAGCAAAGGCACCATCGGCTGCAGCGACGAGAGTTTTTTCTCGTGCAGCAGGATATAGGCGTCTTCCAGATCGGCGATCATCTTGTCAGCGTTGGTGACAAAATAAGGCGACAGGTAGCCACGGTCGAACTGCATGCCTTCGACAACGGTGGTTTCCGTTTCCAGGCCTTTGTTCTCTTCGACGGTGATCACACCCTCGTTGCCGACTTTCTGCATCGCGTCAGCGATCTGACGACCGATTTCCGCTTCGCCGTTGGCCGAGATGGTGCCGACCTGAGCGACTTCAGCGCTGTCCTTGACAGGGCGCGAAGCAGCCTTGATCGCAGCCACAACCTTGACAACAGCCAGATCGATGCCGCGCTTCAGATCCATCGGGTTCATGCCGGCAGCAACAGCTTTCAGGCCGTCCTTGATGATGGCCTGTGCCAGAACGGTGGCGGTGGTGGTGCCGTCGCCGGCTTCGTCATTGGTGCGGGAAGCGACTTCCTTCACCATCTGAGCGCCCATGTTCTCGAACTTGTCGGACAGTTCGATTTCCTTGGCGACCGTCACACCGTCTTTGGTGATCCGGGGCGAGCCGAAGGACTTGTCGATCACCACGTTGCGGCCTTTGGGGCCCAGCGTGACTTTCACAGCGTCAGCCAGAATGTTCACACCGCGCAGCATGCGGTCGCGGGCATCGGTATCAAAACGTACGTCTTTAGCACCCATAGTGCAGACTCCTCGTCTAAGATGTTGAAATCAAAAGCGCCGGGCACATTCTGCGCCCGAAAACCCTCAGGCGATGATGCCGAGGATGTCGCTTTCTTTCATGATCAGCAGTTCTTCGCCTTCCAGCGTCACTTCAGTGCCCGACCATTTGCCGAACAGGATGCGGTCGCCGGCCTTGACGGACGGAGCAATCAGCTCGCCCGAATCCTTGCGCGCGCCTTCACCAACCGAGACGATTTCGCCTTCAGCGGGTTTTTCCTTGGCGGTATCGGGAATGATCAGGCCGCCCTTGGTTTTGTCTTCGCCTTGAATACGGCGGACGAGCACACGGTCATGCAGCGGTTTGAAAGCCATCTGGCAAACTCCCTAAGGTTCCAGGTTGAATCTTTTAGCACTCACTGTCGGCGAGTGCTAACGACGTTTATCTAGTCGCAAGCCCCGCCTCTGTCAACCGGGGGCGGCCCGCCGGTTCCCTGCATTTTTACTTGGCTTCCCCGGCCATGCCTGCCACCTTCTGCGCGCAATCAAAGGGATGATGTATGCGTAACTTTCTGAGCTTGCTGTGTCTTCTGGCCATTCCTCTGGGGGTGTCCGCACCGGCGCAAGCCGCCTGTCAGGGTGTTAACCTGTTTTCACAAATGGCACCGGCAGAGCGCACCCGGCTGGAGCAGACCGCTGCCACCCATCCGTTTCATCAGGGCAATCTGTGGCGCGCGACCAAAGACGGGCAGCAGATCACGCTGGTCGGCACCTATCATCTGGCAGACCCGCGCCACGATCAGATTCTGGCCCAGGTCCAGCCGCATCTCGACACCGCCACCACGGTGCTGGTGGAAGCCGGCCCCGAAGAAGAGGCCGCGCTGCTGGCCGCGGTTGCCAAAGACCCCACGCTGTTCGTGATGCCCGACACCACCCTGCCCACGCTGATGGCGCCGGAAGATTGGGAAACCCTGTCCGACGCCATGGCGCGCCGGGGCATTCCCGGCTTCATGGCCGCCAAGTTTCAGCCGTGGTATCTGACCGTCCTGCTGGCCGTCCCGCCCTGCATGATGGCAGAGGTTCAGGCGCAGCCCAAAACCGGGCTGGATCACCTGATCATGCAAGAGGCCCGCGCACGCGACATTCCGGTGCAGGGGCTGGAGCCCTATGATACCGTTTTCGCTCTGTTCGACAGCTTTTCGCGCGACGATCAGATTTCGATGCTGCGCGCCTCTCTCGCCATCGAGGGACAGGCCGAAGATTACATGACCACGCTCGCTGACAGCTATTTCGCAGGCGAATCGCGGCTGATCTGGGAGCTGATGCGCGATCTGTCGTTGCAGACGCCCGGCTATACGCCCGAACAGCTGGAGTCCGATCTGGCAAAGATGGAACAGGCCATGCTGATCACCCGCAACCAGAGCTGGATTCCGGTGCTGGAGACCGCCGCGGCCAAAGGCCTCGTGCTCGCCGCCTTCGGTGCCCTGCATCTGCCGGGCGAACACGGCATCCCCTTTCTGCTGCAACAACGGGGCTGGACACTGACCCCGCTCGAATAGGCGAAAGGCGGGGGTCTCCCCGCCTTTCGGGCCGCACAAGGCCGTAAACGGCACAGCGGCCAGACAGGCGACCAAACGCGACCCAGATGTAGGGCGGGGGTCTCCCCGCCATTCCCCGGCAATGGCGGGGAGACCCCCGCCCTCCCCAGGCCTCATCGTTCCCCATCACCACGCGCACCGTCCCCCACGTGACAACTCCGGCTCGGCCCCGTATAAGCCGCGTCAAACCCCATGCCCCATAGGTGCCCACATGACCACGCTCGTATTCGGCCACAAATCCCCCGACACCGATTCCACCGGCTCGCCCATCATCTGGGCGTGGTATCTGTCCACGGTGCAGAACACCCCGGCCAAACCGGTTCTGCTGGGCGAACCCAATACCGAAGCGGCGTTCGTGCTGACGCATTGGAACCTGACAAAGCCGGACATCATCACGGACGTGACTGCCGACGACGCCGTGGTGATCGTTGACACCAACAACCCGGCCGAACTGCCGCCCTCGATCAACGAGGCGAAAATCGAAGGTATCATCGACCATCACATGCTGGTCGGCGGGCTGAAGACCAAAGGCCCGATCGACATCACCATCCGCCCGCTCGCCTGCACCGCCACGATTATGCACGACCTGATGGGCGACGCACTGGCGCAGGCCCCGCGTGAGATCAAGGGCGCGATGCTGTCGTGCATCCTGTCCGACACGCTGGAGTTCCGCTCGCCCACCACCACCGCGCATGACCGCGCCGTGGCCGAAAAGCTGGCCGCCGATCTGGGTGTTTCGATCAGCAAACTGGCCACCGCGATGTTCGAGGCCAAGTCCGATGTCTCGGCCTTCACCGATGCCGAACTGCTGCGGATGGATTCGAAAGAGTACACCGTCGCGGGCAAGGACCTGCGGGTTTCGGTTCTGGAAACCACCGCGCCGAAAATCGTGCTCGACCGCAAGGCCAGCCTGATGGCCTCGATGGACGCCGTCGCCCGCGAAGACGGCGCCGATCAGGTGCTGTTGTTCGTGGTCGATATCCTGCGCGAAGAGGCCACGCTGCTGGTGCCCAACGATCTGGTCAAACAGATGGCCGAAGCCTCCTTCGGCTGCACCGTCACCGGCGACACCGTGGTGCTGCCCGGCGTGATGAGCCGCAAAAAGCAGATCATCCCGGCCCTGAAACTCTGAGAAAAACGGCTGGCAAGCGCCGCGCACCCACAGCCCGACGCTTGCCATACCTTTGCCATACCTGAACCAGACCCAGATCAGACCTGCTGGTCTGCCGGAAAGGCCCCCGTCGCATGACCCAAATCATCCGCTCGCTCAACGATCTGTCAGACCGCTACGACGCCCTGTTCTGCGACCTCTGGGGCTGCCTGCACAATGGCGTCACCCCGTTCCCTGCCGCTGTCGCCGCCCTGCAAGCCTTCCGCGCCGGCGGCGGCAAGGTCATTCTGGTGACCAACGCACCGCGCCCAAAATCCAGCATTATCAAGCAATTGGATGCCATGGGCCTGCCCCGCGACACCTGGGATGACATCGCCTCATCGGGCGACGCGACCCAGGCCGCCATGCTGTCAGGTGCCGCAGGGCCTCGCGTTTACCACATCGGCGCGCCCAAGGATGAACCCTTCTTTACCGATTTCGAAGATGATCTGGCCGAACTGGCCGCCAACACCACCATCACCCGAGTGCCTCTCGATCAGGCCACCGGCATTATCTGCACCGGCCTTGCCGACGACCTGACCGAGACGCCTGACGATTATCGGGGCAAGCTATTGATGGCAAAGGCAAAAGGCTTGAAAATGCTCTGCGCCAACCCCGACATCATCGTCGATATGGGCGAAAAGCGGCTGTATTGCGCGGGGGCTCTGGCGCAACTGTATGAGCAGATGGGCGGCGAGGCGCTGTATTACGGCAAACCCCACCCGCCCATCTATGATCTGGCCCGCAAACGGCTGGGACTGGACGAGGCGCGCATCCTGTGTGTCGGCGACGGGATCTTCACCGATGTGCAGGGTGGCATCGGCGAAGGGCTGGACACGCTGTTCGTCACCGGCGGCCTGGCCGCGCAGGAGTTCGGGCCGGATATTCATAACCCGGACAATGACTTACTGCTGAACTGGCTGGCGGGCCACCAGCTTTCAGCCACCTATGCCATCGGCTATCTGCGCTGACCCGCGATCCTCTGGATAACATACTTGCGACTTTAGGCGCCAAAACGTAAATAACTTGCGCATCGGAATTGCGCTGCGCTGCGGCATTTGTTAAGGTCGCACCAGCACAATAACGGGAATCGCAAGATGCTGGACAATATGCCCCGCGGCACCATCTGCATCGAAGACCTTGAAATCGGCATGACGCGCGGCCTGTCAAAGCTGATCACCGACCGCGACATCGAACTGTTTGCCGAGGTGTCGACCGACCGCAACCCGGTACATCTTGATGATGCCTATGCGCAGGATACCATATTTGCCGGTCGCATCGCCCATGGCATGCTGACCGCCGGGCTGATCTCTGCCGTCATCGGCGAACAGCTGCCCGGTCATGGCACGGTCTATCTGGGCCAGTCCCTGCGCTTCATGGCGCCGGTCCGCCCCGGTGACCGGGTAGATACAGTGGTCACAGTGACGGCAATCGACCACGCAAAACGCCGGGTAACCCTTGAAACCCATTGCTCTGTGGGTAAAACGGTGGTGCTAAAGGGCGAGGCGCTGGTACTGGCGCCAAGCCGCAAGTTCGACTGACGGGGCATCTGCCCCAGACCGGGGTAGAATGCAGATCCACCGATCCTGGCAGGGGCTCGCCCCATCCGCCCGTGGCGCATCCTGTGCCATGGGCAACTTCGATGGCGTGCATCTGGGCCATCAGGCGGTCATTGATCTGGCCCGTGGCCTTGCCCCCCTGGGGATCATCACCTTCGAGCCGCACCCGCGCGAGGTCTTTGCCCCCGACGCCCCCCCGTTTCGCCTGATGAATGCCGAGGCCCGGCTGAACCGTCTGGCCAAGCTGGGGGTGCAGCATCTGTACGAGCTGCCGTTTGACAAAAGCCTCGCCTCATTGTCACCCGAAGACTTTGCCCGCGACGTGCTGGCCGATGGTCTGGGGATAAACCATGTCGTCGTCGGCGCGGATTTCTGCTTTGGCAAGGGGCGGGCCGGCAAGGCGGCTGACCTGCAAAGCCTTGGCAACGCTCATGGTTTCAAGACCACCATCGCCGATCTGATCACCGCCGCCGACCTGCCGATCTCTTCCTCCGCCATCCGCACCGCCCTGACCGAGGGCCGCCCGCGTGACGCGGCGGCGATGCTGGGCCACTGGCACCGGATCGAGGGCGAGGTTGTTCACGGCGAAAAGCGCGGGCGAGAGCTGGGCTACCCCACCGCAAATATGTCTGTGGCCGGGCTGCACCTGCCAAAGCTGGGCGTGTACGCGGTCAAGGCCGATGTGCTGACCGGCCCGCACAAGGGCAGCTACAATGGCGCCGCCAGCCTTGGTGTGCGCCCGATGTTTGGTGTAAACCGGCCCAACCTTGAAACCTTTCTCTTTGATTTCAAAGGCGATCTCTACGGCGCGCATCTGTCGATCGCCTTTGTCGATTATCTGCGCCCCGAGCTGAAGTTCGACGGCCTGCCCGCTCTGATCACCCAGATGGCAGCCGATTGCGACCGCGCCCGCACCATCCTGTCCGCCCTGTAACCCTTTGCCCCAAGGCCCCCTTATGCGTCCGAAGTTCTGGGAAACCATCCCGCTCACGAAAATGACGCCTCAGGAATGGGAGGCGCTGTGTGACGGCTGCGGCAAATGCTGCCTGAACAAGATCGAGTACGAAGACACCGGCGAGGTGGAATACACCCGCGTCGCCTGCCGCCTGCTCGATGGCGAAACCTGCCGCTGCATGCAATACCCGATCCGCAAGCAGTTCGTGCCCGATTGCGTGCAGCTGTCGCCCAAGACCCTGCCAAAGATCGCCTATTGGATGCCACGCACCTGCGCCTACCGCCTTCTGCATGAAGGCAAGAACCTGCCCGAGTGGCACCCGCTGATCACCGGCGACCCCGAAAGCACGCACACCGCCGGGGCCTCGGTGCGGGGTTGGACGATCCCGGAGTTCGAGGTGTCGGAAGACGACTGGGAAGATTACACCATCGAGGAAACCCCCTGATGTTCTTTGCCTCGGATAACGGCGCGCCGGTGCATCCGACGGTGATGGCCGCAATGCAAAGTGCCAATGCGGGCTATGCGCTGTCTTACGGCAATGACGCCGCCTCGGTGGCCCTGCGCGACCGGATCCGCACGGTGTTTGAGGCACCACAGGCCGAGGTGCTGCTGCTGACCACCGGCACCGCGGCCAATGCGCTGGCGCTGTCGCTGCTGACCGCGCCTTGGGCCACCACCTTCTGCCACCGCCACGCCCATATCGCCGAAGATGAATGCGGCGCGCCGGAGTTCTTTTCAGGCGGCGCAAAGCTGACCCTGATCGACGGGCCGAATGGCAAGATCACACCGGACGGCTTGGCGCAGGCTATCGTCCAAACCGGCGGCTCGGTCCATGTGGCGCAACGCGGTGCGCTCAGCCTGACCAACGTGACCGAAGCCGGCACGCTCTACACCCCGGCCGAGCTGTCGGCGCTGACATCGGTGGCGCAGGCGCATGGCCTGCCCGTGCATCTGGATGGCGCGCGTTTCGCCAATGCGCTGGCCGCCACCGGGGCCACCCCGGCAGAGCTGTCGTGGCGCGCGGGCGTCGATGTGCTGGTGCTGGGCGGCACCAAGAACGGGCTGCTGGGGGCTGAGGCGGTGGTGCTGTTCGACCCCGCCAAAGCGTGGGAAGGCGAATTGCGCCGCAAGCGCGCGGGTCATCTGAATTCAAAGCTGCGCTTTGTCGCCGCGCAGTTCGACGCGTGGTTTGACGGTGACCTGTGGCTCACCCTCGCCCGCCATACCAATGCCATGGCCGCCCGGCTGGCCACCGGACTGGCGCACCTGCCGGGGGTCGAGATCCTGCACCCCACCCCCGCCAATATGATCTTTGCCCACTTGCCCGCGGCCACGCATGCCCGCGCAAAGGCGGCCGGAGCCGTGTATTACCAGAGTGACGACACCCAGTGCCGCCTTGTCACCTCGTGGTCGACGACCGAGGCGGATGTCGATGCGCTGCTCGCCGCGTTTCGCGGCTAGACCCTCAGAGCTTGCCCGACAGGTACAGGTCCAGATCCTGCAGCCGGTCCTGCCCCCAGAACGCCTCTTCGCCGACCAGATAGAATGGCACGCCGAACACGCCGCGCGCCACCGCCTCTTCCAGATTGGCGGCAAAGGTCTCGGCCCCCACCAGCATGCCGCTGTCCGCCAGCTTCGGGTCAAACCCGTTGGCGGTCAGGATGTCCTTGACCACCGCGTCATCCGAAATGTCGCGATCTTCGGCCCAGACGGCGCGGCAAAAGGCGTGGACCAGCGGCCCCACATCGGCCCCGGTGCCGGCAGCGGCAATGATCGCATAAGACGAGGGGGCGGCGTTTGCCGGGAAGTAGGCAGGCCGCAGATTCAGCGGCATCCCGAGTTTGATCGGCAGGCGCCGCAACTCCTGCAGGCGGTAAGCGCGGCGGCTTTCGTGCCGGTCGGCCAGCACCTGCCCGCCCATGCGCGGCATCAGCGCCATCGGATTGATCGGCTTATAGCTGATCGTCGCGCCATGGCGCGCCGCAATCTCTTCCAGCCGGGTGCCTGCGAGGTAGCAATAGGGCGACATGGTCGCGAAAAAGTAGTCGATGTGTGTCATTTGACGCCCTATTCCCCTGCATCGGTTTGCAAGACCCTAGCCGGGTGATAAGCGGTGTCAACATCCCGATTCCGTGGCCCCGGAGACCCATCATGCCCGCCATCACCGAACCCAAGCTGATTTCCGGCAATGCAAACATGCCGCTTGCCAAAGCCATCGCCCGCCGTATGTCGGTGCATCGCGGCATGTCCGTGGGGTTGGTGGATGCCCGGATCGAACGGTTCAACGATCAGGAAATCTTTGTCGAGGTGTTCGAGAATGTCCGCGGCGAGGATATGTATGTCATCCAGCCGACCTCGAACCCGGCGAATGACAACCTGATGGAACTCTTGATCATGGTCGATGCGCTGCGCCGCTCGTCGGCGTCCCGCATCACCGCCGTGATCCCCTATTTCGGCTATGCGCGTCAGGATCGCCGCGCCAAGGCCCGCACCCCGATTTCGGCCAAGCTGGTGGCCAACCTGATCGAAAGCGCCGGGGTGGACCGTGTTCTGACGCTGGACCTGCACGCCGCACAGATTCAGGGGTTCTTCGACATTCCGGTGGACAACCTCTATGCCAGCCCGGTGTTTGCGCTGGATATCGAACACCACTTCAAGGGCCAGATGGAGGAGCTGATGGTCATCTCGCCCGATGTCGGCGGTGTGGCCCGGGCCCGCGAACTGGCCAAACGGATCAACGCCCCGCTCGCCATCGTCGACAAGCGCCGCGAAAAGGCCGGCGAGATTGCCGAAATGAAGGTGATCGGTGACGTTCAGGGCAAGAAATGCATCATCGTCGATGACATCTGCGACACCGCCGGCACCCTGTGCAAAGCCGCCGAAGTGCTGATGGAAAACGGCGCAACCGAGGTGCACAGCTACATCACCCACGGCGTGCTGTCTGGCCCGGCAGTGGAGCGGATCAAGAACTCGGTGATGAAATCGCTGGTTATCACCGATTCCATCGAACAAAGCGCCGCAGCGACGGCCGCCTCCAACATCCGCGTGGTCCCCACTGCCCCGATGTTTGCCCAAGCCATCCTCAACATCTGGAACGGCACCAGCGTGTCGAGCCTGTTCGAGACCGAAACCTTGGTCCCGATCTACGAAGGTATGTATCAGCGCGGTTAACCTGCCTGAAACCGGTCTCGGTCAGAGTGCAGTTGTCTGCCCTGACCGCGAGATCACGATGAAAAATGCTTTTCGTGGCGGAGACCATATCTCCCCCCCGCCCCTTGCTCCTCCTGCCCCGGGACCGGACAACCGGATCATTGATGAAATGGTGGCGGCCTCGGTGCAGCTGGGCCATGACATTGTGGACGTGGCGGGCTTTTTTGACGGCGTCGATGCGGCCGCCGCAGAACACGTCACACGCCTGACAGAAGTGCGCGACAGCGCCCGCAGCGTGTCAAAGGCATCTGCCTCCATGGTCGGGACGACCGAACGCCTGTCCACTGTCATGGGCAGTCTGATTGAGGTGCTGGCAACGTCAACCACACAGTTGCATCAGGCGATCGGGGCCAGCCAGCAGGTGTTGGGGTGGGTCAGTGGCGTGGGCGGGCCCCTTGCCCGCATTGATGACGCGATGCGGGCCACGCAGGCATCCAACACGCGTATTCTCGACATCGCACGTGAAATCAATATGCTGGCGATGAATGCAAAGATCGAGGCTGCCCGCGCGGGCGACCGCGGCCGTGGCTTTGCCGTGGTGGCCGATGCGGTCAATGCATTGTCAGCCCAGACGACCATTACCGCACGCGTGATTTCCGATACGGTGGGATCGTTGGCCGGGGAAATTGCCGCATTGCGCGCCGAGGCAGAGGTGACTGTCGGTCAGGCCGAAACCGGCTTGCGCGACCTTGCATCTGCCGGATCGGCCCTGAAAGATCTGGGAAAACAAGCCGGTGCAGGCGGGTCCGAACTGGCCGCGATGGGCACCGATGCGCAACAGATGCGGGGTGTCATGCACGGGTTCGCCCCAACATTCGTGGCGCTTTACGATGGGATCATCGAGCAGACCCAGATGATAAATGACGCGCGCAACCGCGTGTCCGGATTGATCACACTCAGCGAACGCATGGTGCAACACATGTTCGCGCTTGGTGGCGCTTCGGAAGACCGGCCGTTGATTGATGCCGTCATGCACTCTGCAACCCGGCTGAGCGAGCTGCTGGAACAGGCCGTCGACCGCGGAGAAATCAGTCAACAGATGCTGTTCTCCTCTGACTATCGCCCGATCCCCGGCAGCAATCCCGCCCAGGTTCTGGCCCCCTTCACCAGCCTGACTGACCGCCTGTTTCCGCCGGTACAAGAACAGATGCTTGCGCTTGACCCGCGGATCGTCTTTTGCGCAGCGGTGGCCCGGGACGGCTATCTGCCAACCCACAACCGGAAGTTCTCGGCCCGTCAGGGCAATGATCCGGTCTGGAATGCCGCGAATTGCCGCAATCGTCGTATCTTTGATGACCGGGTCGGTTTGGGGGCCGGAAGGTCCACCGCGCCTTTCCTGATGCAGATCTACCGCCGCGACATGGGCGGTGGCACCTTTGTGATGATGAAAGATGTTTCAGCCCCGATCACGGTCAAAGGTCGCCACTGGGGGGGCCTTCGGCTGGCCTACCGTTTTTAGGCGCCAGCCTCAGTCGATCTCCCAGTCGTCTTCATCCGGCACTTGGCCAATCGCCATCCAGTCGGCGCGTATGCGCGCGACGCGGGTGTCGCCCCAGGTTCTGAACACCAGATGAAAGCTGGTTTCGGTGACATTTTCCGCGGTCAGATCAGCGCGAGCGTTGGTCCGGTGATCGGTGTCCCACATCGAGATGCCGACATGCACCGCGGGGACCATGCGGAACGGCTCTTTGAACCGCACGATATGGCGGCTTTCGCGATCCCCCTCGCCCGTCCACATCACCCCCCCATCGGCGAAATCGGAAAACAGAACCCGCGAACCCTGAACGATTCCGATACTGCCGGGAGGAAAACGCTTCATGCGGAGACCCTTCATTGGCACTCTGGCTCTGGTGCCCTGTCATCCAAAAATCTGTACCTTGAAATGAACAGGCCCCAGCATATGCCGGGGCCTGTGCAGACTTCAACTGTTTCAGAGCATTACTGCCCGATCGCGCTGCGGGCTGCCATCATGTCGGCCACGATCTTGTCGGTGGCATCCTTGTCATCCGACCCGGCTGCCGCATCGCGGAGTTCGGCCACCAGACTGTCCATCAGGGCAGGCGTTGCCTCTTCGACCGGAACCGCGCGCTCGGCAAGAACCGAAACGCTGGTCGCGGTGATCTCGGCGAAACCGCCGGTCACGATAAAGGCCTTGGTCCCGTCAGCGGCGACCGCTTTCAGGATGCCGGGGCGCAGGGTGGTAATGGTGGGGGCATGCCCCTCCATCGCCGTCAGGTCGCCCTCAGCGCCCGGGATCTGCACCTCGGTCGCCTGAGCCGACGCAAGGCGCCGTTCCGGGCTGACGAGGTCGAACTGAACTGCCATGATCCCCTCCTTATGCCGCAGCGGCGGCGAGTTTGGCGGCTTTGGCTTTCACGTCTTCGATATCGCCGACCATGTAGAAGGCGGCTTCCGGCAGGTGGTCGTATTCACCCGCAACCACGGCCTTGAACGAGGCAATGGTTTTTTCCAGCGGAACCTGCACCCCGTCAGAGCCGGTGAACACCTTTGCCACGTCGAACGGCTGCGACAGGAAACGCTCCAGCTTACGCGCACGGGCCACGGCCAGTTTGTCGTCTTCCGACAACTCGTCCATGCCAAGGATGGCGATGATGTCCTGCAGCGACTTGTAGCGCTGAAGCACTTTCTGCACGTCGGTCGCGACCTTGTAGTGTTCGTCCCCGATGATCAGCGGGTCCAGCAGGCGCGAGGTCGAGCCCAGCGGGTCCACCGCCGGATAGATGCCTTTTTCCGAGATCGAGCGGTCCAGAACCGTCGTCGCGTCCAGGTGGGCGAACGAGGTGGCTGGCGCAGGGTCGGTCAAGTCATCGGCAGGAACATAAACGGCCTGAACGGACGTGATCGAGCCGTTTTTGGTCGAGGTGATGCGTTCCTGCATCGCGCCCATGTCGGTGGCCAGCGTTGGCTGGTAACCCACGGCAGACGGGATACGACCCAGCAGAGCCGACACTTCCGAACCGGCTTGGGTAAAGCGGAAGATGTTGTCGACAAAGAACAGCACGTCAGCGCCGGTCTCGTCGCGGAACTGTTCCGCCATGGTCAGACCCGACAGGGCGATCCGCATCCGCGCACCCGGAGGCTCGTTCATCTGGCCGTACACAAGGGCGATCTTGGATTTGGTCAGATCTTCCAGGTCGATAACGCCGGATTCGATCATCTCGTGATACAGGTCGTTGCCTTCACGGGTCCGCTCACCCACACCGGCGAACACGGACACGCCCGAGTGCACTTTTGCGATGTTGTTGATCAGTTCCATGATCAGAACGGTCTTGCCCACGCCGGCACCCCCGAACAGACCGATCTTGCCACCCTTGGTATAGGGGGCCAGCAGGTCGATCACCTTGATCCCGGTCACCAGAATCTGGCTTTCGGTGGCCTGCTCGGCAAACGTCGGGGCGGGCTGGTGGATCGACCGGGTCTCGGCCGCGTTGACCGGGCCACGCTCGTCAACCGGCTCGCCGATCACGTTCATGATGCGGCCCAGCGTTGCCGGACCGACCGGAACCTGAATCGGTTTGCCGGTGTCAGACACCGGCGCGCCACGGACCAGACCCTCGGTCGCGTCCATCGCCACGGCGCGGACGTTGCTTTCGCCAAGGTGCTGGGCCACTTCCAGAACCAGCGGCTTGCCGTTGTTGTCGGTGATCAGCGCGTTCAGAATTGCGGGAAGTTCGCCTTCGAACTGCACGTCCACGACGGCGCCGATAACTTGCGTCACCTTGCCCGCCGCGGCAGCTGCTTTCGGTGCTTTTGCCATGTCGTTTCTCCAGTTCCTCAGAGCGCTTCAGCGCCCGAAATGATTTCGATAAGCTCTTTGGTGATCGCAGCCTGACGCGAGCGGTTATAGATCGTCGTGTACTTCTTGATCATATCGCCTGCGTTGCGCGTTGCGTTGTCCATCGCGCTCATCCGTGCCCCTTGTTCGGAGGCACCGTTTTCCAGCAGAGCGGTAAAGATCTGCGTTGCGACACCACGGGGCAGCAGGTCGGCCAGAATGGCCTCTTCGCTTGGCTCATAGTCATAGAGCGCGCTGGTGGTGGCGCCTTCAAACTTGGCCGGAATGATCTGCTGCGCCGTCGGCACCTGGCTGATGACCGACTGGAACCGGTTGTAAAAGATCGTCGCGACATCAAACTCACCCGCCTCGAAACGGGTCAGCACTTCGCGCGCGATACCTTGCGCATTGGCATAGCCCACGCGCTTTACATCGCTCAGATCGACGTGGCCGATCATGTTGGCTTCCAGATCGCGGCGCAGTTGCTCGCGGCCCTTTTTGCCGACCGTCAGGATCTTGACCGTCTTGCCCTGCGCCAGCAACTCGTTCGCCTTCACGCGGGCAAGCCGCGCGATGGTCGAGTTGAAGCCGCCGCACAACCCGCGCTCTGCCGTCATGACGACAAGCAGATGCACCTGATCCTTGCCCGTCCCAGCCAAAAGCCGGGGCGCGCTTGCCGATGTACCGACCGATGCGGAAAGTCCTGCCATGACTGCGTTCATCCGCTCGGCGTAGGGCCGGGCAGCTTCGGCAGCCTCTTGGGCGCGGCGCAGTTTCGCCGCAGACACCATCTGCATCGCCTTGGTGATCTTGCGCGTGTTCTTGACGCTCGCGATCTTGTTTTTTAAGTCCTTAAGGCTGGGCATATCCCTGTCCTTTCAGACGCTTAAGCGAAGGTTTTGGCGAATTCAGCGATAGCGTCTTTCAGCTTTTGCTCATCTGCGCCTTTGATTTTCGGGTCAGCGGTGGTGATCCAGTCCAGGATATCCTTGCGCTGATTGCGCAGGAACGACAAAAGGCCCGCCTCAAAACGGCCCACATCCTTTACTGCAACCTTGTCGAGGAACCCGGCGGTGCCCGCATAGATCACGCAGACGATTTCCGCGTTGGTCAGTGGCGAGTACTGGTTCTGCTTCATCAGCTCGGTCAGGCGCGCACCACGGGCCAGCAGCTGCTGGGTCGAGGCGTCAAGGTCAGAGCCGAACTGCGCAAAGGCCGCCATCTCGCGGTACTGGGCCAGCGACAGTTTCACCGGGCCCGCAACCGTTTTCATCGAGTTGGTTTGTGCAGACGAGCCAACGCGGCTGACCGACAGACCGGTGTTCACAGCCGGGCGGATACCCTGATAGAACAATTCGGTCTCAAGGAAGATCTGGCCGTCGGTGATCGAGATCACGTTCGTCGGAATAAAGGCCGACACGTCGCCGCCCTGCGTTTCGATGATCGGCAGCGCAGTCAGCGAGCCCGAGCCGAAATCAGAGTTCAGCTTCGACGAACGCTCCAGCAGGCGGGAGTGCAGATAGAACACGTCGCCCGGATAGGCTTCACGGCCCGGCGGACGGCGCAGCAACAGCGACATCTGACGGTAGGCCACGGCTTGCTTGGACAGGTCATCATAGATGATCAGAGCGTGACGGCCGTTGTCGCGGAAGAATTCCGCCATCGCGGTTGCCGAATAGGGCGCCAGGAACTGCATCGGCGCCGGGTCGGATGCGGTAGCGGCCACCACGATGGTGTAGGCAATCGCGCCGGTCTCTTCCAGCTTCTTCACCAGCTGTGCCACGGTCGACCGTTTCTGGCCGATGGCAACATAGATGCAGTACAGTTTCTTTGACTCGTCGTCGCCAGCGGCCTCGTTATAGGACTTCTGGTTCAGGATGGTGTCGAGCGCCACAGCGGTCTTGCCGGTCTGACGGTCACCGATGATCAGCTCGCGCTGGCCACGGCCAACCGGGATCATGGCGTCAACGGCTTTCAGGCCGGTTGCCATCGGCTCATGCACCGACTGGCGCGGAATGATGCCGGGGGCCTTCACATCGGCGATCCGGCGTTCGGTCGCAGCGATCGGGCCTTTGCCGTCGATCGGGTTGCCCAGACCGTCGACAACACGGCCCAGCAGGGCGTTGCCGGCAGGCACGTCCACGATGGACTTGGTGCGCTTGACGATATCGCCTTCCTTGATGTCCTGGTCAGAGCCAAAGATCACGACGCCGACGTTGTCGACTTCAAGGTTCAGGGCCATCCCGCGGATACCGCCGGGGAATTCCACCATTTCACCAGCCTGAACATTGTCCAGACCATGCACACGGGCAATCCCGTCACCTACCGAAAGAACACGGCCCACTTCGGCCACTTCGGCATCCTGGCCAAAGTTCTTGATCTGCTCTTTCAGGATCGCAGAGATCTCAGCAGCCTGAATTCCCATCACCCAACCTCTTTCATTGCATTCTGGAGAGCTGCGAGCTTTGCCTTGACCGAGGTGTCGATCATGGTGGAGCCGAGCTTGACGACAAGACCGCCGATGAGACTTTCATCAACGGTGGTTTTCAATTTCACATCCTTGCCCACACGCGCTTTCAGCGTGGCGGCAAGGGTATTGGCCTGATCCGGCGTCAGGGCGGTGGCCGAGGTCACTTCGGCAGTCACCTCGCCCTTTTCCTCCGCGATGCGGGCGGCAAGACCGGTCAACACATAGGGCAACACAAAAAGGCGGCGCTTGGCCGCCATCAGTTGCAATGTGTTTGCGGTCAGATCCGACAGGCCCATCCTGGCTGCAATCGCAGCCATCGACCGGGCCTGATCATCGCGGGTGATCACCGGCGACGAAATCAACGTCCGGAAATCATCGCTGGTGGACAATGCGGCAGTCAGCGCGTCTGCGTCGGATTCAAGAGCCGCAATGGCCCCCGCATCCTTTGCCAGCTCGAACAGAGCGGTGGCGTAGCGCGCGGCGATGCCGGAGGAGATCGAAGCTGGTTCGGACACGTCATCCCTTCCGTTGTCTTAGGCCCGTCCCCACACGCCGGCAGGTCAGAGGCCGCCAATGGCGCATACAAGGGTATGCGTCTTGATTTTCGGCGTCTCTAGCAGAGCCTTTGCACCCCCGCAACCGTGTTGGTCGCCAGTTTGTGATCGTTCCATGCTGGTTTCCCACATGTTTGCGCTGCACCTGCACAGGTGCGACTCTTTGGCACCTTTCAGATCGGGCCGCAGAGCCAAAACCGTCGCCCCCGGCAGCCGTCTGCGCCGGGCCGTGGCGCGCAATTCCTGCCCACAATCCGCCCGCCGCGAATCCCCCACCGCACCCGATCAGTCCGACCGGCGCACCCCGGCGGGCGTCGGAACCGGCTGGCCCACCCCCTCCAGCACCCGGAGCGGGCGGCGCACGGCCGCGGCCAGCCCGCCGCGCGTCGGGGCATAGACCTGCTTTGTCGCCTCGACCATCAGCACCCCGCCCACCAGCCACGGCACGCGCTTGCCGATCCGCTCCCAGAATTCGGCGGTGCGCAGCCAGAACCGCCCGGCCGAGGGCGGCGCAAACAGCGCCGCTGCCGCCCGGTCCGGGGTAAAGCCATGCCGTTTGAGCTGCGCCTCCAGCTGGCTGACACTATAGGGCCGGCCAAAGCCGAATGGCGTGCCATCGCGCCGCGCCCACAGGCCCGAGCGGTTGGGCACGATGAACAGCGCCCGCCCCCCCGGCCCCAGCACCCGGTGCGCCTCTTCCAGAACGGCGGACGGCTGCTCTGATGTCTCCAGCCCGTGCATCAGCACCAGCCGGTCGACCAGCCCGGTCGGCAGCGGCCAGGCGGTTTCTTCGCACAGCACCGACACGTTCAGCATCCCGGCAGGCCAAGGCATCACACCTTGCGGCCCCGGCATCAGCCCGATCACCCGGCGCGATTTCGGCAGATAGGGCCGCAACAGCGGCACCGCAAAGCCGAAGCCCGCCACCGTCTGCCCCACCGCAGGCGGCCAGAATTGCACCACCTGATCCCGGATCGCCCGCTGCGCCACGCGCCCCAGCTGGGTGCGATAATAAAAGTTACGCAGATCGAGTACATCAAGATGCATTGCGGACCATCCTTCTTCCGGGCCATGCTGGCCGTATGCGACACAGTCAACCGTAAGGACGACCATGCCCCTGGACCTTGTGACGATCCCCTGCCTGAAAGACAACTATGCCTTTCTGATCCACGATTCCGCCTCCGGTGCGACCGCCGTGGTCGATGTGCCCGATGCTGCACCGATATTGGCCGCACTGCAAACCCGTGGCTGGCGGCTGACCGACATTCTGATCACCCATCACCACGATGACCATATCGCGGGCGTCCCTGCCCTGCGTGATGCCACTGGCGCACAGGTCTGGGGTGCCGCGGCCGACGCGCACCGCCTGCCGCCGCTGGATCACGCATTGACTGAGGGCGACAGCGTGACCATCGGCGGGGAAACCGGCGCTGTGATCGACGTGTCCGGCCACACCATGGGCCATATCGCCTTTCACTTCCCCGGCTCCGGCCTTGCCTTCACCGCCGACAGCCTGATGGCCGCCGGATGCGGGCGGCTGTTCGAGGGCGCGCCCGATACGATGTGGGCCAGCCTGTCAAAACTGGCCGCCCTGCCGCCCGAGACGCTGATCTGTTCGGGCCATGAATACACCGCATCGAACATCCGATTTGCCCTGTCCCTTGAACCCGGCAATCCAGCACTTATCTCTCGTGCATCGCAGGTTGCTCTGGCGCGCGAGGATGTTCGCCCCACAGTCCCCTCGACCCTGTCCGAAGAACTGGCCACAAACCCGTTCCTGCGCGCGGCCTTGCCCGAACTCAAGGCCGCTGTCGGAATGGCCAACGCCTCTGACGCTGAAACCTTCGCCGAAATCCGCAAGCGCAAGGACAGGTTCTGACGTGTTAACGCCCAAGGGCTGATCACATTTGATGTGACAAATGTCACCAAAGCCCAAAGCGTGAATATTCTTCTTGAAGTACGGCAAATAAAACCGAACTTTAAAGGTATGAGGCAACGGTTGGTAAAGGTGAAGAACACCCGAACCTGCCCCGAGGAACAGGAGCACGCAGCAAGTGCCTTCGTTTTCAACCACTCTCGAGCAAGCCATCCACGGCGCCTTGGCTTTGGCCAACGCCCGTCGCCATGAACTCGCAACGCTGGAGCATCTGCTGCTGGCGCTGATCGACGAACCCGATGCCGCCCGCGTGATGCAGGCCTGCTCGGTCAACCTTGATGACCTGCGCAAAACGCTGATGGAATTCATCGACGATGACCTGTCCACACTGGTCACCGATGTCGAAGGATCCGAAGCGGTGCCAACCGCCGCCTTCCAGCGCGTGATCCAGCGCGCGGCGATCCATGTGCAATCATCCGGCCGCAATGAGGTGACGGGGGCCAATGTTCTGGTCGCCATCTTCGCCGAACGTGAAAGCAACGCGGCCTATTTCCTGCAGGAACAGGACATGACCCGTTATGACGCGGTCAACTTCATCGCGCATGGTGTGGCCAAAGACCCGTCCTTTGGCGAAGCCCGCCCCGTGCAGGGTGCCGAAGAACACCATGAGACGCCAAAGGCCGAAGCCGGCGATGCCAAGGAATCGGCCCTGTCGAAATACTGCGTTGACCTGAACGTCAAAGCCAAAAAGGGCGATGTCGACCCGCTGATCGGCCGCGAGGCCGAGGTGGAGCGCTGCATTCAGGTGCTCTGCCGCCGCCGCAAGAACAACCCGCTGCTGGTGGGTGACCCCGGTGTTGGCAAGACCGCCATTGCCGAAGGTCTGGCGTGGAAGATCATCAACAAACAAGTGCCCGACGTTCTGGGCGGTGCCACCATCTATTCGCTCGACATGGGCGCTTTGCTGGCCGGCACCCGCTATCGCGGTGATTTCGAGGAACGGCTGAAAGCCGTGGTCAAAGAGATGGAGGATCATCCCGACGCGATCCTCTTCATCGACGAGATCCATACCGTGATCGGTGCCGGGGCCACCTCTGGCGGCGCGATGGATGCATCGAACCTGCTGAAACCCGCGTTGCAGGGCGGCAAGCTGCGCTGCATGGGTTCGACCACCTACAAGGAATTCCGTCAGCACTTTGAAAAGGACCGCGCCCTGTCGCGCCGGTTCCAGAAGATTGACGTGAACGAGCCTTCGGTTCCCGATGCTATCAAGATCCTGATGGGTCTGAAACCGCATTTCGAGTCGCACCACGACCTGCGCTACACCGCTGACGCGATCAAATCGGCGGTGGAACTGGCCAGCCGTTACATCAACGACCGCAAACTGCCTGACTCGGCGATTGATGTCATTGATGAGGCCGGCGCGGCACAGCACCTGTTGTCCGACTCCAAGCGGCGCAAGGTGATCGGCACCAAAGAGATTGAGGCTGTGGTCGCAAAAATCGCCCGCATCCCGCCGAAAAACGTCTCCAAGGACGATGCCGAAACCCTGCGCGATCTGGAAAAAACGCTCAAGCGTGTGGTCTTCGGTCAGGACAAGGCGGTTGAGGCGCTCTGCTCGGCCATCAAACTGGCCCGTGCAGGCCTGCGCGAACCCGAAAAGCCCATCGGCAACTACCTGTTTGCCGGGCCAACGGGTGTGGGCAAGACCGAGGTGGCCAAGCAACTGGCCTCCAGCCTTGGCGTCGAACTCCTGCGCTTTGACATGTCGGAGTATATGGAGAAACACGCCGTCTCCCGTCTGATCGGCGCGCCTCCGGGCTATGTCGGCTTTGATCAGGGCGGCATGCTGACCGATGGCATCGACCAGCACCCGCATTGCGTGCTGCTGCTCGACGAGATGGAAAAGGCCCATCCGGATGTTTACAACATCCTGCTGCAGGTGATGGACCATGGCAAACTGACCGACCACAACGGCCGGTCTGTCGATTTCCGCAATGTGATCCTGATCATGACCTCGAACGCCGGGGCCTCTGACATGGCCAAGGCAGCGATCGGCTTTGGCCGCGACAAGCGCACCGGCGAAGACACCGCTGCGATTGAGCGCACCTTCACGCCCGAATTCCGCAACCGTCTGGATGCAGTGATCTCCTTCGCCTCGCTGGGCAAAGAGGTGATCTTCCGGGTGGTCGAGAAGTTCGTGATGCAGCTCGAAGCACAGCTGATGGATCGTGGCGTTCACATCGAACTCACGCCAGAGGCGACGATCTGGCTGGGCGACAAGGGCTATGATGACAAGATGGGCGCGCGCCCCTTGGGCCGCGTGATCCAGGAACACATCAAGAAGCCGCTGGCCGAAGAGCTGTTGTTTGGCAAGCTGGTCAAGGGCGGCGTGGTCCGCGTCACGGTCAAAGACGATGCCATCGTGCTCGAAATCGACGAGCCGCAAAAGCCGCGCCTCACCGGCTCCAAACCGCCGCTTCTCACGGCGGAATGATCCGGCACTTCCCGAATACGACACAGGCCCCTGCGCAAGCAGGGGCCTTTTGCTTGCCGGTGCCGCTTGACTGCACCCTTGGGTGAGAGCTGCCCAAGTGGCTACAGGTGCCACCCAAACCGCTACCGCTCGGTCAGCTTCAACTCGATGCGCCGGTTTTGCTGGCGGTCCGCTTCGGAGTTGCCCGAGTCCACGGGCCGGTATTCGCCAAAGCCGGTTGCCGCCAGCCGGTCAGGTGGAAAGCCCAGAGAGTTCTGCATGAACCGCACCACCGACAGCGCACGCGCCTGACTCAGCTCCCAGTTATCGGCAAACTCCCCGGCCCCGGACAAAGGCACGTTGTCGGTGTGGCCATCGACCCGGATGATCCAGTCGATCGTGTCAGGAATTTCGGCCCGCACCTCGTTCAGGATTTCGACCACCCCGGCAATCTGGGCGCGGCCCTCGGGGGCCAGATCGGCGGCACCGGGCTGGAACAGCACTTCGCTGGAGAACACGAACCGGTCGCCCACAACGCGCACGCCCTCCCGCCCTTGCAGCAACCGGCTGAGCTGGCCAAAGAATTCGCTGCGGAACTTCTCCAGATCGGCGTTTTCCGCCTCCAGCCGCAGCCGCTCGGCCTCCTCCAGGGCGGCGCGGCGTCTTTGCTCGGCCGCGACCTGCGCCAAAGCGGTGTTCAGCTGCGACCCCAGCGCCTCCAGCTGCACCTGAGCGGTCGCATCCTTGTCGCGCGCCTCGTTCAGCACCGCCTGCAGGCTGCCCAACTGGCCGCGCAGGGCAACGATCTGCTCGTTCAGCAGCGCCACCCGCTGCGCCGCCTCGATCGACTTGGCCTGTTCATCCGTCAGCGCCCGCTCTGCCGCCGCCAGCATTGCCGCCGACTGGTCGACATCCGCCGCCGCCTGAGCCGCGTCGGTCTGGGCGGCGGCCAGCAACATCAGGGTTTCCTCGGCCCGCTTGCGCTGTTCTTCCAGCGCCAGTGTCATCGCCGCCATCGCCTCATCCGACCCGGCCATCCGCGCCCGCAACGCCTCCAGGGCCTGCGCATCGACCAGCCGCGCCGCTTCCGCCTCGGACAGTTCCGTTTGCGCCGCCGTCAGCGCCGCCGCGTCAGCGGTCGATTTCGCCTGCAAATCCGCAATCAGCGCCTCAACCGCCTCGCGCCGGGCCGCTGCCAGCCGCGCCTCTTCGGCGGTCTGATCAATCTCTTGCCGCGCCCGCGCCACCGCCAGTTGCAGCGCATCGCGTTCGGTCAACAGCGCCGCCCGCGCCGCCTCCAGCTCGGCATTGCTGACCGACAGATCCGCCACCTCTCCGCGTGCGGCATCGCGCTCGGCCAGCAGGGTCGCCACCTGAGCCTCAAAACTGGCCACCCGCGCCTCTGCCGCCTGCAATTCGGTCTCTGCCGTCGCCAGCCGCCCAGCCAGCCCCGCCACCAGCGCCGCCTGCCGCTCGCCCTCGGCCTCGCTTGCGGCAAGATCCGACCGCAGTGTGCCGACTTCGGCCTGCAACTGCCCGACCCGGTTCCGCTCAAGCCCCAGCGCATCGGCCAGCTGCGCCACCTGATCGGTCAGCGAATTCAGCTCACTGTCCTGCGTGGTGATGGTTTCCTGCAACACCGATTGCAGCACGGTAAAGATGGTCAGCACGAACATCAGCACCATCACCAGCGTCGTGACCGCATCCACGAACCCCGGCCAGATGATCGACGCGTCCCGCCGCCGCGACAGGCCCATGGCTCAGCGCCCCACCCCGGTGCGCGACAATTGCCGCACCGCCGCCGTCAGAGCCGAAATCTCGCCGCGCAGATCGGCCACGCTTTCCTGCCGCCCTGCTGAAATTTCCTCCAGAATTCGCAAGAGTTGCACATCAATCGAGCGCAAGCGCATCCGGCTTTCGGCATCCGAATGCGCGCCGCCCTCGGCGCCCACCAGCGCCGCGATCAACCGCTCCTGTCCTTCGGCGATGCGATCCAGCGCCGCCGCCTGCCCGGATTCCGCCTCCAGCCGGTTGGCAAGCGCGCCGACCGCCGCCGCCAGCTCGCCGATCCGCGCGTCTACTGCGCCCCGGCTGGCATCCGATTGCACATACAGCCCTTGCAGCACCTCCATCTGGCTGACCATCTGGTCCAGCACCATGGCCACCGCGCCACCGTCACTCTCGCCTTCGGCCTCGCCGCTGGAAAAGCCCAGCCGGGTGATCGACGACAGCCACTCTTCCAGCTCGCGGTAAAACCGGTTCTGACCATGGCCGGCAAACAGCTCCAGCAGGCCCACAACCAGCGATCCCGCCAACCCCAGCAGCGATGACGAAAACGCCGTTCCCATCCCGCCCAGCTGCGCCTCAAGCCCGCTCATCAGCTTTTCGAAAACCGCAGCGCCGCTTTCGCCCTCTTGCGGCGACAGTGACCGGATCGTTTCCACAATCGCCGGAACCGAGGTGGCAAGCCCGTAAAACGTGCCCAAAAGGCCTAGGAAAATCAAAAGGTTGGTCAGATAGCGCGTGATATCGCGCGCCTCATCAATTCGCGTCGCGACCGATTCCAGAATCGAGCGCGAGCTGGAGGAAGAGATCTGCATCTGCTGCCCACGCGTGCGCAACAGCGATGCCAGCGGCGCCAGCAGACGCGGCACCCGCTGGGTTTCCGCCCCCGGCCCGTGACTGACAAAATCCTCGATCCAGCTGACCGACTGGATGAGGATCAGCACCTGCCAGAAGCAGGTGACCACACCCAGCACAAAGATAAAGGCGATGAACCCGTTCAGCCACAGGTTGGACCGGAACACCTCGGCCACCTGGCCATGAATCAGCCATGCCCCCGCGGCCACCAGCCCGGTGATCACCAGCATGGTTACGATCTGCTGGATCGGCTGCGTAAATTTCGCGGCCCTGCGCTCTCGCCCAGGACGGCGTGCTCCGGCCTTTGCCTCGGCCTTGGTCTGCTTCATCAGACGCTGCCTGCCCGTTTGTTCTGCTTTGCCCGACGATACGCCATGATACCCTTGCTGCCAAAGAAATTCTCTGTGTCTTCACAGGGTAAGTGCGCGCACCCGAGAAGCCAACCACTCCAGTTCCGGGTCGGAAATGCCCAGTTCCGCCAGATGCGCCGCGGTTGACCAAAGGTAATCGCGGTTCAGCCCGCGCCCGCCAACAGCGCGCGCAATGATCTGCGCCTGCTCTTCCAGATCAACCCCGCCACAGTATTGCCAATGGTCCGGGTCGATCACATAGACCAGCGCGTCGCACCCGCCGCCATCCGGCCAATCGGCCCGCACCCGGGCCTCCAGATAGGCCGACGAGATCAGCTCGCGGTCCCGCAACAGGGCCAGCGTGGCGGCCTCGGCCCCCGGCTCGACCCGGAAGGTCACCCCGTCGCAATGATGCCCCTCGGCGGCGTCCAGTGCCAGCACCAGCCCCGGCTCCGCCTCAGACCCGCGATGATGGATCGAGCGCATGCAGAACGACCGCCGCCAGCCCTGCACCCGTGCGATGCGCGCCTCGGCCACCGGAAATTCCGGGTTCCAGATCAGCGATCCATAGCCAAAGACCCACATCGTCTCGGTCAAGTGACTGGCCCTCCTTGCTTGCTGCCTCTAAACAACAGGGGCGGATGAAAGAAAAGGGCCGATGATGCGCGCATTGCTGTCGATTGCCATCCTTTTGGTGGCGCTGTGGTCAGGCTACTGGTTTGTCGGCAAAACCGCCGTCGAACGCGGGTTCGAGGCGTTTCTGCAAGAGGCCCCGGCGCGCGGGCTGGAGATTGCGCAATCCGGCTACAGCTTTGTCGGCTTTCCCAACCGCTTTGATCTGACCGTGACCGAGCCACGCGTAACCGATCAGCGCAGCGAAATCCGGTGGGAAGCGCCGTTCCTGCAGGTGTTTTCGCTCAGCTATCGCCCCTGGCACGTGATCGCGGCCTTTGCGCCAGAGCAGATCCTCCGCACCCCTGCCGAAGACATCACGCTGCAATCGGGCAAGCTGCAGGCCAGCCTTGTGGTGACCCCCAGTACCGCGCTGACACTGGACCGCACCACGTTTGTCGGTGATGCCGTGCGCGCCGAGTCCAGCCTTGGCTGGGTGCTGGCGGCCGAGACGCTGCGCTTTGCCACCCGCACCGACCCCAGCCGGACCAATGCCCATGACATCGCGCTGGAGCTTTTGAACCTGTCGCCCGACCCGGCCCTTGCCGCCCGCCTGCCCGACCTGCCACCGCAGATCGCGCTGACGCGGGTTGATGCCAATGCCAGCTTTTCTGCCCCGCTCGACCGCTTCGCCGCAGAAACCCGGCCGATGTTGACCGCGCTGTCGCTGCGCGAGGCGGTGCTGACCTGGGGCGAGCTGTCCATCTTTGCCAAGGGGGATCTGCTGGCGGTGGATGGCTTGCCCGAAGGCCGGATCGAGATCCGGGTGACCGGCTGGCGCAATCTGGTGACTCTGGCCACCAGCATGGGCCTGATCAAACCCGAAATCGCGCCGACCGTGCTGAACATGATGCAGGCCGTTGCCGGCAGTTCGGGCGACCCTGATGTGCTGGAAATGCCGCTGATCTTTGCAAGCGGCCAGATGTCGCTTGGCCCGCTGCCCCTCGGCCCCGCGCCCCGGCTGAACTGAACCGGGGCTTAGCGGCAGTAGGTGCTGTTGCGTTTGGCGGTGTCGAAATGCAGATGGTCTTCGTGCATTCCGTCCGACCCCGGCCCCAGCGTGGTGTTAAAGATACCGCAGGCCGCTTTGTGGGCTTTTCTCATTTTCTTGTCGAAATTCCGCAGAACAGGCACGGTCTTTCCGTTCGAAAAGGTAAAGCCCGAGATGTCGATCGCCCGGCCCTTGCCATGTTCGCTGACCTTGGCCCCGGCGCGGTGATTGCGGGTCCGGCAGACATAATGCCCGGCCACCTGCAACTGAACTACCTTCCCTTTGCCATAGGCTGGCTCTACCCCGCGCTCGACCCAGGTCTTCAGCGCGCGGGCGGTATCGCAATCCACCGTGGCCGCCTGGCTCAGCCGCACCCCGGCCACGCTGGTGATCCGTACCGGGTCCGGTACGCCGCAGCCCTGAATGCGCGAGGTGATCGGCGCCAATGCCTCCCCCCGGATCGACGGATCGCCACAAACTGCGCCCTTGACCGACACAACGCCCTGTTTGCCCGGCTTTACCGGCGCAACGGTGGCCGCGACCAGTTGCTTATCAACCAGCCCCTCAGGCCGCTTTGACGGGCGCAGCAGGCCGAACAGACCCTTTTTCTCTGGCGGGGCAACCGCAGAGGCGGTGGCAACGACCACATCCGGCGCGGCAATCATCGCAGGCGCTTCAGCAACAAGGGTCTCGGGTCGCATCCTGGGGCGCACCGAAAGCGCCATGACCGGAAGCGCTGCAACCTGAGCGGTCACGCCCACCGTCTCGGCCTCGGCAACGGCGACCATTCCGGGGCGCGGCATCGGACGGGGCGATTTGGACGGCGCATCGGCGAACACAGCACTGGCCACAACCAGCAGAACAGCCCCCGTCACCCCCGCCCTGACCATCAGCCTTTGCCCTCTCCTCCACCCTGCGGGCTGCGCCCGAAGTCTGGAGCAGATGTATCCTGTCCTGCCTCGATAATGCCACGCCTGATTGCGCGGGTGCGGGTGAAGTAGGCGTGAAGATGCTCACCATCGCCCATGCGGATGGCGCGTTGCAGGGTGAACAGCTCTTCGGTAAAGCGGCCAAGGATATCCAGCACCGCATCCTTGTTGGTCAGAAACACATCGCGCCACATCACCGGATCGCTGGCCGCGATCCGGGTCAGGTCGCGAAACCCGCCCGCCGAATACTTGATGACTTCGGAGTTCGACACCCGCCGCATATGCTCGGCCACGCCGACCATGGTATAGGCAATCAGGTGCGGCGTATGGCTGGTGACGGCCAGCACCAGATCATGATGGCCTGCGTCCATCTCATCGACATTTGCGCCCATGCCCTCACACAGCGCCCGCAACCGGGCGACCGCGTCACGGTCCGCCCCTTCCAGCGGGGTCAGCAGCCACCAGCGGTTCTTGAACAGCGTGGCAAAGCCCGATCTCGGCCCAGAATGCTCGGTCCCCGCAATCGGGTGGCCGGGAATGAAATGCACGCCCGACAGCATGTGCGGCGCCACCGCCTCGACCACCGCGCCCTTGACCGAGCCCACGTCGGTGACGGTCGCCCCCGGCGCCAGATGCGGCCCGATCTCAGCGGCAATCTCGCCCATCACCCCGACCGGCACACAAAGCACCACCAGATCCGCGCCCTGCACCGCCTCGGCTGCGGTGGCAAACACCGCGTCACACAGACCGATCTGCAAGGCAATGTCCCGGCTCTCGGCCGATTTGGCATGGCCCACAATCTCGCCCGCCAGCCCGTATTGCCGCATCGCATGCGCCATGGACGAGGCAATCAGCCCCAGCCCGATCAGCGCCACACGCTGATAAAGAACCGTCATTTCAGCCCCTTGAACTGCCCCACGGCATGGGCAACCCGGCGGCACCCGGCTTCGTCGCCCACCGTGATCCGCAGACAATGCGGCAGTTTGTAGCCCGCCACCCGCCGCACGATCAGCCCCTGGGATTGCAGAAACGCATCGCACGCCTCGGCCTCTTCGACGCTGGCAAAGCGGGCCAGCACGAAATTCGCCATGCTGGTGTCAGAGGGCACCCCCACCTCGGCCAGAGCCTCGGCCAGCCAATGCCGCATCCGTGCATTCTCGGACCGGCATTTGTTCACCCACTCCTGATCGCGCACCGCCGCCTCGGCCACCTCCAGCTGGGTGGTCGACAGGTTGAACGGCCCGCGGATGCGGTTGAGCACGTCGATGATGTGTTTCGGCCCGTACCCCCAGCCAATGCGCAGACCACCCAGACCATAGATCTTGGAAAACGTCCGCGTCATGAACACATTCTCACGCCCGGTCGCCAGACCCGAACCGCCGTCATAGCCCTCGACATATTCGGCATAGGCCCCGTCGATCACCAGAATGGCCTGCGCAGGCAGCCCCGCCGCCAGCCGCTCCATCTCGGCGGGCGAAATCATCGTGCCGGTCGGGTTGTTGGGGTTGGCGATGAACACCAGCTTGGTGCGCTTGGTACAGGCGCGCAAGATCGCGTCCACATCCGTCATTCGCTCGCGCTCGGCCACTTCGACCGGGGTGGCCCCGACCGCCAGCGCCGAAATCCGGTACATGAGGAACCCGTGTTCGGTGAACACCACCTCATCTTTCGGCCCGGCATAGGCCTGGCACAGAAAGGTGATGATCTCATCCGAGCCGACGCCACAGATGATCCGCTCCGGGTCCAGCCAGTGCACATCGCCGATGGCCTGACGCAAGGCAGCGTGATCGGTGCCCGGATAGCGGTGCAGCGTGTGAACCGTCTTGCCGAACACCTCTTTCGCCCGGTCACCGGGGCCGAACGGGTTCTCGTTCGACGACAGCTTCAGCGCATTTGACACGCCGGCCAGATGCGCCTTGCCGCCTTCGTAAAGCGCAATGTCCAGAATGCCGGGCTGCGGGCGGATTGTGTCGTGCATAGTGGCCTCCAACTCACCCGGCGGTTCTAGCGGGCACAGGGCGGTTAGACCAGTGCGATTATAGCGCGCAGCTGTGGTCAGACCGGCCCTATTTGCTGGCGTATGACTTTGCCTGCAGCCAGTCCATCACCGCCAGCAACACGCCCGAGACCACAAAAGTCAGATGGATCACCACCAGCCAGAACAGCTCGGTCTCGCCGAACTTGGCATCCGCCACAGATTCCCCGATTTCCATGAACCGCTTCAGCAGATGGATGCCGGAAATCGCCACGATACTGGCCACCAGCTTCATCTTGAGCCCGCCAAAATCGACCTTGCCCATCCAGTCCGGGCGATCCTGTCCAGTATCAAAATCGAACTTCGACACAAAGTTCTCATAGCCGGAGAACATCACGATCAGCAAAAGGTTGGCTGCCAGCGTCAGGTCAATCAGCGTAAGGCACACCAGAATGACCTCATCCGCCGTCATCGCCAGCACCTGCGGCGCATAATAGGCCAGATCGCGCAGGAAAATCACCACCAGCATGCCAAGGCTGACGACCAGTCCCAGATACATCGGAGCCATCAGCCAGCGGCTGGCAAACAGCCCGGCCTCAAAGCGGTCTTCCAATGACTTGCGGTCCATATACCTCACCCAGATTGCAGCCGGTTCTGCCGCTTCGATAGCGCAGGCCGTGCATAAGGAAAAGGCCCGTCAATCGACCCCGGCGGCAATGCCCGCTCAAAGCAAAAGGGCCGCCCAATCGGGCGGCCCTTTGCACATTCTGCGCGAAAAATCAGTTCTTCGCGTAATATTCGACGACCAGGTTCGGCTCCATCACGACCGGATACGGCACATCGCCCAGACCCGGGGTGCGCACAAAGGTCACGACCAGTTTGTTGTGGTCGACTTCCAGATAATCCGGCACGTCACGCTCTGACGATTGCACGGCTTCCAGAATGATCGCCAGCTGACGCGATTTCTCGCGGACCGAGATCACGTCGCCCTCTTTCACACGGTAAGACGCGATGTTCACGCGAGCGCCGTTCACCTGCACATGGCCGTGGTTCACGAACTGACGGGCGGCGAACACGGTCGGCACCAGCTTGGCGCGGTACACGACCGCATCCAGACGGCGCTCCAGCAGACCGATCAGCATCTCGCCGGTGTCGCCGCGCACACGCTCGGCCTCACCAAAGATCTTGCGGAACTGCTTTTCGGTCAGGTCACCATAGTAACCCTTCAGCTTTTGCTTGGCGCGCAGCTGGGTGCCGAAGTCGGACAGTTTGTTCTTGCGGCGCTGACCATGCTGGCCCGGGCCATATTCACGCTTGTTGACCGGCGACTTGGCGCGGCCCCAGATGTTCTCGCCCATGCGGCGGTCAATTTTATACTTGGCAGACGTGCGTTTGGTCACGGCTGATCTCCTTCAAGGTTTGCGCGACCGGATTTCCCGGCACGCTTTGCGAAGGGCGTTGTCCTTGTGCCTTCACCTTCTAAAAAGGCTTCGGCCCGACAGGCATCCCCTTGCGGGGTCCACCAACACCAATGAAAAGCCCCGGAGGTTACCCGCCGGGACAGAGCGCGCTTATACGCCCGCAAATCAGGGTGTCAACAGCCGCTTCCGCCCCGGTCCGAAAATAACACCGGGGGAGGTGCAAAGCCAAAGCAGCAGTCCGCCCGCTCCCGAAGCCTAGGCCGCCACATCATGCCGCAGGATCGCCACCTCAGACGACGACAGATTGCGCCGGACATAATCGCCATAGCTGGCCGGGTTGAGCGAGACTTCCGGCAGGATCGCCATCAGCGCCTCGCGCTGCGCCGGCTCAATCGTGTCCACCGCAGTGTTCGACGGGTGAAAGCTCTCTGTCTCCATGCCGTTGGCCCAGACGATATTGTGCCGGTTCAGCAGGATATGGATATAGGTCACTTCGCGCAGCGCATGATCGACACAGATCGTCACATCGTTGATCAGATCCTCAGCCTTGACCAAGACTTCTTCGGTGTTGAACAGCGCCCGTGCGGCCGGCCCGTTCAGCACCATCCGGTGCTGGGGCGAGACCACCAGATCCATATCGGGCCGCTCGATCCCCAACGCCCCGGCCCGGAACCGGACCGGGCGCAGATGCGGCATCGCATACAGCCGCGCACCGCTCATCCGGCGGGTGCCGGTCCACAGAATGTCCTGCGCGCCGTTGTCCTTGGTCAGAATGCGGTCGCCCGGGCGCAGATCCTGGATCAGCCGCGCGCCGGTCGGCGTGGCAATGCGCGTGCCCGGCGTAAAGCAGATCACCCCGCCCGCCACCTTGGCCCCCGCGCCGGAATGGGTGCGGTCGATCGCGGTGCGCACCACCCACAGATCCTGCCCCGGCGGCGGCAGTTCGCCGACAAACATCAGCAGCCGCGCCCCCGTATCCGGCACCGGCAGAATGGTGACAGACCAGCTTTGATGGCCATCCGTCACGATAAAACCCTGATCCGGAGCCTCTTCTTCGTCGGCCTCTGCCCCGGGCGCGGCAACCGCCTCACCCGTGACTGCAACGCCAATCAGGCGGCGCACCATTTTCGCCGCCCGCCTGCGAATGTCCGCAATTCCCTCGGCCCCCTCCAGCAGAAGCATCCCGCCCTGACCATCCACGCGGACGGGCCGACCGGACCAGCGCCAAGAGGCGCCGACGGCAAGACCATCCAACGGGGCGGCACTCAGGCCGTCTATCTCTGTCTGTGACCAGGAAATTACGAACGTGCCCCGAGAGCCCGTTCCCATACCTGCACCTTTTTTTAGTCTGCTCGTGTTTTTATTACAGAAACCGTACCAAGGCGTTAAACCTTTGGCTATTGTAAAACAGCAACAATCCAGACGAACTCGGCAGAAGTATGAGCGAAACGGGAAACAGTCTGCAACTGCCGGGCGAGCAACCTGAAAAGCGCTGCATTTGCGCCCGCAGGCTACTTGCCAAAATGCGAAAAGCGATAGGGCGAAACCCCGTATTTCACCCGGAAAGACTTGGAAAAATGTGAGCTGCTGGCATAGCCGCAGGCAATCGCCACCTCGGTCACACTCATATCGGTTTCCGCCAGCAGCGCGCGGCCATGTTGCAGGCGCAGATCATTCATATAACGCACCGGGGTCACGCCCATGTAGCGGCTGAACAGCCGCTCGATCTGCCGCCGCGACAGGTCCAGCTGCGCGGCACAGGCGTCCAGATCAAACGGCTCTTCGATCCGCGCTTCCAGAAACGCCACCGCCTCGATCAGCTTTTCATGGCGCGTGCCCAGCCGGGCAGCCAGCGATGTCATCTGCTCATCGCCCTGCCTGCGCCGCTGAGCGAGCAGGCACATGTTCATCACTTCCTGACTGAGGGTGATGCCAAAGCGCTCGTGGATGATTTCCAGCATCAGATCGGCCGCCGCGACACCGCCGGCGCAGGTGACGATCCGGTCATCAATGCAGAACACTTGCCGCGCGGCCGTCAGATCGGGAAAGGTCTCGGCAAAGCCTGTCAGATTCTCCCAATGCAGGGTAAACCGCCGCCCTTTCAGGATACCGGCGCGCGCCAACGCATAGGCCCCGGTACACAGCCCCCCGACGATCCGCCCCCGCCGCCACAACCCACGCATCCAGTCCGCCAGTGCGGCCGAAGTCTGCAGCTCCGGCTCCACCCCGGAACAGACCAGCACGATCCCCTCGGGCTGGACCGCGCCGTAAGCCCCGTCCACCATCACCGGCACCCCGTTCGAACAGGCCACCGCCTGCCCGTCCGCCGACAGCACCTGCCAGCGGAACAACGCCTGCCCGGTCAGCTGATTGGCGATCCGCAACGGCTCGATGGCCGAAGCAAAGGCCAGCATGGTGAATTTCGGCAGCAACACAAAGCTGACCGCGACCGGGCTGGCCATGGCGGGCAGCTCGACATGGGCCACCCCTTTGGAAATATATCGCGCCGCGTCATCACTCATCCGCCAACCCTCCAGGACCGCCGCTCTTTGCCACCAAGTCTCAGTCTATGCCATATCCCGCAGCAACACGCCGGAAAAGCAAGTGCCAGCCAGATCGGGCTGCTTTCCCCTGCCCTGCCATGCTCGCCCGGTGCTCTCCGGCCCGGCGCGGTGCGCAAATATCCGGCCTCTGTGCAGATCCTCCGGCAGCAAGCCCCCCGGTTGCAGCCCCCGTATCCCTCGGCTAACGTCAGCCACCGCGTGAGGATAGGAGCCGAACCCATGTCGAAATCCCTGTTGAGCATTGGCGAATGCATGGTAGAGCTGTCACCCACCGCCTCTGGCGACTATGCGCGCGGTTTCGCGGGGGATACCTTCAACACCGCCTGGTATGCCCGCCGCCTTTTGCCCGCAGACTGGTCTGTCGCCTATGGCTCGGCCATCGGCACCGATGCGGTCTCGGATGAAATGGCTGCATTCATCGCCGGTGAAGGCATCGACACCACCGCCCTGCGCCGCCTGCCCGACCGGACCGTGGGCCTGTACATGATCAGCCTGCGCGACGGCGAACGCAGCTTTTCCTACTGGCGCGGCCAGTCGGCGGCCCGGATGCTGGCCGATGACCCCGACTGGCTGGAAACCACCCTCGACGGGCGCACCATCATCCATTTTTCCGCCATCACCCTTGCCATCCTGTCACCCGACCACCGCCGCAGCTTTTGCGCAGGCCTTGCCCGCGCCCGCGCCAGGGGCAGCCTGATCGCCTTTGACACCAACCTGCGCCCGCGCCTTTGGGACGGGGCCGATGCCATGCGTGACGGCGTGATGCTGGGCGCATCGGTCGCCGACATCGTGCTGCCCTCGTTTGACGAAGAAACCGGCCTCTGGGGCGACCAGACCGCCGCCGACACTATCGCCCGCTATCAGCAGGCCGGGGCAAACCGCGTCGTGGTCAAGGATGGCGGCGGTCCCGTGACCCTGTGGTCCGCCGATCACGGCAGCCGGCAGCACGCCGCGACCCCGGTCGCGCAGATCGTCGACACCACCGCCGCAGGCGACAGCTTTGCCGGCGGCTTTCTCGCCCATCTGGCCATGGGCGAGACTGAAGACCGCGCCGCACAGGCCGCAACGGCCCTCGCCGCGCAGGTCATCCAGTCCCGCGGCGCGCTGGTCCCCGCGCTCTTCGCCTGAGCTCTGCGCCCAGGCCCGATCCGGCAAACCCCTGCCGGATTGCTGCTTGCCAAAAACTCCCGCCGGAGGCGTCCCCAGCGGCCCCCGGCGCTTGCCGTTCAGTCCACGGCACTCCCCAGAACGGCACCTTTTTCATCACTCCCCAAGGCGCTGCACAATCCGCAAGCATGGGCGCACAAAAATCCATCACCCTATGCGCCCGGCCTATGACTCTGTCGCGTAATCTTGACCAATTGGGAAAACCCCAACCGGAGTCTGCCCCATGATCCGTATCGCCCTGTCCGGCCTTGTCACCGCACTTCTGGTGGCACAGGCGGCCCAAGCCGAAACCGCCATGCCCTTTGCGCTGGACTGGAAATTCGAAGGCCCCGCCGCCCCCTATTTCGTCGCCCTCGACAAAGGTCACTTCGCTGCCGAGGGGCTGACGGTCGAGATCACCGAGGGCGCGGGCTCGCTGGATGCGATCCCGAAAGTGGCCACCGGGGCCTATCCGGTCGGCTTTGCCGATATCAACAGCCTGATGAAATTCCTCGACCAGAACCCCGGCGCGCCGGTCACGGCGGTGATGATGATCTATGACAAGCCGCCCTTTGCCATGGTTGGCCGCAAATCGCTGGGCATCAACGCCCCCGGCGACATCTCCGGCAAGATCCTTGGCGCGCCGCCGCCGGATGGCGCCTGGGCGCAGTTTCCGATCTTTGCGGCCGAGAACGGCATCGACATGGCCACCGTCACCGTCGAACCCGTGGGCTTTCCGGTCCGCGAACCGATGCTGGCCGAAGGCAAGGTGGCCGCCGTCACCGGCTTCAGCTTCACCTCCAGCCTCAACGTCAAACGCCTTGGCGTTCCGGCCGATGATATTTCGGTCATCCTGATGGCCGATCACGGCGTGGCGCTTTATGGCAATGCGGTGATCGTCAACACCGACTTCGCCGCCGCCAACCCCGAAGCCGTGACCGGCTTTCTGCGCGCCATTGCCAAGGGCTGGAAAGACACCGTCGCCGACCCCGACGCCGCCATCGCCAGCCTGATCACCCGCAACCCCGCCGCCGATGCGGAGCTGGAGGGCGAGCGTCTGGCGCTGTCGATCAAGGACAATGTGATGACCGACTGGGTCATGACCAACGGCCTTGGCAACATCGACGCCGCCCGGATGGAAAAGGCGATCGAGCAGACCAAATCGGTCTACACCTTCACCAACACCCCCGATGCGGCGCTGTATTTTGATCCGACATGGCTGCCCGCCGATGGCAGCCTGATGATGCAATAAGGCCCCCGCCGCCCGGAGACTGGCGGCGCACCCCATGACAAACCTCATCGAGATCAAGGGCGTCACCCACGCCTACCGCACCAAATCCGGCCCGCTACCGGTGCTGGACAACCTCAACATCGCCGTACCCGAAGGCGAATTCGCCGCCGTCGTCGGCCCCTCGGGCTGCGGCAAATCCACCCTCACCCGGCTTGTCGCCGGGCTGATGAAGCCGGATCAGGGTGAGGTCTGGCTGCATGGCGAACGCGTCACCAGCCCGCGCAAGACGGTTGGCATGGCGTTTCAGAACCCGGTGCTGCTGGAATGGCGCACGATCCTTGAAAACGTGATCCTGCCGCTGGAAATCGTCGCCCCCCGCATGGCGCAGCGCGACCGCGAGGCGCGGGCCATGCACCTGCTGGATATGGTGGGCCTCAAGGGCTTCGAGTCCAAACGCCCCAGCGAGCTGTCGGGCGGCATGCGCCAGCGTGCCAGCCTGTGCCGCGCCATCGTGCACAAGCCCGATGTGCTGATCATGGACGAACCCTTTGGCGCGCTTGACAATTTCACCCGCGAAGACCTGTGGCAGACCATGCGCGATCTGCGCGCGGCGGAACCCTTTACCTGCGTGCTGATCACCCATGACCTGCGCGAAAGCGTGTTCCTGGGCGATCAGGTCTTTGTGCTGTCGGGCCGCCCCGCCCGCACCCAGATGGTGCTGAACGTGGATCTGCCCGCCGACCGCACGCTCGACATCCTCTATCAGCCAAAGGCGCAGGACATGCTGCACACGCTGCGCGACCAGATCCGCATTGCCCAAGGCCGCGACGGAGAGGTGCACTGATGGAAACCCTGCAGAAAATCGCCGTGCCGATTCTGGCCGTGATCCTGTTCCTGCTGGCATGGGAGTCGCTGGTCTGGGTCAACGACTGGCCGAATTACAAAATGGCCTCGCCCTCCGACCTGCCGCCCGCGTTCTGGAAATTCCGCTGGCTTTTCCTTGAGATGGGCTGGCAGACCCTGTGGCGCACCGTTGTCGGTCTTGGCCTTGCGGTGCTGTTCGGCACCCTCGTCGGCATGATCATGGGCTTTTCCCGCATCGCCCGTGACGGGCTTTACCCGTTGCTGGTCGGGTTCAACGCGATCCCGAAGGCGACGCTGGTGCCGGTGATCAGCCTGATCTTCATCGGCCAGCATGATTTCAACACCGTACTGATGGCGTTTCTGATCAGCTTTTTCCCGATCGCCGTCTCGGTCGGCATTGGCCTCTCGACGCTGGAACCCGAATACCGCGACATTCTGCGCAGCCTTGGCGCATCGCGGCTGACGATCTTTCAGAAGATCGCCCTGCCCAAAACCCTGCCCGAGTTCTTTGGCGCGCTCAAGGTCTCGGTCACGCTGGCCTTTATCGGCACCAATCTGGTGGAGATCGTGGCCCCCCATGGCCGCGGCCTTGGCGCGCTGTTCAAATCGGGCGAAACCAATGGCGACTACCCGCTGATGTTTGCGGTGCTGATCGCCCTCGCCGCCCTCGGCATCCTGCTGTATTATGCGGTTCTGGTGCTGGAACGCATCTTCGCAGGCTGGGCCGAACGCCCGCAAAGCTGATACCACGCGCGTCCAGCGTCACCGCTGGCCGCGCGGCCCTAGCCACGTTTGCGCAGGTTGGTGATCAGATCCCATCCGGCCAACGCCACCGTCACGCTGACCACCCCGATCAGATCCCAGCGCGGTACATGCCACAGCAGGATTCCCAGAAACCCCAGCAACACCGCAAACGCAAACAGCGCCATCACATTGTTCATTGGCTTGCGCCTCCCTTTGCCTGCGTTTCCACATGCGCCATCAGCCAGCGCGCGGTGCGCAACAGGCGCGCATCATCGCCCCGCCGCCCCACCAGCTGCAAGCCCATCGGCAAGCCGCTGTCGGACCAGAACAGCGGCAGCGTCACCGCCGGCACCCCGGCCAGCGTCCACAGCCCGTTGAAGATCGCCGATCCGGTAAACGCCAGCCCCTCGGGCGCGGGGCCGGGGGCCGCCGGGCACAGGATCGCGTCACAGCGCTCAAACACCGGGTTCAGGGCCGCATTCAGCAGCCCGCGCCAATCCAGCGCCGCCAGATAATCGCGCGCCAGCACCGCCTTGCCCTCATCCATCGCAGCAACCAGCACGTCAGACATCTGATCGCGCCCGCGCCGCTCGATCCCGTAATAACACTTGGCCATCTCGGCAAAGTTGATCCGCTGCCGGATCGCCGCCACCTCACTCAGCCCCGGCAGATCGGCGTCAAAGCACTGCTCGCCCAAGAGCGCCGCCACTTCCTCGACCGCCGCCCGCATCTGCGGGTCGGCCTCATCCCATCCGGGTGGGCGCAGAAAGGCAAACATCGGCGTCACCGGCACCTTTGCCAGCGTCACATCCAGCAGACGCGGCACCGGCACGGCCTCGGTCGCGCTGTCCGCCGGATCATGGCCCGCCAGCACCTCGACCAGCAAGGCCGCATCCTCGACAGTGCGGGCGAACACCCCCACCGTATCCAGGAACGGCGATTGCGGCAAAATCCCGGTGCGCGGGATCAGCCCAAAGCTGGGCTTCATCCCCACCACCCCGCAATAGGCCGCTGGCCGGATCACCGACCCACCCGTCTGCGTGCCGATGGCCAAGGGCACCATGCCCGCCGCCACCGCCGCCGCCGAACCTTGCGAAGACCCGCCCGGCGTATGCGCGGCATTGTGCGGATTGCGGGTCTTGCCGGGGTGCATATAGGCGCCCTCGGTCGTCACCGTCTTGCCCAGGATGATCGCCCCCGCCGCGCGCAGCCGCGCCACGATCCACGCATCCTCTGACGGCACCCGTCCGGCGTCCACCGCCAGCCCGTTCGCCGTGGGAATGCCCTTGGTGTCGATGATGTCCTTCAACGCCACCGGCACCCCGTGCAGCGGCCCGATCGGCCGCCCGGCCAGCCTGCGCGCATCCAGCGTGCGCGCCTGTTCCAGAGCGTAGTCGCCATCCAGCCAGGCCCAGGCCTGCACCTGCGGCTCCACCACGGCGATGCGGGCAAGGTAAGCCTCCACCACCTCGACCGCGCGCAAAGCACCCGAGGCCAGACGGTCGCGCAATACCACTGCGCCAAAGCCGGTCAGATCCACCACCTTATCGGCCCGGCCCATAGAATGCCTCCGGCAGGCTGAACACGATCTGCGGGAAGACATAGAGCAGCACCATGCAGATGATCACCATGCCGCAATAGGGCAGCACGCCCGCGAAAATCTCGGTCAGCTTGATCTGCGGCGGCGCGATGCCCTTGAGATAATACGCACTCATCGCCATTGGCGGAGTCAGGAACGAGGTCTGCAGGTTCAGCGCCACCAGCACGCCAAAGAACAACGGATCAATCCCGAACAAGGGCAGCAGCGGCAGGAAGATCGGCACAAAGATGATGATGATCTCGGACCATTCCAGCGGCCAGCCCAGCAGGAAGATGATCACCTGCGCCAGTATCAGGAACTGGATCGGCGTCAGATCCAGACCCATGACGAAATCGGCAATCACATGCTCGCCGCCCAGATAGCTGAACACGGCCGAGAAGGTGTAGGAGCCGACGAACAGCCAGCACACCATCGCGGTGGTCCGCACCGTCAGGTAGACGCTTTCGCGCAGGCGCTGGAACGTCATCGCCCGGTAGCCGACCGCCAGCAGCATGCCGCCCAATGCGCCGATTGATGCGGCCTCGGTTGGGGTCGCCAGACCGAACAGGATCGACCCCAGCACCGCAAAGATCAGGAAGGCCAGCGGGAAGAAGCTGGTGGCAAGCATCACGATCAGCTTGCTCCACGGAACCTCGGGCATTTCTTCGAGCGTCGGTTTGGGCGCGAGCTTGGGGTTCAGGATCGACCGCCCGATGATATAGATCAGATACAGCCCCACCAACGTAAAGCCCGGCAGCAAGGCCGCCGCATAGAGCCGCACAATCGACACACCCGAAGACGCCGCATAGACGATCAGCATGATCGACGGCGGAATCAGAATGCCCAGCGTGCCGCCCGCGCAGATGATGCCGGTGGCAAAGGAATGGTCATAGCGCGCTTTCAGCATCTGCGGCAGTGCCAGCAGCCCCATCAGCGTGACAACCGCGCCCACGATCCCCGTTGCGGTGGCAAACAGCGCACAGGTCAGCAGCGCCGCGACACCCATGGACCCGGGAATGTTGCGGGTGGCAATCGCCAGCGTACCGAACAGCTTGTCAACGATGTTCGCGCGTTCAACGATATAGCCCATGAACAGGAACAGCGGGATCGCGGTCAGCACCTCGTTCGAGATCACCGTATAGGTCTGGTTCACGAACAGGTCGAAGATCCGGTTGTTGTAAAACCCCTCGATCCACAGGCTGGTGCTGTCCCACCACCCCGCATCCTCGGTCAGCCGGTTATAGCCGCGCCACATCCGGCTGGGATCAAAGTAGGCGTAATAGCCAAAGGCAATGCCAAGCGCCATCAGCGTAAAGGCAATCGGGAAGCCCAGAAAGACAAAGGCAATAAAGATGCCCAGCATCATAAGGGCGATTTGCGGGTCGGTCACGTGTGCGAACTCCGGGAATGGGGCGGCGTTTTGGCCGATTACCTTTGGGCTTTGGCGGCTGCCGCGGCGGCAGCCTCAGCCGCCTGCCTGATCAGCAATTGTTCGGTTTCCTCGACATCTTCATCAGCGTGCATCCATTCGCCGGTGCGCATGCAGATGATGCAGCGGAACACCTGCGCCAGCCCCTGAATCAGCAGCAGGATACCCGCCGCAACGATCACCGATTTGAACTGATAGATCGGAATCCCCGCCGGGCTGTTCACCGACACTTCGGCATAGCCCCACGACCGGGCCGAGTATTTCCAGCCGGTGAACACCAGCGCCAGAATGCCGGGAAAGAAGAACAGGACATACAGCACCAGATCGACCAGCGCCTGCGTCTGCGGCCGCCAGGTGCGATAGATGAAATCGCCCCGCACATGCCCGCCGCGCGACAGGGTATAGGCCCCGCCCATCATGAACAGCGTGCCATACATGATGAAACTCAGGTCCAGCGCCCAGGGCGTCGGACGGTTGAACGCGTAGCGGACCAGCACCTCATAGGCCATGCCAAAGGTCATCAGAATGATCAGCCAGCCAAAGGTCTTGCCAAACCACGCGGACAGCTGGTCGGCAAAGCGAATATACCCGAGCATGTGGGGAACTCCGTTCAAGCAGTCACGCGGGCAGATCAGCCCGCAGCAGGAATCGCGGCGCAGATGAAACGGGGCGCGTCAGCCGCGCCCCCGGATCAGATTACAGTTTCAGTTTGCCGGGGAAGTAATGCTCGTATGCGAGCCCCAGATCCGGCGCACCCATCAGCTCGTAATACGACACCTGCTCAACCCAGGCGCGCTGGCTGTCCATGACCTTTTTGTTGAACGCGTCGGCTTCCAGATCGACGATCAGCTTGTCCCATGCTTCCAGCTGCGCGGCAAGAATCTCGGGCGAGGTACGGTGCACGGTGACACCGGCATCGCTTTGCAGCTCTGCCAGATCCTTGGAATACTCGCGCTGTGCCAGTGCAAGGTTTGCCGTGGCCGAAGCTTCAACCCCGTACTTCAGGATCGCCTGCAGATCGGGTTCCAGATCTTCAAAGAAATCCCGGTTGAAGGTGAATTCAAACGCTTCCGACGCCTGATGATAGGACGACAGGTAGTAGTTCTTGGCCACGTCCTGCGCGCCAAAGCGGCGGTCAGACGACGGGTTGTTGAACTCGAACGCGTCGATCACGCCGCGTTCCATCGCGGGCACGATCTCGCCGCCCGGCAGCTGCGCCACCGACATGCCCATCGCCTGCAGCAGGTCAGCCGCCAGACCCACGGTCCGGTATTTGAAGCCCTGAATGTCGGCGACCGTGTTCACTTCGGTCTTGAACCAGCCGAAGGGCTGGGCTGGCATCGGCATCCCCATGAAGCCGATCACGTTCAGGCCCAGCACATCCTGCGTCAGTTCGCGGTAGAACTCTGCCCCGCCGCCCTCATAGAACCAGCCCAGCATGGTCGAGGCCGAGCCGCCGAACACCGGCCCGGTGCCAAAGAACGATGCCGCCTTGTGCTTGCCGTACCAATAGACTGGCACGGTGTGGGTGGCGTCGATCACGCCGTCATGCACGGCATCCATCACCTGAAATGCGCCGACCACCGCACCGGCGGGCAGCAGGTCGATCTTCAGACGCCCGCCCGACATTTCTTCTACCCGCGTCACATACTGGCGCGCGAAATCCATCCAGATGTCCGACGCAGGCCACGAGGTCTGCATCTTCATCACCAGCGGGGCCTGCGCCAGAACGGCAGGGGCCGCCAGCACCGAGGCAGCGGCGGCGGCAGAGCCGCCCAGCGCACCTTTGCGCAGGAACGAACGACGGGAAAGCCCGGTGTCGCGGGTATCAGTCATATGGTGTCCTCCCAGACGATTATGGCCGCTCCTCGCGACCTGTTATCTGCGGAAAGTCTAATGCAGGGGGCGCGAAAAGCAAGCACTGGTAAGTTTGTTTTACCACGTCTACCCAATCATCGGTATAGACCCCGGTTTATGCCACCCGGTCACCCGGCTCCTGTCCGGCAAAAAACGCGTCCAGATTGTCCAGCGCGCGAAACCCCATCGCATCGCGGGTCTCTTCGGTGGCCGAGCCGATATGCGGCAACAAGAACACGTTCGGCAGCGCCGCAAGCGCCGGGTTGCCGCCGGGCTCGGTCTGAAACACGTCCAGCCCCGCCGCAAACAACCTCCCCGAGGTCAACGCGTCAACCAGCGCCGCCTCATCCACCAGCCCGCCCCGCGCCGTGTTCACCAGCACAGCCCGCTCCGGCAGCAGCGCCAGCGTACGCGCATTGATGATCCCGGCATTCTGCGGGGTCGAGGGGCAATGCAGGCTCAGCACATCCGACACCGCCAGCAGCCCCTCCAGCGTGTCATGAAAGACCGCGCCCTTTTCCAGATGATCGGGCAAGCGGCGGCGGTTGTGGTAATGCACCTGCATGCCAAAGCCGCGCGCCCGCTCTGCCGTGACCTGCCCCACCCGGCCCATGCCCAGCACGCCAAAGCGCTTGCCCGTCACTTGCCGCCCGACCATGAAGGCGGGTGACCAGAAATCCCACTTGCCCGCCCGGATCATCGCATCGCCCTCGGCCCCGCGCCGCGCCGCCCCCAGCATGCACAGCATGGCAGTCTCGGCCGTGGCATCCGACAACACGTCCGGCGTGTTGGTCACCACGATCCCCGCCGCCTTTGCCGCCACCAGATCGACGTGATCCGTGCCCACCGAGTGATTGGCGATGATCTTCAGTCTTGGCCCCAGCGCAGCAATCACATCGGCACTGAACCGCTCAGAATGGCAGGGCAAGACCGCATCCACCGTGCGACACGTGGAGATCAGCTCTTCCCGGCTGAACAGCCGGTCCCCGGGGTTCAGAATCACCTCGTAGTCCCGCGCCGCCCGCGCCTCGACCACGTCGCGCAGCTTGCGCGCGATAAACAGTGTTGGTTTTGTCATCTCTGCCTCCCAGCTTTGGGGCAGAGCCTAACCCGTCAGGCGACAGGTTCAAGCAAAGGGATCCACCGGATAGCCCACCCCGGTCAGATACAGCCCCTGCGGCGGACAGACCGGGCCACAGGCCGCGCGGTTGCGCGCCTCCAACGCCGCGTTCACATCCTCTGGTGCCCAGGTCCGCGCCCCGACCCGCTCCAGCGTGCCGACGATCGAGCGCACCTGATTGTGCAGGAAACTGCGGGCGCGCAGGATAAAGCGATACTCCACCCCGCCCGCATAGGCGTGCTCGGAAATGGAAATCTCATCCAGAGTCTTCATCGGCGACTGTGCCTGACAGAGCGACGACCGGAAGGTGGTGAAATCGTGGTGCCCGATCAGATGCGCCGCCGCCGCCCGCATCGCCCCCGTATCCACCGGGTTCAGCACCTGCCAGACCCGGCCCCGGTCATGCGTGACCGGCGCGCGCCGCGCCACCAGCCGGAACAGATAGCGCCGCTCGGTCGCGGAAAACCGGGCGTGAAAATCGTCCGGCACGCGCGCGGCACCGATGATCGCCACCGGCGCCGGCTTCAGATGCCAGTTCAGCGCCTCGGACAGCCGGTACGGCTCCCACTCACGCACCAGATCCACCGTCGCCACCTGCCCGGTGCCATGCACGCCCGCATCGGTGCGCCCGGCGGCAGCAATGGTGTGCGGCCCCGGCTGCAGCCGTGACAGTGCCGCCTCGACCGCAGCCTGCACCGACGGCTGATGAGCAGCCTGCCGTTGCCAGCCCTGAAACGGGCCACCGTCATAGTCGATTTTCAGCGCAAAACGTGGCATGGCTGTTCCTTACCCGATTTGCCCCCCACTGCAAGCCCGGCGCGGGCGGCTAAGTGCGGAAGCGCTCCGCGCGGGAGTATTTTCAAAGCAGCAATCCGGCAGAGGGGTGCGCCGGTCGGTCGGGCTTTCCCCCTACACAGCCGGGGCATAGCTGCCTATGTAGAGGCAAGCAGAAGGAATATCCGATTGGTCCTGTCTTCCCTGACTGATGGCATCACCCGCAGCTTTGAAGGGCTGACGGGATCGGTGACCGATCTGTTCGACCCCACCCTGCGACTGGGCGTCACCGGCCTGTCGGGGGCCGGCAAGACCGTGTTCATCACCGCGCTGGTCGCCAACCTGCTGGACCGGGGCCGGATGCCGCAACTGATGGCGCAGGCGCAGGGCCGGATCGAGACGGTGCTCCTGCAGCCCCAGCCCGACCTGACCCTGCCGCGCTTTGACTTCGAGGCCCACCTGACCGACCTGATGGGCAGCGATCCGCGCTGGCCGCAATCCACCCGCGCGGTGTCGGAACTGCGGCTGTCGTTCCGGCTGCGGCCCTCGGGGTTTCTGGGGCTGACCGGCAATACGCGCCTGCACCTCGACATTGTGGATTACCCCGGCGAATGGCTGCTGGATCTGTCGCTTCTGGACAAGGACTATACCCGCTGGGCCGAGGAAACGCTGACCCGCATCGCCAAACGCCCCGAGGCTGCCGATTTCATGGCGCAGGCCCGGGCCGAGGATGGGTCGCTGGCGCTGGACGAGCCGCGCGCCCAGGGCCTCGCCGCCGCTTTCACCGCCTATCTGCAGGCCGCACGCGGCAAGGGCTGGTCTGACCTGACGCCGGGGCGGTTCCTGCTGCCGGGGGAACTGGCAGGCTCGCCCGTGCTGACCTTTGCGCCTTTGCCCCTGCCCGCCAGCACCCCGCGCGGCAGCCTCTGGCGTGAGATGGAGCGGCGGTATGAGGCGTATAAGGCCAAGGTGGTCAAACCGTTTTTCCGCGACCATTTCTCGCGCATCGACAGGCAGGTGGTGTTGATGGATGTGCTGGGCGCCATCCATGCCGGTCCGCGCGCGGTCGAAGACCTGCGCCGCACCATGGCCGAAATTCTCACCGCCTTCCGCCCCGGGGCCAATGGCTGGCTCAGCCGCATTCTGGGCGGCAAGCGGGTGGAAAAGATCCTGTTCGCCGCGACCAAGGCCGATCACCTGCACCATCACCAGCATCCCGCCCTGACCGCGATCACCGAGGCACTGCTGTCCGACGCCCGCCGCCGCGCCGATTTTTCCGGCGCACGCACCATGGCGCTGTCGCTGGCCAGCTTGCGCGCCACGGTCGAAGACTCTGTGCAGCGTGATGGCGCGCCGCTCGATCTGGTGCGCGGGCGGCTGATCTCCACCGGCAAACAGGCCGCGATGTATGCGGGCGATCTGCCGACCGACCCCGCGCGCATCCTGGCCCCCGCCCGCGAAGGCGCCGAGCGTTGGCTGGATGCCGATTTCTCGCTGATGGGCTTTGCCCCCGCCCGCATGACCCTCAAACCCGGCGAGGGCCCGCCGCACATAAGGCTGGACCGGGCCGCCGAATTCCTGATCGGAGACCGGCTGTGACCGACCTGCCCCCCCCGCCCCCGCGTAAGCCGCTGATTCTGGAACTTGAGGATGAGGTCGATCCCTCCACCGCCGCCCCGGTGCCGGATGACCTGCCGCAGGGGCAGGCGATGCAGCTGGCCGCCCGCATCCGCGCGCCGCGCTCGCCGCTGGCGCGCTTTGCGCTCTGGGCGTTCACCGCCTTCTTCACCTTTGCGCTCTCGGTTGCGGGTTATGATTTCGTGACTGACCTCTTTGCCCGCAATGCCCTGCTGGGCTGGGTCGCGGGCGTGCTTCTGGTGCTGGCGCTGCTGGCCGCCGTGCTGCTGGCGGGGCGCGAATGGTCGGCCTACATGCGGCTCATGAGGCTTGACCACCTGCGGCAGGCCGCCATCACCGCCCGCCAGACCGCCGACCTGAAATCCGCCCGCCGCACCGTGGCATCACTCGTCAGCCTCTACGCCGCCCGCCCCGATACCGCCTGGGGCCGCGCCCGGCTGGCCGAGCGCGAGGCTGAAGTGCTGGACGCCGACGCCCTCCTGTCGCTGGCCGAGGCCGAACTGCTGCCCCCCCTCGACGCCCGCGCCCGCGCCGAGGTCGAGGCAGCAGCGCGGCAGGTCGCCATGGTCACGGCACTGGTGCCGCTGGCGCTGGCCGATGTGGCCACCGCTCTGGTCGCCAACCTGCGCATGATCCGCCGCATTGCCGAGATCTACGGCGGGCGCTCGGGCGCGCTGGGGTCGTGGGGGCTGCTGCGCCGCGTCTTCGCCTCGCTCTTGGCCGCTGGCGCGCTGGCGCTGACCGATGACCTGATCGGCTCGGTCGCAGGTGGCGGTGTGCTGTCAAAACTCTCGCGCCGCTTTGGCGAAGGCGTGGTCAACGGCGCGCTCACCGCCCGCGTCGGCCTCGCCGCCATCGATCTGTGCCGCCCGATGCCCTTTGTTGCGGTCGAGCGCCCCTCGACCTCCGGCACCGTCAGCCGGGCTTTGGCCGGGCTGGTGCCGCGCAAGGCCTGACGCGGCACGCTGATCAAAGGTCGGACGCGCGCCGCGCGGGGAGTATTTCAGAAAGGTGCAATGCACAGCGCCCGTGCAAAGGTTTACGCGAGCGCAAAGGCTTTGCTGCTTTCCAAATACTCAAAGCCACAAAGCGCAGCCTGCTGCGCGCCCCGCAACGGCACGTGAGGGCAAAGGGGGCGGTCCGGTGTCAGGCACATCTTCCAACCTTTGGCCGATCTGCTAAACTCGGCGCATGATGGCGCCCAGTGCATACAGCTTTCGCAAGGTCGCGGTGGGTGATCTCGATTTGCTCACGGCATGGCAATCACACCCGCATGTCCGGAAGTGGTGGGGGTCACAGGAGCCTTATACCGCACCGGATCTGGCCGATCCCCGCGTTTCACGCCGGATCGTATCCTATCATGCACGCCCCTTTGGTTTCATGCAGGACTACACCGTTCACGGCTGGAACGATCACCATTTCGCGCATCTGCCTGCGGGCGCGCGTGGAATTGACCAGTTTATCGGAGAGCCGGATATGATCGGTTTGGGTCATGGCCCGGCCTTTATCCGCACAAGGCTGCAGGCTCTGTTCGATGACGGGGCGCCGGTGATCGCGACTGATCCGCATCCGGACAATGCACAGGCCATTGCCGCCTACAGGAAACTCGGCTTCGAACCCTCTGGGCCGCCTCAGGAAACCCGGTGGGGTCTGATCCTTCCGATGCTGGCGAGGGCGCAGGCGGGGTGTCGCAGCGGTCCGCTCTGACCGCTCATTCCGCGCGCGCTGTTCCGTGCAGTGCTACAGCCCGCCACAGGCCGCGCAGCCCGCGCGCCGCTTCACCCCGATCACCCGCGTCTCGGCATAAAGCGCGTCGTGGATCATCAGCCGGCCGCGCAGGCCCTGCCCCGCGCCGGTCAGATGCTTCACCGCCTCCATCGCCATCATCGCGCCGATCACGCCGGGCAGCGGGGCCGCCACCCCGGCCTCGGCGCAGGTCGGCACCATGCCCGGCGCGGGCCGCACCGGGAAAACGCATTCGAAACAAGGGCCGCCTTGCGCCGGATCATACAGGCTGATCTGCCCCTCCCATTGGGTGATCGCCGCTGCAATCAACGGCTTGCCCGCCGCTGCGCACACCCGGTTCACCAGATAGCGGGTGTCGAAGTTGTCGGTGCCGTCCAGCACCAGATCATACTCCGCCACCAGCTCTGCCGCCAAATCCGCGTCCAGCCGCCGGTGATAGGGCCGCACCTCGATGAACGGGTTCAGCGCCTTCATCGCGATTTCTGCCGAGAACACCTTTGGCATCCCGATGCGCGCATCGGTATGGATGATCTGGCGTTGCAGGTTCGATCCCTCGACCCCGTCGCCATCAATCACCCCGATCACGCCCACGCCGCTTGCCGCCAGATACAGGAGCGCGGGCGAGCCAAGCCCGCCTGCCCCGACCACCAGCACCTTTGCCGCCTTCAGGCTTTTCTGCCCCGGCCCGCCGATTTCGCGCAGCATGATGTGGCGGGCGTAGCGGTCCAGCTCCACCTTTGAGAACGCCCCCGGCTTGGCCTCCACCACCGGCGTCACCCGCCTGCGCACCCGGCCCAAAACTGCGCGATACGCGAGGACCAGCGCCGCCAGCACCCCCAGCACGAACCAGCCGCGAAACTCGCCGCCGACAAACGCGCCCAGCTCTGGCGGCATGAAGGGAGCATGCGCCAGCAGCAGCACCAAGAGCCAGCCCCAGGCCAGCAGCCAGACCCAGCGCGCAGGCCAACCCAGCCAGCGCCCGCCCGCAAACACCGCGACAAAGCCCAGCAGGCCGATCATGCGAATGCGCCGATCATGCCATTTTTCCGATCATGACCGCCCGGTTGACCCGAACCCGCCCGCGCCGCGCGCGGTCTCGCCCAAGCTCTCCACCACCGCAAACGCGGCCTGCACCACCGGGGCCACGATCATCTGCGCCACCCGGTCGCCATGCTGCACGGTGTAGGGTTGATCCGACAGGTTGACCAAGGCCACCCCCAGCGGGCCGCGATAATCGCTGTCGATGGTGCCCGGCGTGTTGGGCAGGGTGATGCCCGATTTCGTCGCCAGCCCCGAGCGGGGCCGGATCTGCATCTCGAACCCCAGCGGAACCTCCACCCGTATCCCGGTCGGGCAGATCGCCCGCTGCATCGGCGCAAGGGTGAACCCCGCCGCCCGCATTTCGGGCGGCAGATTGGCGCGGATGTCGGCCCCCGCCGCCCCCGCAGTCTCATACCCCGGCAAGGGCAGATCCCGGTCCGCCCAGTCTTCAAACACGATCTTTACCACCGGGGTCATTGCAACGCCTCCGCAATCTTTTCCGCCAACCGCCGCGCCACGGCATCCTTGGTCATGCGCGGCCAGACCTCGGCTCCGGCGTCAGTGATCACCGTCACCGCATTCTCGGCCCCGCCCATGATGCCGGTCGCAGGGGAGACATCATTGGCCACGATCCAGTCACAGCCCTTGCGCAGGCGCTTGGCGGTCGCATGCTCTACCACCGCCTCGGTCTCGGCAGCAAAGCCCACCACCAGACGCGGGCGCATGGCCCCCTGCGAGACCGTCGCCAGAATATCGGCGTTCTCGGCAAACTCCAGCCTCGGGGCCTGCCCCGCTCCGTCCTTCTTCATCTTCTGCGCGCCCGCATTGGCCACCCGCCAATCGGCCACCGCCGCCGCCATCACCGCCGCATCGGCGGGCAAGGCGGCCTGCACCGCCGCCAGCATCTGCGCCGCCGTCTCGACCCGCACCACATCCACGCCACCGGGCGCGGGCACTGTCGCGGGCCCGGTCACAAACGTCACCCGTGCCCCCAGATCGCGCAAAGCTGCCGCAAGCGCCGTGCCCTGCGCGCCGCTCGACCTGTTGGCAATATAGCGCACCGGATCAATCGGCTCATGCGTCGGGCCGGAGGTCACCAGCACATGCCGCCCCGCCAACGGCCCGCCGCCCAGCGCGGCACTGATCGCCGCCACAATCTCCACCGGTTCCGCCATCCGCCCCGGCCCGTATTCGCCGCAGGCCATCTCGCCCTCATTGGGGCCGGTCATCAGCACCCCGTCACCGCGCAAAGCCGCCAGATTGCGCTGCGTCGCCGGGTGCCCCCACATCCGCACATTCATCGCCGGGGCCACCAACACCCGCTTGTCGGTCGCCAGAAGCAAGGTCGAGGCCAGATCATCGGCCCGCCCGCCCGCCATTTTCGCCATCAGATCCGCCGTTGCCGGGGCCACCACCAACAGGTCAGCGGCGCGGGACAGCTGGATATGCCCCATCTCTGCCTCATCGGTCAGATCGAACAGCTCCTGATACACCTTGTGCCCGGACAGCGCCGACACACTCAAAGGCGTCACAAACTCCGCGCCCGCCCGCGTCAGCACCGGCACCACCGAGGCGCCCGCCTTTTGCAAAAGCCGGATCAGTTCCAACGACTTATAGGCCGCAATCCCGCCGCCAATGATCAACAGCACCCGTTTTCCGGCCAGCATGTCACGCCCCCTGTTTGTCCCCGGACGTTAGGGCGCAAAGCCTGCCAAAGGCAACACCCCGTCAGCGAAACGCAGCACAGGGGTCGTCGCGCTCCACCGCTTCCGTCACCAGCCACAGATCGAACGGCGCATCTTCCACCGCCGCGCCTTCCATCTGCCCGACCGACAACACCGACAGGCCGGGCGCGGCCCCGGCCAGCACCGCAGGCACGCCCCAATCGGTGCGGGCATGGCCCGATCCGGTGATCACCGCCACCGGCGGCCCCACCTCCTCCAGCGCCTGCAGCACCGCCTGCGCCAGATAGGCATCGCGCAACCGCTGCGCCTGCACCATGCCGGGCAACAGGTCCGCCGGCATCGCATCGCAATGCGCGGCCATCTGTTCCGCCTCACGCGCGGCCTGTTCGGCCTCTGGCAACGCCCGCGCCAGACCGGGACCATCCGGCATCACCGCCAGCGCGCCCTCAGACACCGACCGCCGCGCCAGATCGCGCGGCACTTCGGCCCCGTAATGCCGCGCGTCGCGTGCGGCGACAAAGATCGGATAATACATCGCAAAATCAGGCCAGCCGCTCTGGTCCCACCTTAGCGCCCGCGCCACAGCGTCCCTGTCGCCCAGATCCGCCGGCACCCGTGTCGCCGCGTCCGCAGACAGCTGCTCCCAGACCACCGCCTTCGGGGTCAGCGAAAACACCGCCCGCGCCTGATTGAAATGGTGCGCGGGGTTGTCATGCACCTCGCCCAGCACCACCACATCGGCGGGCGGCAGGCTGTCCAGCGCCTTTGCGTCGATCTGCGCCGCCGTGGCAGTACCAAGACCGGCGGCCCCCATCACGAAGGCCACGGCCACGCTCAAAGTCAGGATCAGGTTTCTCATAAAAGAAAGTGATGCACTTCCCGCGACTGGGTTTCAAGGTTGCGCCGCATCTTGGCAAAGGCCGCCGCCTCCAGCTGCCGCACCCGTTCCTTGCTCAGCCCCAGCTCTTCGCCCAAGGATTCCAGCGTGCGCGGCTCGTCGCGCAGCTTGCGCTCGGCCACGATAAACCGCTCGCGCGGGTTCAGCGCCTGCATCGCTGTCACCAGCCAGCCGCGCAGGCATTCGGCATCATGCGACAGCTCCACCTGTTCCGCCGCGCCCGCACAGTCATCTTCCAGCGCGTCAATCCATTCGCGCCCGTCCTCGTCACTCGATTGTGTGGCGTTGAGCGAGAAATCAGAGCCCGACAGCCGCCCCTCCATCATCTCGACATCGGCCAGCGGCACCCCCACCTCGGTCGCCACCATCTGGCGCAGCTGGAACTGGTCCAGCTTTTCGCCGCGCTGCGACGCCTCGCGCTCCAACTTGGCCTGCACCCGGCGCAGGTTGAAAAACAGCGCCTTCTGGCTGGAGGTCGATCCGGTGCGCACCATCGACCAGTTGCGCATCACATAGTCCTGAATGCTGGCCTTGATCCACCACACGGCATAGGTCGAAAACCGCACGCCGCGGTCCGGGTCAAACTTGTCTGCCGCCTTCATAAGGCCCAGCGATGCCTCCTGAATCAGGTCCGGCATCGGCGCGCCATAGCGGCGGAACTTTGACGCCATCGAAATCGCCAGCCGCATATAGGCGGTGACCAGCCGGTGCAGCGCCCGCTCATCGCGCTGATCGCGCCAGGCATAGGCCAGCTTCAGCTCGGTCTCGGCATCCAGCAATTCCGCCCGCATCGCTTGGCGGGACATGGTTTGGTCGCTATATCCGTCCAGTGCCATCTTTGTACCCCCAGTTTCCGATCCCCCAGCGCCCGCGCCCCGAACCGCAACAATCGTTCGGAAAGGCAGCCGCTTTTGAAAGGTTCTACGCAGCGTGACCGCGACCGGATCACTTTCCCCATCGACTTTTTCGCTCCCCGCGCTAACGCTCGTGGTCGGCGGCGCGCGCTCCGGCAAATCGCGGCTGGCCGAACGGCTGGTCACCGCCACCGGCCGCCCCCGCATCTACATTGCCACCGCGCAAGCCTTTGACGCCGAAATGCGCACCCGGATTGCCCAGCACCTGACAGACCGTGGCCCGGACTGGACCACGATCGAGGCCCCCACCGACATCGCCACCGCGCTCAGCGGCTGCGACCCCGGCGGGGCGATCCTGCTCGACTGTGCGACACTCTGGCTGTCCAACATGCTGCTTGCAGGCCACGACCTGCACCACGCCTGCCAGGATCTGGTGGACACCCTCACCACCAGCCCCGCGCCCGTCGTTGTTGTCTCCAACGAGGTGGGCTGGGGTATTGTTCCCGACAACGCCCTCGCCCGGCAGTTCCGTGACGCGCAGGGCCGCCTGAACCAGATGATCGCCGCCCGTGCCGGGCTGGTCCTCGGCGTCATGGCCGGCCTGCCCTTCGCGCTCAAGGGCACCCTGCCCGAAGGCGCACTATGACCCGCCTGCACCTCGTCCGCCACGGCCCGACCCATGCCAAGGCCATGGTCGGCTGGACCGATCTGCCCGCCGATCTGTCCGACACCGCCGCACTCGCGCGGCTTTCGGCCCATTTGCCCCCGGATGCCGCCCTGATCTCATCCGACCTGTCCCGCGCCGTCACCACCGCCGACGCGCTGGCGCTGCCCTCCCGCGCCCGCCTGCCGCATGATGCCGCCTTGCGCGAGCTGCACTTCGGCACGTGGGAAATGCAGACCTTCGCGCAGGCCGAGGCGAAAGATCCCGCCCATATCCGCGCCTTCTGGGAATCGCCGGGCACGATCCGCGCCCCCGGAGGCGAGGGCTGGCACGATATCACCGCGCGCATCACCGCCGCCCTCGACCGCCTGCCCGGTGAGACCATCGTGGTCTGCCACTTCGGCGCGATCCTTGCCGCATTGCAATGCCGCCTTGGCCTGACCGCGCAGGATGTGTTTCAGCACAAGATCGACAACCTGTCGGTCACCGAATTGCACAAGACCTCATCGGGTTGGCAGGCCCTGCGCATCAATCACATTCCGTGATGACTACCCACAAAAATCATCACTTTCCATGACCGGCGCTCTGGCCTTAGCTGGCAAAAACCAGCGCAGAGGAAGCCGCCAGATGACCATCCCCTATGACCTCGTGATCGGCGACCGCGCCTATTCCAGCTGGAGCCTGCGCGGCTGGCTGCTGTTCGACGCCTTCGGCATCCCGTACAAACTACACAAAGCGCGGCTCTACACCGATGAGCTGCCCACCCTGCTGAAACAATTCCACCCGGCCCGCACCGCCCCCACCATCCGCACGCCCGACGGCGTGGTGATGCCGGAAAGTCTGGCGATTGCCGAAGAACTCGCCTCCCGTCACCCCGATGTCGGGATCTGGCCGACCGATCCGAAACACCGCGCCATCGCCCGTGTGCTGGCGGCCGAAATGCACGCAGGCTTTACCGCACTGCGCACCCATTGCCCGATGAACCTGCGGGTCAGCTACACCGATTGCAGCCCGCCGCAAGCCGTGCTCGATGATGTGAAACGGCTGGAAACGATCTGGGACTGGGCATGGGACCAGACCGGATCAACCCATTGGCTGTGCGGTAACTATTCCGCCGCCGATGTGTTCTTTGCCCCCGTCGCCAGCCGCATCGCCACCTACAACCTGCCGGTCAGCCCGCGTGCGATGGCTTATGTGCAGGCCCATCTGGCGCATCCCAGCTTCCGGCAATGGCGCGCCATGGGCCTGATCGACGGCGCGGATCAGGAGTTCTACCGTCGCGACTACCCGACACGGGACTGGCCCGGCCCCACGCGCCTGCCCGCCCGCGCGGTCGACGGCACCGCTTCGGAAAACACCGCCTGCCCCTATTCCGGCAAGCCCGTGACCCATGTGCTGGAGCTTCAGGGCCGCCGTTTCGGCTTTTGTAACGCGTTCTGCCGCGACAAGACCGTGGCCGACCCCGAGGCGTGGCCAAAGTTCATGGCCCTGCTTTAACCGGCATCGCCAGACGGACAACGTTAACCATTCGCTAACCCCCTCCCGTTAACCCTTTGCTACGGGATCGGGGTGCATGATGGTCGCCAAAGCCTATACAGTCGCGTTTGAAGGGGTCGAGGCGCGTCTGGTCGAAGTGCAATGCGCCGTCTCGCCCGGCATGCCCGGATTCTCCATCGTCGGCCTGCCCGACAAGGCGGTGTCCGAGGCCAAGGAACGGGTGCGCGCCGCGCTGAGCTCGATGTCCATCGCGCTGCCCACCAAGAAAATCACCGTCAACCTCTCTCCCGCCGACCTGCCGAAAGAGGGGTCGCACTTCGACCTGCCGATCGCGCTGGCGCTGCTCGCCGCCATCGACATCATCCCCAAGGACGAGGTAGAGGCGACGGTTGCCCTGGGCGAGCTCTCCCTCGATGGCCGCCTGATCGCAGTGATCGGCGCGCTGCCCGCCGCCATGGCCGCCGCCGAAAGCGACCGCTCCCTGCTATGCCCGCGCGCCTGCGGTGCCGAGGCCGCCTGGGTCGGGGCCACCGAAGTGCTTGCCGCCGCCTCGCTGGATGAGGTGGTACGCCATTACACCGGCCAATGCCCCCTGCCCCCGGCCGAGGCGGGCGAGGTGCTGCCCAAGACTGGTGGCCGCGATCTGGCCGAGGTCAAGGGTCAGGAACGCGCCAAACGCGCACTGGAAATCGCCGCCGCCGGCCGTCACCACATGCTGATGGTGGGCACGCCCGGCTCTGGAAAATCCATGCTCGCCGCCCGCCTGCCCGGCATCCTGCCGCCGCTTTCGGCGGTGGAGGCGCTGGAAACCTCGATGATCCACTCACTTGCCGGGCTTTTGACCGAAGGCGGCATCTCCCGCGAGCGCCCCTTTCGCGAACCGCATCACACCGCCTCGATGGCCGCCATCGTCGGTGGCGGCAAAGGCGCGAAACCCGGCGAAATCAGCCTTGCGCACAACGGGGTGCTGTTTCTGGACGAGTTTCCGGAATTCCCCCGGCAGGTGCTGGAAACCCTGCGCCAGCCGATCGAGACCGGCGAGGTGATGGTGGCCCGCGCCAATGCCCATATCCGCTATCCCTGCCGGTTCCTGCTGCTCGCCGCCGCCAACCCCTGCCGCTGCGGCTATCTGTCAGACCCGGCCCGCGCCTGCGGCAAGGCCCCCTTGTGCGGCGACGATTATCTGGGCCGGATCTCCGGCCCGCTGATGGACCGGTTCGATCTGCGCGTCGACGTGCCCCCTGTCGCCTATGCCGACCTTGACCTGCCCGCAACCGGAGAAAGCTCCGCCACCATCGCCGCCCGCGTCTCCCGCGCCCGCGCGCTGCAAACCACGCGCTATGCACAGGATGACACCTTGCGCGTCAACGCCGACCTGGAAGGCAAACGGCTGGAAGAGGTCGCGACCCCGGATGCCGAAGGCCGCGCCCTGATCGCGCGCGTCGCCGAACGCATGGGCCTGACCGCACGTGGCTATCACCGCGTATTGCGCGTCGCCCGCACCATCGCCGATCTGGACAATTCAACCGACGTGCGCCACCCCCATGTGGCGGAAGCGGTCAGCTACCGGTTTGCAGTCGGCTCAAAATCATAGCCCCGTCGCAGCACAAATTTTCTGCGAAAATTTACGTCGCCCTGCCTACAAATGTTTCAAGCGACCACCGAATTTTCGCAGAAAATTCGTCCTGTCGAAGCAATCACCGCGCCCGTTTGGCCTCAATAACCTCCCAGATCCGCGCCGCCGTATTGGTCCCGTCAAACCGCTCCAGCTCCTGAATGCCGGTGGGCGAGGTCACATTGATCTCGGTCAGCCAGTCGCCGATCACGTCAATGCCCACAAACACCTGACCATTGTCACGCAACACCGGCCCGATCCGGGCGCAAATCTCCAGATCCCGCGCCGTCAGCCCCACCTGTTCCGGCCGCCCGCCAGCATGCATATTCGACCGCGTCTCACCCTCCTGCGGCACGCGGTTGATCGCCCCCACCGGCTCCCCGTCGACCAGAATTACCCGCTTGTCCCCGGCCGAGACCGCCGGCAGGAATTTCTGCACGATCAGCGGCTCCCGGTTCATCCCGGTGAACATCTCATGCAGACTGGCGAGATTGCGGTCATTCGGGTCCAGCCGGAACACCCCGGCCCCGCCATTGCCGTACAGCGGTTTCAGAATAATATCGCCATGCCGCGCCTTGAACGCCCGGATCGTCTGCAAATCCCGCGCAATCGCCGTCGGCGGCGTCAGATCGGGAAACCGCAAGACCAGCAACTTCTCAGGAAAATTCCGCACCCAGAACGGGTCATTCACCACCAGCGTCTTCGGATGGATCATCTCCAGCAGATGCGTCGTCGTGATATAGCCCATGTCAAAAGGCGGGTCCTGCCGCAGCCAGACCACATCCATCTCCGACAGATCGACCTCGACCTCCGGCCCATAGCTGACATGATTCCCGACCTCGCGTCGCAGCTCGATCCAGAACCCCCGCGCCATCACCCGGCCTTCGACAAAGGCCAGCCGGTCCGGCGTGTAGTAAAACAGCGCATGCCCACGCGCCTGCGCTTCCAGCGCAATCCGGAATGTGCTGTCGGCGTTGATATTGACCGACCCGATCGGGTCCATCTGCAGGGCAACTTTAAGCGGCATGGCAATCCTCCGTGATCGCGCCAGCATTGGCGCAAAGCCGGGAAAGATGCAAACCGTCAGGCGGCGAAAGCGTTTTCCAGCACCTCGATCCGACCGGCCCCGTCGACCAAAGCCACATCAAACCGCACCGGCGTGTTCTGGCCCGCCGGTTCGCCGCCGATAAAACATGCCGCCGACGCATAAATCCGCGCCATCTGTCGCGTCGTCAAACGTTCTGCCGCCACTGCATGGCTGCGTGCCTGCTTGACTTCGATGAAAATCACCTCCGCCCCGTCGCGCGCAATCAGGTCAATCTCGCCGCCCGGCCCCCGCCACCGCCGCGCAATCACCGACCGGCCGGAACGGTCATAGAGCTGCGCCACCTGATCCTCTGCCGCAACGCCTGCATAATAGCTCCTGCGTCCGCTCATCCCCAATCCTTTCCCAACCGCACCGACTTCACCGCCCCCGCGCCAGAGCAAGCTGATACACTTCGCGCCGCGGCAGACCATAGGCGTCGGCAATCGCCGCTGCTGCATCCTTGACCGACATGCTTTCCAGCGCGCGGTCGAGTGCCGCCTCTACCGTTTCCGCATCGGCCTGCACCTCGACCCCGCGGTCGATCAGCAAGACGATCTCGCCCTTCACATCGCGCCCGTCAAAGGCCGCCGCCAGTTCTGCCAGCGTGCCACGGGTCACCTCTTCAAACCGTTTCGTCAACTCGCGGCACACCACCGCCTCTCTCTCTGCTCCGAAGTATTCCACGCAATTCATTAATGTTTCCCCAATGCGCTTGGGGCTTTCGTACAAAATCAGCGTCGCCCCGACCCGGACCAGCTCGCTCAGGAATGTCCGCCTTGCGGCTTTGGCCGACGGCGGGAAGCCCGCGAACAAGAACCGGTCGGAGGGCAGGCCCGACACAGTCAGCGCGCACAGCACGGCAGATGCGCCGGGGGCGGCCAGCACGGCGATGCCCTCGGCAATCGCCGCCCGGGCCAGACCAAATCCGGGGTCCGAGATCAGCGGCGTTCCGGCCTCTGACGCATAGACCACCGATTTGCCTTCGCTCAGCGCCCGCATCAGCCGGGGCAAAGCCTGCGCCTCATTGTGCTCGTGATAGGGCACCAGCGCCCGGTCTTTCAGCGCAACCCCGTGAATTTCCATCAGATGCCGCAGGCTGCGGGTGTCTTCGGCGGCCAGCACATCGGCCCCGGCCAGCAGGTCCAACGCCCGCAGGGTGATGTCGCGCGCCGCGCCGATGGGGGTCGCCACAAAATGCAGTCCCGGCGGAATCTCGCGCGCGGCGGCGATATGCGCGGTGGCAGAAGGGGAATCTGGTCTGTCGGCTGTCATCGGGGGGTCCTGACAAGTTTACTTCGTCTGCCATTGCCCGTAAGTTCAGCCGATAAAGCTGCGCAGTCCGGGAAGAGGAAGTCCATATGTTGTCTGTTATAAGCCGGGCCCGCAAGTCGCTGGGTCGTGCGGCCTTTGCCCTGGCTGCCGTTGCACTTGCTGCCTGTCAACCCGCCACCGGCCCCGGAGCCGGCGGTCCGACGGTCGATTCGTCCGCCCCGGTCATCGTGGCCCTGCTGGTGCCCTCGGGCTCGGGTCAGGCCAGTGACGAGCTGCTGGCACGGTCGTTGCAGAATGCGGCCCGTCTGGCGATCTCTGATCTGGGCAACACCCGCATCGACCTGCGGGTCTATAACACCGCAGGCCAGCCCGCCACCGCGCAGGCGATGGCGACCAAGGCGATTGATGACGGGGCCAAGATCATCCTCGGCCCGGTCTTCGCGCAAGAGGCAAATGCCGCCGGGGCCGCTGCTGCCGCGCGGGGCATCAACGTGCTGGCCTTCTCGAACAACCCCGATATCGCGGGCCGCAACGTCTTTATCCTTGGCCCCACCTTCAGCAACACCGCCACCCGTCTGGCCAGCTACGCCGTGCGCAACGGCAAGCGCCGGATCATGGTGGTGCATGAGCAGAACACCGCCGGCCAGCTGGGCCGCGCCGCGATCGAACAGGGCATCGCCCGCGCCGGTGGCTCGGTCGTCGGGGTCGGCTCGTATGAATTCTCGCAAAACGGCGTGGTCTCTGCGGCTCCGCGTCTTGCCGCTACCGCGCGCGACAATTCTGCCGATGCCGTGTTCCTGACCGCCGATACCGCCGGGGCCTTGCCGCTGGTCAGCCAGCTTTTGTCTGAAAACGGGCTTGGCCCGGCCGTCACCCAGTTCATCGGCCTGACCCGCTGGGATATTCCGCAAGGCACGCTGGCGCTGCCCGGCGTTCAGGGCGGCTGGTTTGCCCTGCCCGACCCGGCGCTGTATCAGCAATACCAGTCGCGCTATCAGACCGCCTTTGGCGAGCCGCCGCACCCGATCTCGGGTCTGGCCTATGACGGGATTGCCGCCATCGGGGCCCTGCTGAAACAGGGCCGCTCCAATGCCCTGACCGGGCAGGCGCTGACCCAGTCTGCTGGCTTTGTCGGGGTCAACGGCATTTTCCGCCTGCGCTCTGACGGGCAGAACGAACGCGGTCTGGCCGTGGCGCAGATCCGCAACAATCAGGTGGTGATCATCGACCCGGCCCCGCGCAGCTTTGGCGGCTTCGGGTCATAAGGCACGCCCATGGCGCGTGCCGCCGCCCCCCGGACGCCGGTTTCCGGCCCCGCATCTGGCGCCGCCGCCCCGGCGGCGGCACCAGATATGCTATTGCCACCCGAGCAGATCTTTGACAGCGCCGCCTGTCTGGCCGCCATCGCCCGGGAACGCGATGAGGCCCCCGACAGCCGCGCCTTGCGCGGCATCGCGGTCCGCCATCTGGCCGAGGCGCGCGCCCGTGGCAATGCGGCCCTGGCCGAAGCCTTTCGCCTGCGCCCCCGCGACGCCCGCGCGCTGGTGCTGGGGCAATCGGTCCTGACCGACGGTCTGGTGTACGTGGCGCTGGAAATATCCAGCCGCTGGCTGCACCCGTTGTCCAACCCCACCGAATCAGAGCGCATCGCCGTGCTGGCAGTCGGCGGCTACGGCCGTGCCGAAATGGCCCCGGCCTCGGATGTCGACCTGTTGTTCCTGACCCCATGGAAAACCACCCCCTGGGCCGAAAGCGTGGTCGAATCCATGCTTTACATCCTGTGGGATCTGAAGCTCAAGGTCGGCCACGCCACCCGCACCGTCAAGGACTGCATCCGGCTGGGGCGTGAGGATATCACCATCCGCACCGCCCTTTTGGAACACCGCTTCATCGCCGGGTACGAGCCGCTTGCGACCGACCTTGGTGACCGGCTGTGGTCAGACCTGTTCCGCAACTCCGGCCCCGAATTCATCGAGGCCAAGCTTTCCGAACGGGCCGAGCGCCACAAACGGCAGGGCGGCCAGCGCTATGTGCTGGAACCCAATGTCAAAGAGGGCAAGGGGGGCCTGCGCGACCTGCAAACCCTGTACTGGATCGGCAAATACCTGCACCGCGTACCGGCCGCGCGTGAGCTGGTCGCCATCGGCCTGTTCCGCCCCGAGGAATACGTTTCTTTCCGCACCGCCGAGGAATTTCTCTGGGCTGTGCGCTGCCACCTGCACTACATCGCAGGCCGCGCCATGGATCAGCTGACCTTTGACCTGCAGGTCGAGGTGGCCGACCGCATGGGCTATCGCGATGCAAACGGTCGCCGCGCGGTGGAAATCTTCATGCAGGACTACTTCCGCCACGCCACCCGCGTCGGCGAGCTGACCCGCATCTTCCTGACCGAACTCGAAGCCCGCCACGCCAAGCCCGAAGCCAGCCTGCTGGGCATCTTCAAGCGCAAGAAACGCGTGCGCGACGGCTATGTGCTGGTGCAGGGCCGCATCAATGTCGCGGACGAGGCCAGCTTCCTTGCCGACAAGCTCAACCTCTTGCGGGTGTTCGAAGAGGCCCTGCGCACCGGCTATCTGGTCCACCCCAACGCCCTGCGCCTGATTGCCGCCAACCTGAACCTGATCGACGACGACATGCGCGACGACCCCGAGGCGGTGCGCCTATTCACCGACATGTTGCTGAAACACGGCAACCCCGAACGCGCCCTGCGCCGGATGAACGAAATCGGCGTGCTCGGCGCCTTCATCCCGGAATTCGAACGCATCGTCGCCATGATGCAGTTCAACGTCTACCATCACTACACGGTCGATGAGCATATCATCCAATGCGTCTCGGTCCTGGCCCAGATCGAACGCGGCGAGCTGGTCGAAGAGCTGCCGGTCGCCTCCGGCATCCTCAAGGCCGGGATCAACCGCAAGGTGATCTATATCGCCCTTTTGCTGCACGACATCGGCAAGGGCCGGCCCGAGGATCATTCGATCATCGGCGCGCAGATGGCCCGCCGCATCGCGCCACGCCTTGGCCTGACGGCGGATGAGGTGGAAACCGTCGAATGGCTGGTGCGCTATCACCTGCTGATGTCCGATGTCGCGCAAAAGCGCGACATCGGTGATCCGCGCACGCTGCGCGACTTTGCCAAGGCGGTGAAAACCCGCAAACGGCTGGACCTGCTGACCGTGCTGACGGTCTGTGACATCCGCGGTGTCGGTCCGGGCACCTGGAACAACTGGAAAGCCATGCTGCTGCGCCGGCTCTACAGCGAGACCGCCGAAGCGCTTGAAAACGGGCTGGAAAACGTCAACCGCACCAAGCGCGAGGATGAGGGCAAAAAGGCCCTGCGCACCGCGCTGTCCGACTGGCCGCAGGCCGACATCCGCGCCGAACTCGCGCGACACTATGCCCCCTACTGGCAGGGCCTGCCGACGGAAACCCAGGCCGTGTTTGCCCGCCTGCTTCGGGGTCTGGCCGATGACGAGATCCGCATCGACCTGCACCCCGAACCCGACCGCGACGCCACCCGCGCCGCCTTTGCGCTGGCCGATCATCCGGGCATCTTCTCACGCCTCGCGGGGGCGCTTGCCCTTGTCGGGGCCAATGTCGTCGATGCCCGCACCTATACGTCAAAGGACGGCTATGCCACGGCGGTGTTCTGGGTGCAGGACGCCGAAGGCAAACCCTATGACGAGGCCCGCCTGCCCCGCCTCCGCGCCATGATCGACAAGACCCTGCGCGGTGAAGTGGTCGCCCGCGACGCGCTCAAATCCCGCGACAAGGTGAAAAAGCGCGACAGCGAGTTCCGCTTTCCGACCCATATCATGTTCGATAACGAAGGCTCCGACATCTACACCATCATCGAGGTCGATACCCGCGACCGCCCCGGCCTGCTGTATGATCTGACCCGGACGCTTGCGAACAACAACATCTACATCGCCTCTGCCGTGATCGCGACCTATGGCGCGCAAGTGGTGGACAGCTTTTACGTCAAGGACATGTTCGGCCTGAAACTCCACGCCAAAACCAAACAGGACGCGCTGGAGAAAAAGCTGCGGCAAGCCATCACCGAAGGCCGGGAGCGGGCCGCCACATGAAACCGATCCGGCTGATCCGCTCGATCATGGTGGTCGGCGGCTGGACGCTGCTGTCGCGCGGGGCGGGCTTTGCGCGCGACATCATGATCGCGGCCTATCTGGGTTCCGGGCCAGTGGCCGAAGCGTTTTTCACTGCCTTTTCCCTGCCCAACATGTTCCGCCGCTTCTTTGCCGAAGGCGCGTTCAACATGGCCTTTGTGCCGATGTTCGCCAAAAAGCTTGAAGCTGGCGAAGATGCAAAAGCCTTTGCCCGCGATGCTTTCAACGGGCTGGCGGGGATATTGCTGGTGTTCTCCGTGCTCGGCACGCTCGCAATGCCGTGGCTGGTCTGGGCGATGGTAAGCGGCTTTGTCGGAGACGAACGCTTTGATCTGGCCGTGCTTTATGGCCGGATCACGTTTGTCTACATTCTCTTTATAAGCCTTGTTGCGTTGCTCTCTGGTGTGCTGAACGCCTTTGGCCGCTTTACCGAGGCCTCATTTGTGCCAGTGCTGATGAACCTGATGTTCATCGCCGCGATGCTGATGGCCGCCCGTTCCGGCTGGGATATGGGGCTGACACTGGCATGGACCGTGCCGGTCACCGGCGTGGCGCAACTTGCCTTTACCTGGTGGGCAGCCGCCCGTGTCGGCTTTGCACCAAAGCCCGCATGGCCCAGGCTCACGCCCGACCTGAAACGCCTGTTCATCATCGCCGCCCCTGCCGTGCTGGCGGGCGGGGTGATCCAGGTGAATCTGCTAGTGGGCCGCCAGATCGCCAGCTTTACCGAAGGCGCAATTTCCTGGCTCAACTATGCCGACCGGCTGTATCAGCTGCCCTTGGGCGTGGTGGGCATTGCCATCGGCACCGTGCTCTTGCCCGATCTGTCCCGCCGACTGCGCGCAGGCGATGCGCAGGGCGGGCGTGACAGTTTCAACCGGGGCAGTGAATTTGCGATGGCGCTGACCATTCCGGCGGCGGTGGCGCTGGTGGTCATCGCCATGCCACTGTGTGCCGTGCTGTATCAGCGCGGCGAGTTTGGCGCGGATGACACCGCAAACACCGCGATGGCGCTGGCCGCCTATGGTCTGGGCTTGCCCGCCTTCATGCTGCAAAAGATGCTGCAACCGCTGTATTACGCGCGCGAAGACACCCGCCGCCCGTTCCGCTATGCGGTGATCTGCATGATCGTCAATGCGCTGATCGCCATCGGCCTGATGCCTTTGATCGGCTTTGTCGCGGCGGCACTGGCCACCACACTGTCGGCCTGGGTCATGGTCTGGCAACTCTGGCGCGGCAGTCGCGGCATGGGCGAGGCGGCGCAGTTTGACGACCGCTTCCGCGCCCGCGCGTGGCGGATTCTGGTCGCCGCCTTTACCATGGGGGCCGTGCTGTTCGGCGCGATGACGGTGCTTGGCCCGATGCTCGGCACCCCCGGCCTGCGCTATGCCGGTCTGGCCTTGCTGATCGCGTCCGGCGTACTGAGCTATTTCGCCACCGGCGCGCTGATCGGCGCGTTCCGGCTGTCAGATTTCCGATCAGCCCTGCGCCGCAGACCGGACTGACATCCGCCGGGCCGTGCTCGCCCATGGCTGCGGTAGAACGCTCCGCGGGGAGTATTTGGAAAAGCTGCAATGCAAAGGATCTGATGGGCTTTGCACCTTTCTGAAATACTCCCGCCGGAGGCGATCCGGCCTCACCACCCGCGCGCGGTGCCAAGGCCGTCGCCCCCGGATCAGGCGCAAAGGCGCTCCGCAGAGGTTAAGACCGCGTTAAAATCAAAATCCAAGCCCTTGATTCCATTGCATCCACAGGCTTGTAACACAGGGGGCAGCTAGCGCTGCCGCACCTTCTCCAGCACCCGCCCCCAGCCGCCGGGGCTGACCACAAAGGACAGGACAAACCCGGTCACAAACCCGGTCAGATCGGCCACCCATTCATAGCCGCCGCCAAACAACAGCCCAAAGACCAGCTGAATCCCCAACAGGAACCCGATCAGCGTAAAGGCCCGGTACTTGTTTGCCCCCACCGCCGCCAGATTGACCCACAACAGGAACGTGAAGCCCCCGATCAACCCGTAGACCGGCGGATACCCCCCGATCAGCGGGGCGCGGACCCCCGGCAACACCAGCGTATAGACCAGCGCCCCCACAATCGCCGAGGCAAAGAAGATCAGCAGAACCGCCCACCAGCGGAACACCTCGCCCACCATCTTGCCCAGCGCCAGCAGGATGACGACAACAAAGACCACATGGGTCACATTGCCATGCACAAACGGATAGCTGACCAGCCGGTGCAACCCGTCCAGCGGAAATTGTCCGGTCTCCAGTAAGTACCGCATCAGATCAGGGGAAAAGGCAAACCGCTCCAGCGCCTGCAGCCGCCAGCCAATCCCCTCCGGCCCGCCAATCAACCCGGCCCCGGCCAGACTCAGGACCAGCTCCATCGCGATCATCGGCAAGGCCAGCGCCCAGACCACCAGCGGCAGCGGGTTCAGCGGGGCGGCATTCATGTCCTGCATGGCAAACTCCTGTCGGGCCGTCCCGATTGACGCCCCCTTGCCCATGGATTACGCCAGCCACAGCACTTTATCCAGATGGAGACGACCATGTCAGAGCCTTCGGCGGTCCAAACGCCGCAAGCCTTTCCGCCACGGATTTTCTCGGGCATCCAGCCTTCGGGCGGGTTGACCCTTGGCAATTACCTCGGCGCCCTGAAACGCTTTGCCGAGAAGCAGGACGAGGGGATCGAGACGATCTATTGTCTGGTCGACATGCACGCCATCACCGTCTGGCAAGACCCGGCCAAGCTGCGCCAGCAGACGCGTGAGGGGGCTGCGGCCTTTATCGCCTCGGGTGTCGATCCGGCGCGGTCGATCCTGTTCAACCAGAGCCAGGTCAGCGCCCACGCGGAACTGGCGTGGATCTTCAACTGCGTCGCCCGTCTGGGCTGGATGAACCGGATGACCCAGTTCAAGGACAAGGCCGGCAAGAATGCCGAAGCAGCGAGCTTGGGTCTCTATGCATACCCTGCGCTGATGGCGGCGGATATCATGGCCTACCACGCCACCCATGTGCCGGTGGGCGAGGATCAGAAACAGCATCTGGAACTGACCCGCGACATCGCGGCCAAGTTCAACCACGATTACGGGGTGGAGTTCTTTCCCATCGTCGAGCCGCTGATCGAGGGGGCCGCCACCCGCGTCATGTCCTTGCGCGACGGCACCAAAAAGATGTCGAAATCCGACCCGTCGGATCAGAGCCGGATCAACCTGACCGACGATGCCGATGCCATCGCTGCCAAGATCCGCAAGGCCAAGACCGACCCGGAGCCGCTGCCCGACACCCTCGACGGGTTGAAAGACCGGCCAGAGGCGCGCAATCTGGTAAACATCTATGCCGCCCTTGCCGGAATGACGGCGGCAGACGTGATCGCGCAGAACGCGGGCGCGCAGTTTGGCAGCTTCAAACCCAAGCTGGCCGATCTGGCCGTATCGGTGATGTCCCCGATCACCACCGAGATGAACCGGCTGATGCAGGACCCGGCCGAGATTGACCGCATTCTTGGCGCGGGCGCTGACCGGGCCGAGGCGATTGCGCGGCCCATTCTTGATCAGGTCTATGACATCACCGGCATGATCCGGTCCCGGCGCTGAGCAAAGGGGCGGCCTTGCGCCGCCCTTTTACCCGTGGCGAAGGGACTGTGCCCGGCGGCCCGGCTTTGCTAGGATGCCCGGAATGAAACGTCTGGCGCGGACCCTGTTGCTTTTTCTGTTCATCGGGTCGCTGGCGATGACCCTGCGCTCTGGCATTCGGATCGCGGACAATCCCGCGCTTTCCCCTATGATCGACCGCGCTGCCGACGAAATCGCGGCACTGACCGACCGGATGATGGCGCGCGAGGCCACGCCCGAGCGGCTGGCAGAGCTGATCACCACAAGGCTGGCCGAAGCGCCGCGCAACTGGGTGGCGCTGCAGGCTCTGGCCGAGGTGGCCGCCGAACAGGGCCACGCCCTGCCCCCCGCTTATGCCGACGCATGGGAGCAGGACTCGGGCCTGCTGGCGATGTCGGGCGATTGCCTTGCCTGCATGTGGGATATCGCGACCTGTTCGCTGTCGACCGCGCTGATCTGCAAGGCGCCGATCCTGCTGACCCCGGTCGAGGATCTGCGCGGGGTGGTCAAGGCGGGGGCCGATTACACCATGGGCCAGCCGGTGGATCAGCTGGACCTTGGGTTGTCAGTGGTGGGGCTGGGGGCGACGGCGGCCTTTGTGGCGACTGGCGGCACCTCGGCCACGGTCAAGGCCGGGACGGCAACGATCCGGCTGGCGCGGGGCATGGGGCGGCTGTCGCCGCGCCTGACCACCCGAATGACAGCAGCGGTGACCGATGGCGTCCGCTGGGCCGATCTGCCAAAGGTTCGCGGGGCCGATGATGCGGTGGCACTCCTGCGCACCGATACCCTGCGCCCGCTGGCCGAAACCGTAACCGACCTTGGCCGGGTTGCCGACGCCGCCGGCCCGGTGCCCGCCCTGCACCTGCTGCCGCTGGTGGATGATGCGGTGGATGCCCGCCGACTTGCCCGCGCATCTGAGGCGTTGGGGGCAAAGACGGTGTCGCGCGCGGAAGTTCTGGGCAAGTCGCGACTGCTGCGGGCGACGATACGCTATGGCGACACCGCGATCGGGCTGATCGTCGGGCTGGTGGGGGCGCTGATGTCATTGGCGCTGATGCTGGCGGGGGCGGTGCAGACGATGGTGATCCGCGCCCTGCGCCGCGCCGCGCGTGTCACATGATTGATTCCAACCCGCGCTAACGCAGAGGGTGACGGGCGGGCCTGTCCCCCTCTGCGCTGCCACTTGGGTCCGTCCCCGGCCCCATGCAGCCCCGCCCTTGTTGCCCCCGGTTCAGTCCCCCTGAACCGGGGGTCTTTTTCCACAGCCTCTGTGCGGTCTTGCGCCTATGTCGCAAGCAACAGAGAGGCTATGTTCCTCAGGTCACAGAATTGACCCGAAGGAGGGCAAGATGAACAGCATTCACCCCGGCACCCGTGTCGGTCATGTCCACCTGAAGGTGGCCGATCTGGACCGGGCTATCGACTTTTACTCGGGCCTGCTGGGCTTTGGCATCACCCAGCGCTACGGGCCGCAGGCAGCCTTTCTGTCGGCCGGGGGCTATCACCACCATATCGGGCTGAACACATGGGAAAGCGCCGGCGGCACGCCGCCGCCGCCCGGTCATACCGGCCTCTTTCACACCGCCTTTCTGTTCACCGATCGCAAGGCGCTGGCGCAGGTGTTCAAACGGCTGGTCGAGGCGCGCTGGCCGATTGACGGCGCGGCGGACCATGGGGTGAGCGAGGCGATTTATCTGACCGACCCCGATGGCAACGGCGTGGAGCTGTATGTCGACCGGCCCGAGGCGGAGTGGCCGCGCGATGCCAACAGCACCCTGACGATGGTCAACAAGCGGTTTGATCTGGCGGCGCTGCTGGCCGAGGCTGACTAGGTCTTTACAGCGCGGCGCAAACCGCTTACCCCCGCCGCCTTGGTTTCAGGGGGCATCATGGCACAGGCACGCGTTTGCGGGGTGGATTTCGGCACGTCGAACTCCACCGTCTCGGTTCCTGCGGGGAATGGGGCGCGGTTGATTGCGCTGGAAGGCGACAGCGTCACCCTGCCCTCGGCGGTGTTCTGGGACGCAGAGGGCGCGCCGCCGCAATTTGGCCGTGCGGCGATGGCGGCCTATGTCGAGGGCGATGACGGGCGGCTGATGCGGGGCTTGAAAAGCGCGCTGGGGTCGGACCTGATCCACGAGAAAACCCGGGTGGGCAACCGGGCGATTGCCTTTACCCAGATCATCGGCCGGTTCTTTGCCCATCTGCGCGCCAGGCTGGAGGCGACACAGCCCGGCACCGATCATGTCGTGCTGGGCCGGCCGGTGCATTTCGTCGATGACGACGCTTTGGGTGATCAGGCGGCGCAGGATGTGCTGGAGGCGATTGCGCGTGAGCAGGGATTTACCGAGGTCGGGTTCCAGTATGAGCCGATTGCGGCGGCGCTGGATTATGAAAGCCGCATCACCGCCGAAGAACTGGTGCTGATCGTCGATATCGGCGGCGGCACCACTGACTTTTCGGTGATCCGCGTCTCTCCCGAGGGGGCCACCCGGGCCGACCGCTCGGGCGATATTCTGGCCAATCACGGCTTGCGGCTGGGCGGCACCGATCTGGACCGGCTGCTGAGTCTGGACCATATCATGCCCGATCTGGGGCTGGGGTCTTTGGTGCATGGCGGCAAGGCCCCGATGCCGCAGCACTATTACCTCGATCTGGCCAGCTGGCACCGGATCAACGCGATGTATGCGCCCGGTGTGGCGCGCGAGATCAAGGAGCTGCGCCAGCGGGCGGTGCGGCCCGATCTGCTGGACCGGCTGCTGTCGGTGCTGGAGAGCCGCCACGGCCACGCGCTGGCCATGGCGGCAGAGGCGGCCAAGATCGATCTGTCGGATCGCAGCGTGACGCAGATCCTGATCGCGGCGCTGACCGGGGGTCGCGACAAGCCGCTGTCACGCACCGGGTTTGAAGACACCGTCGCCCAGCCCGTGCTGCGCCTGACCTCGGGTCTGGCCGAAGTGTTGCGGCAGGCGGGCGTGGCCCCGCGCGACATCGGCACCGTGTTCATGACCGGCGGCTCGGCCAGCCTGCCGGTGCTGCGCGAAGCGGTAAGCCGCTGCCTGCCCGGCACTCCGATTGCGACGGGCGACATGTTCGGCAGCGTCGGCACCGGGCTGGCACTGGATGCCGCCCGGCGCTTTGCCTGACAGGCCGGGATTTGCCCTGCGCGAAGGGCCGGAATGTGCGCCCTGCGCGCCGGGGCTTGCCAGCCCCCCCGCCCATCCGCCATGATGCGCCCGCTTGGGGAGATCATGTATGCGGAAGTTTCTTGTCGTTCTGGACGACAGCCGGGAATGCCTGAACGCGATGCGCTTTGCCGCGTTGCGGGCGGCCCACACCGGCGCGGGGGTCACCATTCTGTCGGTGATCCCGCCCGAAGAGTTCCAGCACTGGATGGGCGTGGCCGATCTGATGCGGGCCGAAGCGCGCGAGCGGATCGAAGCGCATTTCGAAGTGTTCGCCAAATGGATGCGCGACAAACAGGGGGTGAACCCCGATCTGGTGATCCGCGAAGGCGACCCGGTGACGGAAATCCTGAAGCTGGTCAACGACACGCCGGAAATCGGCGTGCTGGTTCTGGGCGCGGGCAGCGACAAATCCGGCCCCGGCCCGCTGGTCAGCCAGATGTCGAAAAACGCAGGCGGCCTGCCGATTCCCATCACCATCGTTCCGGGGGAAATGTCAAAGGAACGGCTGGAGCGCATCACCTGAGCCTTGCGCCGGGCGCAGGCCGGACTTGCAGGCTTTGACCTTTCGCTGCAGTGCGGCAAGGACTAGGTAATGTGCAGGGAGGAGAGCATAAAGGGGCTTACGCCATGACCGCTCTCACATCACCAGACACCTACTACCGCCATGCGGTGAACGTCACCGCACTGGAACGTGCCAAAAGCGCCACCGTTGATTATTGCACTGTCGCCGCCAAGGATCTGGCGCATACCAAGCTGCGCGACCTGACCCCGCTGGAGGCGATGTATGCCTATTTCGGGTCGGACGAAGCTGCCGCCTGACCGCCGATGGCAGCAGGGTTCCGGGGCCACTTGTTGACTTGTGCGAGGCAAAGCCCCATATCCGAAAGGAACTGTCGGAGATAGCCATGTTCATCCAGACCGAGTCGACCCCGAACCCTGCCACGCTGAAATTCCTGCCGGGTCAGACCGTGCTGGAACTGGGCACTGCCGATTTCCCCAATGCCGCAGCGGCGGACAAATCGCCGCTGGCCAAGCGCATCTTTGCGGCGGCTGGCGTCACAGGCGTGTTCTTTGGCACCGATTTCGTCACCGTGACCAAATCGGACGAAACCGATTGGCAGCACATCAAACCCGCCATCCTTGGCGCCATCATGGAGCATTACCAGTCGGGTGCCCCGGTGATGGAGGGTGAGGCAAAGGCCGCTGGCGGCCATGCCGAGCACACCGGCGAAGATGGCGATATCGTGCGCCAGATCAAGGAATTGCTGGATACCCGCGTGCGCCCCGCCGTGGCGCAGGATGGGGGCGACATCACCTTCCACGGGTTTGAGCGTGGTGTGGTCTACCTGCACATGCAAGGTGCCTGCGCGGGCTGCCCGTCGTCGACGCTGACCCTGAAAATGGGGATCGAAAACCTGCTGCGCCACTACATCCCGGAAGTGACCGAGGTGCGCCCGGTTGCTGCCTGAGACCCTTCTGGCATTCGACACATCGGCGGCGCATTGCGCCGCCGCTTTGCTTTTGCCGGATGGCCGGTGCCTGATCCGGGTCGAAGACATGGCGAAGGGTCAGGCCGAACGCTTGATTCCGCTGCTGGAAGACCTGCTGGCCGAGGGCGGGATCGGCTGGCACGATCTGGCGGCGATTGGCGTGGGCACCGGGCCGGGCAATTTTACCGGCGTCCGCATCTCGGTTGCCGCAGCGCGCGGGTTGGCGCTGTCGCTGGGCGTGCCCGCCATCGGCGTGACCCGGCTGGAGGCTTTGGCGCATGGCTTGCCCCGGCCGCTGACGGTGGTGGAAGATGCGCGGCGCGAGGAAGTCTATCTGCAGCATTTTGGCGCAGACGGGCCACGGCCTGCGGGGTTGCACCCCCTCGCCGGGCTGACGGTCACGGGCCCGGTCACCGGGTCGGCGGCGGCGGCTCTGGGCGCGCCCGTGTTGCCGCCTGCGATGCCGCTGATCGAAGCCGTTGCCCGAATCGCGGCCACCCGGCTGGGCAGCCCGCAGCCGCGCCCTGCCCCGTTTTATCTGCGCGGTGCCGATGCCGCCCCGCCCAGCGACCCGCCGCCGGTGATTCTGGATGCCTGACGCAGCGGAGCTGGCGGCACTCCACGCGGCCTGCTTCACCCTGCCGCGCCCTTGGACTGCCCATGAAATCAACGCGTTGCTGGACAGCCCGCATGTGTTTGCGCTGATCGAATCAGGTGGCTTTCTGCTGGGCCGCGCCGTTGCCGGCGAGGCGGAATTGCTGACACTGGCCGTCTTGCCTGCCGTGCGCCGGCAGGGTCTGGGGGCGCGGCTGGTTCAGGCGTTTCTGGCCGAAGCCCGGGTGCGGCAGTCGGAGCAGGCGTTTCTGGAGGTGGCCGCCGGAAACACCGCCGCCATCGCCCTGTATGACCGCGCCGGATTCTCCGAAGTGGGTCGGAGAAAGGCCTATTACACTGGCGCGGATGGCCAAAGTGACGATGCGCTGGTCCTGTCCCGCGCCCTTTGACGCGGCGTTACCCTGTCTTGGGAACGCCTTGATTTTGATCGAAAGATCAAAACTCACGCGACGGCTTTGAAATGGCACTTGACCCTTTGTCGCGACCCTGCCCTAAATTGACAACGATCCGGGGCTGCTGCCATAGCGGGTTCTGGGCACCAAAAAACGTAATCGTCGTAACGACAACCGGGAGACTCTCCATGACCATGATGAAGCACCTTTTGGGCGCAGCCGGTGCGCTGGCCCTCACGGCTGGCGTTGCCAGTGCGGAACCGGCGCTGATCTACGACTTGGGCGGCAAATTCGACAAATCCTTCAACGAAGCGGCCTACAATGGCGCGGAACGCTGGGCCAAGGAAACTGGCGGATCGTACAAGGAAATCGAGATGCAGAACGAGGCCCAGCGTGAGCAGGCCCTGCGTCGTCTGGCCGAAGCCGGGTCGAACCCGATTGTCACCACCGGATTCGGCATGTCCGACCCGATTGCCACCGTGTCCAAGGACTTTCCTGACACCAAATTCGTTACCATCGACGGGTGGGTCGATCCGGCCGAGCATCCGAACGTGCTGACCATCGGCTTTGCCGAGCATGAAGGCTCATATCTGGTGGGCATGATGGCAGCTCTGGCCTCCAAAACCGGCACGGTCAGCTTTGTCGGCGGCATGGATATTCCGCTGATCCGCAACTTTGCCTGCGGCTATGCGCAAGGCGCGGTTGCGGCCAATCCCGACATCAAGTTCATCTCGAACATGACCGGAACCACGCCGGCCGCCTGGAACGACCCGGTGAAGGGATCCGAGCTGGCCAAAGCGCAGAAATCGCAAGGCTCTGACGTGATCTTTGCAGCGGCGGGTGGCACCGGTCTGGGTGTTCTGCAGGCGGCGGCGGATGAAGGCATCCTGTCGATCGGCGTGGACAGCAACCAGAACCACCTGCACCCCGGCTCGGTCCTGACCTCGATGCTCAAGCGCGTCGATGTGGCGGTCTACAACTCGATGATTCAGGGCGCGGAGCTGGACACCACAATGCAGGCGCTGAACCTTGCGTCCGATGGTGTCGGCTACGCGATGGATGAAAACAACGCCGAGCTGGTGACGGCAGAGATGCAGGCTGCGGTGGACGCAGCGGCCGAAAAGATCAAATCGGGCGAGTTGGTCGTGCATGACTACCGCACCGACGACACCTGCCCGGCTGCGACGTTCTGATGGCCGCAGCGGCTGACACCTTGGGGCGGCAGGAGACTGCCGCCCCCTTTGCCATCGAGTTGAAGGGCATCTCCAAAGCCTTTGGCCCGGTTCAGGCAAACAAGGACATCAACATCGCCGTGCCAAAAGGCACGATCCACGGCATCATCGGTGAGAATGGTGCCGGAAAGTCGACTTTGATGTCGATCCTTTACGGGTTCTACAAAGCGGATTCCGGTCAGATCTTCATCAGTGGCAATCTGACCCCGATCCCCGACAGCCAGAGCGCCATCCGCGCCGGCATCGGGATGGTTTTCCAGCATTTCAAGCTGGTGCAGAATTTCACGGTGTTGGAAAACATCGTGCTCGGCGCCGAGGATGGCGCGCTGCTGAACACCTCGCTGGGCAAGGCGCGGCGGGTGCTCAAAGAGCTGGCGCAGGAATACGGCCTGGACGTGGACCCCGATACGCTGGTCGAAGACCTGTCGGTCGGCCATCAGCAACGGGTGGAAATCCTCAAGGCGCTGTACCGACAGGCCGATATCCTGATCCTGGACGAGCCGACCGGGGTGCTGACCCCGGATGAGGCCGACCATCTGTTCCGCATCCTCAAAGGTCTGAAGGATCAGGGCAAAACCGTTATCCTGATCACCCACAAGCTGCGCGAGATCATGGAGGCGACGGATAACGTCAGCGTCATGCGGCGTGGCACCATGGTCGCCACGGTCAAGACCGCCGAGACCAGCCCCGAACAGCTGGCCGAGCTGATGGTGGGCCGCAAGGTGCTGCTGGAAGTGGAAAAGACCCCCGCCGTGCCGGGCAAGGTCGTGCTGGCGGTCGAAAACCTGCGCGTGCGCGACGAGCATGGGGTGGAGCGGCTGAAAGGCATCAGTCTGGAGATCCGTGCGGGCGAAATTCTGGGCATTGCCGGGGTCGCGGGCAATGGTCAGTCCGACCTGCTGGCCGCCTTGGGCGGGATGGTCAACGCCAGCGGCAAGATCACGCTGAACGGGGCGGATCTGCCCCTGTCCGGCGCGGGATCCGACGGGCAAAGCCGACGGGAGGCGGGCATCGCCCATGTGCCCGAAGACCGGCACCATCACGGGCTGATCCTTGATTTCACCGCTTGGGAAAACGTGGCCTTTGGCTATCACAACGACCCCAAGTACCAGAAATCGGCGCTGTTCATGGACAATGACGCCCTGCGCGCCGATACCGAGAAAAAGATGGCCGCCTATGACGTGCGCCCGCCGATCTGCACGCTGGAGGCCAAGAACTTCTCTGGTGGCAACCAGCAAAAGATCGTGGTCGCCCGCGAGGTTGAACAGAACCCCGATCTGTTGCTGATCGGCCAGCCGACCCGTGGCGTCGATATCGGCGCGATCGAGTTCATCCACAAACAGATCGTCGCGCTGCGCGATGCGGGCAAGGCGATCTTGCTGGTCAGTGTGGAACTGGACGAGATCATGTCGCTGTCCGACCGCATCGCGGTGATGTTTGACGGCCAGATCATGGGCATGCGCGACCCCGAGACCACGGATGAGCGAGAATTGGGGATGTTGATGGCAGGCATGAACGGCAAAAGCACCGGCACCACTCCGGGGGAGGCCGCCTGATGGACCGTTTGCCAAGATGGGCCGACCTCACGCTGGTGCCACCGGTCAGCCTGCTGTTTGCCGCCGTGATTTCGGCGCTGGTGCTGCTGGTGATCGGCCAAAGCCCGGTCGAGGCGTTCAAGGTCATGGTCGATGGCGCGCTCGGCTCGTCCTACGGCTGGGGCTATACGCTGTATTATGCCACCAGTTTCATCTTTACCGGGCTGGCGGTGACGGTGGCCTTTCACGCCGGGCTGTTCAACATCGGCGGCGAGGGTCAGGCGCAGTTGGGGGGCCTGGGCGTCGCTCTGGTCTGTCTGTCGCTGCCTTGGCCGCACTGGACCATCGCCCTGATCGCGGCAACCGCCGGGGCGGCGCTGTTTGGCGCGGCCTGGGCCGCCATTCCCGCCTATCTGCAGGCCAAGCGTGGCAGCCATATCGTGATCACGACGATCATGTTCAACTACATCGCGGCGGCGCTGCTGGTCTACATGCTGGTCGATGTCCTGAAGCCCGTTGGTCAGGCCGACCCGGCCTCGGCCCGGTTCCCGGTCGGCGCGCAACTGCCGGCGCTGAATGACATCCCCGGTTTCAACCTGATCTTTGAGCGCCCGGTCCCGGCCAACGTGACCCTGCTGATCGCGCTTGCGATGGCGGTTGTGGTCTGGGCGCTGCTCTGGCGCACCCGGCTGGGCTACCAGATCCGCGCCTTTGGCAAATCCGAGGCGGCGGCGAAATATGCGGGCATCAACCCGGTGCGCATCACCATCATCGCGATGCTGATCTCTGGCGGTCTGGCTGGAATGATGAGCATCAACAACGTGATGGGCGAGGCAGAGCGGCTGTTGCAGAACTCGTCCGAAGGCGCTGGGTTCATCGGCATCGCCGTGGCCCTGATGGGCCGCAACCACCCGTTTGGCGTGGTGCTGGCGGCGCTGCTGTTTGGCTTTCTCTATCAGGGCGGCGCAGAGCTGGGCCTGTGGACCAGCATTCCGATCGAGATGCGGATCGTGGTGCAGGGGCTGGTGATCCTGTTCACCGGCGCGCTGGACATGATGGTGCGGATGATCCTTGAGCGGGCCTTTGGTCTGGTCCGTTCGGCCAAAGCGATGAGGGCCGCCTGATGGATTACGCGACACTTCTGCAAGTCCTCGACACCACCGTGCGGCTGGCGACACCGCTGCTGCTGGCCTGTCTTGCGGGTCTGTATTCCGAGCGCGCCGGGATTTTCGACATCGGGCTGGAGGGCAAGATGCTGGCCGCCGCGATGTCGGCGGGGGCGGTGGCGGCGCTGACCGGCTCGGCCTGGGCCGGGCTGTTGGCGGGGATCGGCGCATCGCTGCTGTTTGCCGCCCTGCATGGCATTGCCGCCATCACCTTTCGCGGCAACCAGCTGATTTCCGGCGTGGCGCTGAACTTTCTGGCCTCGGGCCTGACCGTGCTGATTGCACAGGCGCTGTTCCGGCAGGGCGGGCGCACCCCGCCCCTGTCCGGCAATGCCCGCTTCAACCCCGTCACCCTGCCGGGGGCCGAGGGCTTGCGTGAGGTGCCGGTGATCGGGCCGCTCTATTACGAGGTGATCTCGGGCCATTCCGTGCTGGTCTATGTCGCGTTTCTGATCGTGCCGCTGACCTGGTGGGTGCTGTTCCGCACCCGGTTCGGCCTGCGCCTGCGGGCGGTTGGCGAAAACCCTGCGGCGGTGGATACGGCGGGCGTATCGGTCGTTGGCCTGCGCTTTGCTGCTGTGGCGATTACCGGCGTTTTGTGCGGTGTTGCGGGGGCCTATATGGCGACCGCGCTGCAAGCCGGATTTGGCCGCGAGATGACCGCCGGGCGCGGCTATATCGCGCTTGCGGCGCTGATCTTTGCCAAATGGCGGCCCGTGGCGGCGATGTGGGCCTGTCTGCTGTTCGGCTTTTTCCAGGCCCTCGCCCTTCGCCCCGACGTGGTGCAGTCGGTGGTGCAAGTCAGGGTGCCGGTGCCGGTGCTGGACGCGCTGCCCTATATCCTGACCGTGCTGGTGCTGGCGGGATTTGTCGGCAAGGCCATCCCGCCGCGCGCCGGGGGCCAACCCTATGTCAAGGAACGCTGAGCGATCCGCCTGAGACCAGCCGCCGGGGGTTTTACGCCCCCGGGGTTTCCACAACAAAGAAGGCAAGAAGCATGAGCAACACATCCGAGGCAATGCGCCTGATCCGGGAGCGGGCCGGCGACGCGCCGGTCAGGCTGGGGCTGATCCTGGGCTCGGGCCTTGGTCATCTGGCCCATGCGGTTGATGGGGTTGCCATTCCCTATGCCGATCTGCCCGGCTTTCCGCATGTCGCGGTGTCGGGGCACAATCCGAACCTGCACATCGGCACACTGGAAGGGGTGCGGGTGGCGGTGTTTGGCGCGCGCGAGCATTACTATGAAAAGGGCAACCCGGCTGCGATGCGTCTGGCGCTGGAGGTGCTGAAGGAACTTGGGGCAGACAGCCTGATCCTGACCAATGCCGCCGGGTCGATGCGCCCGGACATTCCGCCGGGCGATCTGATGCTGTTGTCGGATCACATCAATTACAACGGGTTGAACCCCTTGATCGGCGAGCCGACGGATGCGCGTTTCGTGCCGATGACCGATGCCCATAACCCCGGCCTGCGCGCCGCGCTGCGCGCCAGTGCGCAGGCCCAGGGCATCGACATCAAGGACGGGGTTTACGCCTGGTATTCCGGCCCGTCATTTGAAACCCCGGCGGAAATCCGCATGCTCAAACTGCTGGGGGCCGATGCCGTTGGCATGTCGACCGTGCCCGAGATCATTCTGGGCCGTTTTCTGGGTCTGCGCTGTGCTGCGATCTCGACCATCACCAATATGGCGGCGGGCATGTCGGATGAGCAGATCAGCCATGAGCATACCAAAGCGATGGCACCCATGGGTGCGGCAAAACTGGAACGCATCCTCAGGCATTTCCTGAGCAATCTCCGATGAGACGGATCGGGATTTGACTTCGCGGCCAAAGGCGCGCAAGCCTTTGGACTGACCGCCCTTTCGCCTGCCGGGGCCCGACATGCAGATCTTTCTCCCTATTGCCGATATTTCGGTCAATCTCTTCCTGCTTCTGGGAATCGGCGGTGTCGTGGGGTTTCTGTCGGGGCTGTTCGGTGTCGGCGGCGGGTTTCTGATCACGCCCTTGCTGTTTTTCATCGGGATTCCCCCTACCATCGCGGTGGCGACCGGGGCCAATCAGGTGGTGGCCTCGTCGGTTTCGGGCGTACTGGCGCAGGTCAAGCGCAAGGCGGTGGATTTTCCGATGGGCTTCGTCCTGCTGGCGGGCGGTCTGGTCGGATCGGCGGGCGGGGTCTGGTTCTTTGCGCGGCTGACGGCGGCGGGTCAGGTCGATCTGTTCGTGCAGCTGTCCTACGTGCTGTTTCTGGGGCTGATCGGTCTGACCATGTTCTGGGAATCGGTGGTCGCGTTGCGGCGCGCGAACCGGCCCGGTGGGCCGATCCGGCGGTCGCATACGCACAACTGGGTGCATGGCCTGCCGTTCAAGATGAAATTCCGCGCCTCGGGCCTCTATATCTCGGTGCTGCCGCCGCTGGCGGTCGGGGCGCTGGTCGGGTTTCTGGCGGCGATCATGGGGGTCGGCGGCGGGTTCATCATGGTGCCCGCGATGATCTATCTGCTGGGGATGCCAACCAAGGTGGTGATCGGCACCTCGTTGTTCCAGATCATCTTTGTCACCGCCTTTACCACGCTGATGCACGCGGTCACCGCCAACACCGTGGATATGATGCTGGCGGTGCTGCTGATCCTGGGTGGGGTGATCGGCGCGCAGATCGGCGCACAGGTCAGCGGCCGGCTGAAGGCCGAGCAGTTGCGCATCCTCTTGTCGCTTCTGGTGCTGGGTGTGGCGGCCAAGATCGCGCTGGACCTGCTGCTGCGCCCGTCCGAGCTGTACACCATCACACCGGGGTTGCTGCCATGATCCGCGCGGCATTGCTCTGGTTGCTGTCCGCCCTGCCCGCCTTGGCGGCGGGTGAGGATATTGTTGCGGGCCTCAGCCAGAACCGGGTCTCGATCACGGCGGATTTTGAGGGGTCCGAGATTTTGATCTATGGGGCGGTCCGGCGGACTGCCCCTGCCCCACCGGGCGCGCTGCATGTGATCATCACGGTCGAGGGGCCGTCGACCCCGATCACCGTGCGCAAGAAAGACCGCACCGCCGGCATCTGGATCAACCGTGAGTCGGTGCAGATCGCCAGTGCCCCGTCGTTTTATGCCATCGCGACCACCGGCCATCTCAGGGACATCCTGACCGAGACCGAGAACCTGCGTCACCAGATCACCATTCCGCGGGCGATCCGGGCGGTCGGAATCTCGCAACAGGCCGAAAACGCGCCGGAGTTTCTGGATGCTCTGGTGCGCGTGCGCGCAGCCGAAGGCCGCTACCGGCTCAACGAACGCTCGGTGCAGTTCACCCAAGGCACGCTGTTCCGCTCGGATGTGGTCTTGCCGGCCAATCTGACCGAAGGGCTGTATGTCGTGCGGATCTTTCTGACCCGTGACGGGCAGGTGGTGGACCGGATCGAGCGTCAGATCAACGTGCGCAAAGAGGGGTTGGAGCGGTTCTTGTTCAACATGTCGCGCGATCAGCCGCTGATCTATGGCCTGCTGTCGCTGCTGATTGCGGTGATCGCGGGCTACGGTGCCTCAGCCGCGTTCCGGCTGATGAAACGCTAGCCGCGGTCACTCTGCCGGTGTTCCCGGCGGCGATGGCATCAGGAAATGCCCGGTGCCTTGGGCAAACAGCCGGGCGCGGTTGTCTTGCCAGGCCTCGACATGGACGCTCGCATAGCGCCGCCCCGAACGGTTGATCCGCGCCCGCGCATAGGCATCGCGCGGCAGGCCGGAGCGCAGGTAATCGACGGTAAAATCAATGGTCTTGGGCAGGCGCACCGGCCCCATCTCGGCGGTGGGGTCCACCCGCCCCGCCTCCATCTCTTCCCACAGGCTGCCCCAGGCCAGCTCGATGATCGCCGCCACCTCCAGAAAGGCCGCCGTAACGCCCCCATGCAGCGCAGGCAAAGCCGGGTTGCCGATCAGCTTTTCGTCAAACGGCAGGATCGCGGTCAGCTCATCACCGCGACGGTCGAACTGGATGCCGAGATAGGCGATATAGGGCACGCCTGACAGCAGGCCCCGCAGGGCCCCGTCCCGGCGTTGCTTGATCACCTGCACAGGTTCGGGGCGCGCTGATGTCATGTCGCAGCTCCTTTCGGGCGGTCCAGCGTAAAGGCGCCGGTGGCGGCGGCCACCGGGCGCGCCTCATCCTCATCGGTGGCGGTCACCCGCACAAAGGCGACAGAGCGGGTCACATGATAACACTCGGCCCGCGCCGTGATTGCCTGCCCCGGGGTCGCGGCGCGGAAGTAGTCGATCCGCAGATCCAGCGTCGCCGTCGACGCAGGGGCAGTCGGATGGCACATCACCGCCGCACCCGATGCGGTGTCCATCAGCGCCGACACCGCGCCGCCATGGATCACCCCGGTTGCCGGGTCACCAACAAAGCGCGGGTCATAAGGCATGGAAATCACAGCCTTGCCATCGCCAAGGCTGTCAAACGCCATCCCCAGCGCGCGGGCATGCGGAATGGCTTCGATGAATTGTCGCGCAATGCGGATGATATCGGTCATGGGCGCTCCCTCGCTGCCCATAATCCCCGCTTCGCCCGGCGCTGCAAGCCGCGAATTGCATGCGCGGACATTGCGCGCGCTGTGATCCCCGCATAGGTTGTGTCAACGGAGGACCGCGATGACCGACACCAGCCGCCTCAGCTTCAAGGAAATGTGCGCCCGGTTCGATGTCACCCCGCGCACCCTGCGCTATTACGAATACATCGAACTGCTCTCTCCCGAAAAAGAGGGCCGCGCCCGGTTTTACGGCCCGCGCGAGCTGGCGCGGATGACGCTGATCCTGCGCGGGCGGCGGTTTGGCTTCAGTCTGGAAGAGATCCGGCAATGGCTGCTGATGTATGTTCAGCAGGGCACGCGCCCGCAGTACGAGACCTTTCTTGGCCTCGCCGACCGCCAGCTGGGCGAGCTGGAACGGCAAAAGGCCGAGCTGGATGCCACAATCGACGATCTGCGCGCCCTGCGGGCAACAACGGTCGATGCGCTGTCAAAACTGGACTGACCTGACATCACGTCACCTTGTTTTCTGACGTGACGTTACATTTACGTTAACGTCAAGCACTCTAGTATGGTCACCTGAAAGCACACATCTGCTGGTCAGATGGACGTGTTCGTGAGTGTATGACAATGACAAATGATCTGATGACCATTCGCCAGATGTGTGACGCTTTTGATGTCACCCCCCGCACCCTGCGGTTCTATGAGGCGAAAGAACTGCTGTTTCCGCAGCGCGACGGCACCCGTCGTCTGTTCACCCGGCATGACCGTGCCCGGCTGAAGCTGATTTTGCGCGGCAAGCGGTTTGGCTTCAGTCTGGAAGATATCCGCCAGATCCTTGATCTGTACGATCGCGATGGGTCCAACCATGCCCAGACGATCCGCACCTATGAACTGGCCCAGCACCGCCTCGCCCAGATGGAGGCGCAGCGCGCCGAACTGGACGTGGCGATTACCGAGTTGAAGGCCGAACTGGACGCGGGCGGCGAAATGATCGCCGGCCTGCGCCGGGCGGCAGAATGACCACAAAGATCGTCTAAGGGAGAGAGCACCGATGCCAACCTATACCGCCCCCGTAAAGGACATGCAGTTCCTGCTGCACAACGTCCTCAAGGTCACCGCCGCCGACACCCCCGGCTATGCCGAACTGGACGAAGGCTTCACGGCGGCCGTGCTGGAAGAGGCGGGCAAGGTGGCCTCTGACCTGCTCGCCCCGCTGAATGCGGTCGGCGACCGCGAAGGCTGTGTGCTGGAAAACGGCGTGGTGCGCACGCCCAAGGGCTTTGACGCCGCGTTCAGGGCGATGAAAGAGGGTGGCTGGACCGCTCTTGATTGCGACCCGGAGTATGGCGGTCAGGGCCTGCCTTACCTCATGGGCTCTGCCGTGGGCGAGATTTTCGTCTCGGCCAATATGGCCTTCAACATGTATCAGGGCCTGACCCACGGCGCCTATTCCGCGATCCACACCCATGGCACCGCCGCGCAGAAGACGACCTATCTGCCAAAGCTGGTGTCCTGCGACTGGACCGGCACCATGAACCTGACCGAACCGCATTGCGGCACCGATCTGGGGCTGATGCGCACCAAGGCCGACCCGCAGGACGATGGCAGCTATCTGATCACCGGACAAAAGATCTTCATCTCGGCGGGCGAGCATGATCTGGCCGAAAACATCATCCATCTGGTGCTGGCCAAGGCCCCTGGCGGCGGCGACGGCACCAAGGGAATTTCGCTGTTCATCGTGCCGAAGTTTCTGGTGAACGAGAATGGCTCGCTCGGCGAGCGCAACGCCTTGTCCTGCGGCAAGATTGAAGAAAAGATGGGCATCCACGGCAATGCCACCTGCGTCATGAACTATGACGGGGCAAAGGGCTGGCTGCTGGGCGATCTGCACAAGGGCATGCGGGCCATGTTCACGATGATGAACGAGGCGCGGCTGGGTGTTGGCCTGCAAGGCTATGCCCAGGCTGCAGCGGCCTATGAAAATGCGCTGGCCTATGCCAAGGACCGCCTGCAAGGCCGCGCCGTGACCGGGGCGGAAAACCCCTCCGGCCCCGCCGATCCGCTGATCGTCCACCCCGACATCCGCCGCAATCTGATGGAGCAGAAGTCTTTCGTCGAAGGTGCGCGCGCCCTGACCTTCTGGGCTGCCCATCTGATCGACCGCTCGGTGCGGCAGGGCGATGCCGCGGCCGAGGGGCTGGTCAGCCTGATGATCCCGGTGATCAAGGGGTTCCAGACCGACAAGGGCTTTGACATGGCCGTGCAGGCCCAGCAGGTGTTTGGCGGGCATGGCTATATCGAAGAATGGGGCATGAGCCAGTTCGCCCGCGATGCCCGGATCGCCATGATCTATGAGGGTGCCAACGGCGTACAGGCGCTGGATCTGGTGGGCCGCAAGCTGGCACAGGATGGCGGCAAGCATGTGATGGCATTCTTTGAGATGCTGAAGGCGGAATGCAAGGCGCATGACGGTGATGACCGGATGAAAGGCTTTGCCGAGCCGCTGAAAACCGCATCCAAGCAGCTGCAACAGGCGGGCATGTTCTTCATGCAGGCGGGCATGAAGAACCCGAACGCGGCGCTGTCAGGGTCGTATGACTTCATGCACCTTATGGGCCATGTCTGCCTGGGCCTGATGTGGACCCGGATGGCAAAAGCCGCCTATGACGCGCTGGACGCCGGCCACGCCGACCGCGATTATCTGGAGGCCAAGATCGCCACCGGACGGTTCTACATGGCCCGCCAGCTGCCCGCCTGCACCATGCACCTGGCCCGGATCGAAACCGGGGCGGACACGGTCATGGCCTTGTCTGCCGAGGCGTTCTAAGCTGCGCAAAACGTCGGGGGATCACGATTTTTCTGCGAAAAATCCCCCCGGCCCCAGCCGGAGAAACCCGATGCCCAAACGCTTTCGCCTGACCCGCCGCTTTCCCGTTGCGATGACCGAGGACGGCTATCGCCGGTTGAAGCGCTTTGCCACCGAGGCCGGGCTGGATGAAGGCGAGGCGCTGTCGTTCTTGTTCGAGCATTTCGACAGCGTCACCCACAAGGAGAACCTGACCCACCGGCTGCGGCTGTTCAATTCGGAGCTGGAGGCGCGCAAACACTGATTGTTGCGCAATCTGACGCGGCGGACGCCTCCGGCGGGGGAGTATTTGGGCCAAGATGAAAAGGCCCGCGTCCACCCCGCCCCGACTGTCCGCTTTGGCTATGCGGGGCTTCGGAGCGGGGCTTCACCTTGGGCGGTCATCGGCTCTCCAGCCTGTACCGCGCGTTTGACGATAGGATGACAAGGTTAACCATTCCTTGTTTCATCTTGGCAAAAATACTCCACGGGGGTCCGGGGGTGTGAAACCCCCGGTGACCCCGGCAGGTCTGGGAGGGCCGATAGCAGTGGAAGATCAGACGACTGAACTGGCGGAAGAGAGCATGGTGCACCTGTATTGCTTTGGCGAGAGCGGCAATGCCTATAAATGTGCGCTTGCCCTTGCCCTGACCGGCACGCCCTGGCGGCCGCGCTATGTCGATTTCTTCAACGGCGAGACCCGCACGGCTGAGTTTCGCGCGGTCAATGAGATGGGTGAAGTGCCCGTGCTGGTCGATGGCGAGGCCGTTCTGACCCAATCCGGTGCGATTCTGCTGCATATCGCGGCAAGGGCGGGGGCTTTGGGCGGGGCCACGGTCAAAGCCAGGAACGAGGTGGTGCGCTGGCTGTTGTGGGACAATCACAAACTGTCGACCCAGATCGGCACGGTCCGCTTCCTGATGAATTTTGCGCCGGTCGACAAGCGGCCCGAAGGTGTGGTGCCGTTTCTGCAAAGCAGGCTGAAAGCGTCCTATGCCGTGCTCGACGCGCATCTGGCGCGGCGCGACTGGATGGTGGGCGATGGGGTGACCATCGCCGATCTGTCCTGTTGCGGCTATCTCTATTACCCCGAACCTTTTGGCTTTGACCGCAAGGACTGGCCCCATATCGACGCCTGGCTTGACCGCATCGCGGCGCTGCCCGGCTGGAAACATCCCTATGATTTGATGCCCGGCAATCCATCAGACCGGGCATAAGGAGAGGACCCCATGTCAGACGCTTTTATCTATGATGCAGTCCGCAGCCCACGCGGCAAGGGCCGCCCCGATGGCAGCCTGCACGAGCTGACCTCGGTCGCCCTGTCGGCCAAAATCCTGAACGCAGTCAAAGAGCGCAACGGGCTGGAAGGCCACGCGGTCGAAGATGTGATCTGGGGCAATGTGACCCAGGTGGGCGAACAGGGCGGCTGTCTGGCGCGCTCGGCGGTGCTGTTGTCCGATCTGGACGAGAGCATCCCCGGTCTGGCCATCAACCGCTTTTGCGCCTCTGGCATGGAGGCGGTGAACCTGGCTGCCAATCAGGTCAAGGCGGGCGCCGGTCAGGCCTATATCGCCGGTGGGGTCGAAATGATGGGCCGGGTGGCCATGGGCAGTGACGGGGCGGCCATTGCCGTCGATCCGTCGTTGGCGATGAAGACCTACTTCGTGCCGCAGGGCATCTCTGCCGATATCATCGCCACCGAATACGGCTTTACCCGCGACATGGCCGATGCCCTGGCAATGGAATCGCAGCGCCGGGCGGCGGCGGCGTGGGCCGACAACCGCTTTGCAAAATCGGTCATCACCATCCGCGACCAGAACGGTCTGCCGATCCTGGATCATGACGAATACATGCGCCCCGGCACCGACATGCAGGCGCTTGGCGCGCTGAAACCCGCCTTCAAGGACATGGGCGAGGTGATGCCGGGCTTCGACAAGATTGCCATGATGAAATACCCGCATCTGGAGCGGATCAATCACATCCACCATGCGGGCAACTCGTCAGGCATCGTGGACGGTGCGGCGGCGGTGCTGATCGGCAATGCCGAATTCGGGCGCGCGCATGGGCTGACCCCGCGCGCGCGCATCCGGGCCACGGCCAAGATCGGCACAGACCCCACCATCATGCTGACCGGCCCGGTTCCGGTGACCGAAAAGATCCTGCGCGATGCGGGCATGAGCATCAGCGACATTGATCTGTTCGAGGTCAATGAGGCCTTTGCCAGCGTGGTTCTGCGTTTCATGCAGGCGTTTGATGTCGACCCCGCGCGGGTGAACCCGAACGGCGGTTCCATCGCCATGGGCCATCCCTTGGGCGCGACCGGGGCCATCATCATCGGCACCCTGCTCGACGAGTTGGAGCGGACTGGCAAGAGCGTGGGCCTGGCCACGCTGTGCATCGCATCCGGCATGGGGGCCGCCACCATCATCGAACGGGTATAGCCGTGCAGGCCGCCACCATCCTTCAGACCTATCTGGATGAAATGGGAGCAGCCGTCATGGCCGAGGATTTTGCGGCCTACCGGAGCGGGGTGGTGGTGCCCTTTCATCTTGTGACCCACACAGAAAGCATTTCGATTGCGACGGAAGAAGACCTGCAAGAGGGCTTCGCCAGTTTCTGCGGAATGCTCAAATCACAACGGGTGACCGACTATATCCGCCTGGTGGACAACGCGCAGCTGCTTGCGCCTGACCTGATCACCGGTCGCTATGTCACCCATGTGATTGCGGGCGGAATGCGGGTGTTTGATCCGTTTTCGTCACAGATCTCGTTGCGCAGGACCAACGGGCGTTGGTGTGCGGCCTCGATTACCAATTCTGTTGCCAAATCACGCTGGCCGCTGCTGATGCCCAGCCCAGCCAGAACCGACCTTCGGAAAGGACCGGAAGAATGACCGATTTTACCTATGTCGTTGATGCCAATGGCGTCGCCACCCTGACCTGGGATGTGCCGGACAAGTCGATGAACGTGATGTCGCTTGCCGGCTTTGCGGAACTGAACGGCCATATTGACACCGCGCTCGCCGATCCTGCGGTCAAGGGCGTGATCATCACCTCTGGCAAAAAGGATTTTGCCGGCGGGATGGATCTGAACGTGATCGCAAAGATGCGTGATGACGGGGGCGCGACCGGGATTTTCGACGGTGTCATGGAAATGCACGCCATCCTGCGCAAGATCGAACGCGCCGGGATGGACCCCAAAACGCTCAAAGGCGGCAAACCGATTGTAGCCGCGCTGCCGGGCACCGCGCTTGGCATCGGGCTGGAAGTGCCGCTGGCCTGCCACCGCATCATCGCGGCGGATAACCCCAAGGCAAAGATCGGCCTGCCGGAAATCATGGTCGGCATCTTCCCCGGAGCAGGCGGCACCACCCGGCTGGTGCGCAAGATGGGTGCCATGATGGCCGCGCCCTATCTGCTGGAGGGCAAGCTCTCTGACCCCAAGGGCGCAAAAGCGGGCGGTCTGATTGACGAGGTGGTGGCACCCGAAGATTTGCTGACCCGCGCCAAGGACTGGGTGCTGTCGGCGAAAGAGGCGGATCTGGTCAAACCCTGGGATGCCAAGGGCTACAAGATGCCCGGTGGCGCCCCTTATCATCCGGCGGGTTTCATGACCTTTGTCGGTGCATCCGCGATGGTGCATGGCAAGACCATGGGCGTCTACCCTGCCGCCAGGGCGCTGCTGAGCGCGGTTTATGAGGGCGCGATGGTGCCGTTTGACCTGGCGCTGAAGATCGAGGCGCGGCACTTTACCTCGGTGCTGATGAACCCGTCTTCGTCTGCGATGATCCGCAGCCTGTTCATCAACAAGGAAGCGCTGGAAAAAGGCGCAAACCGGCCAGACGCCCCGGATCAGACCGTAAAAAAGGTCGGCATCATCGGCGCGGGCATGATGGGGGCGGGCATCGCCTATGTCTCGGCCAATGCGGGGATCGAGGTTGTGCTGATCGACGCGGCGCAGGATGCGGCGGATCGTGGCAAGGCCTATTCCGAAGGCATCCTCGACAAGGGCATCCAGCGCCGGAAGGTCACGGCGGAGAAAAAGGCCGAGGTGCTGGCCCGCATCACCGCCACCACCGACTATGCCACGCTGTCAGGCTGCGATCTGATCGTCGAAGCGGTGTTTGAGGATATGAAGATCAAGGCCGATGTGACCGCCAAGGTCGAGGCCGTGGTCGGGCCGGACTGCATCTTTGCCACCAACACCTCCACCCTGCCGATTTCCGATCTGGCACGCGCCAGCCAACGGCCAGAGCAGTTCATCGGCATCCACTTCTTTTCGCCGGTTGACAAGATGATGCTGGTGGAAATCATCCGCGGCAAACAGACCGGCGATGTGGCGGTGGCCAAGGCGCTCGATTTCGCCCGCCAGATCCGCAAGACCCCGATCGTGGTCAATGACGCGCGCTTCTTTTACGCCAACCGCTGTATCATCCCCTATATCAACGAAGGCATCCGCATGGTGGCCGAAGGGGTGGAACCGGCTCTGGTCGAGAATGCGGCCAAGCTCGTCGGCATGCCGCTGGGGCCATTGCAGCTGGTGGACGAAACCTCGCTTGATCTGGGCGTGAAAATCGCCAAGGCCACCAGGCTGGCCATGGGCGACGCTTATCCTGACAGCGCGGTGGATGAGGTGCTGTTCTGGATGGTCGATCAGGGCCGCATCGGCAAAAAGGCCAATGCAGGCTTTTACACCTACGACGATGCAGGCAAGCGCGGCGGCTTGTGGGACGGGCTGGCGGCGCACTATTCGGTCGCCGATGACCAGCCGGACCTGACCCAGGTGCAGCACCGCCTGCTGATGGCACAGGTGCTGGAAGCGGTGCGCGCGCTCGAAGACGGCGTGTTGACCGATATCCGCGAAGGCGATGTCGGGGCGATCCTCGGCTGGGGCTTTGCGCCATGGTCCGGCGGCCCGTTCGGCTGGCTCGACATCATCGGCGCGGCCCGCGCGGTGGAGATCTGCGACGCGCTGACCGCCAGCGAAGGCGCGCGCTTTGCCGTGCCAGACCTTTTGGGCGAGATGGCCGCCACGGGCGCCACCTTTTACGGCAAAGCCGCCCGCAAGGCGGCTTAGGCCCGCGATCCCGGTCGGTGCTGCTCTGCCATCCGCAGGGCAGCACCGGTCTCTTCCGCCATCAGGCAGACGATCAGATGCCGGGCCTGTGCCAGCGAATAGCTGGTATAGCTGCGGGCACGCCACCCGGCATCGGCCAGCGGGTCACCGCCACACGACAGCAACACCCCCCGGCTGGCATAGATCACCTGATGCTGCGCGAACTGCAGCTGAACCACCGCCGCCAGCGGCGGTGGCCTGCACCGTGCGATGCCATGCAACCCCTCCAAAGCGCGTGCCGGGATCAGCGCAAACGGGTCGCCATACAGATCTTCTGCCGCATCCGCCTCGATCAGCACCTTCTGTTCGGGCAGCAGCACCAGCTCTTCGCGATTGTCCATCGCCCAGGCTGGCACCAGCAGCGGCCAGAGGCCGGGCGGTGCCTCCTCGAAGGCCAGAACCAACGCCCGCATCACCGGCTGACTGCCCGCATCAAAGGTCATGACCTGCGCGCCAGGCATCAGATCGCCCGCCGCGCGCCAGCCGCCGGGCGTGGCAACCGGGGTCGTGGCCAAGATCCCCTCGGCCACCACCGAGGGTCCGCCCTGTTCCGCCCGTACCGGCTCCGGCCAGACCATTCCCCGCTCCTCATTCGCGCCCCTGACCCTTAGAGGACAGGGATCACGACTCCAGCCCTGCCCCAAAGACAGGGCCTGCGCATGGCAAGCCACCGGCAAAACCAAGGCAAATCCAGCGAATTTGATAAACCGGACAGATCACGCTACGCGCTCACGATTGCATAGGCACCACATCTGGCATTGCTGCTTTCAAAATACTCCCCGCGGAGCGTCCGACACCAGCCGCCGGACGCTCCGCGGGGAGTATTTGGGCAAGGTGAAAGCCGGGCCCGCTACACCGGGTTGGGCAGCGGGCGCCCCTCGGCAAAAGCAATCAGGTTGTTGACCGCCATCATCCCCATGCTCTCGCGCACCTCCAATGCGGCGGTGCCCAGATGCGGCAGCAGGGTGACATTTTCCAGGGCCATCAGCGCCGGATTGATCTGCGGCTCGAACTCGTACACATCCAGCCCGGCCCCGGCCAGACGGCCCCCGACCAGCGCCGCTGCAAGCGCGGTCTCATCCACCACATCACCCCGGCTGATGTTCACCAGAATGGCATGGGGCTGCATATGGGTCAGCGTGTCGGCGTTGATCAGGTGATGGGTGTCCTTGCCACCCGGCACGGCCAGCACCACCACATCGGCGGCCATCGCCTCGGACAGGCTGACCTGCCGCGCGGGCACGCCGACTTCGGCGACCGTAGAGCGGTTGAAGAACACCACCTCCATGCCGAAGCCCGCCTGCGCACGGCGTGCAATCGCCTTGCCGATCCGGCCCATGCCGATGATGCCGATACGCTTGCCAGACACGTGCATCCCCAGCATCTGGGTCGGGTGCCAGCCCTCCCACCGACCGGCACGCACCATCCGCTCGCCCTCACCAGCGCGGCGGGCAGTCATCAGCATCAGCGTCAGGGCAATATCGGCGGTGGCATCGGTCACCGCGCCGGGGGTGTTGGAGACCACCAGACCGGCAGCACGGGCGGCGGCCACGTCGATGTGATTGTAACCCACGCCGAAATTCGCCAGCATCCGCGCGCGCGGCTCTGGTACATCGGCAAAGACATCGGCCTGATAGCGGTCGCCCAGCGTGGGCAGGATCAGGTCAAACGCGCGCAGGCTGGCGCGCATCTCGTCGCCGGTCAAGGGCCGCGTGCTTTCCCGCTGCGTGACCTCAAACCGGGCACGCGCGGCCTCGGTCACGTCATCCGGCAAGGGTCGTGTGATCAACAGTTTCATCAGAACATCCTTCCGCCCAAGGGCACGTCTTGCGGCACGTTTTGATCGGGCGACAGCAGCACCACCTCACCCTCATCATCCGGCACGCCCAGCACCAGTACTTCGGACAAGACCTTGCCGATCTGGCGCGGCGGAAAGTTGACCACCGCCATCACCTGCCGCCCGATCAGGGTTTCGGGCGTATAATGCCGCGTCAGCTGCGCGCTGGAGCGCTTTTCGCCAATCTCGCCGCCGAAATCCACCCAGAGTTTGATTGCAGGCTTGCGCGCCTCGGGGAAGGGTTCGGCACGGGTGATCCGCCCGACGCGGATATCGACCCGTTGGAAATCGTCGTAGCTGATCATTTGCCAAGCTCCCGCCCACGATCCGCCGCCGCCTTGACCGCCCGGCGCAGCAGGGCCGGAAAGCCGGTGTCCGGCTCCATCAGCACCGACAACGCCGCCGCCGTGGTGCCGCCGGGCGAGGTCACGTTGATGCGCAACTGTTCCGCACTTTCCGGGGCGCGATGGGCCAGCTCCCCCGCCCCGGTGACGGTGGCGCGGGCGAGTTGCATGGCCAGCGCTGCAGGCAGCCCCTCGGCCTCGCCCGCCGCCGCCAGCGCCTCGATCAGGTGAAACACATAGGCCGGGCCTGAGCCGGAAACGGCGGTAACGGCATCCATCTGATGTTCGCCCTCCAGCCGCACCACCTGACCCACCGCCGACAGCAGCGCTTCGGCAAGATCCAGATCGGCGGGCGTTGTCGCGGCATTTCCGGTGATGGCGGTGATCCCGCGTCCGACGGCGGCAGGCGTGTTGGGCATGGCGCGCACGATATGCGTGCCCGCGCCGAACGCCGCCTCATAGGTGGCAATGGTCGTCCCGGCCGCCACGGTCACGATCAGCGTGTCACCGCCGCCAAGCCCGGCAATCTGCGGCAGGGCGGCCCCCATCATCTGCGGCTTGACCGCGATCAGTACCACGGCGGGCGCCTCCGGCATGCCACCGTTCAGCGTCAGGCCTTTGGCGGCAATCCCCTGCAGCCAGTCCGACGGGTGCGGTTCAATCACCCAGGTCGCCTGCGGCAACAGCCCCCGCTCCAGCCAGCCTTCCAGCATGGCCGATCCCATTTTCCCGCATCCCAGCAGCACAAGGCCCCGGCGGTTGATCCTGTCCAAGTTCATCACATTCCCCGTCTTGACGGGGCAAGGTTAGGCGCGACCGTAGGCCTCGGCAATGGCAACCTTCATCGCGTCGGCGGGGGTCTTGTCGCCCCAACCCACCAGCTGGAACGCCGGATAGAACCGCTCCGCCGCCATCACCGCGCTGGAAATCAGCCGGTCGATCTGCTCCGGCCCGGCCACCTGCCCGCCCGCCAGCACCAGCCCATAGCGCCAGACCATCAGCTTTTGCTCGGCCCAATAGGTGAACGCGCCGGTCCAGACCATATCATTGCAACGGTTGAGCACATCGAGCAGCCCCGCCAGCTTGCCCTCGGGCGGCTCCATCTCGAAGGTGCAGATCAGCCGCAGGGTTTCATCCTGCGCCGACCAGGCAAGGGTCAGCGAATAGGTGCGCCACTGCCCTTCGACCGCCATGGCGATCTGGTCATCCGTGACCCGGTCAAACTCCCACTCATGGTGTTCGGCCAGGGATTCGACGATATCGATAGGGTGCATATCGTCGTTCGACAGGAAATCTTCGGATAGTGACATTGCCCGGCCTCTTCATGATGCCTTTCGCGGGGCGTGACCCACGAAATGCTGGGTGTCTGGCAAGGCGCTGCGTATGCCCGACAACGCCCATACTAGATATGGTGTTGCAGAAGCGAAACCCTGTAAAGCGATTTCTTGGCAAATCTTCTGTGGACAACAGGTGGTGTTGTGGCTGTAGCGCGACGCCGTAGTTTGCAGAGTTTTACGTCATAACCTGCAGCAGAGCACTTTTGGTTGCACGGGGCTTAAAGGGGGGATTGAACGGCGCGTCAAGCCGATCTGTCGCGCCGCGTACTGTCAGGCGCTGGTCACCTGCGCCATCCTGCACCGCAAAGCCGATCGGGGTGCGCCGATGGGGTCCAGCGTGGCCTCTGCCGGGCCGACCCACATTTCAAGCGCGTCAGAATGCGCGGCCGGACACGCTCTGCCTGCGACAGAACGTTGAGGATGGTCCGGCCGATCCGTTCCGCCGCTTCAAGGCTGACCGTCATGATGCAAATTGTGATGCCATTTGAACTTTACACCCGCAAATGATCCGGAAAATCGCTGGTCCGTTGCGGGATCCGGGCACTGCCGCAAATTCGCGCAGCACGATCCTGCGCGTTCGACGCGCAGACGGCGGTGGCAGTTGCCGAAGACGCGGGCAGTTGCTATGGCTGCGATGGCGCATTGTGTTTCTTGCGCAGGCCCCGCCCCGTGGGTGGCCTGCGCACAGCAGAGCGGCGTGTTTGACGACGAATTGACCCATGCAGGATTTGACATGACAAAAAAGGCCTTGATCACCGGCGTAACCGGCCAGGACGGATCCTATCTCGCTGAATTTCTTCTGGAAAAGGGATATGAGGTGCACGGCATCAAGCGTCGCGCCTCGCTGTTCAACACCCAGCGGGTGGATCACATCTATCAGGATCCGCACATCGACAACGCCCGGTTCCGGCTGCATTATGGCGACCTGACCGACAGTTCGAACCTGACCCGGATACTGCAGGAAGTGCAGCCTGACGAGGTGTACAATCTGGGTGCCCAGAGCCATGTCGCCGTCAGCTTTGAGGCCCCCGAATATACCGCAGATGTTGACGGAATGGGCACTCTGCGTCTTTTGGAGGCAATCCGCTTTCTCGGGCTGGAAAAAAAGACCCGGTTTTATCAGGCCTCCACCTCAGAGCTCTACGGTCTGGTGCAGGAGATCCCGCAGCGCGAAACCACGCCCTTCCACCCCCGCTCGCCCTATGCGGTGGCCAAGATGTACGCCTACTGGATCACGGTGAACTACCGCGAAGCCTATGGCATGTATGCCTGCAACGGCATCCTGTTCAACCACGAAAGCCCGCGCCGCGGCGAGACCTTTGTGACCCGCAAGATCACCCGCGGCCTGTCCAACATTGCACAGGGGCTGGAAGAGTGTCTGTTCATGGGCAACATCGACGCCCTGCGCGACTGGGGCCATGCCAAGGACTATGTCCGGATGCAGTGGATGATGCTGCAGCAGGATGTCGCCGACGATTTCGTCATCGCGACCGGCGTGCAATATTCGGTGCGCGAGTTCATCACCTGGACGGCGGCGGAACTGGGCATCTCTCTGGAATTCACCGGGACGGGCGTCGAGGAAGTCGCCACCGTAACGCAGGTCACCGGCGACAAGGCCCCTGCGGTGAAACCCGGCGACGTGCTGATGCGGATCGACCCGCGCTACTTCCGCCCCGCCGAAGTGGAAACCCTGCTGGGTGACCCGACCAAGGCCAAGACCAAACTCGGCTGGGTGCCGGAAATCACTGCGCAGGAAATGTGCGCCGAAATGGTGGCGCATGACCTGAAAGCCGCGCAACGCCACGCGCTGCTGCGGACCCACGGCTATGACGTGCCGGTCAGCCTGGAAGGCTGACCTCAGCTACGGGCATGACGCGCGACGCGTCATGCCCAAACCGTCACGGACTGTTTGTCGCTCTGCGTGCGCCGTTGCGGTATGTGCCGCTCCCACCGAAAGGCGGCGTCCGGCACTCACCCCTCGTAGCCAAGCCTTGCGCAGAGTTTGGCGTAATTTTCGCTTTTCTGGCGCTGGTCTTCCATCTGATCCGGGATCGGCTGACGCGGACGCGCGCCGATGCGGCCGCTGCTGCGGCCACTGTCTCCCGATAGGGTGAAGGCCTGAAACAGCTCTGTAAAGCCATCGGAATAGGTCAGATCCAGCGTCGCACAGGCCTGTCGCAGATGCGCACGGGGGTCTTCCAGAAAGTCCTCGTAGCGCAGCATGTCAAACGCGTCATGCCGGTCAAGAAACAGGTGATAGCGCCGTGCGTATTCGTCGAGCGTGGCGGGAACGAAATGTTTGTCCCAACCCATTTTCACCAGCGACAAGAAAGAATCAAGCGGATGGCGCACCGTCACCAGCGAGCGCAGCGGCATGTGGTCTTGCAGCATCTCGCGCAGGGTGGGCCGGTCTGGCCGGTAGCTGCCAAAGTCGAATGCACCATGGGAATGATCGCGCAGCACCAGATCAAGCCCAAGGTTCCGGCAATCCTGACGTACCACCTCCAGCCCCGCACGAAAGATCTGCGTTTCAACCTCCGAAGACACCGGGCGCGACGCCTTGCGGGACAGGCGCACAATATCTGTCGGAACAAACATGACCTTCTCATTGATCTGGCTGAGCGGGTCCACTTCACTCAGCAGGCGTACATTGGGCAGGGCCGCCAGACAGCGGCTGATCAGGGTGCCGCCCGTGCAGGCCAGATGGTGAACCAGTCGCACCGGCGGCGGGCCACGTCTTGCGGTGTCTTCGGTCATCTGACGGCACCGCTCCAGCAGACTGGGCAAAGCCTGTGCCGGGAGATCCCGCTTTGGCCGGTCGGCCAAGCGCGCATTCAGCAGCGTCAGCGTCGAGCGGATGGTGTCGTGCAGCTCCTGCCTGCGGGGGTCCGGCCTGCTCATTTGGCGCGCTTCTTTGACTTGCGGCCGGGCTCGCGGGCCGGGGCTTTGCTGACGGCGGCCTGTGCCACCGGGAGCAGACTGCCCGGCGCCTCGCGTTCCAGATCCTGCAGGTAATAGGCGGCCTCGGTCAGCCGGCTGGTCAGATCCTGCAAAAGCTGGTCCTGTTCCTCTTTGTCCGATTGCAGCCGGGTGTAGCGCGACCGCAGATCCGCCAGATCGGCATCGCGCAAGGCCAGCATGCGCAGCGACAGCGTGGTTTCCTGCTGATGCACCGCCTTCATCTCGGCTTCGCGCTCTGCCAGAGACGTTTTCAGGGAATCGATCTGCTGTGCGTGGGTCGCGGCGGAAATGCTGGCTGCCAGTTGGGTTTCCAGCGTGGTGATCCGCTTCGCCTGTTGCGCGGCCTCTTCGCTGTGCTTTGACAGCGCGGCGTCGCGCGTTGCAAGGTCCGCCTTCAGCGTGGCGATATGCGTCTCATGCTCCTCAGCTGCACTTGCGCCTTTGGCCGCAGCCGCCTGCTGCTCAGCCAGATCCGCCTCCAGTGTGGTGATGCGCTTGGCCTGGGTCTCTGCCGCCGCTGCCGTTTGGGCGCGCAAGGTGCTCAGGTTTGCGTCACGATCTGCCAGAGACTTTTTCAGCGCCTCGACATGCTCATTGTGGCGGGCACGCGGAAGGCTTGCCTCCAGTTCGGCTTTCAACGCGGCGATCCGGGCAGTCTGCTGCCCTGCCGCGTCAACGCTTTTGGCCAAGGCTTCGTCGCGTGCCGCAAGATCTGCCTTCAGTCTGGTGATCTGCGCCGCCCGGTCTTCGGCCGTACTTTTGCTGGTCGTCAATGCCGCCTGCTGCTCAGCCAGTTCTGCTTCCAGCGTGGCGATATGCGCGACCAGCTCCTCAGTTGCACTTGCACCTTTGGCCACAGCCGCCTGCTGCTCAGCCAGTTCCGCTTCCAGCGTGGCGATGCGCGTGGACTGACTTTTCGCCGCTGCTGCCGTTTCGGCCCGCAAGGTGCTCAGGTTTGCGTCGCGCTCTGCCAGAGACTTATTCAACGCCTCCACTTGCTCGTTATGGCGGGCACGAGGCAGGCTCGCCTCCAGTTCGGCCTTCAGCGCCGCAATCCGCCTGGCCTGCTGCTCTGCCGCACTCGCGCCCGCAGCAAGTGCTGCGTCCCGCGCGGCCAGATCCGCCTCCAACGCGGCAACACGCGCCGCCTGCTGTTCCGCCGCCGCCGCCGTTTCCGCGCGCAGGTTGTCCAGTTCTGCCGCAAGCGCTTTCGCCTGTCCGGCCTGCTGCTCTGCCGCGTTCGCGCCCGCACTAAGTGCTGCGTCCCGCGCGGCCAGATCCGCCTCCAACGTGGCAATACGCGCCGCCTGCTGTTCCGCCGCCGCTGCCGTTTCCGCGCGCAGGTTGTCCAGTTCTGCCGCAAGCGCTTGCGCATGTCCGGCCTGCTGCTCTGCCGCACTCGCGCCCGCACTAAGTGCTGCGTCCCGCGCGGCCAGATCCGCCTCCAACGTGGCGACACGCGCCGCCTGCTGTTCCGCCGCCGCCGCCATTTCTGCGCGCAGGTTGTCCAGTTCTGCCGTCAGCGCCTCCGCACGTCCGGCCTGCTCCTCTGCCGCACTTGCGCCCGCAGCAAGTGCTGCTTCACGCGCGGCCAGATCCGCCTCCAACGCGGCGACACGCGCCGCCTGCTGTTCCGCCGCCGCCGCCGTTTCCGCGCGCAGGCTGTCCAGTTCTGCCGCAAGCCCCTGCGCATGTCCGGCCAGCTGCTCTGCCGCACTCGCGCCCGCAGCAAGTGCTGCTTCACGCGCGGCCAGATCCGCCTCCAACGCGGCGACACGCGCCGCCTGCTGTTCCGCCGCCGCTGCCGTTTCCGCGCGCAGGCTTTCCAGTTCGTCCTGAAGGGCTACGGCGCGGGTGGCCAGTTGCTCTGTCGCACTTACCCCCGAGGTCAGGGCCAGATCACGCGCGGCCAGATCGCCCTCCAACGCGGCGATGCGCGCGGATTGCTGGACAGCCGCAGCCGCCATGGTCGTGCGCACCTCTTCCAGTTCGGCCCCGAGTTCCTTGATGCGTTTTCCCCGCCACTCGACCTTGGCGTCAATTTCCTTGCGGCTTGCAGCATTCTCGGCAATCTGCGCCTCCAGCTTTTTGCTGTAGTCACCCTGAGCCTTTGCGCTGGCAGTCATCTCGGCCAGCGTGGTCCGAACCTGATCCAGCAGGCTGGTCTTCAACGTGACTTCGGCTTCAAGATCGCCAAGTTTCCGCTGCAACGCCGCGGTCTGGCCTTCCGCGGCCTGCAAGCGGGCCAGAGCTTCCTTTTGCGCAAAAGCGGCACGATCAAAGGTGAACAGGCTGGCCACGAAGTCGGGGTCATCGCTGGTCAGGGGCGTATGGGCATATCCTTGCGCGATCAGGTCACGGCTCAGCTCGGCTGCCGCCGGTCCACCCTGATACAGCGCTTCGGTTCCGCATTGCAGAATGATCCGCGAAAAACGCCGCAAGCTGTCAGGGTCAGCCAGCCCTTTCAGCACGATGTCCTCGGCACCCGGAGCGTCGATCACCAAAAGATCGCCATCCGCATCCGGGGGCGGCAGCTGCGCCAGCAGATCGCTCATGGCGAGGGCGGGCACCATGGGCCGCTCGGTCACCCGCAGCCCGGGAAACAGGTTCAGGACATCTCCCGGTTCGCGAATGCTGGAAAGCTCGGTAAAATTGAAGATATTCAGCGGCACCGTCCCGCTGCTGTCGGCAACAGCCGAGGCAATGACAGTCAGTCGCGGTTCGGACTCTGCGCGCCGGGTCAGGCTGTCTGCCAGCTGAGCATTCGGCTCGACAAGGAAAATCTGCTTGGCACGCGTTGCCAGCCAACTGTCAAGCTGAGCGCCCTGGCCTGCGCCGACATGCAGGATGACCCCGTTGATCTCTGCCTTATTCAGACGCTCCGCCAAGTCCGTCATCACATCATTCATCAATGACCCACACTCAAATCAGTCTCAGTTCCCGCCAGCTTACGATGGTGCAGAGCGCGTTGAAAAGCCAAATGAGGCCCATATCGTGTCGACCATGCAAAAGAGCCGCACTCTGCTGACCCGCCGGCAGGTGCTGTGTCAGGGAAGTACCCGGCCAGACCGGCTGCCAGATATGACAACCGGCGGCCACCTCCCTGTCAGGTCGGAACGGTGCCCCCAAGCGCAAGGGTCAGCGACTGGTTGATATGGCGGGACAGTGCCTGTGTCGTGGCATCGCAGCGGCCTTGCAAAAGAGGCGTCAGAAAATCGAGGTGCTCCGAGATAACCCGCGTCGCATTCTGCCGGGTGACACGGACGCGCGACTGCGCCGCCATGCGGATCTTGATCGCGGTCACACGGTACACATTGGAAATCAGCTTGTTTTCCATCGCTTCAACCATCTGGCTGTGCATCTGCCAGTCAAACAGCTGAAAATCGCGTAAAAATCCGCTCAGGTCGTCGGTGTCGCCCTCCGCCAGCCGGGCACGGGCGGCCAGATGCCAGTCGATCCAGCCCTGAACCACTGATTTTTCCAGCCGCTCACACAGATCCGGCACCGTGCCAAGCTCGATCAGGCGGCGCATCTGATAGGCCTCGCGCACAAACACCACGTCAAGGCTTGGCACCATCAGCCCGCGCTGCGGCACCGTCTGCAACAGACCCTCGGCCTCGAATCGCGGAATCGCTTCTCGGACCGACCCCAGCGTCACGCCGGTCATTTCCACCAGCGCGCGCTGTGAAATGATCTGGCCGGGGCGCAGCCTGCCCCAGTTCAGCAGATCTTCGATCCGGTCATAGGCGATCTGGCGCAGCGAAGTTTCCCCGCCCGCTGCGGTCCATGTCGGGCTTGGCGTTTGCGTCATTGTCGGTTCTGGCATTCTGGTGTCCGATACCCGTTGCTAACATCAGACTAACATGTTAGTCGGAGGATAGTAAGCGCAAACCTGTCAGACATCCGATGGCTGCATCAAGAACAGCCAGGAACCGCCGCTGACAGACCGACGCTCGCACACTGACTCTGGGAGGAGATAGACAGATGACAAAACTGATGACACGCCGGGTCTTTCTGGCGACGACCGGCGCATTGGCGCTGTTTGCGGCCAGCCTGGCGCCGCAGCACTTGATGGCACAGGACAAGCCGGTGATCCGCATGTCCACCCCGGCCTCTGACACCGATCAGCGCTCGGTGGCGCTGGCCACGGTCTTTGGCCCGGCCATTGCCGACTTTGCGAGCTATCAGCCGCATTACAACAGCTCGCTGATCGCCCAAGGGTCAGAGCTGGAGGCGATTGCCTCGGGCGATCTGGAAATGTCGATCACCTCGGCGCAAGAGCTTGCAAACTTCTTTCCCGAATTCTCGATCTTTGCCACCGGCTATGTCCACCAAAGCGCCGCGCATCAGGTCAAGGTCTTCAACGACCCGCTGATGGACCCGTTCAAGCAAAAGGTCGAGGATGAGCTGGGCATCAAGCTGCTGGCGGTGATGTATCTGGGTAAACGCCACGTGAACCTGCGCTTTCCGCGCTCGGAGCGCGATGTGATGACCCCGGCCGATCTGGCCGGCGTCAACCTGCGGATGCCGGGCAGCGATGCCTGGATGTTCCTGGGCAAGGCGATCGGGGCCAACCCGACCCCTGTGGCCTTTACCGAGATTTACACCGCCCTGCAGACCGGGGCCGTTGACGGGCAGGACAACCCGCTGCCAACCGTGGTGGATGCCAAGTTCTACGAGGTGACAAAACAGGTCAGCCTGACCGCGCACCTTGTCGATCTGAACTACATCGCCCTGTCAAAAACCGTCTGGGACGGCCTGACTGCCGAGCAGCAGGCCGCTGTGCAGAAAGCCGCCGATGACACGGCAGAAACCGCCCGTCAGGGCCAGCTGGCGAAAGAGGAAGAGCTTGTCGCCTTTCTGACGGAACAAGGGCTTGACGTGTATGAACCCGATCTGGCCGCATTCCGCAGCCATGTGCAGGCACAATACGTCGGGTCGGAGTTTGCCAAAGCCTGGCCCGAAGGCGTGCTGGACCAGATCAACGCTCTGGGCGACTGATCCGCACTGACATCCGGGCCGGGGGCGATCCCCGGCCCGTTTTTCCCACATCACCGCGCCCTTGGTGCGGCTTGCCGGAGGTGTAGGCGTGTCCCGCATCCAGACCCTGTTCCGCACCCTGACCGAGGCGGTCGCGGCGGCCCTGATGGCGGCCATGTTCGGCACATTCATCCTTCAGGTTCTGATCCGCTACACCGCGCGGATCGAATGGGTCGCGGTCAACCTGCCCTGGCTGCAACCGATCAACTTCAGCTGGACATTGGAATTCTGCCTGGCGGTCTGGGTCTGGCTGATCTTCTGGGGCAATGCTTTTGTCGTGCGCAATCAGGATCATGTCACCTTTGACATCCTGTATCTGGCCGTCCCGCCCCGTGTGCGCCGTGGCTTTGCGATTGTGACCGGGCTGGTGATTGCCATCGGGCTTCTGGCCTCGATCCCGCCGACCTGGGACCGCTTCATGGTGCTGCGGCTGAAAAAGACCGCCACGCTGGGCGATCTGTTCGGCGACTGGATCAGGATGCGTGACATCTACATGATCTACATCGTCTTTCTGTTCGCCGTCGCTGCCCGCTATCTGTGGATGGTCTGGCACGCCTTTCGCTATGGGGTCGAAGAGCCCGTGTTGCCAACCGAGAAGCGGCCAAACCCATGAGCTTTGAATTTCTTCTGTGCCTCGTCAGCCTGCTGGGTCTTGCCGCCATCGGCACACCCATCGCCTATGCGATCATGATCGCCTCGCTGATCTATCTGGCGGCGGCGGGGCAAAGCATCGGGGTCAGCGGCAAGATCCTGATGGATGGCATGTACAACGGCTTCATCCTGCTGGCGGTGCCGCTGTTCATCGTGGCGGCCAACATCATGAACGCGGGCACGGTTTCGGACCGGCTGCTGCAATTCTGCATTGCGATGGTCGGGCGGTTCCGGGGCGGTCTGGGCCATGTCAACGTGCTGGCCTCGCTGGTGTTTTCGGGCATGTCCGGCTCGGCTGTCGCCGATGCCGCCGGGATCGGCAAGCTGATCATCGAGATGATGGTGAAATCGGGCCACTATACCCGCGGCTATGCGGCGGCGATCACCGCCGCCTCGGCGACAATCGGGCCGATCATTCCGCCGTCGATTCCGATGGTGCTCTATGCGCTGGTGTCGAACACCTCGATCGGGTTCCTGTTTCTGGCGGGCATCGTGCCGGGCCTGCTGATGGGCGCGGTGCTGATGGTGATGAACGCGCTGATCTCGCACAAGCGCGGCTTTGCCAAGGATGCGCCGGTGCCGCTGCGCGATCTGCCGCGCGTGACGCTGAACGCGGGGCCTGCGCTCTTGATGCCGGCGATCCTGCTCTATGGCATCTACGGCGGTGTCACCACGCCCACCGAAGCGGCAGCGGTCGCGGCGTTTTATGCGCTGATGCTGGCGGCGGTGTTCTACCGCTCGCTGTCCCTGCGCAGCTTTTACGACATTCTGGTCGCCTCGGCCCGGTCGTCGGCGGCGGTGGGTCTGGTGATCGGCGGCGCGCTGATCCTGAACTATGTGGTCGCGTCCGAGAATATTCCGGGCGTCGTGGCGCAGGCTCTGGTCGGCCTCGATATTCACCCGCTGGTCTTCCTTTTGTGCATCAACCTGCTGCTGTTGCTGCTGGGCTGTTTTCTGGATGCCACCACCATCATTCTGGTCATCATTCCGCTGTTCATTCCCAGCTGCCGGGAACTCGGGATCGATCTGGTGCATTTCGGGGTAGTTGCCGTCATCAACTGCATGATCGGGCTGATCACCCCGCCCTATGGCATTTTGCTGTTCGTGATCAACGCCGTCACCCGCATCCCGCTGGCCGAGATCATCAACGAGATCTGGCTGTTCCTTGGCGTGCTGGTGGCCGCCCTGCTGGCGCTGATCCTGTTTCCCGACATCACCCTGATGCTGCCCCGCGCCTTTGGCTACGAGGGCTGACCCATCTTAACGCTTCAAGGACCAATCCCCATGCCGCATGCCATGCAAGGTATCTTTCCTGTCGTCATCACGCCGTTTCAGGCCGACAACACCATCGACTGGGACGGATACGCCCGCCTGATCGACTGGTACATCGACAACGGCTCGCACGGGTTGTTCGCGGTGTGCCAGTCGTCGGAAATGCTGTTCCTGTCGCTAAAGGAGCGGGTCGCGCTGGCGCAATTCACCGTCAAACAGGTGGCGGGCCGGGTGCCGGTGGTGGCCTCGGGCCATATCTCGGACAGCATGGCCGATCAAAAGGCCGAGTTGCGCGCGGTGGCCGACACCGGGGTGGATGCGGTGGTGCTCGTCACCAACCGGCTGGCGGCGGCGGATGAGGACAGCACCCAGTTCCGCGCCCGGATGGACGATCTGCTCAGCGCCCTGCCGTCTGATCTGTCGCTGGGCCTGTACGAATGCCCTGCCCCCTATCGTCGCCTGCTGACCGATGACGAGGTCAGCTGGTGCGCGCAAAGCGGTCGCTTTGCCTTTCTCAAGGATGTGACCTGCGATCTGGATCATCTGAAGCGCCGTCTTGCGCTGGTCAAGGGCACGCCGCTGGCGATCAACAACGCCAACGCTGCGATTGCCTGGCCTGCGATACAGGCCGGTGGGCACGGATTTTCCGGCGTGATGAACAACTTCCACCCCGATCTCTATCGCTGGCTGATGGACCACGGCCGCACGCACCCGGACCTTGCGGCAGAGCTGGATACGTTCATGGTGCTTGCGGCGATGTCCGAGGGCATGGGCTACCCCAAGCTTGCCAAGCATTATCACCGCCGGATCGGCACCTTTGACAGCGTTCACAGCCGGACCATCCCCTATGACATCGCCGAAAAGCACTGGGCAGTAGAGGTGGTGCTGGATCACATCGTCGAAGACGCCGCACGGTTCCGCGACCGTATCCGCGCGCTCAGCTGAGCGCGGCGCCCTGAAAGGCAACCCCTCGGCGAAACAGCACCTGCGCACAGATGCCCCTGCGCCAACGGCGTGGACAGAGGGCGCACACCGGCATAGCAAGGCGGAATGGCTGACAGCATCTTCCTTGACCGCCGGACCCCGCCGCATATTGCGACGCTGATCCTGATTGCCGGGCTTTCGGCCCTGACCATGAACATCTTCCTGCCGTCGCTGCCGGGAATGGCGGCATGGTTCGGGGTGCCCTACAGCCTGATGCAGCTGTCGGTGGCGCTGTATCTGGCGCTGTCGGCGGTGTTGCAGATCGCCATCGGCCCGATTTCCGACCGCTATGGCCGCCGCAAGGTGCTGCTGTGGTCGCTGGTGCTGTTCCTGATTGCCACCGTGGGCACGCTGCTCGCGCCCAATGCGACCATGTTTCTGGTGTTCCGGATGGCACAGGCGGTGATCGCGGCGGGTATGGTCCTGTCCCGCGCCGTGGTGCGCGACATGGTGCCCGATGCGCAGGCCGCCAGCATGATCGGTTATGTCACCATGGGCATGAGCATTGTGCCGATGATCGGCCCGGTGCTCGGCGGCGTGCTGGAAGAGCTGGTCGGCTGGCAGGCAAACTTTGGTTTGCTGCTGGTGCTGGGCCTGTTCACCCTGTGGCTGACCTGGGCCGATCTGGGCGAAACCGCGACCCTGCGCCCGGTGACATTGGGCGCGCAGATGCGGCAATATCCGCAGCTGCTGCGCTCGCAGCGGTTCTGGGGCTATGCGCTGTGCGCAGGTTTCGCCTCGGGCTCGTTCTTTGCCTATCTCGGCGGCGCGCCCTATGTCGGGACCGAGGTGTTCAACCTCTCGGCCTCGGGCGTAGGGGCGCTGTTTGCGCTGACCGCCATCGGCTATGCTGCGGGCAATTTTGTTGCAGGCCGGTTTTCGGTGCGGATCGGGATGAACCGGATGGTCTATATCGGCGCGCTGATCACGCTGGGCGGGCTGGCCACGCTGGCGGCGGTCACGCTGGCGGGCGTGCATTCTCCCTTCGTGTTCTTTGGCTTCACCACCTTTGTCGGCATTGGCAATGGCATGACCCTGCCCAATGCCAATGCCGGGCTGTTGTCGATCAAGCCCGAACTGGCGGGCACCGCCTCGGGTCTGGGCGGGGCGATCATGATCGGCGGCGGGGCGGCACTGGCGGCCTTCGCCGGGGTGCTGCTGGGGCCGGGCGCAACCGAAACGCCGCTGGTTCTGCTGATGCTGGCCTCGTCGGTCGGTTCGCTGCTGTCGATCCTCTGGGTGATGCGGCGGGCGCGAGCACTGGGCCTGTCGGCGTGACAGCGTGACCGCTTGACGGCGGCTTTGCAAAGGCCAAGATGGCTTTGCAAAACCGGGGGACAGCATGGCCACTCAAAAGCTCTACGCGGGCGCCAAACTGCGCGAGATGCGCGGGCGTCTGGGGCTGACGCAAAAGCTGTTTGCCGACAAATTGTCGGTATCTTTGCCATACCTGAACCAGATGGAAAACAACCACAGGCCAGTCTCGGCCGGCGTGGTTCTGGCCTTGGCGCAAGAGTTCGGGCTGGATGTCACCGAACTGACGGTCGGCGAAAGCGAACGGCTGGTCAGCGACATGAAAGAGGCGCTTGCCGACCCGGTCTTCGGCGCGGCCAGCCCGCCCCTTGCCGATCTGCGGCTGGCCGCCTCCAACGCCCCGGCACTGGCCCGCGCCTTTCTGGATCTGCACCGCGCCTATCGCCAGACCCATGAGCGTCTGGCATCGCTGGACGAGGCGCTGGGGCGTGAAGATGCTGCATTGCGGCCCTCTCCGTGGGAAGAAGTCCGCGATTTCTTTCACTATTGCGACAATTACCTCGATGCGGTCGACCGCGCCGCCGAGCACTTCGTCACCGGCCCCCAAGGCCGCCGCGATGTGATTCAGGTCGCGCGTGAGGCGCTGGAGCGGCGCGGCATCAGCCTGCATTTCAGCGACACCGGCGCGATGCGGCGCTATGATCCGGTGGCAAAGCGGCTCGATGTCTCGGCCAGCATCTCGGAACCGACCCAGCGGTTTCAGCTGCTGCATCAGGTCGCCCTGATCACCCAGAACGACCTCTTGGACGCCACCCTGGACCTCGCCCGCTTTCACACCCCCGAAGCCCGCGAGATCGCCAAAATCGGCCTCGCCAATTACTTCGCCGGGGCCGCGCTGCTGCCCTACCGCGCCTTTCTGGAGGCAGCGGGCAGCACGCGGCACGATCTGGAACGGCTGGCAGATCTGTTCGGCGCAAGCATCGAACAGGTCGCGCACCGGCTGTCGACCCTGCAAAGGCCGGGGGCCAAGGGCATCCCGTTCTTTTTCGTGCGGGTCGATCAGGCCGGGACCATCACCAAACGCCACTCCGCGACCCGGCTGCAATTCGCCCGCTTTGGCGGGGCCTGCCCGCTGTGGAACGTGCATCAGGCGTTCGAGACCCCGGGCCGCTTCCTGCGCCAACTGGCCGAAACCCCCGATGGCGTGCGCTATCTGTGCCTGTCACGAGATGTGTCCAAACCCGGCGGCTCGTTCCACGCCCCCACCCGGCGCTATGCCATCGGGCTGGGCTGCGAGGTGCAACACGCCGGCGCGCTGGTCTATTCCGACGGGCTCGACCTCAAGGGCCGGTTCGAGCCGATCGGGATCTCGTGCCGGATCTGCGAGCGCGTCGATTGCCACCAGCGCTCGGTTCCGCCGCTGGAACGACGGCTGCGGGTCAACCCGGACCGCCGCGATGTGCTGCCCTATGAGATCCTTGCCTGATCAGAGCGGATCGCCCGGGGCTGGCCTGCGCGCTCCGCGCGGGAGTATTTGCCAAGCAGCAATGCAAAGCACCTGGCCTGTGGCTTGCTGCTTGCCAAATACTCCGGGGGGAGCCGAAGGCGGGGGGCAGCGCCCCCCACTGCCAACCCCAGCCTCAGCCGGGACTGTCGGAGCCCTGCGCGAGGTGATGGGCAATATGATCCTTCAGGTGAAAGCGTTGACGGCGCAACGCCGCTTCGGCCTCTTCCGACAGCGCATCAATGCGGGTTTCCGCCCGGTGCACCGCGCGGTTGATCTCGGTGTAATGCACCAGAAGGTTGGCGAAATGCGGATCGGACAGTTTCAGCGCGTGGATCTTGTCGGACTGACCGGGGAATTCCTCTGCCAGTTCATGCGGGGTGTTGGACATCTGCGCCTCCTGCTGCTTGCGTCACGCACAGGATAGCGCTTCGGTGGGGCGGGCACCTTGACCCGGATCAAGTCACCGCCGCGCCGCGCGGAAACCGGCGGCTTTCGCGGCCTTTTCGCTGCAGAACCAGGCCTCGCCTTTGGCAAGGTCGATGCGGGTCGCTGCATAGTCACGCTGGCCGGGGCGATGGTAAATGCGGCCCGATGCGCCGATGTTGCCCTTGATGTCACAGCCTGCGGGTGCGGTCTGGGCCATAGCGGCCACAGGGGCCGCGCGGCGGCGGTGCACTTCGGGGGTCGTCATGCGCCCGGCCCAGAGGCCATGGCCTGCCGCTTTGGCGACGGCCTCGTCGCCGGTGTAGCGGTCGGAATAGCGGGCATAGGCCTGCGCCGCCCCGGCCTGCACCTGCGCGCGGGACAGATCCACCCCGCCCGCCTTGCAGGTGGCGACCATGCGGCCATAGCGGTCGGTGTCTTCGCGCGCGCAGGTCACCGGGCCATTGGCGACGGCGCGGCCCAGCATGGTCGCGGACCACGCGCCACAGTCCCAGCTTTGCCCGGCGCGGTCACAGCTCTGGCCGCGCTCGGGCGCGTCGATGCCGAACAGGCGCACGCGCTGGCCCTGCCAGTCCAGCGTGTCGCCGTCGATGACCCGCACCGCCCCCTCGCGGGTGAGGGCAAAGGCGACGGGCGCGGCAAGCGACAGGGCGGCCAGAACGAGAAGGGAACGAAAAGTTAACATGCCCCCGAAATCGGAGATTATGCCCGGGCGCGCAAGGCAAAAGTTAACGAAAGGTTAACGTGAATTAAGGCTGTTGCCCGGCCCGTCAGCGCTGGGCAACCTGCCACGCCGAGTTGATCCACGGGCCAAGGTTCATCGGGGCCAGCGGCGTGCGGCCCAGAATGTGGTCCGCCGCCTTTTCCCCCACCATGATCGACGGCGCGTTCAGGTTGCCATTGGTCACCTGCGGAAACACCGAACTGTCGGCCAGACGCAGGCCATCCACCCCGATCACCCGGCATTCGGGGTCCACCACCGCCATGGGATCGGATCTACGCCCCATGCGGGCGGTACCGCAGGGGTGGTAGGCCGATTCGACATGCTCGCGCAGGAAGGCGTCGATCTCGTCATCGGTCTGCACCTGCGGCCCCGGCTGGATCTCGGATTTGACAAACCCGGCCATCGCGGGTTGGGCAAACACCTCGCGCGTCAGGCGGATCGCAGCGCGGAATTCGGCCCAGTCGTCGGGATGCGACATATAATTGAAGCGGATCACCGGATTGTCCGCAGGGTCCGCCGAGCGCAGCGTGACCGAGCCGCGCGATTTCGACCGCATCGGCCCGACATGGGCCTGAAACCCATGCCCGCCCGCCGCAACCTTGCCATCATAGCGCACCGCAATCGGCAGGAAGTGGTACTGGATGTCGGGATAGTCGATCCCGGCACGGGAGCGGATGAACGCACACGCCTCGAACTGGTTGCTGGCCCCCAGCCCCTTGCCGGTGAACAGCCATTGCGCCCCGATCAGCCCCTTGCTCCAGATATTCCAGTGTTTATACAATGTGATGGGCTGCGAAGCAGCGAACTGGAAATATATCTCCAGATGGTCCTGCAGGTTTGCCCCCACGCCGGGCCGGTCGGCGACCAGCGGGATGCCGTGGCCGGCCAGCTCTGCCGCAGGGCCGATGCCCGACAGCATCAGCAGCTTCGGGCTGTTGAGCGAGGAGGCGGCGATGATCACCTCACGCCCCGCCTGCACCACAAAGGGGGCGCCGCCCTGATCCACCTCGACCCCGGTGGCGCGACCGTTTTCGATCACCACGCGGCGGGCAGTGCCGCGCAACACGTGCACATTGCCGCCCGCCATCGCGGGTTTCAGATAGGCATTGGCAGCCGACCAGCGGCGGCCTTTGTAAATGGTGGCCTCCATCGGGCCAAAGCCCTCTTGCTGGTGGCCGTTGTAATCCTCGGTCACCGGATAGCCCGCCTGTTCGCCCGCCGCGATAAAGGCGTTGAACAGCGGATTGTCGCGCGGGCCACGGGTGATGTGCAATGGCCCATCGGTGCCGCGATACTCCGGCCCCGATCCACCGTGCGACTGCTCCATCCGCTTGAAATAGGGCAGCACATCGGCATAGCCCCAGCCATCGGCCCCCATCTCGGCCCAGGTGTCATAGTCGCGGGCGTGGCCGCGCACATAGACCATGCCGTTGATGCTGCTGGACCCGCCGATGACCTTGCCACGCGGCGTGGCCAGACGCCGCCCGCCCAGATGCGGCTCGGGTTCAGATTGCAGGCCCCAGTCATAGATGCCCATGTTCATCGGGTAGGACAGGGCGGCAGGCATCTGGATGAACGGCCCGGCATCCGATCCGCCCGCCTCGATCACGGTCACGCGCCGTCCGGCCTCGGCCAAACGATAGGCCATTGCGCAACCGGCAGAGCCTGCCCCGATGATGATGTAATCCGCGTGCATGTCTTTGACTTTATTCTCAGAAAGAGGCGTCGACCGGGCCCATGCCGACATAGACAGATTTGATCTGGGTATAGTGCTCGACCGCTGCATGGCCGTTTTCGCGCCCCACACCCGAGGCTTTGCTGCCGCCGAACGGCGATTCGACCGGGGTCAGGTTATAGGCGTTGATCCAGCAGGTCCCGGCCTGCAACTGGCCAATGACGCGGTGAGCCCGGGTCAGATCGGCGGTGAACACCCCTGCCGCCAGCCCGAATTCGGTGGCATTGGCGCGGGTCACGGCCTCGTCCTCGGTGTCGAAATCCAGCACCGCCATGACCGGGCCGAACACTTCCTCGACCGCAAGGGTCATGTCGTCGGTGACATCGGCAAACACCGTCGGCTGCACATAATAGCCGGTGTTCAGCGCCGCACGCACGCCGCCGGTGATCAGGCGCGCGCCTTCGGCCTTGGCGGTGTCAATATAGCCCAGCACCTTGGTCAGTTGGGCGTCAGACACCAGGGGGCCCATCTGTGTCGCATCATCCTGCGGGTCGCCCAGCACAATCGCCTCTGACCGGGTTTTCAGGCGGGCGAGGAAGGCATCCTTCAGCCCCTTTTGCACGAAAACCCGGGTGCCGTTGCTGCACACCTGCCCGGCGGAGTAGAAGTTGGCCATCATCGCCGCGCCCACCGCATCCTCCAGGCTGGCGTCGTCAAAGATGATCAGGGGCGATTTGCCGCCCAATTCCATCGTGACATGGCGCATGCCACCCGCTGCAGCGGCATAGACCTTGCGCCCGGTCGGCACCGATCCGGTCAGCGACACCTTGGCCACGCGGGGGTCAGTGACCAGCGCGCCCCCCACGGCCCCCCTGCCCTGCACCACGTTGAACAGTCCCGCAGGCAGACCTGCCGCGATATAGATCTCGGCCAGTTTCAGCGCGCCCAAGGGGGTGACTTCCGACGGCTTGAATACCATCGCATTGCCAAGCGCGAGCGCCGGCGCAGATTTCCAGCAGGCGATCTGGCTGGGGTAATTCCACGCGCCGATGCCGACGCAGACGCCCAAAGGCTCGCGGAGGGTATACACAAAATCGCGGCCCAGCGGGATGGTTTCGCCGGTCACCGTCGGTGCAAGACCGGCGAAATATTCCAAAGCATCAGCCCCGGACGGCCAGTCGGCGACCCGGGTTTCCTGAATCGGTTTGCCGGTGTCGAGTGTTTCCAGCTGCGCCAGCGCTTCGCCCCGGTCACGGATCATATCGGCGGCGCGGCGCAGGATGCGGGCACGCTCCACCGGGCGGGTAGCGGCCCAATCCGCCTGCGCGCGGGCGGCAGAGGCCAGCGCCCGGTCGATCAGGGCTGGCGTTGCCTCGTGCAGGCGGGCGATCACCTCGCCGGTGGCAGGATAGATCACCTCGATCACCGCCCCTGCGGTGTCTTCGGCATAAGCCCCGTCGATGAAATGGCTGGCGGTTGGTTGCGCTTTCATGCGTCATCCCCCGTTAGGTGTGAATTCAGATAGGTAAGCGCCATGCTGACCGCCGCCACGCCATCAGGCGGGCCGGATTTCAGCACTTCGCGCAGATAAAGCCCGTCGATCAGCGCACCCAGACCGTCGGCCAGCGCAGGCGCTTTTGCCCCGGCCAGCGGGCGCAGGCAGGCCATCAGGTTCGACCGCAACCGCCGCTGATAGATCGCCAGCAAGCGCCGCGCCTGCGGCACGGTCTGCGCCAGAACCCAGAAGTTGAGCCAGGCCCCCACCGCCTCGCGGCGGAAGTTGCCGGGGCTGAAACTGGCGCGCAAAATCGCCTCCAGCCGGGCCTGCGGCCCCTGCGTGGCGGCCAACGCACCGCGCACCTCGGCCCCGTACAGCGACAAGACATGGCGCATGGCGGCCAGAAACATCTCTTCCTTGGAGCCGAAATAATGATGCGCCAAAGCAGGCGACATCCCCGCCCGCCGCGCGATCTGGCTGACGGTCACATCCAGCGACCCGGCCCGCCCGATCTCGGTGATCGTGGCTTTGACCAGCGCGTCCTTTCGGATAGGCTCCATCCCGAGTTTGGGCATTTTGGTGTGACCTTGTGGAAATATCTTGCCAAACCAAGTAAGCTTGAAGTTCATTGACTCGTCAATCAACAAAAAAACAGGGATGCCTCATGACCCTTCGTAACAGCCTCCGTTCCGGCCTGCTGGCCACCACTGTCACCTTTGCCATCGCCGGCAGCGCCTTTGCCGCCAGCTGTGACAAGGTGATTTTCTCGGATGTCGGCTGGACCGACATCACCGCCACCACTGCCGCCACAACGGTGGTGCTGGACGCGCTGGGGTATGACACCGAGATCAAGCTGCTGTCGGTGCCGGTGACCTATTCCGGGCTGGCGGGCAACGATATTGACGTGTTCCTCGGCAACTGGATGCCGACGATGGAGGCTGATATCGCCCCCTATCGCGAGGCGGGCACGGTCGAAACCGTACGCACCAATCTGGAAGGCGCGAAATACACCCTCGCGACGAATGAGGCCGGAGCTGCACTCGGCATCGCCGATTTCAAGGACATCGCCGCGCACAAGGACGCGCTGGGCGGCGAGATCTATGGCATCGAGCCCGGCAATGACGGCAACCGCCTGATTCTCGACATGATCGAGGGCGGGCCGTTCGGTCTGGACGGGTTCAAGATCGTGGAATCGTCGGAACAGGGCATGCTGTCGGCGGTGGCGCGGGCCAACCGTGACGGCAAGCCGATCGTGTTTCTGGGCTGGGAACCGCACCCGATGAACGCCAATTTCACCATGACCTATCTGACCGGCGGCGATGACTACTTCGGCCCCGATCTGGGCGGCGCGGTGGTGGCGACCAACACCCGCAAGGGCTATGTCGCGGAATGCCCCAACACCGGCAAGCTGTTGGAAAACCTGTCGTTCACGCTGGCCATGGAAAACGAGATCATGGGCGCGATCCTGAATGACGGGGAAGATCCGGCAGCGGCGGCAAAGACCTGGCTGGCCGCGAACCCGGCCACATGGGAGGCCTGGCTGGACGGGGTGACCACCATGGACGGCGGTGACGCCAAGGCCGCCGTGGCCGCCGCGCTGAACTGATCCGCGATAGCGACTTGACGGGGTGCTTGTCGAAAGCGCCGGGGGCTTCGCGCCCCCGGACCCCCGCGGAGTATTTTTCCCAAGATGAAGGGGGCGGGTCGATCTGATGGACTGGCTGACGGATTACAAGCTGCCGGTGGGCAGGACCGCCAAGGCGGTGTTCGACTGGCTGAACGACAATATGGCCGGGGTGTTCGACACCATCTCTGACGGGATGGAGGCGATGATCGCCGCGATCCTGTGGTGTCTGTCGACGCCGCATCCCTTGGTGATTGTCGCGGTCTTTGTGGCGCTGACCTGGGCCTTGCAGCGGCGCTGGCCGGTGGTGCTGGGGGTGTTTGTCGGGTTTCTGTTCATCCTCAATCAAGGCTACTGGATGGCGACGATGGAAAGCCTGACCCTGATCCTGTCGGCCTGTGTGGTCTGCATGGGGATAGGCGTGCCGATCGGGATCGCCACCGCGCACCGGCCCCGGCTCTATGCCACGCTGTCGCCGGTGCTGGATCTGATGCAGACCCTGCCGACCTTTGTCTATCTGATCCCGGCCATCGTGTTCTTTGGTCTTGGCATGGTGCCGGGGCTGATCGCCACGGTGATCTTTGTGCTGCCCGCCCCGATCCGGCTGACGCATCTGGGGATCTCCTCGACGCCGACGCCGCTGCTGGAGGCCGCAACCGCCTTTGGCGCGACGCCGGGCCAGCGGCTGTGGAAGGTGGAACTGCCCTATGCGCTGCCGCAGATCATGGCGGGGCTGAACCAGACCATCATGCTGTCGCTGTCGATGGTGGTGATCGCGGCGCTGGTGGGGGCCAACGGATTGGGTGTACCGGTGGTGCGGGCGCTGAACACGGTGAACACCTCGCTGGGGTTTGAATCCGGCTTCATCATCGTCGTGGTGGCGATCATTCTGGACCGGATGCTGAGGGTGCGGCGATGAACGCAGTTGAATTTGACCGGGTGTCGATCGTCTTTGGCGACCACCCCGAACGCGCCCTGCCGCTGATGGATCAGGGCCTGAGCCGGGCTGAGGTGCAGGCAAAAACCGGGCAGGTGCTGGGGGTGCATGATTGCAGCCTGAGCGTCGCCAAAGGCGAGATTCTGGTACTGATGGGGCTGTCCGGTTCGGGCAAATCCACCCTGTTGCGGGCCGTCAACGGGCTGAACCCTGTCGTGCGCGGAGCCGTGATGGTGCGCGATGGCGACTGGAGCTGCGATGTCGCCAGCGCCGCCCCGGCTGAATTGCTGAAGGTACGGCGCGAGTGCATTGCCATGGTCTTTCAGGCCTTTGGCCTGCTGCCCTGGCGCACGGTGCGCGAGAATGTCGGACTGGGGCTGGAGCTTGCCGGTCAATCCGCGGCGCAACGGCGCGCAAAGGTGGACGAGCAGCTGGAGCTGGTGAACCTGACCCAATGGGCCGACCGCAAGGTCGGCGAGTTGTCGGGCGGCATGCAGCAGCGCGTCGGCCTGGCCCGCGCCTTTGTGACCGAAGCCCCGATCCTGCTGATGGACGAGCCGTTCTCGGCGCTCGACCCGCTGATCCGGGCCAAGCTGCAGGACGAGTTGCTGGACCTGCAGGCCAAGCTGAAACGCACGATCATTTTCGTCAGCCATGATCTGGATGAGGCGTTCAAGATCGGCAACCGGATCGCGCTGATGGAGGGCGGGCGGATCGTGCAGATCGGCACCGCGCGCGAGATCATCGCCAATCCGGTGGACGCCTATGTACAGGAATTCGTGGCCCACATGAACCCGCTGTCGGTGCTGACGGCGCGCGATGTGATGGTGGCCGGGGAGACCATGTCGGCCCACGCCGTCGCGGCGGAAACCCCGGTGCGCGAGATCATGGCCATGATGCGCGACGGCGTGGGCGAGATGGCGGTGACGGAACACGGCGCGCGCATCGGGGTGCTGCGCGCCGGAGCCGTGATGGGGCGGCTGATCAACCCCAGAACGGGTTGATCAGCACGGGCTGATCACTCCGCCGCTTTGGGGGCGGCTTTGGGGGCCGGCTTTTTCGCGGCGGGCTTTTTGGCTGCCGGTTTCTTGGCCGGGGCCTTTTTCACCGCCGGTTTGGCCACTTTCTCTGCCGCATCCCCAGCCGTTTTCGGTGCAGCCTTTTTCGGCGCGGCCTTTTTCGGTGCGGCTTTCTTTTTGCCCGGCGATTTGGCGGCCTTCTCAGCGATCAGTTCCAGCGCCTGATCCAGATTGATGTCTTCGGGCGTGATCTCTTTGGGGATCGTCGCGTTGATCTTTTCCCATTTGATATAAGGGCCATAGCGGCCCGGCATCACCGTGATCGCCCCGCCATCCGGGTGATCGCCCAGCGCCTTGATCGGCTCGGCCGGCGCGGCAGCGCCCCTGCCCCGGCTGGCCTTTTGTGCCAGCACTTCCATCGCGCGGTTCATGCCGATGGTGAAGACTTCCTCAACGTCCGGGATATTCGCGTAGACCTTGCCATGCTTGACATAAGGCCCATAGCGGCCAATCGCCGCCTCGACCGGCTCGCCGTCTTCGGGGTGCTGGCCGATCAGACGCGGCAAGGACAGCAGCTCCAACGCGCGTTCCAGCGTCAGACTGTCCGCGCCCCAGCCTTTGGGCAGGCTGGCGCGGTCGGGTTTGGGCTGGTCTTCGGTCGCCTCGCCGCGCTGCACGTAAGGCCCGAACCGCCCCGCGCGCAAGCTGATCGGCAAGCCGTTCTCGTCATTGCCAAGGATACGGCCATCCGCCCCGCCCGCATCTTCCCCGCCCGAAATCGGGCGGGTGTAGCGACATTCGGGATAGTTGCCGCAACCGATAAAGGCGGACCCCGAGCGTGCCGTTTTCAGATGCAGACGCCCGGTGCCGCAGGTCGGGCACGAGCGCGGATCAGAGCCATCGGCCCGCAGCGGGTACAGATGGGGCGACAGGAAATCATCAATCTTTTCCAGCACCTCGCCAATCCGCAGATCAGAGGTCTCGGCCACAGCGGCAGAGAAATCACGCCAGAACCGTTCCAGCACATCCTTGTAATCCAGCGCCCCCGCCGACACTTCGTCGAGCTGGTTTTCCAGATCGGCGGTAAAGTCATACTCCACATATTTGCGGAAATAGTTGGTCAGGAACGCCGTCACCAAGCGCCCCTTGTCTTCGGGGATCAGCCGGTTCTTGTCCTTGCGGACATATTCGCGGTCCTGAATCGTCGACAGAACCGAGGCATAGGTCGAGGGGCGGCCTATCCCCAACTCTTCCATGCGCTTGACCAGCGTGGCCTCGGTATAGCGGGGCGGCGGTTGGGTGAAATGCTGCTCGGGCGCGACCGACTGCTTTTGCGCAGGCTCGCCTTGCATGATCTGCGGCAGACGCCCGCCCTCTTCATCCTCGTCGTCGCGGCCTTCGTCATAGACCTTGAGGAAGCCGTCAAACTGCACCACCTGCCCGGTGGCGCGCAGGGTCACCTGACCGTCGGCGCTGCCGACATCGACCGTGGTGCGTTCCAGCCGCGCCGCTGCCATCTGGCTGGCAATCGTACGCTTCCAGATCAGATCATACAGATTGGCCTGATCCTTTTCCGCCAGACGCAGCTTTTCCGGGGCCGCTGCCAGTTCGGTCGGGCGGATGCATTCGTGGGCTTCCTGCGCGTTCTTGGCCTTGTTCTTGTAGAGGCGCGGCTGGTCGGGCACATAAGCTGCGCCGAAGCGGTCCTTGATCGCCTCGCGCGCCTGCGTCACCGCCTCGGGGGCCATGTCGATGCCATCGGTCCGCATATAGGTGATGTGACCGGCCTCATACAGCCGCTGCGCGGTGCTCATGCACTGTTTCGCGCCCATGCCCAGCTTGCGGCTGGCCTCTTGCTGCAGGGTCGAGGTCATGAACGGCGGATAGGGGTTGCGGGTGGCGGGCTTGGCCTCCACGCTCTGCACGGTCAATGTTCGGGACGTGACAGCCTGAACGGCGATTTCGGCCGCTTCCGAAGTGGTAATGTCGAATTTGTCCAGTTTCTTGCCGCCCAGAACCGTCAGCCGCGCCTCAAACTCCTGCCCGCGCGGGGTGACAAGCACCGCCCGGACAGACCAGTATTCGCGGGCACGGAACGCCTCTACCTCCATCTCGCGCTCGACGATCAGGCGCAGACAGACCGACTGGACACGGCCTGCCGATTTCGACCCCGGCAGTTTGCGCCACAGGACGGGGGACAGCGTGAAGCCGACCAGATAATCCAGCGCGCGGCGAGCGAGATACGCCTCCACCAGCGGCGTGTCGATCTCGCGCGGGTTCTTCATTGCCAGCGTCACCGCATCCTTGGTGATGGCGTTGAAGGTGACGCGGGACACGGTTTTGCCCTTCTTCAGACTGCCGGCAAGCGCCTCACGCAAGTGCCACGAAATCGCCTCCCCCTCGCGGTCAGGGTCGGTTGCGAGGATCAGGGTGTCGTCGGTTTTCAGCGCCTCGGTGATGGCGCGAATGTGCTTTTTCGACTCGGCAGCCACCTCCCATTTCATCGCGAAATCATGCTCGGTATCGACCGAACCATCCCTTGGCGGCAGGTCGCGGACATGGCCGTAAGAGGCCAGAACCGTGAACTCTGGACCAAGATATTTGTTGATTGTCTTGGCCTTGGCAGGAGATTCGACTACGACGACGGCCATGAAATACCCTTTTTGCACGAAGCCCCGAGAGGCGCGGCAAGATGTGGGCGAAGCGGCCAGAATGTCAATGCAACAATCTGCGCAACAATCTGCGCAGCAGTTCAGGCAATACTCCACGCACGGGTCAGGCACAGGCCAAGCACGGGCCAGGTACGGGCCAGGTACGGGCCAGGCGGCCACTGTGGGAGCCTCCGGCGGGAGTATTTTTACCAAGATGAATGTGGGACGTCACTCCGCCCGGCTCAGCAGCCCGCCGGGGGCGCGGTGAACCCGGCCATCCAGCTCCAGCGTCAGCAGATGCTGGGCCACCGTCGCAGGCGGCATCGACAGATCGCGGATCAGCTGATCCTCGGCCAGCGGGCTGGGACCAAGCCGGGCGAGGATCTGGCTGTGTACCGACGCGATGTCGGTCAGCGGGCGGCGCGCAGGGGTCGGGCCGGGGAGAGGCGGATCCTCCGTCACCGGCTCCTCCTCCGGCGCAAAGGGCAGCACCTGCGCCCCGATCGCCTCCAGCACATCGGCCGGGCCGCGGATCAGGGTTGCCCCGTCGCGCAGCAACATGTTGCAGCCCGCCGCCCGCGCATCAAACGGATGCCCCGGCACCACCAGCACATCGCGGCCCTGATCCAGCGCGGTCTTTGCGGTGATCAGCGAGCCAGACCGCGCCGCCGCCTCGACCACCACCACGGCGCGCGAGAGGCCCGACACGATCCGGTTGCGCTGCGGAAAATGGCGGGCCTGCGGTTGCAGACCCATCGGCTGTTCCGACACCAGACAGCCCTGTTCGGCAATCTGTGCCATCAGCCGGCTGTTTTCTTCAGGGTAGGCAACATCAAACCCGCCCGCCTGCACCGCCACAGTGCCGGTGATCAGCGTCGCCTCATGCACCGCCGTGTCGATCCCGCGCGCCAGACCGGACACAGTGACAAACCCGGCCTGCGCCACGCCGTCCGCCAGCCGCCGCGCCATGCGCAGACCAAGGGATGAGGCATTGCGCGCGCCCACCATCGCCACCAGCGGGCGGTGCAGCAGCGCCGCATCCCCCAGCACCCAGAGCACCGGCGGCGCATCAGGCAGGTCGCACAGCGGCATCGGGTAAGTGCCCGTCCCCCAGACGATCAGATGCGCCCCGGCGGCACGGCCCTGTGCCAGTTCGTGCCGGGCCACCTCGACCGGGCAGACGGCGTAATTCTCGACCCCCGCCGCGCGGGCCACATCGGGCAAGGCGGCCAGTGCCGCCCGGGCCGATCCATGCTCGGCCAGCAGCCGGTGCCAGGTGACCGGGCCAACCCTGCGGGAACGAATGAGACGAAGACAATCCACCGGGTCATCGTCCAGGGGTGTGGGGTGGGGTGTGGGTTTGGATGTCAGTCCCATGGCCGCCTCGCCTCATTCGCACCGTCACCCTGCACCGGGTAAGGTTAACAGCAGGTGAATCGCTCCGCGCCCAATTCCCCTTGCAGGATTTTCTTCGTCACTGGCGAAAACAGTCCCGGCAACGTCGGTAAGGTGATGGACGAAGCGATAAAAGTTTGATCAAATGTTGCGCGACGGCCCATGTCGGGCCAAAGGGAGCCCCACGCCATGCTGAACGCCGAAGTTGCCCGCCGCCGTGATGATGCCATCTCGCGCGGGGTCGGGATGATGACCCAGATTTACGCCGACCGCGCTTTGAACGCCGAAGTGTGGGACATTGAGGGCAACCGCTATATCGACTTTGCCGCAGGCATTGCCGTGGTCAACACCGGCCATTGCCACCCCCGCGTCATGGCCGCCGTGACCGAACAGCTGGGCCGCTTTACCCACACCTGCCATCAGGTGATGCCGTATGAGAATTACATCCGTCTGGCCGAACGTCTGAACGACAAGGTGCCGGGCGATTTCAAGAAAAAGACCATCTTTGTCACCACCGGGGCCGAGGCTTGCGAAAACGCGGTGAAAATCGCCCGCATCGCCACCGGGCGCAATGCGGTGATCGCCTTTGGCGGCGGCTTTCATGGCCGGACCTTCATGGGCATGTCGCTGACCGGCAAGGTCGAACCCTATAAAAAGGGCTTTGGCGCGATGATGCCGGATGTGTTTCACGTCCCCTTCCCGATGGAGCCGCATGGCATTTCCACCACCGATGCGATGGCGGGCATTGAAAAGCTGTTCAAATCCGATCTCGACCCCGCCCGCGTCGCCGCGATCATCTTTGAACCGGTACAGGGCGAAGGCGGGTTCTACCCCGCCCCGGCCGAGCTGATCAAAGCCATCCGTGCCCTGTGCGACAAACATGGCATCGTGATGATCGCCGATGAGGTGCAGACCGGCTTTGCCCGCACCGGCCATCTGTTCGCGATGGAGGCTTATGGCGTTGCCGCTGACCTCACCACCATGGCCAAGGGGCTTGCGGGCGGTCTGCCGCTGGCAGCCGTTACCGGCAAAGCCGAACTGATGGATGCAGCCAACCCGGGCGGTCTGGGCGGCACCTATGCCGGCAACCCGCTGGGCATCGCCGCCGCCAATGCGGTGCTGGATGTGATCGAGGACGAAGACCTGTGCGCCCGCGCCAATGAGCTGGGCAGCCGGCTGAAACAACGGCTGGAATCGATCCGCGCCACCGCGCCCGAGATCATCGACATCCGCGGCCCCGGCTTCATGGTCGCGGTGGAATTTGCCAACCCCGGCACCAACGCGCCCGACGCAGGCTTTACCGCCCGTGTCCGGGCCGAAGCGCAGAAACGCGGGCTGATCCTGCTGACCTGCGGCGTTTACGGCAATGTCGTGCGCTTCCTTGCCCCGATCACCATTCCCGACGCCCATTTCGCCGAAGGACTGGACATTCTGGAAGCCTCGGTCGCGGCTGCCCGCAACAACTGATCCCGCGCCCCGCAACGGGCTTCGGGGACTGACATATCGGAAACCGGGTGGAGGTTTATCCTCCATCCGGTCGCCCCAGATCTGATCCGCCAGCCGCAACACCGGTCATCCGGCCCGCCCCGCCCGCAAAAGGCTCTGGCGTTCTGATCACACCTGTCCCGTTTGCGGGCGAATAAGCGCTCGCGGTTGCGGAATTTGTAGCAAACTCCCGCAAATGGGTTGTAGATGCAAAGGGAACACCAAGACACCCCGCATGCCGGAAGTATACCGAAGTTGATGTCGTTTACCGCAGAGCTCCTCCAGAAAATCGAAGACTTTCCTGATCAGGACAAAGTGGGCGAAATCCTGTCCTGGCTTGTGCGCCGCAGCGGTGCAACTTCGGGTCTGCTGGTCGTCGGCCCCCCTGACATGACAGCGCACCTGCGGGTTGCCTGGCCAGACTCTGAACAGGCGTGTCTGTGCGCGGCTCTGGCCTCCGGGCAGGTGTCGGATGATCCGGCAACGGGCAGCATCCGCAAACTGGCACTGGGGACTGTCGGCGGTCAACCGGCGGTCTTGCTGCTGACCCTTGGTGCAGAGCAATTGCCGGCAGACATCGCAAGCGCGCTCGACGGCCTGCGCGCCATTCTGCGCCTCTTTGTCGAAGGGCTGATTGCCCGCCAGAACTCTGACCGGCTGACGGAATTTGCGGCATTGTTCGGGATCTGGATCTGGGACATCGACGCTCAGGGACAGTTGTGCCGGCTTTCCGCACCAATGCCGGATGGCACCGGCTGTGCCCCCGATGGCCAACCCCTGCATCAGGCAGACTGGTCCGGTACGGACTGGACGGCGGTGCAGTCGCGGCTGGCGCAGCGCGCGCCGTTCCGCAATCTTGTCCATGCCGTCACCTTGCCCGACGGCAGCCAGCGCTGGCTGCGCAGCAGCGGCACACCGCGTCACGATGCGTCGGGCACATTTCTGGGCTACTCGGGCGTCAGCTCAGAACGGCCCGAACCGTCTGACAAGGAACACAGCGCCATCGCGGCTTTTGAACGGCTGACGGCGATTCTGGATGTATTGCCCGACCTTGTGTTCGAAATCACCGCTGACGGGCGCTATACCGATTTCATCGCAGGCCCGATGGATCTGCTGGGGGATGCACAAAAAAGCCTGCCCGGCCGCCTGCTGGAAGACGTACTCCCCCCCGATGTCGCCCTCCGAAGCCGAGCCGCGCTGGAAGAGGCGTTGCGCACCGGCCGCAGCCCGCAGGCCCGTTTCAGGCTGCCCTCGCCGATCGGCATGCGCTGGTATGAAACCACCGGCGCGCGCAAGCTGGCCAACACGCCGGACGAACAGCCGACTGTGATCTTTGTCGTCCGCGACGTGACCAGAGACATGCAGAAATCCGAAGATCTGGGGCGTCTGGGCCGCGTTGTCGAGAACATGTCGAATCTGGTTGTCGTGGTCGACACCGACCAGAACATCACCTGGGCCAACCAGGCATGGGAACGCCGCACCGGCTGGACCGTGGACGAGGTTCTGGGCCGCCAGCTTTCCGAAGTGGTGCGCGGCAAGCATAGCGACCCGAAGAACGAAGCCGAGGTGTCACATGCCATCGCCCACCATCAGCCTTATCATGGCGCCACCATAAATTTTGACCGGCACGACAATGCCTATTGGATAGATTTCAACATCCTGCCGCTGCATGACCGAGACGGCAATGTGAACGGATATGTCTCGATCGAAACCGATGTGACCGCCCAGAAATTGGCCGAGGCACAGATGGCGCAGCTGGCAGATGAAGCCGACAGGATGCGGGCGCAGATGTACAATGCCATCGAAACCCTGCCCGACGGCGTTCTGATCTGGGATTCGAATGAACGTCTGGTCTTTGCCAACTCCGCCTACAAACGGATGTACCCCGAAGCAGCGCATATGCTGGTCTCCGGCGTCTCGCAGGAAGAGCTGCTGCGGTTCGGCATCGAGAACAAAGCCTTTCCCGAGGCGTTCGGACGCGAAGAAGAGTGGCTGGCCGAACAGTGGGAACGCTACCGCAACCCGAACATTGACGAAGTCCGACGCGCAAATGACCGCTGGATCCGGCGGGTTGACCTGCGCACCCCGGATGGCGGCCGCATTGCGGTGCGGATCGACACCACCGAACGCCACCGGCAATTGCTGGCCCTGGATGAAGCCCATCACTCGCTGGCCGAGGCCCGCGACTCGCTGGCCCAGATCATCGAAAGCGCGGATGTCGGCACCTGGAACTGGCATGTCGACACCGGCGAACTGCGGATCGGCGGGCGTTATGCCCAAATGCTGGGCTACACCCCCGAAGACCTGGGCGAAACTTCGGATGCGATGTTCCGCTCTCTGGTACATCCCGAAGATCTGGCGCGGCTGGACGCGACCGAGGTGGAGGATTTTGCCCCGCTGCCGGATGGCCGCGAAGTCGTGCGCGAACACCAGCTGCGGATGCGGCGCAAAGATGGCAGCTGGGCATGGATTCTGTCGCGGTCGGCAGTCACCGAGCGTCTGCCCGACGGCAGCCACAGGGCGGTTGTCGGCATTCACCTCGACATCACCGAGCGCAAGGCGCTTGAAGATCTGGTGATGAGCAATCAGGCCTTTCTGACCGAAGTGATGGACGCCTCGATCTCGGCCATTGTGGTCATGGACAGCCAGGACCGGATCACCTACGCGAACGCCGAGGCTGAACGTATTCTGGGCCGGGAACGTACGACGATTGAGGGGCTGACGTTCACCGACCCGATCTGGCGGATCACGGCTGCGGATGGTGGGCCGATCACTGATGCCTGCCTGCCCTGCCGCAAAGCCCTCGACGAAAACGAGATTGTGCGCGATGTCCGCATAGCCATCGAATGGTCAGACGGGACGCGCCGCGTTCTGTCGGTCAACGCTGTCCCGCATCATCAACCCGACCAGTCCGACGCGGAAAAGCTGGTCATCGCCTCATTTGTCGACATCACCGAAGACCTGAACAAAGCGTCGCGGCTGGAGCATGCCCTTTTGCAGGCACAGGCCGCCAGCCAGTCAAAGTCGACCTTTCTGGCCAATATGAGCCATGAAATCCGCACGCCGCTCAACGGTGTGCTGGGCATGGCCGAACTGCTGGAAGGGCTGATCACCGACCCACGCAAAAAGGAAATGATCGGAACCATCCGGCACTCGGGCGAGGTATTGCTGAATGTCCTGAACGAAGTTCTGGATATGTCAAAGATCGAGGCCGGCAAGATGGTGATCGAATTGATTCCGTTTACACCTGCCGAAATTGCCCGTCAGGTCGAGCCCCTGCACAGCCTGCGCGCCGAAGAAAAAGGTCTCGATTTCGAGGTGCTCACCAATTCCGGCGCGGAACGCCCGCGTCTGGGCGATTCGTTCCGTATTCAGCAGATCCTGAACAACTTGCTGAGCAACGCGATCAAATTCACCGAATCGGGCTCCATCGCGCTGACCATGTCCGCGCGTGAGGGCAAACCGCTGACGATCGAGGTCAGCGACACCGGAATCGGCATGTCCTCCGATCAGGTCGCGCGGATCTTTGACAATTTTGAACAGGCCGAAGGCGGCACCACCCGCCGCTTTGGGGGCACCGGGCTGGGCATGCCGATTGTGCGCAATCTGGTCGAGCTGATGGGGGGCACAATTGCCGTGACCAGCACACAAGGCGTCGGCACCCGGGTCAAGGTGACCCTGCCGCTGGCCGAATCGACCGAAGCCGCGGCGACAGAACCCAGCATGCCCGACAAGGCGCAGTTCCGGTCTCTGGCGGGTGTCTCGCTTCTGATCGCCGATGATTCTGCGACCAACCGGATGGTCATCAATGAGATGCTCAAGGACAGCGGCGCCGAGATCGTGCTGACGAACAACGGGGCCGAAGCGGTCGATGTCTGGCGGCAACGCGCGCAAGGCGGCACCCCGTTTGACATGTTGATCCTTGATATCGCCATGCCGGTGCTGGACGGCACCGGCGCCCTGCAGGCCATTCGTGCAACCAACCTCGCCGGGTCGCAGGTGCCGGCCATCGCGGTGACCGCCAATGCGATGTCCCATCAGGTGTCCGAATACATCATGGCAGGATTCGATTCGCATGTGCCCAAACCCTTCCGTCAGGCAGAGCTGCTGCACGCAGTTTCGACATTGTTGACAAGAGATTAGCACAACTCAGGGGTTACAAATGCAACCCAAGATTGATACTTTCAAGGCAACCTCCCTTATGTCGGGAATTCCGCACGCGAAACGACATCTTTCGTCCTTTGTGCAGCCACATTCTGATGAAATATGTTAGGGGTTCATTGATCCCGGCACAGTTGCCGCAGGATGAGTTGGAGTAAGAGTCGTGGGGATTTTGCAGCGATGACCCAAAGTGGGGACCAGTCGCCGGCTGTTGTTTTGCTGGCTGAAGACGATGTAATCAATCAGCAGATCGTCCGTCATCTTTTGGCGGATTTTCCGTTTATCGATCTCGTGATCGCCGGTGACGGCAAAGTGGCGCTGGAAGCAGCGATATCTCAGCCTTTTGACCTGATGATCTTTGACCGCAACATGCCATTGATCTCGGGCGACCGGGTGATCCGTCACCTCAAGGCGGCCCGCACGATCAACACCTCCACCCCGATGATCCAGTTCACCGCAGATGCGGACCGTACCTCGACGAATCCGCGTCCCGGCGATCAGGCAGATGCTGTGATCCCAAAGCCGATCCAGAGCGAGGTGTTCCGCAACACCGTTCTGCGTCTGCTCGGCCGGGGGGTTGAGCCAGAGGCGCGCAAAATTTTTGGCTAACGCCCAAATTCTGCCGCAAACTCCGGCTTAGGTTGTATTCAGACAACCAAAGGTGGTGATGATGTCAGCCAATATGCGATACCTAGCCGTTGACGATGATCCGGCATTTCACTTTGTTCTGACGAAAATGATGACCCAGCTCGGGTATCAACCGCCAGTCTGTGCCATTTCTGCTGTTGAGGCCCTGAAGTATCTGTCTGATCCGCAGGAACAGTTTGATGCGATTCTCCTGGATATCCAGATGCCGGGAATGGATGGAATCGAGGCCTGCCAGCACATCCGCGCGATGCCGCATCACAGCGAAACGCCGATCATGATGGTCACGACCATGAACGGGCGGGAATTTGTCGATCAGGCTTTTGCGGTCGGCGCAACCGACTATCTGACCAAGCCGATCAACCGGATAGAGTTGCAGGCCCGGCTCGGCATGCTGGACCGTCTGGTCAAAGAGCATGCCAATGCCCGCTCGCTGCAGTTTGCCATGGAATCGATGGATGACGTGGAAAGCTTTGGCTTTGCCTTCGAAGACGCGGTGACCCTGCCGAAATGCGGCTCGCTGATCGACTATCTGGCGCTGGAAAACCACTTGCTGACCCTCAGCCGGCTCAAGCTGCATGCCCATACCGCACTGGCGTTTCAGGTCGTGGGCGGCGCGTCGCTGTTCCGGCGGCTCAACCGGATGGAGTTTCTCGATTGCATGGCCGATGTCGGCTCTGCCATCGCGGCCTGCATGAAGCGCCAGACCTTTCTGCTGGCCTATGCCGGCAGCGGCGAGTTCGTCTGCATCCTCAACCGGCAGCATCCGGTCGACATGCAAGAGCTGGAACAGGAACTGTCGTCAGAACTGATGGTCTATGACGCGGTTTACGACAGTCTGGGCCTGCCGATGCTGGAAGTGCGGATCGGGGCCACGGTCACCTCGGGCCTGTTCTCGACCTCGGCGGTCAAGACCATGCTGGGGCGCGCGCGCGCGTCAGTACGGGGCCACTCCGGCTATCCGATGCAATACATGGCGGGCTAAGGTGCGCGCAGACATGACAGCGGGACCAGAGGCCGCAGACCCGTGGACACTGGCGCTCTTGCCGCAATTTCTCGATCTGACGGCCAGCCGACAGAACGAGATCGACATCGAGCGTGGCAATCTGGAAGCGGGCGAAGACCCGCTTTCCGCAGCCCGCGAAATCGGCAAGATCGCGCACAAGATCGCCGGAACCGCCGCCAGCTTTGGCTTTGGGGGTCTGGGCAGACAATCCCAACGCATCGAACTTATCTGCAATCAGATCTGCTCTTTGTCTGACGCCACCCGCGACGAGGCCGTAAAGACCTATCTTCTCCCCGCACTGGATGATCTTTCGGGTGAGATGACCAAGGCCCTGATGTCTGCTCCCTGATTGCGGCGCCGGTGTATGCTGGCGTACCGGCGGTTTTCGCCGGTTTTTTGCCAGGTCACGTTTTCCTGACTGGAACCAATTCGCTGTTTGCCGCGTTATGCTGCATATGTAGAGAATCCAGGTAACTCCAAGAGGCTTCCAATGAAAAAATTCGCCCTTCTGTCCGCTGTCGCGCTGTCTCTGGCCGCTTGCCAGACCTCCAACCAGAATGCTGCGCTTGGCGCTCTGGGCGGGGCCGCTCTCGGCGCGGGCCTGTCCTCCGGGTCGGACCGCACCACCGGTGCGCTGATCGGTGCGGCGGCGGGTGTGGCTGCATCCACCCTGATCGGCCCGGCCCAACAGCGTGGCCAGTGCTACTACCGTGACGCAAACGGCAACCGTTTCGTTGCCGCCTGCTGATCTGACCTTGGGTTAGATATGGGGCGGGACCGCATTGCCGGTCCCGCCCTTTTGCATTCCGGCCCCCGGCAGCCATCCGGCCTTTTCAGCCCGCCGCCCACCCGGTATGAGCGGGGCAAGCACAGCCGGGGCGCGCCGACCCATGACCAGATCCACCGCAGCCGATGATGATGGTATCGTTCTGACCGATGCCAGCGTCACGCTGACCGGCAGGCCGGTTCTGCACAACCTGTCGCTTCACCTGCATCAGCAGCGGATCGGCATCATCGGGCGCAATGGCTCGGGCAAATCCACGCTCATGCGGCTGATGGCCGGGCTGATCGCGCCCGACCGGGGCACGGTACGCGTCGAAGGGGATGATCCCACCCGCGCGCGCAAGAAAATGCTGTCGCATCTGGGCATCCTGTTCCAGAACCCCGATCACCAGATCCTGTTCCCCACGGTTGATGAGGAACTGGCCTTTGGCCTCATGCAGATGGGCGCTCCGAAATCCGACGCGCAGGCGCAGGTCACTGCCCACCTCGTCCGCCATGGCCGCAGCCATTGGCGCGGCGTGTCGGTTGCCACGCTGTCGCAGGGCCAACGCCACTGGCTCTGCCTGCAAGCCGTGCTCTTGATGCAGCCGCGCACGATCCTGCTGGATGAACCACTGGCCGGGCTGGATCTGCCCACACAAACCCGGCTGGCCCGCGCCTTTGCCGCCCTGCCCCAGCGTCTGATCACCATCACCCATGACCCGGCCAGCCTGACCGGCTGCGACCGCGTGATCTGGCTGGACGGCGGCAGCGTGGCCGCCGATGGCCCGCCCGCGCAGGTTCTGCCGCTGTTTCAGGCCGAGATGCAGCGACTGGGGGGCCTTGATGCTGACGCTGACCTCGCCGGTTGAAACCCCGCTGCACCGGCTGCGGGCAGGGGTGAAACTCGCCGCACTCGCCCTGTTCACCTTTGCCCTGTTCTGGACCAGATCCCCGCTCTGGCTGGGCGTCGCACTGGGTCTGGTCATCGCAGTATACCTGACGGGGGGCACGATATTCGCCCGCCACGGCGCACGCATGCTGCGCCCGCTCTGGCCCTTTATTGCCGTCATCGCACTCTGGCATCTGTGGCAGGATGACCTGTCCGGCGGGGCCGTGGTGCTGCTGCGCATGGTTGCAGCGGTCGCGGCGGCCAACCTTGTCACCATGACCACCCGACTATCAGACATGATCACCGTGCTGGAACGGCTGGCCCGGCCGCTGTCGCCGCTCCTGCCACCCCGGCGACTGGCGCTGGCAATCGCGCTGGTGATCCGGTTTATCCCGGTACTCTCCGAACGCGCGGCGCAGCTGTCACTGGCCTACCGCGCCCGCTCTGGCCGCGCCCCCGGCTGGCGGCTTTTCGCGCCGGTGGCGCTGGCCGCCCTTGATGATGCCGAATGCGTCGCCCAGGCCTTGCGCGCGCGCGGCGGCGCGGGGTAAGACCCTGCAAACTCCGGAGGATCCGATGGAACGCAGCCTGACCCATATCGCCCTGTTTGCCGCCCTGATTGCCGTGCTGGGCCTTGTGCCGCCGCTCTATCTGGCCGGTGCCGTGCCGGTCACCGCACAAACCCTCGGGGTCATGCTGTGCGGCACCGTGCTGGGTGCCCGGCGCGGCGCACTGGCGGTGCTGCTGTTCCTGCTGCTGGTGGCGCTTGGCCTGCCGCTGCTGTCGGGCGGTCGCGGTGGCCTTGGCGTGTTTGTCGGCCCTTCCGTCGGCTATCTTGTCGGCTTCCCCCTCGCCGCCTTTGTCGCGGGCTGGATCATGGAACGCACCACGCTGCCGACGTTCTGGGCCGCAACGGCGGGCGGGGTCATCGGTGGCATCGGCGTGATGTACCTCTGTGGCATCACCGGCATGGCCATCGTGCTGAACAAAACGCTGGCCGAGGCGGCATTTCTGGGCCTCGCCTTTCTACCCGGCGATCTGATCAAGGTGGTGCTGGCCGGTCTGGTGACCCAAGGCATCGCCCGCGCCCGCCCCGGCGCGCTGCTGGCCCGCGCCTGAGGCAGTTACCGCTGCACCACCAGCGCCGTGCCGATCCCCCCGGCCGAGGCAATGGCCGCAAGGCCAAAGCCTTGGCCAAGGCTGTGAAACAGCCGCACCGCCAGCACCGCGCCGGATGCCCCGATCGGATGTCCGCGCGCCAGCGCCCCGCCCTGCAGGTTCACCCGCGCCGGGTCCAGCCCCGCGCCTGCGACACAGGCCATCGCCTGCGCGGCATAGGCCTCCATCACCTCGCTCTGCGTCATGTCCTGCGCTGACAGCCCCAGCGCGCTGAATGCCGCCACAATCGCCGGAACCGGGGCCAGCCCCGGCTGCTCCGGGTCCGCCCCCAGCGTGCGCCCGCCGCAGATGCGCAGCGCGCCCGCCCCGGCAAGGCGATCCGCCGCCACCAGACAAAACGCCGCCCCATCCGCCGCCACCGCCGCCGTCGTCCGGGTGACCGACCCCGCCACCACCGGCGCCCGCGCCAGCAGCGCCGGGGTCAGGCGACGCGCAAAGTCATCGCGAGACACCCCCACCACCGGCACAATCTCGGGCCAATCCGCCACCGCCAGCGCCTTGGCATGGCTCGCCACCGCCCAGGCCTCCTGCGCCGCGCGACCGTAGCCACAGGCCCGCGCCAAAGCCGCCGCCGCATCCGCCATGCTCGGATTGCGCGCGGGCCAGGGCGTAAACGGCGCCTCGTCATAGGCCACCGGCGCGCCGCCCTCCGGGTCGGTCGCGAGCCGCAGCGGGCGGCGCGAGAAACTCTCCACCCCGCCCGCCAGCACCAGATCGGCCTGCCCCGAATCGACCAGCGCCGCCGCCAGCAGCAGCGCATCCAGCCCCCCCGCGCATTGCCGGTCAATCGTCAGCCCCGCCACCCGCTCCGGCAGCCCCGCCGCCAGCGCGATCCGCCGCGCCGGGTTGCCCCCCGGCCCGATGGCATTGGCGCAGATCAGCTCATCCACCGCCGCCACCCCGGCATCCGCCAGACAGGCCAGAACCACCGGCACCGCCAGCGCCTCCAGCGACAGCCGGGCAAAGGCCCCGCCCTTGGGCACGATCCCCGTGCGCCGGGCCGACAGGATCACCGCCACGCCTCCACCTCCCGCTGCAACGCGCCAAAATCGGTCTTGCCCGAGGCCAGCACCGGCCAGTCCTGCCGCCAGATCACCCGGCGCGGTGCCAGCATTGGCCCCAGACCCGCCCGCGCCGCCGCCAGAATCTCCCCCTCCCGCGCCTGCTCCCCCATCAACACCGCCCACAGCACATGCCCGCGCAGCGCATCCGCCCGCGCCAGCACCGCCGCCCGCGTCACCCCCGGCAAGCCCGCCAGAAACCGCTCGATCTCTTCGGGAAACACATTCTGCCCGGCAATCGTCACCATCCGCCCCGCCCGCCCGCGCAACACCAGCCCGGCAGGCGTCATCGCCCCGATCTCGCCCACCGTCAGCCAACCATCCCGCCACCGGGCCGAGCCATGATCCGCCCCGGCATAGCCCTGAAACACATAAGGACTGCGCACCCAGACCTCACCCACCGCCCCCTCGGGCAGGCCCCCCCCCCCGGCATCACAGATCCGCAGCTCCACGCCCGGATACACCCGCCCCACCGTCTCCGGCCCATCCTCCGGCCCGGAGAGCGTGATGAAACTCGCCTCCGCCGCACCATAAAACTCGCGCACAACCGCCGCCGGGGCCACCGCGCGCACCTCAGCGCGCAACCCCGCCTCCAGCTTGGCCCCGCCCACCAGCACCAGCCGCAGATCGGGCCAGACCACCCCCGCCGCCACCATCTGCGCCAGATGCACCGGCGTCGCATAGATCACCCCGATCCGCCGGTCCGCCAGCGCCTGCGCCATCCGGTCGGGCCGAACCCCGTCCAGCAGATGCACCTCGGCCCCCAGCGCCAGCCCCTCCAGCGCTGCATACAGCGCCAGCGATTGCGACAACCGCCCCGGCACCGCCACCCGCACCCCCGGACCGATGCCGAACAGCCGCGCATTCACCGCAAAACTCGCCAGCCACGAGGCTTGGGTCCGCACCACCCGCCGCGACCCGCCCAAAGAACCGCCGGTCAAGGTCTCGAAACACCCCTCCCCCGCCGCAACCGCGCCCGCTCCGCCAACCCGGAACCCGGCCCCCCGCCCCGCCAGAACCGCCGCCAGCGCGACCCCGCCCGGATGATCCGGTACCACCGGCGCAAACACCGCCCCACGCGGCACCTCACCCCCGTCAGGACCGATCAGCCGAGCCTGATCATGCCATTCAAACCAAGGCTTTGCAGCTTTCCCAAATACTCCCGCCGGAGGCATCCGCCGCTCTCCCCAAACGACCGCGCTCAGGACAGCACGAGCGTCCGCATCCGCCGCACCGCCAGCAGATAGCCCTCGGTCCCGAACCCCGCGATCACCCCCTCCGCCCGCAAACTGACATAGGAATGATGCCGGAACGCCTCGCGCTTGTGGACGTTCGAGATATGCACCTCCAGCACCGGCCCGTCAAAAGCGTTCAGCGCGTCCAGAATGGCGACCGAGGTATGGGTGAACGCACCGGGGTTGATGATGATGCCCGCGCCCGCGCCGCGCGCCTCGTGGATCCAGTCGATCAGCGCGCCCTCGTGGTTGGACTGGTGAAAGCGCAGCTCCAGCCCCAGATCCGCCGCCAGCGCAGCACAGGCCGCCGCCACATCCTCCAGCGTCTCGCGCCCGTAAATCTCGGGCTGGCGCAGGCCCAGCAGGTTCAGGTTGGGACCGTTCAGAATATAGATCGGCTTGGTTTGGTCAGGCTGGGCCATGGCGTCCTCTTTGCAACTCGCGCCATGCTATCCAGACCGGGTGCGACAGGAAACCCGCATTTGCACAGGCTGCTCTGCAGCATGGGCAAACAGGGCGGCCCGCGCCACCCAAAAAAAAGAGGCCCAGGCCGCATTCGGCAAGGGCCTCAGGGAGACGCCGTCAGCCTGTGGTCAGGCAACCTTTTCCAGAACCAGCTCGGGCACCAGTTCGGGCTGGATGCCCAGCGCGCGCACGACTTCGCGGGTCAGATGCGGGCGGTTCAGGGTGTAGAAATGCAGATCCTCGACCCCGCCTTGCAGCAGGTTGTCGCAAAGCTGGGTGCAATGGGCCAGCGCATACAGCTCTTCACGCCCGTCACGGGCGGCGGTGGTAAAGGCCTCATCCAGCCGCGCCGGCACGTCCGAGCCACAGCGCAGCGCGAATTTCTTGGCCCCCGCCCAGCTGGTGATCGGCAGGATGCCCGGAATGATCGGCGCGGTGATGCCCTCTTTCACGCACAGATCGCGGAAGCGGAAAAACGTGTCGGCATCAAAGAAAAACTGGGTGATCGCGCTGGTCGCACCCGCGTCGATCTTGCGCTTCAGCCAGCGCACATCGGCAAGGCTGTCTGCCGCATCGGGGTGCGGCTCCGGATAGGCCCCGACGCGCAGCTTGAATTTCCCGGTCGCGGCCAGCGCCTCGATCAGCTCCACCGACGAGGCAAAGCCGTCCGGGTGCGCGGTAAACCGCTCCGCCCCTTTGGGCGCATCGCCGCGCAGGGCGACAATCTCGGTCACGCCCGCCTCGGCATAGGCCGCAGCAATTTCCATGGTCTCGGCGCGGGTGGCATCCACACAGGTCAGGTGCGCCGCCACGTTCAGCCCGTAGTTCTTGCCGATCGCCGTCACCGCCTCATGCGTCAGCCTGCGGGTGGTGCCGCCCGCGCCATAGGTAACCGAGACAAACTCCGGCTGCATCGGGGCCAGCGCCTGTACGGTTTCCCAAAGACGGAACGACGCGTCGAGCGTCTGGGGCGGGAAGAACTCGAACGAGATGCGCGGGGTGGCCATGGGTCTCTCCTTTTGATGCCCCCTTGTCGCAGATTGGCGCATGTGAGACAAATTCATAATCTTCACGATGATCTTGTGGTGAACCTCATGTATATCGAACTCCGCCACCTGCGCACCATCCGCGCCATTCATCAGGCGGGCGGGCTGGCCCGCGCCGCTGACCTGTTGAACATGACGCAATCGGCCCTGTCACATCAGGTCGCCAATCTGGAAGATCAGGCCGGGATGGAGCTGTTCGTGCGCCGCTCCAAACCGATGCGCCTGTCAGCGGCAGGCATCCGCATGCTGCGCGCCGCCGACCGCATCCTGCCGGAAATCGAGCTGATGGAGGAAGAATTCCGCGCCCTGCGCTCGGGCAAGACCGGGCGGCTGCACATCGCCATCCAGTGCCACGCCTGTTTCGACTGGCTGTTCCCGGTGCTCGAGATGTTCCGCCACGCCTGGCCCGAGGTTGATGTCGATATCCGCGCCGGCCTCGCGTTTGACAGCTTTCCCGCGCTTCTGCGCGAAGAGGTGGATCTGGTCATCACCTCCAACCCCGAACCGCTGACCGGCATCACCTATAACCCGCTGTTCGACTACCATCCGGTGTTCCTGGCCTCAGCCCAGAACCCACTGGCCGCCAAACCCTTCATCACCGCCGAAGATTTCCGCGATCAGGTGCTGATCACCTACCCCGTGGGCCGCGACAAACTCGATGTGTTCACCGAACTCCTCACCCCCGCCAAGGTCGAACCCCGCGGCCAGCGCCCGGTGGAACTGACGGCGGTGATCCTCATGCTGGTGGGGTCGAACCGCGGCGTGTCGGTGCTGCCCGACTGGGTGCTGCGCGACATCAAAAGCAATGCCGATTACATCACCCGCCCGCTCGGCCCAGACACAGTGACCAAGCGCCTCTCCGCCGCCACCCGCGACGAGGATGCGGCCAAACCCTTCATGGCGCATTTCCTGCGCCTGTGCCGGTCCGAGCCGGTCAAGCTGCAACGCGACTGACCCCGCCGCGCCACCCGCTGCCAAACAGCGGAAAATCCGTGCCTTTTTCAGCGCAGGGCAGGAATTCCTGACCCTGCACCTCGCGCAAACCATTTGACTTGCCCCCCGATCAGCGGAACCCTGCCGAGCGTCGGACACCCCTGCCGGAGGATGTGATGCGCGTTGTGATTGCCGCCCTGACCCTTGCCCTTCTGGCCTGCGCCACCCTGCCCGCTCAGGCCGCCCAGAGCTTGTTGCCCGCCCCCGAAGCACAGGCCACCCCCGAAGCGCAGGCCGCAGAGCAACCCGCGCGCATCTCGGTCCGCGTCTCGATCTCGCGGCAAGTGATGGAGGTGTTTCACGAGGGCCGCAAAATCCACGAATGGCCGGTCTCTACCGCGCGGCAAGGCAAGATCACCCCCACCGGCCAGTGGAACGGCGCGCAATGGCTGTCCCGCAACCACCGCTCCAGCCTCTATAACAATGCGCCGATGCCGTTTGCGGTGTTCTACAACGGCAATTACGCGATCCACGGCACCGATCAGGTCAGGAAACTGGGCCGCCCCGCCAGCGCCGGATGCGTCCGCCTGCACACGGCCAATGCCAAGATCCTGTTCAACATGGTCCGCGCCGAGGGCAAGGACAATCTGCGCGTCACCGTGGTGCGCTAACCCCACCGCTGACCTGCCCGCAGCGGGGTGTCCCGCCGCTGCCCCCCTCGCAGCCGCCCGAAACGCGCCGGAATACAGCGAAACACCCATCCCCCCTTCCCTTGGGCAACCGTCCGCCCTATACGCGGGCGCTTAAGCGGAACGGAGTCCTCACGATGCAAGGCAGCGCCAACCTCAACCTGATGATCAAGGCGGCGCGTCGCGCTGGCCGCTCTCTGGTGAAAGACTTCCGCGAGGTTGAAAACCTTCAGGTCTCGACCAAAGGCCCCGGCGACTTTGTCACCAAGGCCGACCGCGAGGCCGAGCGGATGATCCGCGAAGACCTGATGGGCGGCCGCCCCACCTATGGCTGGCTGGGCGAGGAAACCGGCGCCGCCGCCGGGGCTGACCCCACCCGCCGCTGGATCGTCGATCCGCTCGACGGCACCACCAACTTCCTGCACGGCATGCCGCATTGGGCCGTCTCGATCGGGCTGGAGCACAAGGGTGAAATCGTGTCGTCAGTCGTGTATGACGCGGCCAAGGACGAGATGTTTTGGGCCGAAAAAGGCTCGGGCGCCTGGCTCAACGACAGCCGCCGCATCCGCGTCTCGGGCCGCCGCACGATGAGTGAGGCGGTCTTCGCCACCGGCGTGCCGTTCGGCGCAAAGAAAACCCTGCCCGCCACCCTGCAAGACCTCGCCCGCCTGATGCCTGCCTGTGCCGGTGTCCGCCGCTGGGGTTCCGCCGCACTCGACCTCGCCTATGTCGCCGCAGGCCGCTACGAGGGCTACTGGGAGCGTGAGCTGTCCCCCTGGGACGTGGCTGGCGGCATCCTGCTGGTCAAGGAAGCCGGCGGCATGGTCACCGGCATCCGCGAAACCCAAGACCCGCTCGAAGACGGCAGCCTGATCGCTGGCAATGAGGGCTTGTTCGAGGCGTTCCGCAAGATCATCCGCAACGACGCCTGACAGGGGGCGGGGCCTGCCGCGCCCCCCTATCGCGGCCGCCGCGGTACCTGCGGCACACGTGACTGCGCCAGCGGATAGCGCGCCTCCGGATGCGGCGGCGCGCCGTGGGTGCGGTTCCAGAACCCGAACCCGCCCCGCCGCAGCCACAGCGGCAGCGTCATCGCAACCCCGGCGACAAACCCGCCCGTATGCGCCCAATAGGCCACGCCGCCACCGTCCAGCGGTGTGACCGCGCCATTGAACAGCTGCAACGCAAACCAGATCCCCAGCACAATCCAGGCCGGAATCGGGAAAATGCGGAAAAAGATCACGAAAATGATCAGCACATCCACCCGCGCCTTGGGAAACAGCAAAAGATACCCCCCCATCACCCCGGCAATCGCCCCCGAGGCGCCGACCATCGGAATTTCCGACACCGGATCCGCCGCATATTGCAACCCGACCGCCGCCAGCCCCGCCAGCAGGTAAAACAGGGCAAAGCCGGAATGCCCCATCTCATCTTCCATATTGTCGCCAAAGATGAACAGGAACAGCATGTTGCCCAGCAGATGCATCCAGCCGCCATGCAGGAACATATGGCTGACAATCCCGTGCAGGCTGACCCCTTCGGTCACGAAACGCGGCACAAAGCCCCAGTCGTAATAGAAATAGGCCAGTTGCTGTTCGTCCAGCGACAGATTGAACAGCAAGAAAACCGCCACATTCGCAGCGATCAGCAGCCAGGTGACATAGGGCCTGCGCCCCGACGGGTTATGATCGCGGATGGGAAACATGCGGCCCAGCCTTTCGCATCACCCCGCCCCCGTCAAGCCCGCGCAGCGGCCTTGCTGATGCCGTACCAGCGTCACCCCCGGGGGCCAGCCCCCGGACCCCCGGAGTATTTTCTAAGCAGCAATACAAAGAATCAGGCTTGCATTGCTGCTTCTGAAAATACTCCCGCGCGGAGCGCACTCCCGAGGAGACGCGGCGCAGCCGCGCGACGAGATAAAACCGCGCGGCGCAGCCGCTCCTTCAGATCCGCCGCCTCAGCCCGCGACTTCGGCCAAAAGCTGGGCATTGCCGCCCGAGGCCGTGGTGTCGATGCAGGCGTGGCGCTCCAGCGTGGCATGGGCCGCGTCGGGCATACCGGTGATCAGCGGCAGGATCGGCCCTTCGCGCGCCGCCAGTGCCTGCACGCAGGCGCGGGCAACCGCCTCATCGCCCCACCAGATCGCCCCGGCAAAGCCCGTCTCTGTGCGCAGCGCCTCGGGCAGCAGACCCGGCACCTCTACCGCCAGCCCGCCCAATGCGCGCACGGCGGTTGCCTGCGCCATCGCCTGCGCCGGGGACGGTCCCAGACACAGGACCGGCGCACGTGCCACGGATGTCAGGCGGTTCGATTCGCCGGTGGGACCGGGCAGATCGACCGTGACCGGCGCAGGCGTCGCCTGCGGTGCCTTCAGTGCTGCGCGCAGCTGTGCCACGCTGGTGGTTGCGCCAAGGTCGGCGTTATCCACCTCCGGCGCAGGGGCTGCGGTGAAGCGGTGCAGGTAATGCGGACCGCCCGCCTTTGGCCCGGTGCCGGACAGTCCTTCGCCGCCAAAGGGCTGACTGCCCACCACCGCGCCGATCTGGTTGCGGTTGACATAGATGTTGCCCACCCGCAGCGCGCCGATCACCTGCTGCACCCGGTCATCAATCCGCGTGTGCAGCCCGAAGGTCAGGCCATAGCCGGTGGCGTTGACCGCCGCGATCACATGGGGAAGCTCTGCCGCCCTGAATGTCGCCACATGCAGCACCGGCCCAAAGATCTCGCGCGCCATCGCCGCGATGCCCGGCACCTTTATCACCACCGGTGCAACAAACGTGCCGCCCTGCGGGGCCTTCAGCTCTTTCAGCACCCGCCCCTCGGCGCGGGCCGCTGCCACATACGCCGCAATCCCCGCCTGGGCGTCGGAGTCGATCACCGGCCCCACATCGGTCGCCAGATCCCACGGATCGCCCAGCGCAAGGTCGTCCATCGCGCCGAACAGCATCTCCAGCACGGTCGCCGCGATATCTTCCTGCACATACAGACAGCGCAGCGCAGAACAGCGCTGGCCCGCCGACTGGAAGCTCGACGCCAGAATGTCGCGCACCGCCTGTTCGGGCAGCGCGGTGGAATCCACCACCATCGCATTCAGCCCGCCGGTTTCCGCGATCAAGGGCGCGCCGGGGGCCAGATACTCGGCCATGCTGGCGCGGATCTTCAGTGCCGTATCGGTGCCGCCGGTAAAGGCCACCCCCGCCACCCGCGCATCGCGGGTCAGCGCAGCCCCCACCGCGCCGTCGCCGGGCAACAGTTGCAGCGCCGTCACCGGCACCCCCGCCTTGTGCAGCAAGCCCACCGCAAACGCCGCAATCAACGGCGTCTGCTCCGCAGGCTTGGCCAACACCGCATTGCCCGCCACCAGCGCCGCCGCGATCTGCCCGGTGAAAATCGCCAAGGGGAAGTTCCACGGGCTGATGCAGGCAAAGACCCCTCGCGCGGGATGCGCCAGCGCCCCGGCCCCGTCGGCATAATAGCGCAGGAAATCCACCGCTTCGCGCAGTTCGGCCACCGCATCGGCTTGCGTCTTGCCCGCCTCGCGCGCCAGCAGCGCAAAGATCGCGCCGAACTCGGCCTCATACAGATCCGCCGCGCGGCGCAGCACCTCGGCCCGCACCCCGGCCTCTGCCGCCCAGGGTTCGGCCAGCCGCAACGCGCAATCCACATCCGGGGCCGCAGCATCGGTGACAAAACCCACCCGTGCGCCGGTGGCGGGGTTCAGCACCTCGTGCCGCAAGCCGCCAACGGCGCGGCCCGCCAGCAGCGGCGCCGCCTCGAACACATGGTCCCGGAACGGCTCCCGCGCCGCCGCCACCGCCGCCAGATCAGGCGCAGCCGTCAGGTCAAACCCACGGGCATTGCGCCGGCCGCCGAACAACTCCGGCCCGGTCAGCAGCGCCTTGTTGGGCAGGCTCAGCCGCTCCACCGCCGTCAGCGGACAGGCGGCCACCCGCAGCGGCGGCACATCCTCATCAACGATCTGGTTGACGAAGCTGGAGTTCGCGCCGTTCTCCAGCAACCGCCGCACGAGGTAGGCCAGCAGGTCGCGGTGCGCGCCCACGGGTGCATAAATCCGGCAGCGGGTGCCGCGAGCCGTCAACACGATGTCATGCAGCCGCTCGCCCATGCCGTGCAACCGCTGGAATTCATAGGCCATTGCATCGACCCCCATCTCGCCCGCCATATGCAGCACCGCCGCCACCGTATGCGCGTTATGGGTAGCAAATTGCGGATAGATCCGGTCGGTCATGCCCAGCAGTTTGCGGGCGTTGGCGATATAGGACACGTCCGTCGCCTCTTTCCGGGTAAAGACCGGAAACGACTCCAGCCCCAGCACTTGCCCCCGCTTGACCTCGGCATCCCAATAGGCGCCCTTGACCAGCCGCACCATCAGTTTGCGGTCCAGCCGTTCGGCGGTGTCATGCAGCCAGTCGATCACCGCGCCCGCGCGGCGGCCGTAAGCCTGCACCACCACGCCAAACCCGTCCCAGCCCGCCAGCGACGGATCGGCCAGCACCACCTCGATCACCTCCAGCGACAGCTCCAGCCGGTCGGCCTCTTCGGCGTCGATGTTGAAGCCCAGCCCCGCCGCCCGCGCCAGCCCGGCCAGCGCCCGCACCCGGGGCACCAGCTCCGCCATCACCCGCGCGCGCTTGGCCACCTCATAGCGCGGATGCAGGGCCGACAGCTTGACCGAGATGCCGGGATTGGCGCGGATGTCATTGCCCTTGGCCGCCCCGGCAATCGCGGTGATCGCTTTTGAATACGCAAGATGATAGCGCCGCGCATCGCCTTCGGTGCGCGCGGCCTCGCCCAGCATGTCATAGCTGTAGGTATAGCCCTTGCCCTCCAGCTCGCGGGCGCGGTCCATCGCGCGGTCAATCGTCTCGCCCAGCACGAAGTTGCGGCCCATTTCCTTCATCGCCTGCGCCACCGCGCGTCGGATCACCGGCTCGCCCAGCCGTTTCACTGCTGCACGCAGGTGCCCCACCACCCCCGGCTCGCGGTCTTCCAGCACCTTGCCGGTCAGCATCAACGCCCAGGTCGAGGCATTGACCAAGGACGATGCCGACCGCCCCAGATGCCGCCCCCAGTCGCTTGGCGCGATCTTGTCCTCGATCAGCGCATCCATGGTTTCCGCATCCGGCACCCGCAGCAGCGCCTCGGCCAGACACATCAGCGCGATGCCCTCATCGGTCGACAGACCATATTCGGCCAGAAACACCTCCATCAGCCCCGGCCTGGCACTCTTGCGGATGCGGGTCACCAGATCGGCCCCATCCGCCGAAATCGCCGCCCGCGCATCGGGCGCCAGCGCGGCCTCGGCGACCAGCGCCTGTACCAGCGCCGGCTCATCGCGCAGCGCTTCGTTCTGAATGATCGCAAAGGGGGAGGCGTGGGACGGACGCGGCATGGGGGATCTCCTGTTTGGCCCATGATACCGCGCTATTCAAAGGCTGTTCTCCCGATTATCATCCTGCAGACAGGCATTCCGCCCGCAAATCAGGGAGTCTCCGATGTCATCTGTTCCACCCGATCTGGACCGTTTCGACCATGCCATCCTGCGCATCCTGTCATCCGAAGGCCGGATCAGCGCCGTGGAACTCGCCCGCCGGATCGGACTGTCAAAAAGCCCGACCCAGGCCCGCATGAAACGGCTCGAAGAACTGGGGGTGATCACCGGCTACCGGGCGGGCCTCGACCCGATCAAGATGGGTCAGGCCCATGTCGCCTTTGTCGAGGTAAAGCTGGCCGATACCCGCGAAGCCGCGTTGCAGGCGTTCAACAAGGCGGTGCTGACCGTGCCAGAAGTCGAGCAATGCCACATGATCGCCAGCCGCTTTGACTACCTGCTCAAAGTGCGCACCGCCGATATTCAGGCCTATCGCCGCGTGCTGGCCGAACGCATCTCTGCCCTGCCCCACGTCACCAGCACCTCCACCTATGTGGCAATGGAATCGGTGAAAGAAGGCCCGATCTGACCCCGCGCGCCGCCCCCCACCCCATCCCTCCCCCACAAGGGGGGAGGGAGGCGCTTGCGGCTCGCGGTGGTCCCGGACGGCCAGGCGCAGGCCCCTGCCCCAAGCGCGCCCTGCCCCTTGTGGGGAGGGATGGGGTGGGGGGCGGCACAGGGCTCAGACGGTCAGGCACCACCCCTCTCTGATCCCCGCGGAACCACATCAACGTCATGACGCAAGCCATACAGAAACCAGACGCGGGTCACACGTGACGCATACCTGAAATTTTCAGTCTTTTCATCCCCTTGCCGCCCGTCAGCGCCGGGCGCAATGCCCGGCCTCCGGGCCGTCACGATCAGCTCACCCCCCGATGCCCCGATCAGGGATCCGCTCAGTCAGGTGGTGCCCGCGGCCGGACTTGAACCGGCACGACCTTGCGGTCGGGAGATTTTAAGTCTCATGTGTCTACCATTTCACCACGCGGGCAGCGCAAGCACAGCATAGCGAAGCAGACGGCGGGGAAAAGGGGGGCCGTGACAATCCGTGCGGATCGCTTCACATGCTGCCCTGCGGCAATTGACACCGCCCCGGTTCCCCCGCTTTATGACAGCAACGTTTTTGCGGAAAGGGTCAGCATGAAAAAGGTCTATCCGGATGCCAGATCGGCACTCGACGGGGTGCTGTTTGACGGAATGCTTATTGCTGCGGGAGGCTTTGGCCTGTGCGGCATTCCTGAACTGCTGATCGCCGCGATCCGCGACGCGGGCACCAAGGATCTGACGGTCGCCTCGAACAACGCGGGCGTTGATGGGTTCGGGCTTGGGGTGCTGCTGCAGACGCGTCAGGTCAAGAAGATGATCTCGTCCTATGTCGGCGAAAACGCTGAATTCATGCGACAATATCTGAGCGGCGAGCTGGAGCTGGAGTTCAATCCGCAGGGCACGCTGGCCGAACGGATGCGCGCCGGCGGCGCCGGGATTCCCGGCTTTTACACAAAAACCGGGGTGGGCACGGTGATTGCCGAAGGCAAGCCGGTGATGAATTTCGACGGTCAGGACTACATCATGGAGCGCGGCATCGTCGCGGATCTGTCGATCGTCAAGGCGTGGAAGGCCGATCCCTCGGGCAACCTGATCTTCCGCAAGACCGCCCGCAACTTCAACCCGCCCGCCGCCACCTGCGGCAAGATCTGCGTGGTGGAAGTCGAAGAAATCGTGCCACTTGGCACACTTGACCCCGACCACATCCACCTGCCCGGCATCTATGTGCATCGCATCATCCAAGGCCAGCACGAAAAACGCATCGAGCAACGCACTGTTCGCAAAAAGGAATCCGTGTAATGTGGGACCGCAACCAGATGGCCGCCCGCGCCGCGCAGGAACTGCAGGACGGCTGGTATGTCAACCTTGGCATCGGCATCCCGACGCTGGTGTCGAACTACATTCCCGAAGGCGTCAACGTGACCCTGCAATCGGAAAACGGCATGCTGGGCATGGGCCCGTTCCCGTTTGAGGGCGAAGAGGATGCCGACCTGATCAACGCCGGCAAGCAGACCATCACCGAATTGCCGCAGACCGCTTTTTTCGATAGCGCCCAGTCCTTTGCCATGATCCGCGGCGGCAAGATCGCCATGGCGATCCTTGGCGCGATGGAGGTGGCCGAAAATGGCGATCTGGCGAACTGGATGATCCCGGGCAAGCTGGTCAAGGGCATGGGGGGTGCTATGGATCTGGTGGCCGGGGTGGGCCGGGTGGTGGTGGTGATGGACCACACCTCGAAACACGGCGAGTCCAAGGTGCTGAAATCGTGCACACTTCCGCTGACCGGCAAGGCGGTTGTCGACCGCATCATCACCAACCTTGGCGTGCTCGATGTCGTGCCCGGCGGGCTGAAGCTGGTGGAACTCGCCGACGGTGTTTCCGAGGCCGACCTGCGCGCCGCGACGGAGGCCACCCTTGTCGACTGACCCCAGCTTCCGCCGCGAAGATCACGGCGCCAAAGGCCGTTATGTCCTGACGCAAGATGGGGCGGAGGCCGAGATCACCTTTTCGGTCACCACCCCCACCCTGATCATTGCCGACCATACCGGCGTGCCCGATGCCCTGCGCGGCACCGGCGCGGGCGCGGCGCTGGTCGAATACATGGTGGGTGATGTGCGGGCGCGCGGCATCAAGATTGTGCCGCTCTGCCCCTTCGTGAACGCGCAGCGCCGGAAACACCCCGAATGGGCCGATGCCTTCGCCACCTGAAGCCATTCAGCTGTTCAGAAATATTTCCGGGGGGTAGGACCGAAGCGACGAGGGGGGCAGACAGCCCCCCTTTGCACCGCCAGCCCCAACCGCAACCTTCAGCCGCCCGCAGAGATCACCTTGAACACGCAAGGATCGGTCACCAGCTCTGGTGGCGTCAGGCACAGCCCCTGTGACACCTGCCAGGCCGCCAGCACCTTGGGCACATAGTCGCGCGTCTCGGCATAGGGTGGCACCCCGTCATTGGCCCGCACCGCGCCCTCGCCCGCATTATAGGCGGCGAGCACCATCAGCGGATCGCGGTTGAACTCTTTCAGCAGCCAGTTGAGATAGGCCACCCCGCCCTTGATGTTCTGCGCAGGGTCGGTCGAATCCGTGACCCCGAACCGCGTGGCGGTCGCGGGGATCAGCTGCATCAGCCCCTGCGCGCCCGCCGTTGACACCGCATCGGCGCGACCGGCGCTTTCCACCCCGATCACCGCCAGCACCAGCGCGGGCGAGACATCGGTCCCGATGGTGGCCGCCAGAATATGCTTGCCGTACTTCTCGGCGATGCCCTGCATATGCTGCATCCGGGGCGCGGCCACGCCGGTGCCTTTCGGCCCTTTGGACAATGTGGCCATCGCCAGCGGGAACCGGTCTGCCACCGCGCCCCGGCTGGTGGGCACGGTCTGCCAGAACCAGTCATAGCTGGAGGATTTCGGCGCCACCTGCATCAGCACGCCCGGCGGGGCCACGGCACCGGCCACCGCCGTCACCGCATCCGGCTCTGGCGTCGGCTCGCGTGGTTTCACCTTGGGGGCCAGCGCCAGCAGCCGGGCCTGTTCGGCCGGGTCAATCTGCACGATCTTGCGTTTGCCCATGCCTTCGCCGACCTTGACCCGCTTGAACGAGAAGTCGCGTTCGCCGCTCAATCCCTCAGCCGCACCCGGAACGGGCGCAAGACTGATTCCCGCGGCCAATAGTCCTGCAATGAATCGCATCGCTGCTCGATGCCTGTCTGTTGTTTTTATTGCCTGCACTTTCGCACGAATCTGCGCTTTGGGCTATCCGCCCGCGCAAATCAGCCCCCAATTCTGGCGAATTTGCCGCAATTGCGGGAGCCGCGTTGGCCTGCCCGGCCGCACGTCACCAGAAACGGAACCTAAAATCATTCAGAATCAGAGATTTATAAGTTTTCTTCAGATATTTTCATTTGTCTGAAAAACACCTGATCTCCGCCCAGAAGTTGCCACCGTGACAGGTGAAAACATGCTCATACCGAACGGAAGACGGAACGGAACAGAGGCCAGACCGAAAAAGACGCCGAGCGGTTGAAACAAACCAAAGCAACACGTGAAAGAGAGATATACCATGCTGAACATGATCCAGAACTTCAAAAACGACGAATCCGGCGCTGTGACTGTTGACTGGGTGGTTCTGACCGCCGCCGTTGTGGGCCTGGGCCTGATCGTCGTCAACGCTGTCCGTCCGGGCATCACCAACGCTGGTGCCGTTCTGGCCACCGACCTGACCACCGCTGCTACGCGCTGATCTTAGGGCAAGGCGACCTAGCCTTGCCTGACCAAGACGGCGGGCGCGGACCGATCCATCGGCCCGCGCCCTCTTCGTATCTGTGGGCGGCGGAAAGCAGGCGCGCAGATGCTCCCCGGTAGAGAGTATTCACCAAGCGGCGGGTCCGCGGCAGCAGCTGACCACGCAGAACAAGGCCAGTGTCATGAAGTTTTACCAGACCTCAAACCGCCGTCGCCTCTGCCAGTTCTGGACTGACGAGTCAGGTGCCATCACCGTTGACTGGGTTGTGCTGACCGCCGCTGTGGCCGGTCTGGCAATCATGGTTGCGACCTACTTCACCCCCCAGATCTTTGAGGCGGTGGGTGTGACAGTGGTGTCCTATCTCGATGAGGCCAGGGTGCGGCCATAAGGCACCCGGAAACGACGGGCAGCGGTTGCACAACGCGATACGCCGCTCTCAGGTGGGAAAGGGTTAAATCATGCGCGGCATGTTCGGACTGGTGCTTGTGGCGGGCGTCGCCCTCGCGGGCAGCGCGGTCTATATGGCACAGGGCTATATCGGCCAGACCCAGACGCAACTGGAACAGGAACGCCAGCTGCGCGAAAAGGTTGGCCCCATCACCCAGGTCTATGTTGTCACCAAGACCAAGAATTACGGCGAAGAGCTGACGCCCGAGGATGTGCAACTCGTCTACTGGCCCCAGAACTCGCTGCCCGAGGGCGTCTTTACGGATGAGGCAAAGCTTTTTCCTAGCGGGATCAAGGAAAACCGCTACATCCTGCGCCAGATGGACAAGTTTGAACCCATCCTCGCCACCAAAGTCACCGATCCGGGTCAGGGCGCAGGCCTGACCGGACAGATTGCCAAGGGCATGCGCGCCTTTGCCATCAAGGTCGATGTCGCCTCGGGCGTGTCGGGCTTTGTGCAGCCCGGCGACCGCGTCGATGTCTACTGGACCGGCGCGGTGGATGGCACCGGGGGCGAGCTGACACGCCTGATCGAAAGCTCTACCCGCATCATCGCGGTGGACCAGCAATCCGACGCTCTGGGCGGCGCGATGGTCGCCCGCACCGTGACCGTGGCCGCCACCCCGGAACAGGTTGCCCGTCTGGCGCAGGCGCAGGCCACTGGCCGTCTGGCGCTGTCGCTGGTCGGCTCGGGCGACGATACGATCACCGGCACCATCGAGGTGAACAGCAGCGCGCTTCTGAACATCCAGAAGCAGGAAGTGGTTCAGATCGAGGCCGCAAAGGTCTGCACAATCATCCAGCGCAATGGCAGCGAACGGGTCGAAGTGCCGATCCCCTGCACCAACTGACGCAGCAAAGCGACAGGGGCGGCACCTCATCTGGTGGCCGCCCGGATGCCTTCGCCGATCTGTTGCGGGTTGTTGCAACTTATCCACATAAGCTTTGGCGAATAAGCGTTTGATTCTTGCAAAAAAACGGCTTTGCAGGCATGTTCTGTGACAATACGGGCGAAAAGACCCGGAACGAGGCGTGATCGAAAGGGCAGGTCACATGAGCATGAACATCCTTCTCAAGGCGGGTCTGATGGCCGCAGCCTTGGCCACGACGGCGCTGAGTAGCGTCGCCTCGGCAGAAACCCTCCGGGTGATGCGGGGCTCCGTCTCAGCACCGCTGCAAGTCCCGATGAACCGCGCGGTGGTGGTCGAAAGCGATACGCCCTTTGCCGAACTCTCCATCGCCAACCCCGGGATCGCCGACATCTCGACCCTGTCTGACCGGTCGATCTATGTGCTGGGCAAAACCCCGGGCCGCACCACGCTGACGCTGCTGGCCCCTGACGGACGGCTCATTTCCAACGTCGATGTACATGTCACCCCCGATATCGCCGAATTCAAGGAACGCCTGCAGCAGATCCTGCCGGGCGAACCGATCGAGGTGCGCACCGCCAATGACGGCATCGTGCTGTCGGGCGTCGTGTCCTCCACCGCCAAACTCGACCGGGCGCTGGATCTGGCCAACCGCTACGCCCCCGAACGGGTCTCCAATCTGATGAGCGTCGGCGGCACCCAGCAGGTGATGCTCAAGGTCCGCTTTGCCGAAATGCAGCGCTCGGTTGCGAAAAATCTGGGCGTGTCGCTGGCGGCGCAGGGTGGCAAGAAGATCGGCATCGCCGGCGAAACCGGCACCTGGCTGTCGGGCGACAACGGCATCGGCAACCCGATCACCACCGCCCCCGGCACCCGGGGCGCGCTTGGTCTGGGCTTCACCGCCGGATCGGTGCAATTCGCGGTGCTGCTCGAAGCGCTGGAATCCAAAGGGGTCGTGCGCACGCTGGCCGAACCCAACCTTACCGCCCTGTCAGGGCAAGAGGCGCGGTTTCTGGGCGGCGGCGAATACCCGATCCCGGTGCTGACCTCGGATGGCGTGGTGATCGACTACAAACCCTTTGGGGTCGAGCTGAACTTTACCCCGACCGTGGTGGATGGCGATATCATCAACCTGCAGCTCAACGCCGCCGTGTCGTCGATCGACACCACCGTCACCATCGAATCCGGCGGCTTTTCGATCAACGCCTTCAAACGCCGCGAAACCTCGACCACCGTGGAAATGCGCGATGGTGAAAGCTTTGCCGTCGCCGGTCTGTTGCAGGACGATTTCCGCAACCTGAATACGCAGCTGCCGTGGATCGGCGATGTGCCGATCCTTGGCGCCCTGTTCCGCAGCGCCGATTATCAGCGCAACCAGTCGGAGCTGGTGATCATCATCACCCCGCATCTGGTGACCCCGACCCGCGGCGATGTCTATGCCTTGCCGACCGACCGGGTCCGCCTGCCGACCGAACGGGAGTTTTTCCTGAACGGCACCGTCGCCAACGCCCCACGCGGGGCCGCAGGCGAAGTGGCGCGGCAGGATTTCAGCACCTCTTATGGCTATGTGATGGAGTAAGACCATGCTCAAGACATCCACAGCCCTGATCAGCCTGCTTCTGACCGCCGCTCTGGCCTCCTGCACCGCGTCGCCCGGCTTTGACAAAGAACTCGGCTCCGAGATTGACGAAAGCGGCTATGGCGCGGTGACCCGCAACAACACCGGCATCATGTCAGGCGAAATCAACGCGACCGTGCAGCTGAACACCCGCTTCCGGGCCGAGGTGCCCAGCACGGTCACCTTTGCCTTCAACAGCGCGGTGCTGACGCCAGAGGCGCAGCGCGTTCTGGCGCAACAGGCCAACTGGATCCGCCAGTTCCCCGAACTGCGCTTTTCGGTCTATGGCCATACCGATCTGGTCGGTTCCAACAGCTACAATCAGACGCTTGGCAAACGCCGGGCGCAGGCTGTGGTGGCGTTCTTTGCCAGCCAGGGCATCAGCCGCAACCGGCTGGAGGCGCTGGTGTCTTACGGCAAGACCCGCCCCGTGGTCGCAAGCCCCGGCCCCGAAGAGGCCAACCGCCGCACCGTGACCGAGGTGGCGGGCTTTCACAAGCGCAGCAGCGCGCCGCTGAATGGCAAATATGCCGAAGTGATCTTCCGCGAATACGTCGCCAGTGCCGTCCGGCCTCATCCGGTCAACAGCACCATCACCACGCAGGTCAATCCGGGCGAGTAACGCCACGGCAAAGCGCCGGATCATCTGGCCGGAACCGAACCGCACAGGGGGCAGCCAGTCTGCCCCCTGTGCCATGCCGGGCATCAGTTGCAGCCAACAGACCCGACGCATCCGCCAGAAATCAAAGAATCACGATCTTTTAGCCCCAATCCTGCCACCATTTCCCAGCATTCCTTGGCCAATGGAAACAGTCGCGGGGGGCAGCCCCTGCACGGTTCCGGGGCAATTTCCCGTGGTGTCAGCATGTTGCCGATACCCTGCCCTGTGAGTCGTCTTCTGGAAGGACAAGAGACGAGATGACGAGTGTGGCAACCCTGCAACCCGATCCCGCCCCGATTGTAGCCTGCACCATCTCGCGGGATGTGCAGAACTTCGAGATGCTGATCGACGACATGGAAAACGCCCTTGGCGAAAGCTGGGGGGATCTTTCGTTTGACGATGCCCTGCTGTTTCTGGGTCAACCCGAAGCATCCACGCTTGAATTTGTCGCCATCGCCGTTGACGCCGAGGACGAAGCCGATCTGACCCGGATTTCAGAGATCATCCGCACCGCCAAGGCGCGCGGCATAAAGGTGGTGCTGATCGCCGATCAGCTCAGCCCGATCGCCCTGCACCAGCTGCTGCGTCTGGGGGCCGATGATTTTGTGCCCTATCCCCTGCCCGACGGCGCGCTGAACGAAGCCATCGAACGCCTGCGCAAGCCCGAGCCGGTCCGTATCGCCGCCCAGGTGGTGACCGAGCCCCCAGCCGAGGCCGAGGCCGTCGCCACCCCGAAATTCAAGGCCAAAGGCGACCGCGAAGGCGTGGTTCTGCCGGTGCATGGTCTGGCGGGCGGCACCGGGTCGTCGACCTTTGCCGTCAACCTGGCCTGGGAACTGGCGACCATCTCCAAAACCGACGCCCCGCGCGTCTGTCTGCTGGACCTTGATTTTCAATATGGCTCTGCCGCCACCTATCTGGACCTGCCGCGCAAGGAAATCGTGTTCGAGGTTCTGTCAGACACCGCCAACATCGACAGCGACACCTTTTTGCAATCCATGCTGACGTTCAACGACCGTCTGCATGTCTTTACCGCGCCCGCCGACATGCTGCCGCTCGACATTCTGGGGCCCGAAGACATTGGCCGGGTCATCGACATGGCTGCGGCGAATTTTGACTATGTCATCATCGACATGCCCAAAACCATCGTTGCATGGACCGAATCTGTCCTGACCCGCGCGCATGTCTATTTCGCGCTGCTGGAACTTGACCTGCGCTCGGCGCAGAACGTGCTGCGCCTGATCCGCGCGCTCAAGGCCGAGGCGTTGCCGCATGAAAAGCTGCGCTATGTACTGAACCGCGCACCGAAATTCACCGACCTGTCGGGTAAGAGCCGCGTCAAACGCATGGCCGAAAGCCTCGACATCGCCATCGAGGTGCAACTGCCCGATGGCAGCGCACAGGTCACGCAGGCCAATGACCATGGCCTGCCACTGTCTGAGACCGCCGCAAAGAATCCGCTGCGCAAGGAAATCCAGAAACTCGCCAAATCGCTGCACGACCTGAACAAGGGCGTGGAGACAGGCAAGGCCTGACCGGGCCAAGGGGGCACCACGATGTTTTCGCGATTCAAGAAACCCGAAACCGGCCCGGCATCCACCGGGTTGAAAGCCGTGACCTCATCCGGCCCGGTAGCCCCGCTGGCCGCTGCCACCGCCAAGCCGATTGCGATCTCGTCGCGCCCCGCCCCCGCCGCTCCGCCGCCAAAAACCCCGGCCGAAGCACTGGCGGCGGACAAGGAAAAAAAGCGCAAAGACAAGCTGATGGAGCTCAAGGTCGAGCTGCACAAGCGCCTTTTGGACAACCTCAACCTGTCGGCGCTGGAAAAGGCGTCCGAGGCCAGCCTGAAACAGGAAATCGCGTCGATCACCGCCGAAGCGCTGGACGAAATGAGCGTGGCGCTGAACGCCCAAGACCGCCAGATCCTGCATCAGGAACTTTATGACGAGGTGATGGGCCTTGGCCCGCTGGAAGCGCTGCTGAAAGACGATACCGTCAACGATATTCTGGTCAACGGCCCCAAGCGCATCTTTGTCGAACGGGGCGGCAAGCTGACGCTGACCGACATCACCTTCAAGGATGAGCGCCACCTGTTGCGGATCATCGACAAGATCGTGTCGGCCGTGGGTCGCCGGGTCGATGAATCGAACCCCTATTGCGACGCCCGCCTTGCCGATGGCTCGCGCTTCAACTGCATGGTGCCGCCGGTGGCCGTCGATGGCTCGCTGGTGTCGATCCGCAAATTCAAGAAGGACAAGCTGGGCATCGCCGACCTTGTGCGCTTTGGTGCCTTTACCGAGGAAATGGCCGCCTATCTGCAAGCCGCCGTCGCCACCCGGCTGAACGTGATCGTCTCGGGCGGGACCGGGTCGGGCAAAACCACCACGCTGAACGCCCTGTCATCGTTCATCGCCAACGACGAACGTATCCTGACCATTGAAGACACCGCCGAACTTCAGCTGCAACAGGTCCATGTCGGCCGCATGGAAAGCCGCCCGCCCAACGTCGAGGGCAAAGGTGCGGTGACCCAGCGCGACTGTCTGCGCAACGCGCTGCGGATGCGCCCCGACCGGATCATCGTCGGCGAAACCCGTGGCGAAGAGGTCATCGACATGTTGCAGGCGATGAACACCGGCCATGACGGATCAATGACCACGATCCACGCCAACTCGGCGCGCGATGGCATCAGCCGGTTGGAAAACATGATCGCCATGTCGGGCATCGAAATGCCGACCAAGGCGATGCGCAGCCAGATCTCTTCGGCTGTGAACCTGATTGTGCAGGCCAGCCGCCTGCAGGACGGCTCGCGCCGCATGGTCAGCATCACCGAAATCACCGGGATGGAGGGCGAGGTGATCTCGATGCAGGAAATCTTCCGCTACGAACGCCTGGGCACCGAGGCCAACGGCAAGATCATCGGCCGGTTCAATGCCACCGGCATCCGTTCCGCCTATTCCGATCGCTTCCGCCAGTGGGGCTATGACCTTCCGGCATCCATCTACGAACCGATCGTGTAAAGGGTCAGCACCATGGAAATCTCAGCCGCTCCGCTGATCTACATTCTGATTTTTGTCGCGGTCATTATGCTGGTCGAAGGCCTGTACCTGACCGTGTTCGGCAAATCCATCAGCATGGACAGCCGCGTCAGCCGCCGTCTGGCGCTGATGCAGAAAAACGGCAACCGCGAACAGGTTCTGGAACAACTCCGCAAGGAGATGAGCCAGCACATGTCGTCGCGCGGGATTCCGCTGTATTCGCTGCTGGCGGACAAGGCACAAAAGGCCAACATCGCCTTTTCGCCCAAGCAGCTGATCGGCATCATGGCGCTGGTCAGCGTCTTTGCCTTTGTCGGGCTGACCATCGGCACCGCCGTCGATACCCCGGTCCGCATCGCCATCGCCGTGATCATGGGCGTCGGCGGCGTGTATTTCTGGGTCAACAAAAAGGCCAAGAAACGCGTCAGCATGATGGAGGAACAGCTGGCCGAAGCGGTGGAACTGATGGTGCGCTCGTTGCGCGTCGGCCACCCCTTTGCCTCGGCCATCGGCATCGTGGCCAAGGAAGTCCCCGATCCCTTGGGCACCGAATTCGGCCTGATCGCGGACGAGGCCGCCTATGGCCGCAACGTCGCCGACAGTCTCAAATCCTTTGCCGAACGGATGGACAATCAGGATCTGCGCTTTCTGGCCGTCGCCGTCGCCATCCAGCAGCAATCGGGCGGCAACCTGGCCGAAATTCTCGAAGGTCTGGGCAAGGTGGTGCGCGCCCGCTACAAACTGTTCCGCCGCGTCAAGGCCATCACCGCCGAAGCGAAATGGTCGGGCATGTTCCTGTCGGCCTTTCCGCTGGTCGCGCTGGTCGGGATCAACATCGTCGACCCGAACTATTACGAAGAGGTCAAGGATTCCACCGCCTTTGTCCCGGCGGGCATCTTTGTCGGGGTCATGCTGACCTTCAACATCATCTACATGAAAATCATGACGACGATCAAAGTCTGAGGCAGGCCATGCAAATCATCAACCAGATCAATACGATGCTGACCGATACGCTGGGCGAAATGGGGCCCCTGCTGGCACTTGGCTTTGTCGGCATCGTGCTGATCGTCGCCGCCCTGCCCTCGATGCTGAAAAAGGAAAAAGACCCGCTTGACGGTATCCGTGCCCTGCGCACCGGCAAGACCGTCACGGTCGAAAGGCTGCGCCGGGGTGGCGGCCCGTCCAAAGCCGACAAGCTGGAACGCTTTGCCTCGTATCTGGAACCGCAAAGCGCCGAAGAGCTGTCGGCCACCAAGCTCAAGCTCTTGCGCGCCGGTTATCGCGGCAAGAACGCGGTGCGGCTGTTCCACTTTTCGCAGTTTTCGCTGGGCATTGGCGTGCTTGTGCTGGGTATGCTCTACGCCCTGCTCAAATCGACCCAGACCGAGATGACCACGCAGATGATGGTGCTCTACACCATCCTGCCCGCCGCCATCGGCTATTACGCCCCGGTCTACTGGGTCACCCGCCGTATCGGCATGCGCCAGCAGCAGATCACCGAAGGCTTTCCCGATGCGCTCGACATGATGCTGGTCTGCGTCGAGGCCGGGCAATCGCTGGATCAATCCATCATCCGCGTCGGCAACGAAGCGCGCAACGGCTACCCCGCTCTGGCCGAAGAGTTTGAAACCGTGGCGCAAGAGGTCAAGGCCGGCAAGGAACGCGTCACCGTTCTGCGCGACCTGTCCGAACGGGTCGGCCTGCCCGACATCACCTCTTTCGTGACCACGTTGATCCAGTCGGCCAGCTTTGGCACCTCGATCGCCGATGCGCTGCGGGTCTATTCGTCGGAAATGCGTGACAAACGCATCATGCGCGCCGAAGAAAAGGCCAACACCATCCCGACCAAGCTGACTCTGGGCACAATGCTCTTCACCCTGCCGCCGCTTCTGGTTATTCTGATCGGACCCTCGCTTGCCAAATTCGCCGGTCAGATGGGGGGTGGAGGCTGAGATTCCGCACATCCGTTTTCAACCAGGCCCCGCTCTGGCCCTGATACTCTGCCTCGCCGCCTGTGGCTCCACCGGCGGCAACGGGCTGTTTGGGGGTCAGGCCGACAGCACCCGCACCTCTGCCTTTGGCGTCAACCCGCGCGAAGAGTCTGTGGACGGGCTGATCGTCGGCCACCGGCTGATGGCCGCCGCCGAATATGATCTGGCGCTCAAGGCCTATCTGCGCGCGGCGGGCGAGCAGGGGTTTACCGTCGATGTGCTCTCGGCGCTGGGGTCGGCAAACCTGCACCTCGGCCGGCTCAATCAGGCCGAAAAGCTGCTGCGCGACGCCGTGCGCGAAGACCCGAATTTTGTGCCCGCGCTCAACAATCTGGGCGTTGTGCTGATGGAACGCGGCACCTATGGCGAGGCGCGGCTGTTCTTTCAGCGCGCCTTTGCCGCCGATAGTGGCCAAACGGACATGATCCGGGAAAACCTGATGCGCGCCATCGCAAAAAGCGAAGATGCCGTGTATGTAGAACCCGAGGAAACATCACGGTTCACCCTCGTCCGGCGCGGCTACAGCACGTATGAGCTGTTGTCCGAACTGTAACGGGGCAAGGGCCGGAGCAGTCAAAAAGGACGCATAAATGCGCCGACCGATCGTTGTGGCACTGTGCCTTTCGGGCGCGGTGGCTCTGAGCGCCTGCCAAAGATCAGCCGATGCCGAAGTGCAGCGCGCGTTGAAAGACGTGAACGTGATCGACGAATCCAACCTCTCTGACATCATGCTCACCGTGGGCGATCCGGATGAGGCTGTCAGTTATTTCCAGCGCACCGCCGAACAGAACCCTGACCGGATCGACCTGAAACGCGGCCTTGGCAAATCGCTGGTCCGCGCCGGTCGCCCGACCGAAGCCGCTGCCGTCTGGCGGTCCGTGGTCGCCCATCCGCAAGTCACCCATGAAGACCGGGTTTTGCTGGCCGACGCCCTGATCCGCGCCAATGAATGGCCCGCTGCCGAGGCCGAGCTGAACAAGGTTCCGCCCACGCACGAAACCTATGAACGCTACCGGCTGGAGGCGATGGTCGCCGACAGCAAGAAAAACTGGAAGAAAGCCGACAGCTTTTACGAAATCGCCGCCGGTCTGACCACCAAACCCTCGGGCGTGCTGAACAACTGGGGCTTTTCCAAGCTGACCCGGGGCGACGCTGCCGGGGCCGAGCGGCTGTTCGTGCAGGCGCTGACCTTTGACCCGACGATGTTCACCACCAAGAACAATCTGGTTCTGGCCCGGGGCGCACAGCGCAAATACGAACTGCCCGTGGTCAAGATGAGCCAGTCGGAAAAGGCCGAACTCCTTTACACCATGGCGCTGACCGCGATCAAACAGGGCGATGTCAGCACCGGCAAGCAGCTCTTGCGCGAAGCCGTCGACACCCATCCGCAGCACTTCGAGACCGCCGCCCGCGCGCTGGCCGCACTGGAGGCCTGAGGCATGGAGTTTCTTCCGACCCTCGCCCCCCTGACCACCGGCGCCGCCATTGCCTTCCTGCCCTTTGCCCTGATCATCGGCGGCTGGGTCGCGTGGTCGGACATGAAGTTCATGAAGATCCCCAACACATGCATGATGGCCCTGCTGGCAGTCTGGCTGGTGGTGGGGCTCGGGGCAGTCTGGCTCACCGGCCTGCCCTTTGCCTCATGGGCCTGGGGCTGGGCTCTGGCGGCCGTCACGCTGGTCGTGGGCTTTCTGGCCAATGCGATGCGTCTGGTCGGTGGCGGCGATGCAAAATTCGCCACCGCCATGGCACCGTTTTTCGTCGGGGCTGACTGGCGCAGCGTGTTTGTCATTGCCGCAGGCTGTCTGATTACGGCCTTTGTCGCGCATCGTGCCATCCGCACGCTTGGGTTTGTCCGCCGCGCCACCCCGGATTGGGTCAGCTGGACCAGCAAGGATTTTCCGATGGGCCTCGCCCTCGCCGGAACACTGATTTTCCATCTTTTGCTCACAATTTCGGGCGCATTCTAGGACAGGCTTCGGCCAACGGGCGGGATCTGTTCCCAGCCGCCCGTTCCTTGTCCTTCAACCCGAGTGCCCCGCATGAACATGCCGATCACGCCGAATGTGATAGCCCCGCCAGCGCCAAAGTCGCTGGCCGAAACCGGCCTGTCGCTGGTCATGATGCGGGACATCCTGCTCAAAACCATCTTCCGCATGAACATCGACCTGGTGTCCGACATCGCCCGCGTGGTCGCGCTGTCGCCGCAGCTGACGCAAGAGTTGATCGACATCGCCCGTGGCCAAAAGCTGATCGAGGCGACGGGCACGCTGCACGCCACCTCCGGCAATGAAATGGGCTATCAGCTGACCGACGCGGGCAAGGCCCGCGCGCTGGATGCGCTGTCACAATCGGAATACTTTGGCGCGATGCCGGTGCCGCTGGCGGCTTATGCTGTTCAGATGAAACGGCAATCGGTGCGCAATATCCGGTTGACGCGGGCGCAGCTGATGGGGGCCATGGGCCACCTGATCCTGCCGCCCGACCTGTTGGGCAACCTTGGCCCCGCCATCACCTCGGGCCGGTCGATCCTGCTCTACGGCCCGCCCGGCAACGGCAAATCCTCGATCTCCAACGGCATCCGTGCCGCAATGGGGGACAAGATCTATATCCCGCGCGCGCTGGCCTATTCCGGTCAGGTGATCACCGTTTACGATCCCATCGTGCATTCCTCGGCTGAAGAGTCGGTCGATGACCCGAATGCCCTGCGCCGCACGTCCGGCCGGTTCGACACCCGTTATGTCTATTGCGACCGCCCGACCGTGATCACCGGCGGCGAGCTGACGCTTGATATGCTGGATCTCAAGTACAATCCCGTCGCCCGCACCTATCAGGCCCCGCTGCAACTGAAAGCTTCGGGCGGGATCTTCATCGTCGACGACCTTGGCCGTCAGTCCGAGCCACCGCAAAAGCTGGTCAACCGCTGGATCGTCCCGCTGGAAGAGGCGCGCGATATCCTGTCGCTGCAATCGGGCGAGAAATTCACCGTGCCGTTCGATACGCTGGTGATCTTTTCCACCAACTTCCACCCGAACGAGATTTTCGACGGCGCCGCCCTGCGGCGGATCTTTTTCAAGATCAAGGTCGATGGTCCCGATCAGGAAATGTTCCTGAAAATCTTCGCCATGGTCGCGCGCAAGAAAAAGATGCCGCTGGATGAGGCGACGCTGCTGCACATGCTCAAAACCAAGTACCCGACGATCCGGAACAACTTTGCCAACTACCAGCCGACCTTTCTGATCGACCAGATGATCGCCATCTGTGAGTTCGAGGGCATCGCCTATCAGATGCGCCCCGATCTGATCGACCGCGCCTGGGAAAACATGTTCGTGCGCGAAGAGAAAATCGCCCGGTAACAATTTTTCTGCGAAAAGCCCCGATACGATCCTTCTGCGAAGGATCCCCTTTTCGAATTTTCGCAGAAAATTCGTTCCACCGCGTTTTCGCAGAAAACGCGCGCGCCGGTCAGAACCGCCGCACCCCCTGCTCGGTCACGATCATGTCCAGCCTCTGATCGGTCGCATCAATCGGCACCGCCTCCACCTCCTGCGCCGCAAAGGCAAAGCCCACCGCCAGCACCTTCCTCCTCGCCCGCAAGCCTTCCAGCGTGCGGTCATAAAACCCGCCGCCATAGCCCAGCCGATAGCCGCGCGCATCAAAAGCCAGCAGCGGCACGATCAGCACCTCCGGCTCCAGCCAAGCCCCCTCCTCCGGGATCAGCGCGCCGAATTCGCCCGCCACCATGGCACAGCCCGGCGACCATTCCCGAAACCGCAACGGCTGTGCCGGGCCCGGGATCACCGGCACCCCCACCGGCCCCTGATGCGCCGCCATTGCGGGCAGCGGGTCAATCTCGGTCCGCATCGGCATATAGCCCGCCAGCACAGTGCCGCGATATGCCGCCAGCACATCTGCCAACAACTCCGCCGCCTGCCCCTGCCCGGCGGCAAAGGCCGCCTTGCGCGCCGCAAAGGCGGCCTGACGCGCCGCCGCCTTTACAACAGCATCCATGACGCCAACCCCAGAAAGGCAAAGAAGCCAACCACATCCGTCACCGTGGTCACAAACGGCCCCGAGGCCAGCGCCGGGTCTACGCCGGCACGCTCCAGCGCCATCGGAATCGCGATGCCGCCGAACGCCGCCGCCATCAGCGTCAGCACCATCGCCAGCCCGATCACCACCGCCAGCATCGGCACGCCGAACCACACCCCCGCCACCAGCGCCATCAGCACACCAAAGACTACCCCGTTGATCGCCCCCACCGCCACCTCGCGCCGGATCACGCGCGGCGCGTTGCGCGGGGTCAGGTCGCGCGTCGCCAGCGCCCGCACCGCCACGGTCATCGACTGTGTGCCTGCATTGCCACCCATGCTGGCCACGATCGGCATCAGCACGGCCAGAGCCACCATCTGTTCGATCGTCTCGGCAAAGGCGCTGATCACCACAGAGGCCAGAATGGCCGTCAGCAGGTTGACAAACAACCACAACGCCCGGCCCTTTGTCGCCTCCCACACCGTATCCGACAGCGTGGCCTCGTCATCCACCCCGGCCATCCGCAACATGTCTTCCTGGTGTTCCTCATCCAGCACGTTCATCGCGTCATCAATCGTGATCACACCCACCAGCCGCCCGTGTGCATCCACCACCGGGCAGGAAATCAGGTGATACTGGTTGAACAGATAGGCCACATCCGCCTCGGCATCCGAGGCTTCAATCGTGCGGAAGCTGTCTTCCACAATCGCCGTCAGCGCCACATTGCGCCGCGCCGACAACAGCCGCCCCAGCGTGACATAAGACACCGGCTTTATCCGCGGATCGACCAGAATAACGTGGTAAAACTGGTCCGGCAGCCAGTCAACCGACCGCAGATGGTCGATCATCTCGCCCACAGTCCAATGCTCGGGCGCCGTCACCACCTCCCGCTGCATTAGACGCCCGGCGGAGTATTCCGGATAGGCCAGGGCCTGCTCCACCGCCAGCCGGTCCGCCTTGTTGAGCGACGACAGAATGGCCTCTTGCGCAGGCTCTTCCAGATCTTCAAGAATATCAACGACATCGTCGGTATCCAGATCCCGCATCGCCTCGGCCACCACCGCATGGGGCAGCGATTCAATCACCTCTTCCCGGATCGCATCCGAGATTTCCGACAGAATGTCGCCGTCGATCTCGCCCGACCACATCGCCAGCAACTGGCGGCGCTGCTCACCGCTGATCTGCTCCAGCAAGTCGGCCACGTCGGCGGGGTGCATCGGCTCCAGCAGGCGGATCAGCGCCGCGCTGTCGCCTGCCTCTGCCGCCTCCAGAATGGCGGCCACACGGCGCCTGTCCAGCCCGTCTTCGTCATCCCTGCGCGCATCAACTGCCATACCGACCCCACCTGATTACCCCGACAGTAGCGAAAGCTGTTTCCGGCAAACAGGGGGCATGGGCGCCCTTGGGGGAAATTTACCCAAAGGCGGAAACACGATACGTTGCCCGCAACAAAGGGGATGACTTATGACCGATCTGTTGCTGGGCCAGGTGCTGCACTACACCGCCGACCCGTTCGACCACGGCCCTGCCGCCGCCCGCGTGGATGAAGCGCTGGTGGTCGAGCATGGCAGGATCATCGCCGTCGGCACCGCCGATGCGCTGCGCCGCCAGTACCCCGACGCCCGCATCAACGATTACGGCCGCAGCCTGATCAGCGCCGGATTTGTCGATGCACATGTCCACTACCCGCAAACCGCCATCATCGCGTCCTGGGGCAAGCGGCTGATCGACTGGCTGAACAGCTATACCTTCCCCGAAGAAATGCGGTTTTCGAACCTTTCCTATGCGCAAGACGTGGCAAACCGCTACTTTGACCTGACAGTTTCGAACGGCACCACCTCGGTCTGTTCGTATTGCACCATCCACCCCGAAAGCGTGGATGCGTTCTTCACCGCCGCCGCCACCCGCAACCAGCGGGTCTGGGCTGGCAAGACCTGCATGGACCGCAACGCGCCCGAAGGTCTGCGCGACACCCCGCAATCCGCCTATGACGACAGCAAGGCGCTTCTCGACAAATGGCACGCGCAGGGCCGCGCCTCCTATGTCATCACCCCGCGCTTTTCGCCGACCTCGACACCGGAACAGCTCCACGCCCTCGGCACCCTTTGGCGCGAGCATCCCGACTGCCTGATGCAAACCCATCTGTCGGAACAGACCGACGAAATCGCCTGGGTGCAGGATCTGTTCCCGCAATCGCGCGACTACCTTGATACCTACGAATCCCAGGGCCTGCTGCGCGAAGGCGCAATCTATGGCCATGCCATCCACCTGACCGAACGGGAAAAATCCCGGCTCAAGGAGGCCGGCGCCAGCCTGATCCACTGCCCGACCTCGAACACCTTCATCGGCTCCGGCCTGTTCGACATGGGCGGGCTGAAAGCCGCAGGCCAGCGCATCGGCCTTGCCACCGACACCGGCGGCGGTTCCTCATTTTCAATGCTCCGCACCATGGCCGCCGCTTATGAGGTCGGCCAGCTCGCCGGGCGCGCGCTGCACCCGGCGGAACTGTGGTGGCTGGCCACGCAAGGCTCTGCCCGCGCCCTGCATGCAGACACCCTCATCGGCAATATCGCGCCGGGGATGGAGGCGGATCTGGTGGTGGTCGACCTCGCCTCCACCCCCGCCATCGAACAGGCCACCCGCCGCGCGGATGACATCTGGCAGGCGTTGTTTCCCACCATCATGATGGGCGACGACCGCGCCATCCGCGCCACATGGGTCGCGGGGGCCTGCGTTCACGGGGGTTAAGCGCCCTCAGTCAAAGCCGAATTCCCAGCCGTCGGGCAGGAAATCATAGGCCACGCCAATCTCGCTCACCTTGCGCTCTTCCTCCCACAACACCTCGGGGGTGATGCGCAAGGGGGTCTTGGTGGTGACGATCAGCGTGTCTTCGTCCGTGTCCCGTTGGGTGGAAAAGCCTTTGGCCTGCAACGCCTTTTCACAAACCTTCCAGTTTGCCTCATCGCTTTCTGCCAGCAGGTAGAACTCCACCAGCGACATCTGCGGCAGCGTCGCGCCGCCCTTTTTCATCTCGGCAAAACTGTCAAACGTCTCGCGCCGCTGCGCTTCAAAATCATGTGCCATGCTAGTCCCTCAGCTTGCGCGCCAGAGCGGTCTGCCGCTCGACGATCGTCGACAGGTCTACCGTAACCATCTGCCCCCCGGCAACCACTCTGCGGCCTTCCACAAACAGATCGCGCACCCGCCCCGGTCCGCACAGCGCCAGCGCCGCCACCGGGTCCCACGACCCCGCCGCCTCGATCCCGCTGACATCCCAGATCGCCACATCAGCGCGTTTGCCGGGCACCAGCGCGCCGCAATCGCCGCGCCCCAGCACCTGCGCCCCGCCCAGCGTGGCAATCTCCAGCACCTCGCGCGCGCTCATCGCATCGGCCCCGCGCGCCACCCGCTGCAACAACAGCGCCTGCCGCGCCTCATTGATCAGGTTGCCCGCATCATTGCTGGCCGAGCCATCCACGCCCAGCCCCACCGGCACCCCGGCATCCCGCATCGCGCGCACCGGAGCAATCCCCGACCCCAACCGGCAGTTGGAACAGGGGCAATGCGCCACCCCCGTACGGCTGCGGGCAAACAGATCAATCTCGCCCGCATCCAGCTTGACGCAATGCGCGTGCCAGACATCGGGGCCGGTCCAGCCCAGATCCTCGGCATATTGCCCCGGCCGCACCCCGAATTTCGCCAGAGAATAGGCGATATCCTCATCATTCTCGGCCAGATGGGTGTGCAGCATCACGCCCTTGTCGCGCGCAAGCAGCGCCGCTTCACGCATCAGATCGCGGCTGACCGAGAACGGCGAGCAGGGTGCCAGCCCCACCCGCACCATCGACCCCTCGGTGGCATCGTGAAACGCATCCACCACCCGGATCATATCCTCCAGTATGGCCGCCTCGCGCTCTACCAGACTGTCGGGCGGTAGCCCGCCATCCGACTCGCCGATGCTCATCGCGCCGCGCGTCGGGTGAAAGCGCAGGCCCACCGTGGCCGCCGCCTCAATCGTATCCTCCAGCCGCGCGCCGTTCGGGTACAGGTACAGATGATCCGACGACAGGCTGCACCCGGTCAGCGCCAGTTCGGCCAAGCCCACCTGCGCCGAGACGAACATCTCTTCCGGCCCGAACCGCGCCCAGATCGGGTACAGCGTCTTGAGCCAGCCAAACAGCAAGGCATCCTGCCCGCCCGGCACCGCCCGCGTCAGGGTCTGGTACAGGTGGTGATGGGTGTTGACCAACCCCGGCGTGACCACACAGCCCCGCGCCTCGACCACCTCGGCCCCGAGGGCAGGCAAGCCCTGCCCCACAGCGGCAATCACGCCCCCCCGCAGCAAGACATCCGCCCCCGCCAGCTCCCGGCGGGTGGCATCCATCGTCACCACGACATCCGCATTCCTGATCAGAATATCACGCAAAACAGGTTCCTCCGCCCCTTCGGTGGAACCTCAAGGCGGGCCGACAGAAGGGGAAAGGACTCGGCCACCGCAGGGAAAGACTAGCAAAACCGGCTTGGAAAACGCAAGCCATCCTGTTTTCTGTCTGAAAATACCCTGGGGCTGAGAGGCGAAGCGATGAGGGGGCGTGAGCCCCCCCCTTTCACCCGTTCAGCAACGCCAGCGCCTCGGCGTGTACCGCTGCGTTTGCCGCCGCCAGCACCTGCCCGCCCTGATGACAGGGGTTGCCCTGCCAGTCGGTCATCACGCCGCCGGCCGCCTCGATCACCGCGATCGGGGCCTGCACGTCATAGGGCTGCAGCCCGGCCTCGATCACCAGATCAATCTGCCCGGCAGCGACCAGTGCGTAGCCATAGCAATCCATCCCATAGCGCACCAGCCGCACCCGGTCGGCGACCCGGCGAAAGGCCAGATGCTCGGCCGTCGTGCCCACTTCGGGAAAGGTGGACAGCATGATCGCATCCGCCAGCGGCCGCGCCGCACGGCAGGCCAGCGCAAACTCCCCCGAAGGCCCGAGGCCACGGGCCAGACCAAAGCCGCCCTCAAACCGCTCGCGGATATAGGGCTGGTCGATCAGGCCGTAAACCGGGCCGCTTTCATCCGCGACCGAGATCAAAACTCCCCAAGTGGGGGTGCCCGACAGATAGCCCCGGGTGCCGTCAATCGGGTCCAGCACCCAGGTCAGGCCCGAAGTTCCGGCCTTGCTGCCGTATTCCTCGCCCAGAATGGCATCATCGGGCCGACGCTGCGCCAGAATGGCCCGCATCCGCTCTTCGGCCAGCCGGTCGGCGATGGTCACCGGGTCGAACCGCGCGGTTTCCTTGCTGTCCGCCAGCAAACCCGGCTTGCGGAAATGCAAAAGCGTCGCCTCACGCGCGGCATCTGCCAGCGCATGGGCGGTCGCGATCAGGTCACGATGTAGCTCTGTGTTCAGATTGGCCATGCTGTCCCCGATTCTTGCGGGGCAGGAACCCCCGGCAGAACAGGCGCTACCGCCGCCCTATGCCGGGGTCAAGTTCAACTGGCCGGTTCCGGGCCGTTTCCGGCCCGGGGGGCCCCGTCTCAGGCCGCTTCGCTCAGCACGCGGGCCAGATCGAACAACCGGCGGCGCTGCGCTTCGGGAATGGCGTAATACGACCGCACCAGCTCCAGCGCTTCCTTATCGGCAAAGAAATCACCGGCGGGGGCGGCGGCAGGCACAGCACCCTCGACCGTCAGTCCCTCAAAGAAGAACGGGATCTGCACACCCAGCGTTTCAGCAATATCCCACAGGCGGGACGCGCTGACGCGGTTCATGCCGGTTTCATACTTCTGGATCTGCTGGAACTTGATCCCGACCTTGTCCGCGAGTTGCTGCTGGGTCATGCCCACCATCCAACGGCGATGGCGGATCCGTTTCCCGACATGGGCATCAACTGGGTGTTTCATCTGGCTCTCCGACACTGTAAGTCCCCTGCATATACACAAGCAACACTCGTGCCAACTTAAAGAAATTTCCTGTCAGGCCGGGATTTTTATACAGTTCGCCGGTTATGAGCCGGATTATGGCGCTTCAGTTGCACAACCGATCAGAACCAGCCCCGACTTACCTGCAGAAGAACAGGCAAGCCATGCACTCGCGCCCAGCGTGTTTTGCATTTTGCTTTGCATTCTGCAACAGACTCGCAGATTGGTGGGGTGCATCCGCTTCGTCAGTCCTGCGACCCGCTTGCCTCTGGCCTCGCCTGCCGGCCCGCACTAATCTTGCCTCAGCCACCAAAGGATACCCTGATGCGCGCCTGGCAGATCGACACGCTCTCAACCCCCGCCCGCCTGACCGACCTGCCAACCCCGGCCCCGGCTCAGGGACAGGTGTTGCTGCGCATCCATGCCTGCGCGCTGAACTTTGCCGATCTGCTGATGGCGGAAGGCAGGTATCAGTCAAAACCGCCGCTGCCCTTTACCCCCGGGCTGGAGCTGGCGGGAGAGGTGATAGCCCTTGGCCCCGACACGCCCGGCCCCGCGTCCGGCACCCGCGTTGCCTGCTATGCCGGTCATGGCGGGCTGGCCGAATACGGCGTCTTTCCCGCCGCCCGGCTGATCCCGGTGCCGGGTGCCATGCCCTATGACCACGCCAGCGCCTTTCTGATCGCTTACGGCACCTCGCACCTGGCACTCTGGCACAAGGCGCGGCTGCAACCCGGCGAGACGCTGCTGGTCACCGGCGCCGCAGGTGGCGTGGGGCTGACGGCGGTGGAGGTGGGCAAACGCATGGGCGCGCGTGTCATCGCCACCGCGCGCGGGGCGGACAAACTGGCGGTGGCACGGGAGGCCGGGGCGGATCACCTGATCGACAGCGATGCGCCCGACCTGAAAGACCAGCTCAAGGCGCTTGGCGGCGTTGACGTGACCTATGATACCGTCGGCGGCGCAGGCTTTGACGCCGCCCTGCGCGCCACCCGCCCCGATGGCCGCCTGCTCTGCATCGGCTTTGCCGGCGGCGAGGTGCCAAAACCTGCCGCCAATATTCTGCTGGTCAAGAATATCTCGATCATCGGCTTCTGGTGGGGCGCCTACTTCGACTTCGCCCCGCATCTGGTGCGGCAAAGCCTGTCCACCCTGATGGGCTGGTATGAAACCGGCGGCCTGCGCCCCCACATCTCGCACCACCTGCCGATGGAAGCCCTGCCCGAGGGGCTGGCGCTGCTGCAAGACCGCAAGGCGACCGGCAAGGTGGTGATAGCTATCAGGTGACGGGATTGGCCCTCGCAACTGACAAACAGTTTCGCCGCCCTATCAGCGTGACAACCTATCACACAAAATCAACCTTCTTCACTTTAGCTTTACAAGCACTTGGCGGAGACGTAGCAGTTGCAAGGACTGTAAGCAGGGATTGACTGATAAGATGTCCAAAAATGTAGACGCCTGGGTCATAGTGCCCACACTGTTTCTACTTTCAAGCTGTGTCACAACTGAGTACCGCGCAGAGGAGGCAAGCTGCTCCAGCACATGGATGCAAAAGATCGCACCTCGTTATGAACAAGAATTGTATAACAACATGCAGTCACGTCAGGTGCCAACTGGGCAGATGACGTGCACAAGTTATGGATACACAACAAATTGCCAACAAGTGATGCGGACAGAGTTCTACTCCATTCCAGCGGTGCGAACGGTGGATAGGAACGCCCCCCAGCGCGATGCTCATATCCAAGCGTGCACTCAAAATGCCTGCATGCAAAAATATGGTGACGCCGAATGTAAAGCAAAAGACGGGAAGGCCTGAACGGCCGCTTCGCCTGAAACGAGTAGCACGCGAAAGCAACGTCAAATCTACCCTTCAATGGTTCCCACCAGGTTGTGCAGCACAACACTTGCAAAATCTTCTCTTCCCCTTCAATCGTGTGGAGGGGCGGGATGCGCCACAAAGCAGCCCCCCCCTCACCCCGCCGCCCTTACCACGCCCCTCGCCTGATAGGCGCGCTGGATCATCGCCGCCATCTCCAGCACCGCCGGGCTGTGCGCCGGGTCTGCGACATACAGGTTCACCTTCATCCGTTTCAGGTCGGGCAAGGTGCCGCCATGGCTGATCCGCTCCACATACGGCGGCTCCGATCCGGCCAGCACGGTATGCACCGCCAGATCGGCGCTGACGCTGGCCTCGATCGTGCGGGTGCTGTCGCTTTCCACCGCCATCTGCCAGGCGATGCCCGCCCGGTCCAGCGCGGCCTGCACGCCCTGCCGGAAGATGCAGTTGTGCTCATAGGCCAGCTTCAACGGCCGCCCCTTCCACGCCACACCCCCCGGCGCCCCGACCCAGACCAGCGGCAATTCGGCCAGCGTCACGCCCCCCGGATCAACGCCATCCTCGGTGGTCAGGATGATGTCACACTCGCCCCGGCCAAACTGCGCCTTCAGCACACGCGTAAAGGAACTGATCAGCGACACCTTCATCCGGGGAAAGCTGCGGGCGAAATGCTGCAGCACCTGCGGGATCACCGGATAGACGATGTCATGCGGCACCCCCAGCACCACCTCGCCCTCATGAGGGTCGCGCGTCAGCCGCTCCATCACCTCGTCGTTGAGGGCCAGCATCCTGCGCGCATAGCCCAGCAGCTGCTCGCCCGCCGCCGTCAGCGCCACCTGCCGGCCCGAGCGATCCAGCACCTCGACCCCCAGCATCTCTTCCAGCCGCTTGATCTGCATCGACACCGCCGATTGCGTCAGGTTCAGAAACCCCGAGGCCCGCGTCACCCCGCCCGCATCGGCGACCGCCACAAAAGACCGCAGGGCGGTCAGGTCCAGATTGCGCGCCATATCACAAATCCTGATGTGAGAGTTCAAAAGCATTCACTTTTCTAATGTCGATGATTCGGCTATCTGAGGCAAGTGATTTGAGAACGCCGCGCGCTTCGTCACGTCTGATGATGACCCTGAAAGGAAAGACCATGTTTGCCTCGCTCCACACCGCCACGATCGCCACCCGGCGCGTGCGGTCGGCTGGCAGCGCCCCGCGCCTTTTGACGCTTGTGCGCGCGGCCCTTGCCGCGCACCGCCAGCGTCAGTTTCTCGCCCGGCTCGATGACCGTACTCTGGCCGATATCGGCCTCACCCGTGATCAGGCCCTGTCCGAGGCTGAGCGCCCGATGTGGGACATTCCCGCCAACTGGAACGGCCGCATTCTGGCCTGACCGGCACCCACCGCAGAAAAGTCGGATTTTAGGCATCGTTTTAGGCCGGAAATCCTTGAAACCGGCGGCATCCTTCCCGATATTAACCCCATAAAATCCTGCGCGGACAAACCGCGCGGGGCATGGGGTCAACTTCGGAGGCTATCACATGGCTGACTATACAACGATCCGTACAGCCGGCGCAGGTGTACGCGCCGCCCAGCTGGACGAGGGCCTTCGCGCCCACATGAACAAGGTTTACGGGCTGATGTCCGTCGGCATGGTGCTGACGGGCGGTGTGGCCTGGGCTGTTGGCACCAATGACGCGATGCTCGCCGCCATCTTCGGCACCCCGCTGAAATGGCTGGTGATGTTCGCCCCGCTGATCATGGTCTTTGCCTTCAGCGCGATGATCAACCGCCTGTCCGCTGCTGCGGCACAGCTGTTCTTCTACGTCTTCGCCGCCCTGATGGGCCTGTCGATCAGCTATATCTTCGCCGTCTACACCGGCATCTCGATCGCGCAGACCTTCTTTGCGACTGCCATCGCCTTTGCCAGCCTGTCGCTCTATGGCTACACGACGAAAAAAGACCTCTCCGGCATGGGCACCTTCCTGCTGATGGGTCTGATCGGCCTGATCGTGGCCTCGATCGTCAATATCTTCCTCGGCTCGTCGGCGCTGCAATTCGCCATCTCGGTGATCGGCATCCTGATCTTTGCCGGCCTCACCGCCTATGACACGCAAAGCATCAAGAACGAATATGTGCAGCATGCCATGTCGATGGATCAGGAATGGCTCGGCAAATCCGCCATCATGGGTGCGCTGCGGCTCTACCTCGACTTCATCAACATGTTCATGTTCCTGCTGTCGTTCATGGGCAACCGCGAATAATCGCGGCGAAACCAGACCTGTGACAGGGCCGCCTCTGGGCGGCCCTTTTCTTTTGCGCAGGCCCCGGCCATCCTGCGGCAAAGGAGAGCCGCGATGCCCCACTTCCCGCTTGCCGACGCCCTGACCGACAGCTCTGACGGCACCGACTCCGCCGCTGGCCCCTATCGCGCGCTGCTCTTGTCCGACACCGGCGGCCTGACCCAGTTCGGCGCCTTTATCGAGATCCTGCCGCCCGGCTCCGGCTCTTCGCTCAAGCACTGGCATGCGAACGAGGATGAGATGATTCACATGCTGGCGGGCGAGGTCACGCTGCTTGAGGGTGACACCACCACGATCCTGCACCCCGGCGACACCGCCACCTTCAAGGCCGGCATGGCCCTGGGCCATTGCCTGCACAACCACAGCGACGCCGAGGCTCGCTATCTGGTGATCGGCACCCGGGGCCCTGCGGACGTGATCACCTACCCCGACCACGACCGCGTGCTGCACTTCACGCGCAGCCCGCTCCAGCGCCGCTATACCGACCTGCAGGGCCAGCCCGCAGACTCGCCCTACCGCAAACCGGGCTGATCGCCAAAGCCGCGCACAAACCGCCGCACCGCGCGCGCCGAGGTCAGCCGCACCAGCCGCTTCGCCGACGGGGCGCTGTCCCACAGCCGCTGGATCCCCGCCCGCGACGTGTGGCGCGTGCGCCAGATGAAGCGCCAGAATGGCAGCGTCTCGCGGTGAAACCCCTCCGGGCACTCGGGCGGCAGGTCGGGACGATTGCGGCCCTGCCAGCGCAGCGTGCGCCACACCACCCGGCCGAATCGCAGCCAGAGCGGCAGATCCAGCCAGATCAGCATCTCCGCCCGCGCCAGCCGGTTGGCCCAGGTCGCCGAATGCCCGCCCTCAAAGATCCAGGCCTCGCCCGCTTCCACCGCGTGGCACAGCCGGGTTTTCTCATCGCGCGGCCGCTCGACCCAGCCCTGCATCCAGTGGATGTGGTCTATATGCACCACCGGCAGCCCGGTCTGCGGGCCCAAGGCCCGCGCCAGCGTCGATTTCCCCGATCCCGGCTGGCCCACAATCATAATACGATTCATGGCATGATGCGCCGCATCGCCTGCTCCATCGCCCAAATGCAAAAGGCCGCCCAAAATGCAAAAGGCCGCCCAAAGGCGGCCTTCAGACACGGATCAGCAGGATCTTACTTGATCTTGCCTTCCTTGTACTCGACATGCTCGCGCTTGACGGGGTCGTATTTACGGACCGTCATCTTTTCGGTCATGGTCCGGGCATTCTTTTTGGTGACATAGAAATGCCCGGTGCCAGCCGTCGAGTTCAGACGGATCTTGATCGTCGCCGGTTTGGCCATAGTCGTCTCTCCTGCATCGGGGAAACACCGTTGCCCCGCGAAATCCTTGAAGCCCGCCTTTTACCCGTGCGCACCGCAGAGTCAACAGCCAAACGTCACTCCCTGTCATCTTCCGTTGACCTGATAGAGCGCGCTGTGCGCGCAAGCTGTTTTCTCGCCTCTGTGGCAGGGCCACAACCGGCTCGGGCGATGCCTCCGGCGGGAGTATTTGGACCAGGATGAAGGGCATTCATCCTGGTCCAAATACTCAGCCTGATGTATCAAGCGCATCAAACCCCCGAACGGAGGGCTGAATGATGGCTAGCGCGCTGGCACTAGTGCTCATTCTTGGGGGCCACTTGGCGAACCTCGACAGCGAACGGCTCATCGATTGTTATCATTCGCATGGAGAAAAGGAGAGTTGCGGCACTGACCTCGGGAAGTTCATCGAAAAAATTGTCAAATGTCACATTGAAGGTGCCCCCCCACCGGCACTTATCGCCAGGGAAGGCGCGCCCACTAAGCCAACTGTCTTGGGCCTCTTTGAGTTTCTCTTGGGCGCTCTCACTCCCGGAACTCACATTAAGTAAAGCGAAGCCAAGGACGTTATCCAGAAGACACTCGTCGCCCACAGGGCGGTCGAGCCTGATATGCAGAGTCACGGCCTCGGATCGATCCCGCCCCATACTTATTGTACTATCAGGTGCAACACATGTCCTGAATAACCCCCCGAGTCGTCGCGGGCCTCCCGGGTCGGAGAAAGAAACTACGGCCTCTCCGCTGCCCATGGAAACTCGAACCGAACGTGAGGGGCTATTGCCTATATTCGACAATGTAAGCGTGATATAAAGATGAATACACTGGCTAATGATTTTGGGGTCAGCAATACTGAGAGACCCTATCTCCATCGGCCCCGCCTCACGGAAAACTGCTTCAGCTTTCTCAATAATCACGTAAGCTTGGCTGCTTTTCTTCGCCGCGTTCAGGGTGGCGCCAACACCCTTTTCGGCGATGGAGGTTGCCTTTTGAGTCTCGACCCAAGTCCTCCGCAACAAAACCAAACCGTACAAGGCAACAAGCGTTCCGGCGAAGGCGGTGGTGAACATCCAGAACGCCCAATGAGCCATCCATTCTTGGGCGTGAAGATCGCGGGTGTCTTCACTCTGTTTCTGGTAGGCCTCCATCGCATCCAGTGCGCACTCTCCCCAGAGAGGCCCACTCAAGCTTGAACAGACTTCCTCAATATGACGCTGAGCCTCATGAATATTTGCGCCACGGTCGGCTTGTTCGGCTACGTAATCCTGCATTCCATTTAGGTAGGCAGAATCTATCGCCACATAACAGACCGCGCTAACGGACAGGACAAAAACAATTACAAGTGCAGGGTCTATGATCAAACGGCGCTCAGGCATTGCAATAGGAACGCCGCAGTGAATTTCCCTGGGGAAAGTCTGTTGCGGACGTTCACCTCCTTCTCACTGATTCCAATCGCCGCCAGCTTTTCGACAAGCTGCGCACAAGTCACGCCTTTTCGCTTGAGAGGCGAAGCCGAGGGGGCAGAGCCCCCTTGCACCACTGGCAGAAAACGCGCGGATGGCCTGTAAGCCGGATTCTGTCCCGGGGTTTCCCCCATGGATGACCATTCCTCTGCCGCACCTGTTACCAGATGCAGTCAAGCTGCCAACCCGGGCCTCTGGGCTGAAGCGTCCCTGTGGAGGTCTCTGCTGTCGCCGCCGGCTTGCGCCTTTGGCCGTCGCAGACCTTTCCACACAAGGCCCCTATTCGGCATTGCTCCGGGTGGGGCTTGCCATGCCGGTCCTGTTACCAGTCCCGCGGTGGGCTTTTACCCCACCGTTTCACCTGTTCCCTGCCACGCGAGAGGCGAACCTCTCTGACAACAGGGAAGTCTGTTCTCTGTGGCGCTTTCCCTGGGGTTGCCCCCGCCGGGGGTTACCCGGCACCCTTGCTTCATGGAGTCCGGACTTTCCTCGAAGGCTTGCGCCCCCGCGGTCATCCAGCCATCCGCGCGCTGCGGGGCTTACGCCTGTGCGGCGGGGGCGTCAACGCCAAAGCGCAGTGCAAGGGCGGCGGCCATGGCGGCATCGGCAGAGGTGACCGGGCCAGACGCAGCGGGCCGGAAGCGCCAGCGAAACGCCCGCAGCACCAGATCTTCGCCCAAGGCCGGGTAGCCGAAGCGGCAGGCGGAGGACAAGAAGTCGGGCGCGGGATCGGCCCCGGTCAGTTCAGGCCAGACCGACAGCCCCTGCCGCGCCAGCCGCTGCCAGTCAAAGCGCGGGCCGGGGTCCGATTTGCGGTCGGGGGCCATGTCGGAATGGCCGATCACCCGATGGGCCGGAATCTGCCAGCGCGCCATGATGCCTTCCAACAAAGTCTCCAGCGCTGCCATCTGCGGCTCGGGGAACGGCTCATTGCCGCGATTGTCCAGCTCGATCCCGATGGAATGCGAGTTCACATCGGTGATGCCCGCCCACGCCCCTGCCCCCGCATGCCAGGCGCGCTTGTCCTCGTCCACCAGCGCCTCTGCGTCGCCGTGGCGGGAAATCAGCCAATGCGCCGAGACCTCTGCCACAGGGTCGCACAGCCGCGCGCGCGCGGCGGCGCAGCTTTCCATTGCGGTATAGTGGATCACGATCAGCGACGGAGTTGCCCCGCCACGCCGGTCGGAAAAATTCGGCGACGGTGTCACCGCAGCCGGTACGGGCTCGGGTCCCAGGTGCAGGCATAGCCGTCGCCATCGGGGTCAAGGCCAAGCCGGTCCCGCTCTGGTCCGCCGCGGGCCAGAAACGCCTGCTGCGCCAGATCGGGCGAGGCATAGCCTGCGCATTTGCCCGCAGCATTGCCGCCGGCAAAGCCAGAGCGCTTGTAAAGCTGGGTGCCGCGCGGGTGGTTGGTGGCCAGCGCATAATCCACAATGTTCGGCCCGGCATCACCGGGTCGCACCGGCAGCGCGCCGGGCTGAATCACTTGATACTGCGCGCGGTTGCGGTCAATGCGGGCGCGGTCGCTCTCAATCGTCTCGCGGCTGGCGACCGCGTCAAAGTCATTCTCGTCCGAGATCCGCGCGCCGCCGCCAAGGCTCGCGATCCGCGACGCCTCGCCGGTTTCTTCGCGGATGCCCGCAGGCGCGTTGCCGCGCGGGCGGTTGGCCGACATGTCGCCGCCAGATGCCGGGCTGGCCCCGATCACCGACCCTGTCACCGGGCCCGTCGCAGGTGCGATGCCGCCACGGCCATCGGCCCGGTCAATCGCCGCCCCGATCTGGTCGGCCGAAAAGCCCGGCGTGACAATCGGCTGTGCCCGCCCCGCTGCCGCATCGCGGTCGCGCATATAGGAATTGTAATCCTGAAACCCGACCCCGGCGCCGCTGTCGGGCACCGCAGGCGCGCAGGCCGCGATCGTCAAAGGCAAAAGCAAAATCAGGGAAACGCGCATGATCTGACAGACCCACATTTAAATTCAGCGGCAGGAATTACCACCATTTTGCCGGTTTGGCCACAAAGCCCGCAGCCTGCTCCAGCACATAGGCGTGATTGAGCAGGTCCGCCTCCTGCCACGGCTGACCGATCAGCTGCAGACCCAGCGGCAGCCCCTTGGCATCCAAGCCCACCGGCACCGCCACCCCCGGCAGACCGGCCAGGTTCAGCGTCACCGTGAACACGTCGTTCAGATACATCTCGACCGGGTCCGTCCCGCCCTGCTCGCCCAGACCAAAGGCCGACGACGGCGTGGCGGGCGCCAGAATCGCATCAATCCCCGCCGCAAACGCCAGCTCAAAGTCACGCTTGATCAGCGCACGCACCTTGCGCGCCCGGTTGTAATAGGCGTCATAGAACCCGGCCGACAGCACATAGGTGCCCGCCATGATCCGGCGCTGGGTCTCGGGGCCAAAGCCTTCGGCGCGGGTCTTTTCATACATCTCGGTGATGCCATCGCCCTGCGCCAGCTTGGCGCGGTGGCCATAGCGCACCCCGTCATAGCGGGCGAGGTTTGACGACGCCTCGGCGGGCGCAATCACGTAATAGGTCGGCAGCGCATATTTCGTATGCGGCAGCGAAATATCCACAATCTCTGCCCCGGCATCGCGCATCATGTCCATGCCGCGATCCCAGAGCGCGGCAATCTCGCCCGGCATTCCGTCCAGCCGGTACTCACGCGGGATACCAATTTTCTTGCCACGGATGTCGCCGGTCAGGGCCGCCTCAAAATCCGGCACCGCCAGATCGGCAGAGGTGGAATCTTTGGCATCATGCCCGGCCATCGCGCCCAGCATGATCGCCGCATCGCGCACCGATTTGGTCATCGGCCCGGCCTGATCGAGGGATGAGGCATAGGCCACCACGCCCCAACGGCTGACGCGGCCATAGGTCGGCTTGATCCCGGTGATGCCGCAGAACGCCGCCGGTTGGCGGATCGACCCGCCGGTATCGGTGCCGGTCGCCGCCAGACACAAATCTGCCGCCACCGCCGCCGCCGACCCGCCAGACGATCCGCCCGGCGTCAGCTTGCGGTCATCCACCTTCCACGGGTTCACCGCTGGCCCATAGCACGACGACTCATTCGACGATCCCATCGCGAATTCGTCCATGTTCAGCTTGCCAAGGCAGACCGCCCCCGCGCCCCACAGCTTGGTGGTCACCGTCGATTCGTATTCGGGCCTGAACCCGCGCAGAATGTTCGACCCGGCCTGCGTCGGCACGCCCTTGACCGCAAACAGGTCTTTCACGCCGACCGGAATGCCGCACATTGCGGGCGCATCGCCCCCCGCCAGCCGCGCATCCGCCGCCCGCGCCTGCTCCAGCGCCAGTTCGGGCGTCTTGTGGACAAAGGCGTTCAGCCCGTCGCCCGCATCTATCGCGGTCAGACAAGCCATGGTCAGATCCACCGCCGTCACGTCACCCTTGCGCAGCGCATCGCGCGCCGCTGCAATCGTCCAGCCGTTTGCACCCGTCATATCCGCGCTCATTCCACCACCTTCGGCACCGCAAAGAAGCCCTCACGCGCATCGGGCGCGTTTTTCAGCACGGCGGCCTGCTGGTTGCCATCTGTCACCGCATCGACCCGGCGCTTCAGCCGCATCGGCGTCACCGATGTCATCGGCTCGATGCCCTCTACGTCCACATCCTTCAGCTGTTCCATGAACCCAAGGATCGACGACAGCTTGTCGGCCAGAGCGGGCAGATCGCCCTCTTCCACCCGGATACGGGACAGTTTCGCCACCTTGCGGGCGGTGTCGATGTCGATGGACATATGGGGCCCTTTCCCTGCAATAACCCGCATCGTTTAGCCCCCTGCCCTGCGGGCTGCAAGCCCGGCCATCGGTCTGCGCTCTTGTCAAAGCCGGGTGCAACACCCAGTCTCATGGCACAACAGGACCAAAGGAACACCCCATGCAGATCATCTGGCTTGGCCACTCCGGCTTTCGGATCGAGATTGAAAACGCCGTCCTGCTGATCGACCCATGGCTCGACGACAACCCGATGTTTCCAGAGGGCCGCCGGGCTGAGGCCCTCAAGGGCGTCACCCATATCTTTCTGACCCATGCCCATGGCGATCATGCGTCGGGCGCACTGGCCATTGCACAGGAAACCGGCGCCCCCATCGCCGCCATTCACGAACTGGCGGAATACCTGACCCGTCAGGGCGCAAAAGACGTGACCGGTTTCGGCAAGGGCGGCACCATTGACGCGGGCGGCGCAAAGGTCACCATGGTCAATGCCACCCATTCCTCCAGCATCGACTTCGCGGGCGGCAACGCCATCCCCGCCGGGTCCGAGGCGGGGTTCATGATCGCCGGTGAAGGTGAGGTGATCTATATCTCCGGCGACACCGACATCATGGCCGATATGGATTGGATGGGGGATTATCACAAACCCACCATCGGCATTCTGTCCTGTGGCGGCCATTACACCATGGACATGGCCCGCGCCGCCTATGCCGCGCGGCGCTATTTCAACTTCAGCACCGTGATCCCCTGCCATTACAAGACCTTCGGTCTGCTCGCGCAGGATGCATCAGAGCTCAAGGCAGGTCTGCCCCCCGGCACCACCCTGATCGAGCCGCAGGTGTTGGAGCCGATCCGGTTTTGACCCGGCAGAGCCAGTCCCCCTGTCTGGCGCCCTTGCAGGTGGTGGTGGAGTCGCTCTACCACCACCTGCCGCCACAGATGCCCCCGATGATGGAGGTCTGTCTGTGCAACATCTGCATGTTGCCCGCGCAGCTGGCGCAAATGATCGCGACCCCGGTACGCGATATGCCGGCGGCACTGGTGCGCGAATACATCGACTCGGCGCATGGCGTGCCCGCCAATCCGGATGATCTGCGCGCCATCCTGCCACGCATCCTTGATCTGATGGCGCGGGGGGATGACATTTCTACCCTTGGCACCCACACCGAACTGCGCCGCTTTGGCGACGCCCGCGCGGTGCATCCCGATCTGTTCGATCCGCACACCCTTGCCCTGCTGGATGATTTCGCCCGTTTGATGCTGCTGCACACCGGCTGGGCCGAAGCCACGGGCGAACCCGCCCGCGACACACCGCTGACCCTGACGGAAACGCTGCTGGTCGGCGGCTGGCCCCCTGCCACCGTGACCGGATCCCTCGACGCGCTCTTTGCCACCGCGCAAGGGTCCGGGGCGCTGACGCGGCTGCTCACCGCTCTGGGCACCAGCCTGCAAAGCGAGGGCCACTTTGACCTCTGGGCCTTGGCCACCTACCGGGCCGAGGCGATTCCGGCGCTGGCAGACTGGCTGAACCGCCTGCTGCTCAGCCCCGCCGTGCAAACCCTTCTGCTGCCGATGGACGCCGAGGATGCCCCCTGGGCCGGGGCGCTCTGGGCCATTGCAGGCGACATAGCCCCGGCCCATTTCACCGCCGCCGCAGCGGGCAATCGTTAAAAATAGCTTAATTAGATACAGTCAAGCCTTTGATTTAAAACGCTTGCAAAACGTGTAACACAGGGGGTCATACCCCGCGCCGCCCGGCAAAGAACGCCCGCAACAGCCCCTCCGCCTCGCCCGCCGCGATGCCATCGTAAACCTCCGGCACATGATGGCACTGCGGGTGGGAAAACACCCTCGCCCCCACCGCCACGCCGCCGCTCTTGGGGTCCGCCGCACCATAATACAGCCGCCCCACCCGCGCGGCCGCAATCGCGGCGGCACACATCGGGCACGGCTCCAGCGTCACATAGAGATCATAGCCCACCAACCGCTCTGACCCCGCCAACCGGCAGGCCTCGCGGATCACCAGCACCTCTGCATGGGCGGTCGGATCGCTCAGCTCCCGCGTCCGGTTCCCCGCCTGCGCCACCACTGCGCCATCAGGCGAGACCATCACCGCCCCCACCGGAACCTCGCCGCGCCGCGCCGCCGCCCGCGCCTCTTCCAGCGCCAGCGCCATAAAGGAGGTAAACCCGCGTTGCTCTTTCATCCTGGCTCAAATACTCTCGCGGTTAGCCAATCGGGTTCGCCATTGGTCCGAAAGACCAATCGGCCTGGGCGCGCAGACAGCCCCAAGGCTGGGCACCCGGTGCCAAGGATGACAGTCATGACCGCAAATGAAAAGCCACCCCGCCCGAAAGCCGCCCCGAAAGCTGCGCCCAAATCGGCATCGCCCGAAGGCGAGCGCATCGCCAAGGTGCTGTCCCGCGCCGGCGTCTCGTCGCGGCGTGAGGCCGAACGGCTGATCGAGGCGGGCGAGGTCACGGTCAACGGCAAGCTCGTCACCTCTCCCGCGCTGAACGTCACCGCTGCCGACCGGATCACCGTCTCCGGCCAGCCGGTCGGCGCGCCCGAACCGGCCCGGCTGTGGCTGTATTACAAGCCCGAAGGCCTTGTGACCTCTGCCTCGGATGAAAAGGGCCGCGACACGGTGTTCGACCACCTGCCCGAGGATATGCCCCGGGTCATGTCGATCGGCCGGCTTGACCTCAATTCCGAGGGCCTGCTGCTTTTGACCAACGACGGCGCGCTGAAACGGCAGCTGGAACTGCCCTCCACCGGCTGGCTGCGCAAGTACCGCGTGCGGGTCAAGGGCAACCCGACCGAGCCCGAGATTGAACCCCTGCGCAAGGGCATCACCATCGACGGCGAACGCTTTCAGCCGATGGAGGTCAAGATCGACCGGCATCAGGGCGCAAACGCCTGGCTGACCATCGGCCTGCGCGAGGGCAAGAACCGCGAAATCCGCCGCGCCATGTTCGCCATCGGCCTGACCGTGAACCGGCTGATCCGCGTCAGCTACGGCCCGTTCCGCCTGAACGAGATGGAGCCGGGCGATGTCGAGGAAATCAAGGCGCGGGTGATGCGCGACCAGCTGGGCGCGCTGATCTCGGGGCAGATCGAAGATGCCTCCGAGGTGCCGACCAAGCCGAAATCCCGGGTCCGCACCACCAGCCGCACCGCTGGCGATGACGACCGCCCGGCGCGCAGCTCCGGCCCCCGCCCCGTGCGGGCAACGATCGGCGACCGGCCCGCGCGCAGCGGCACCCGCGCCCCGCGCGATGACGCAGCAAAACCCGCCCGCGCCAGCACGGGCAAACCCGACCGCAACGCGCCCAAGGCACCGGGCGCGATGACCAGCACGCGGGGCCGCAAGGCGCTGGGGCAACTGGCTGACAGCTGGGCCACCGCGTCAAAGCCTGCGACAAAACCTGCCGCGAAGCCTGCCGCAAAACCCGCCCGCCGCCAAACATCGTTGCAGATCGAGGGTGACACCGCCGCGCCGAAACCGCGCGGCCGCACCACCACCGGCGCCAAACCCAGCACCCGCAACGCAGGCCCTGCAGCACCCCGCGGCGGCAGCCCGAAACCACCGCCGCGCCGCAAGTAGGCGGCGCTGACCGTGGCGGGGGGAACGCAGTCTGTGAGTTCCCCCCTGCGTCACCTCTGGCAAGGCCGTCTTCCTTCCCCTATACTAAAGAAGCAGGCCCGCCCGTCGCCGCGCCGCTGCCAGAATGAGGCTGAAATGTCCGGAAACGGGATGCAAACCCTGTCCTTCATCCTGCTCATCGGGCTTGTTGCCTATGTGGCCTTTGGCGGAGGTCTCTAGATGGCGCAACGTTTTGGCGGCAGATTCAGCCCCGGCGCTTCCGATCCAAAGGGCACATTGCCCCCTGCGCATCCGTTTGATGGCAAACAACCGCTCAAAGGTGCCGGGCGTGCCCGGTTTATGGGCATCGCGGCGCTGCTCTTTCTGCCCGCCGCCTTTACCGGCAGCCCCCGTCAGCTGATGTTCGGCCTTGCCGCCACAGCGCTGCTGCTGGCCGCCGCCTTTCTGACCCGGGAGGGGCTGAAGGCCCATGCCGCCTATGACCAGCGCAAGGTCGCCCGCCGCCCCGCCTTTCCGCGCAAGATTTTCGGCTCGGTGCTGACCGGGGCGGCCCTGGTCGCGGGCGGGTTGATGAGCCATGACGGGCTGCTCTACCCGCTGCTGTTCGGTGTGGCCGGGGCGGCGCTGCATTTCAACACCTTTGGCGCCGATCCGCTGCGCGACAAGGGGGCCGAAGGAATTGATACCTTTCAGACCGACCGTGTTGCCCGTGCCGTGGATGAGGCGGAAAAGCATCTGAGCGCGATGCGCGATGCCATCCTGCGCGCGAATGACCGCCAGCTGGAGGGCCGGGTGGACCGGTTCACCGCCGCCGCCCGCCAGCTGTTCCGCACGGTCGAGGAAGATCCGCGTGATCTGACCGCCGCCCGCAAGTATCTGTCGGTTTACCTGATGGGCGCGCGTGACGCGACGGTCAAGTTTGCCGATCTGTACGCCCGGTCGCGCGATACGCAGGCGCGCGGCGATTATCTGGCGCTGCTGGATGATCTGGAAACCACCTTTGCCGACCGCTCGCGCCGCCTGCTGAGTGACAACCGCAGCGATCTGGATGTTGAAATCTCGGTCCTGCGCGACCGGCTGAAAGCCGAAGCCTGATCCCTTTGCCACCTGCCCCCTTTCCCGCCAGTGCCCGAAAAACAGTGAGAATGACGCCATGACCGAAACCACCCGCGAACAGGCCGCCCGCGCCCTGACCCAGATCGAGGAAGTCACCGCCGTCATCCTGCCCGAACCGGGCGGCGAGATCGTGGCGCTGGAGGCCGCCGATGGCGACAAGGCCGGGGCGATCCGGGCGCGCATGGCAGAGCTGGACATGGCCAACACCCAGTCGATCATCTCGTTCGGCTCAAAGGCGCAGGCCGAGTTGCAAGTCATTTCTCAGGAAATGCTGGCCGATGTGAAAAACAAGGACGCAGGCCCCGCTGGCGACAGCCTGCGCAAGATCGTCACCACGATCCGCGGCTTCGGGGCCGAAGAGCTGGACCTGCGCCGCGACCGCAGCTGGTGGGAAAAGCTGATCGGGCGTGCCGCGCCCTTTGCCAATTTCGTCGCCAAGTATGAAACGGTTCAGGGCCAGATCGACAAGGTCACCGAAGAGCTGCTGCATCATGAGCATACGCTGCTCAAGGACATCCGCGCGCTGGATATGCTCTATGCCAAAACGCTGAATTTCTACGACGAACTGGCGCTCTATATCGCGGCGGGTGAGGCAAAGCTGGCCGATCTGGATGCCACCACAATCCCCGCCGCTCAGGCCGTGGTGGCGGCAGCGCCCGAAGCGGATCAGGTGAAAAAGGCGCAGGAGCTGCGTGACCTGCGCGCCGCGCGCGACGATCTGGAACGCCGGGTGCATGATCTGAAACTGACGCGGCAGGTCACCATGCAATCGCTGCCGTCGATCCGGCTGGTGCAGGAGAATGACAAATCGCTGGTCACCAAGATCAACTCGACGCTGGTGAACACCGTGCCGCTGTGGGAAACCCAGCTGGCGCAGGCCGTCACCATCCAGCGGTCGCGTGAAGCCGCCGAAGCGGTGCGCGGCGCCAATGACCTGACCAACGAGCTGCTCACCAAAAACGCCGACAACCTGCGCGAAACCAACCGTGTGGTGCGCGAGGAGATGGAGCGTGGCGTGTTCGACATCGCGTCGGTCAAGCAGGCCAATGATCAGCTGATCGCCACCATCAACGACAGCCTGCAGATCGCGGATGAGGGCAAGGCCCGCCGCGCTGCCGCCGAAGCCGAATTGCAGAAGATGGAGGCCGAATTGCGTGATACCCTCGCCTCTGCCTCCGCGCGCCGCCCCGTCCAGCAGCCTCAAGGATAGACCCGTTCCGATGCGCGTTTCCGCCGCCTTTCGTCTGACTTTGTCCGCGCTGTGCGGTCTGGCGCTTGTGGGCTGTGTGGCCAGCCCGCAGGCCCCGCGCAGCTCGCCCAATGCCCCCAATCGCCCCACCCCGGCGGCGGTGGCCGTGCCGCAAACACCGCCCTCTGCCGCAAGTCAGGCGGTGCGTCTGCATTTCGCGCGGGTGCAGGCCGATCTGTTGTCGAACGGGCTATTGCGCACCGATGGCGGCGGGCGCGACACCCCGTTTACCGACCGGATGCTGGCTGAAAACTTCATCCGCGTTGCTTTGTACGATGAATATGTGCGTGGCTCCGGCGGCCCGGTTCAGCGCGAAACCCCCAGCCGCCTGCGCCGGTGGGAGGCGCCGGTGCGCGTCGGCCTGCACTTTGGCGCCTCGGTCAGCGCCAGCAGCCGCGCCACCGACACCGCGCGGGTGCGATCCTACCTCGCGCGGCTCAGCCGCCTGACCGGCCATCCGATCGGGCTGAGCGATCAGGCCCCCAACTTTTTCATCTACATCGTGAACGAGGATGAACGCCGCGCGCTTGGCCCCGCCGTGACCTCGGCCCTGCAAGGCCTGTCAGCGGGTGAGGTGGCAGGCATCACCAACATGCCGCTCTCGACCTATTGTCTGGTCTACGCCATGTCTGAAGGCAGCTCTGGCCGCTACACCCGTGCCTTTGCCGTGATCCGGGCCGAACACCCCGATCTGTTGCGCCTGTCCTGCATGCACGAGGAAATTGCCCAGGGCCTTGGTCTTGCCAACGACAGCCCGCGCGCGCGCCCGTCGATCTTTAACGACGATGAGGAATTTGCGCTGCTGACCGGGCAGGACGAGCTGATGCTGCGCATGCTCTACAACCCCGCCCTGCGCACCGGCATGGCCGAATCCGAAGCGCGACCGATCATCGAATCCCTTGCGCGCGCCCTTGTGGGCGGCGAAAGTTAAGCGGCCCTGACGGGCAAAAGGAGTGTTGTCATGGTTTTTGATTTCCTCAAGGGCGAGTTCATCGACGTCATCTCCTGGCTGGATGACACCCGCGACACGATGGTCTGGCGGTTTGAACGCCGGGGTCAGGCGATCAAATACGGGGCAAAGCTGACCGTGCGCGAAGGTCAGGCGGCGGTGTTCGTGCATGAGGGGCAGCTGGCCGATGTCTTCGGCCCCGGCCTGTACCAGCTTGAAACCAACAACATGCCGATCATGACCACCCTGCAGCACTGGGACCACGGGTTCAGCAGCCCGTTCAAGTCCGAGGTGTATTTCATCAACACCACCCGCTTCAACGATCAGAAGTGGGGCACCAAGAACCCGATCATGACGCGCGACCCGGAGTTTGGCCCGGTCCGCATCCGCGCCTTTGGCACCTATTCGATGCGCGTCAGCGACCCCGCCGTTTTCTTACGCGAAATCGTCGGCACCGATGGCGAATTCACCGCTGATGAAGTGTCGATGCAGATCCGCAACATCATCGTGCAGGAATTCAGCCAGACCATCGCCAAATCCGGCATCCCGGTGCTGGACATGGCCGCCAACACCCGCGATCTGGGGCAGATCGTCACCACCGCAATCAACCCGACGGTGGCCGAATATGGCCTGACCCTGCCGGAATTCTACATTGAAAACATCAGCCTGCCGGAAGAGGTCGAAAAGGTGCTCGACAAGCGCACCTCGATCGGCATCGCGGGCGATCTGAACAAATACATGCAGTTCAACGCAGCCGAAGGCATCGCCAACCCCGCCTCTGGCGCAGGCGCGATGATGGGGGCCGGGATGGCCGCCGGCATGGGTGCCGCGATGGCGCAAGCCGCCGGGCCATGGGGCGCGCCACCGGCTGCCCCCGCAGCACCCGCCACCGCTGCGCCGCCGCCCCCGCCGGCACCGCCCGCCGCAACCGTCTGGCACGTGGCCGAAAACGGCGCGACCAAAGGCCCGTTTGACGAGCAGACCCTTGCCACCATGGCCTCCGCGGGCCAGCTCTCGCGCGCGACAATGGTGTGGACTGCCGGACAGGACGGCTGGAAAATGGCCGCCGACACCGCGCTCAAACGCCTGCTCGACTCCGTCCCGCCACCGCCGCCCGCGCCGTAACCGGGACCGATGATGGCAGAACAGGAACACCGCTGGCCCTGCGAAAGCTGTGGCGCAGACCTGCGCTACTCGCCCGGCGATACGGCGCTGAAGTGCGACCATTGCGGCCATGTGCAACCCCTGCCCGACGCGCCGCCCGCGCGCCGGTCGGCGCTGGAAGAGCTCGACCTGAACCTCGCGCTGCAAGACGACCTGCCGCCCGCCGATATGGAAGAGGTGCGCATCACCCCCTGCCCGTCCTGCGGCTCGCAGGTGGAGTTCAAGGGGGCCGAGCACGCCACCGAATGCCCGTTCTGCGCGACGCCGGTCGCCATCGGCACCGGCACCCAACGCCTGATCAAGCCACAAGCCGTGCTGCCCTTTGCCCTGACCGAACGACAGGGGCGCGAGGCGATGGGCAAATGGCTGGGCAGCCTGTGGTTCGCCCCGGGCGGTTTGGTCGAATACGCCCGCAAGGGCCGCACCCTGTCCGGCCTTTACGTGCCGTACTGGACCTATGACGCCGCCACCCGCAGCCGCTATTCCGGCGCGCGGGGGGAGTATTACTACGAGACCCGCACCGTCACCGTACAGGTGAATGGCAAGAGCGAACGGCGGCAGGAACAGGTGCGCAAAACCCGCTGGCATTCCGCTGCGGGCTGGGTCTCGCGCCGGTTCGATGATGTGCTGGTGCTGGCCAGCGGCTCGCTGCCGCGCCGTTACACCGATGCGCTCGCGCCGTGGGATCTGGGGGCCTTGGTGCCCTATTCCCCCGATTATCTGGCGGGTTTCACCGCCGAAGGCTATACCGTCAGCCTGACCGATGGCCAGACCATCGCCCGCGAAATCATGGCGGGGCAGATCGCGCATGACGTGCGCCACGACATCGGTGGCGACGAGCAGCGCATTGACCGGATCGACACCGCCTATTCAGCCGAGACCTTCAAGCACATCCTGCTGCCGGTCTGGATGGCGGCCTATAAATACAACGGCAAAAGCTATCGCTTTGTGGTCAACGGCCAGACCGGCAAGGTGCAGGGCGAACGTCCGTATTCGGCGTGGAAAATCGCCTTTGCCGTCATCGCCGCCATAATCGTGATCGGCGGGATTGCGTATCTGAGCCAGATGTAGCGCAGGGCCGTCTTTCGGTCCCGACTGCAATGGGTTAGCATCGGGAAAACACAAAAAGCACAGGGGCAGATCATGCAGGCACAACGGCGCGCGTTCACATTCGGATTGGGTGCCCTGTGGCTGTCGTCCTGTGTCGGCGGCGGCGGCACCAGCTCTGTCGTCTCTCGCGGGCCCGAACCCGGCATGTCGCCGGTGCCCAATGCCGGGTTTGACGCCTGGGTTGATGGCTTCAAATCCCGCGCCACAGGCCGGGGTCTGTCCCAATCCACCATCGACACGGCGTTTCGCTCGGCGGGTTTCCTGCCCGGCGTGATCGAACGTGACCGCAACCAGACCGAATTCAAACGCACGCTGGAAGATTACCTTGCCATCGCCGCCAGCGCCGAGCGCGTGGCCAAAGGCCGCGCCGCTCTGGCCCGCCACCGCAATGCCCTGTCGGCCATCGAATCGCGTTACGGGGTCGAGGCCGAAGTCGTCACCGCCGTCTGGGGTCTGGAAAGCCAGTATGGCGAACGGCGCGGCACCGTGCCGGTGATCTCGGCACTCGCCACCCTCGCCTATGACGGACGCCGGGGTGCATTTTTCGAGCAGCAACTCACCGCCGCCCTGCGCATCCTGCAAAACGGCGACACCACCCCCGCCAACATGACCGGCAGCTGGGCAGGGGCCATGGGCCATACCCAGTTCATCCCTACCAGCTATCTGGAATATGCGGTCGATTTCACCGGCGACGGCCGCCGCGACATCTGGGCCGATGACCCGACCGACGCGCTCGCCTCTGCCGCCGCCTACCTGTCGCGCTCCGGCTGGCGCAAGGGCCAGCCCTGGGGGATCGAGATCCGCCTGCCGTCGGGCTTCAACACCGCCGTCACCGGACGCGGCAAGGGCCGCAGCTCTGACGCTTGGTCGGCGCTTGGCGTCACCACCGCCGACGGCGGCCGCCTGCCGAACCACGGCGCAGGCTCGATCATCCTGCCGCAGGGGGCGGGTGGCCCGGCCTTCCTGATCTTCAACAATTTCAACGCCATCGCCCGCTACAACAACGCGGTCAACTATGTCATCGGCGTCGGCCACCTGTCTGACCGGCTGCGCGGGGCCGGCCCGATCCGCGGCAATTTCCCGCCCGATGCCACCGGCATGACCATCTCCGACCGTCAGGATCTGCAACGCCGCCTGACCGCCGCAGGCTTTGACACCGAAGGCAGCGACGGCGTCATCGGCGCCAAAACCCGCGCCGCGATCGAAGGGTTCCAACGCGCACGCGGCCTGCCCGTCACCGGCGAGCCGACCCTCGCCCTGCTGCAGATGCTGCGGGGCTGACCGGGGCAGGCGCCCGCCGGTCCATAATTCTGATCCGACCCGCCGCTGCACCGTTGGTCTTTGAGTATTTTTGCCAAGATGAAATCGCAAGGCACAGCCCACGGGGTTCATCTTGGCCCAAGTACTCCCGTGCGGAGCACAAACCCGAGGAGACGCGCGGCACGCGCGCGACGAGACAAAAACAACGCGGCGCAGCCGCTCCATCAGATCCCGTTTGGCCCCCGGTTCAGCGCCGGGGCCGTTGACTCGCCGCCCTGACCGCGCAATAGCGCTATCCATCCCGACCGGAGGCTCCGATGCTCGATCTGACCCGCGTTCTGCCGCATGCCCGCATTCCCGAACTGCCCAATCCCTATTTCGGCAAGGTGCGGGATTGCTACGATCTGCCCCCCAGTGCGGATCATCCTGGTGGCAGGCGGATCCTGATCTCGTCGGACCGGATCAGCGCCTTTGACCGCATCCTCGCCGCGATCCCCTACAAGGGGCAGGTTCTGACCCAGACCGCGCGCTACTGGTTTGACCACACCGCCGATATCTGCCCCAACCATGTGCTGGGCTACCCGGACCCGAATGTGGTGATCGGCCAGCACGTTACCATCCTGCCGGTGGAAATCGTGGTGCGCGGCTATCTGGCCGGCACCACCTCGACCTCGGTGCTGACCCAGTATCGCGCGGGCCACCGCAGCCTGTACGGGCATACCCTTCCCGATGGCATGCGTGACAATCAGCCCCTGCCGCAGCCGATCATCACCCCCACGTCAAAGGCGTTTGACGGCGGCCATGACGAACCGCTCACCGCCGATGAGGTCCTCGCGCAGGGCCTGCTGACGCCGGCGCAGTGGGAACAGGTCTCGGCCTATGCCCTCGCCCTGTTTGCCCGGGGGCAAAAGATGGCGGCTGAGCGCGGGTTGATCCTCGCCGATACCAAGTATGAATTCGGCACCGATGCGACAGGCCGCATCCTGATCGCCGATGAAATCCACACCCCCGATTCCAGCCGCTACTGGCTGGCCGATGGCTATGACGCCGCGTTCGAGGCCGGCAGCCGCCCGCCCAGCTTTGACAAGGATGTCATCCGCTCCTGGGTCGCCGCGCGCTGCGATCCCTATACCGACCCGATCCCCGAGATCCCTGCCCAGATCATTGCGCAGACCGCTGAGGTCTATGTCGGGGCCTATGAGGCGATCACCGGCCAGAGTTTCCATGGCGATACCTCGGGCCCCACGCCGCTGGACCGCATCCGCGCCAATCTGTCGCCGTGGTTTGCCGGACACCCCTGAGCCGCGCCAGCAAGGCTCTGCCGCCCGGCTGAGCCTTTCGCGCTCACAACGAATGTTTGCGCTAACACGCCCTTCGCCTGTATAGTCCCCGCCCATCAAGACCCCATTACCCCGCCGGAGGCCCCGATGATTCTCAGCTGTGGCGAAGCGCTGATCGACATGCTGCCGCGCACCTCGACCCAAGGGGAGGCGTGCTTTGCCCCCTACGCGGGCGGAGCTGTGTTCAACACCGCCATCGCGCTGGGGCGCCTCGGCACGCCGTCGGCGTTCTTTTCCGGTGTCTCGACCGATATGCTGGGGGACATCCTCGCCGATACGCTGACCGCCTCAGAGGTGGATACGCAGTATCTTGCGCGCTCTGACCGGCCCACCACGGTTGCGTTTGTCAAACTGGTGAACGGTCAGGCCACCTATGCCTTTTACGACGAGGCCACCGCCGGGCGCATGCTGTCGCCAGATCAGCTGCCAACCCTGCCGGGTACTGTCAGCACCCTGTTCTTCGGCGGCATCAGCCTGGTCAACGACCCCGCCGCCAGCACCTATGAGGCGCTGCAGAACCGCGAGGCCGCCGCCCGCGTCACCATGATCGACCCCAACATCCGCCCCGGCTTCATCGCCGGCAAGGAAGCCGAATACCGCGCCCGCATCGAGCGGATGATCGCCCGCGCCGATATCGTCAAACTGTCCGACGAAGACCTGCACTGGCTGATGGGCGCGGGCGATCTCAGCGCCCTTGCCCGCCAGATCATCGCCACCGGCCCGAAGCTGGTGTTCATCACCGAAGGTGCCGCCGGGGCGCGCGCCCTGACCGCCACGCAAAACCGGTTCTTCGCCGCCACCCCGGTCACCGTGGCCGATACCGTGGGCGCAGGCGATACCTTCAACGCGGGCGCGCTTTCGGCTCTGCACGCCGCAGGCGCGCTGACCAAAGCTGCCCTGACCAGCCTGCCCGATGCCACGCTCGACGCCGCCCTGTCGCTCGGCACCCGCGCCGCTGCCATCACCGTCAGCCGCCCCGGTGCCAACCCACCCTGGGCCAACGAATTGTGAGAGCCGTCGTTCAGCGCGTCTCCCACGCCTCGGTCAGCGTGGACGGCACCATTACCGGCGAGATCGGCGCGGGCCTGCTGATCCTGATCTGCGCGATGGAGGGCGACACCGAGGCGCAGGCCGATGCCATGGCCGCCAAGATCGCCAAGCTGCGCATCTTCAAGGATGATCAGGGCAAGATGAACCGCTCGGTCACCGACATCGCCGGATCAGCCCTGATCGTGTCGCAATTCACCCTCGCCGCCGATCTGCGCGGCAACCGCCCCGGCTTTTCCACCGCCGCAAAGCCAGAGACCGGCCAACGCCTCTACGAGCATTTCACCACCCGCATTGCCGCCGCAGGAATCCCCACCGCCAACGGCATCTTCGGCGCCGACATGGCGGTCAGCCTCACCAATGACGGCCCGGTCACGATCTGGATGGACATCTGACCCCGGCTTGCTGCTTTTGAAATACGCTGGGGTTGTTCATCGGTGTCGCCATCGGTCCGAGAAACCGATGAACCAGGGGGCAAAGCTCCCGGCGGGTCAGCCCGCACATCACCGCACAATCAGCTCCAGCGGATCATACAGGCTCTCCCCCACCCCCCAGGCCGCCGAGGGCAGGCTGTCGGGCTTGAACCTGATCCCGCGCAGCGCGTCGCGGCTGAAAAACCGCCGCTCGGTCACCACGCCTTCGGGGTCGCGCCAGCTGTCACTGATCTGCCCGCCCACGATCTGGCAGCGGAAGTAAAGATCGACCTGATGAAACCCGCGCTTTGGGTCGTGAAATTCGTTCACGAGGCACGGCGCGCCGACGGCCACCGTCAGCCCGGTCTCCTCCCAGATCTCGCGCTTCAGATTGTCATGCAGCGATTGCCCCACCACCGCCCCGCCGCCCGGCGCGCACCACAGGTCCGACACCCCGCCGCGATAGGCGTTCACCAGCAGCAGCCGGTCATCAGCCAGAATAAGCGCGCGGGTGGCAAGGCGAGGGGTTCGGTGCGACATGGCCGCAGCCTGTGACGTTGCGCGCCGTTTGTCCACTCCCCCTTGGCAACAGCGCGCATCGCGGCCATCTTGCGCCCATGATCCGTGCGCTTGGCCTTGCCCTCCTTTTTGCGACACCCGCGCAGGCCGATTGCGTGGTGCTGCTGCACGGGCTGGCGCGCAGCGATGCCTCGCTGATCCCGATGGCGCAGGCGCTGCAAGGCGCGGGCTTTCGCACCGTCAACCAGTCCTACCCCTCGACCTCTGCGCCGATCCGCGATCTGGCCGCTTTTGTCGATGACGGCATCGCCGCCTGTGCGCTTGCGCCTGATGAGCAGATCCATTTTGTCACCCATTCGATGGGCGGCATCCTTGTGCGCTATCTGCTGGCCGATCACCGCCCCGAGGCGCTTGGCCGCGTGGTGATGCTGGCCCCGCCCAATCAGGGCTCGGAACTGGTGGATGCGCTCGGCGCCATCCCGGTCTTTGACTGGATCAACGGCCCTGCCGGTCAGCAACTCGGCACCGATGCCGCCTCGGTGCCGCGCACCCTGCCCGCGCCCGATTATCCGCTGGGCATCATCGCCGGCAATCAGTCGCTGAACCCGGTCTATTCCAGCCTGATCCCCGGCCCCGATGATGGCAAGGTCAGCGTGGCCTCGACCCGGATCGACGGCATGACTGCCCACCTGACCCTGCCTGCCACCCACACATTCCTGATGATGAACCCGATCGTTCTGCGCCAGACCATCCTGTTCCTGCGCACCGGAACCTTTGACGCCACCCTCAGCTATGCGCAGGCGGTTGAGGCCCTGATCCTACAGGACTAGCTTGACTTCGCCCGCAGGTAAGGGTGTATCGGCGCGAAGACGCCCGAACCCTTGAAAGGGGACTACTGATGCACGCCTATCGCAGCCATACCTGCGCCGCCCTGAACACCGCCCATGTCGGCGAAACCATCCGCCTGTCGGGCTGGGTGCACCGGGTGCGCGATCATGGCGGCGTGTTGTTCATCGACCTGCGCGACCATTACGGCATCACCCAGATCATCGCCGACAGTGACAGCCCGGCCTTTGCCGACATCGAAAAAGTCCGCGCCGAATGGGTCATTCAGGTCGAGGGCCGGGTCAAGGCCCGCGACGCATCGCTGATCAACCCCAAACTGCCGACCGGGGAAATCGAGGTCTACGCCACCGGCATCACCGTGCTGGGCGAGGCGGCAGAACTGCCGATGCCGGTCTTCGGCGAAACCGAATACCCCGAGGAAACCCGCCTCACCTACCGCTTCCTCGACCTGCGCCGCGACGGCATGCACCGCAACATGATGCTGCGCTCCAACGTGGTGCGCTCGTTGCGCAACCGGATGTGGGATATGGGGTTCAACGAATTTCAGACGCCCATCATCACCGCCTCCTCGCCCGAGGGCGCGCGTGACTTCCTCGTGCCGTCGCGCCTGCATCCGGGCAAGTTCTACGCCCTGCCGCAGGCCCCCCAGCAATTCAAACAGCTGATCATGGTCGCGGGCTTTGACCGCTATTTCCAGATCGCGCCCTGCTTCCGGGATGAAGACCCCCGCGCCGACCGCTCGCCCACCGACTTCTACCAACTCGACATCGAGATGAGCTTTGTCGAACAGGAAGACGTGTTCGCCGTGGTCCAACCGGTGATTCAGGGCCTGTTCCAGGAATTTGCGCCAGAAAAGCCGGTCGATGCCGACTGGCCGCGCATCGCCTATCGCGATTCGCTGCTGTGGTACGGCTCCGACAAGCCCGACCTGCGCAACCCGATCAAGATGCAGATCGTCTCCGACCATTTCGCAGGCTCCGGCTTCGCCGTCTTCGCCAAACTGTTGGAGCAGGAAGGCACCCAGATCCGCGCCATCCCCGCCCCCAAAGGCGGCAGCCGCAAATTCTGCGACCGGATGAACGCCTTCGCCCAGCAACAAGGGTTGCCGGGGATGGGGTATATCTTCTGGCGTGAAGCCGAAGACAAATCCGGCATGGAGGCCGCAGGGCCATTGGCGAAAAACATCGGCCCCGAGCGGACCGAGGCGATCCGCCAGCAACTCGGCCTCGGCCTCGGCGATGCCGCCTTCTTCCTCGGCGGCAAGCCCGAAGCGTTCGAATCCGTTGCCGGACGGGCCCGCAATGTCATCGGCGAGGAACTCGGCCTGACCGAGAAAGACACCTTCCGCTTCGCCTGGATCGTCGATTTCCCGATGTACGAGAAAACCGACGACGGCAAGATCGACTTCAGCCACAACCCGTTTTCCATGCCGCAAGGCGGGATGGACGCGCTCAACGGTGACCCGCTCAACGTCTACGCCTATCAGTATGACCTGGCCTGCAACGGCTATGAGCTGCTGTCGGGCGGCATCCGCAACCACAAGCCCGAGATCATGTTCAAGGCGTTTGAACTGGCCGGATACCCGAACTCCGAGGTCGAAAAGCGCTTTGGCGGCATGGTCAAGGCGTTCAAATACGGCGCGCCGCCCCACGGCGGCTGTGCGGCGGGGATCGACCGCATCGTGATGCTCTTGGCCGACACCACCAACATCCGCGAAGTCATCATGTTCCCGATGAACCAGCGCGCCGAAGACCTGTTGATGAACGCGCCCTCCGACCCCACCAACGACCAGCTGCGCGAATTGCGCCTGCGCGTGCTGCCGAAAGACGCCTGATGTATCACGCCACCGTCCCCGTTTTCCGCCACTACCTCGCCCAGATGGCCGGGATCGTGGACAAAGCGGGGCGGGAGGCGATGACCGCGCAGATCGCCGACAGCTTTACCGCCAGCCAGCACTTTGCCACTGCCGCGGGCTTTACCCTGCGCATCGCCTGCCCGCTGGCAGGCCGCGCGGTGCCCGACCTGCCCACCGCGCTTGCCCCGCGCATGGCGGTGGCCCGCGCCACCCTTGGCGCGATGAAACCGGCCGAGTTTGACGGGGCTGCCGACCGGATCATCAGCCATCGCGCAGGTTTTACCGATCTCGACCAACCCGCGCATGATTTCGTGTTCCTCTATGGCCTTCCGAATTTTTTCTTTCATATGACAATGGGTTACGCCTCTCTGCGTGCGTCTGGCATCCGCTTGGGCAAGGGCGATTTTGATGGTTTTCACAGCTATCCCCCCGATTTCAGCTTTGACGGATCGCTCTGACACTGACTTTCCCCGGTGCAAAGGCCCGCGTTTGCCTTTATCCTGACCGCACCTCAAGGACGCCCGATGACTCAGGACAAGACGACTGCCGCCTTTCGCTTTGGCTATGGGCTGCCCCTCCCCGATCAGGCGCCGGCCGAACCCGCGTCGATGCTGGCCGCCCTGCGCGGCCCCGATGTCATGGCCGCCACGTATCCCGGCCCGCGTCTGGCCGATCTGAACGACACCCTGGCGCGTGCCGATACCTTGCTGCAAACATGGCGCCGCGCCGAAGCCGCCGAGGCACGGGTCGCCCGGCAAGATTACCGTCAGGCCATCGCCCAGCTTGAAGGTGTCACCCTGCTCGCCGCCAAAACCACAATCGCCCGTGCGCTGGATGCCCCTGATGGATTTCGCGAACGTCTGGTGCAGTTCTGGGCCGATCATTTCACCACCGTTGCCCGCGCGCGCCGGGACAGCCCGCTGCCCGCGACACTGGTGGAAGAGGCGATCCGCCCCCATTTGACCGACCGCTTTGCCGATATGCTGAAAGCGGTCATCCAGCACCCGGCGATGCTGCGGTATCTGGATCAGTCGCGCAGCATTGGTCCCAGATCGCGCATCGGAAAACGCCAGAACAAGGGGTTGAACGAAAATCTGGCGCGCGAACTGCTGGAACTGCACACCGTAGGCAGCGGCTATGCCCAGGACGATGTGACCCAGATGGCCGAACTGCTGACCGGGCTGACCGTCGGCAAGTCCGGCACCACCTTTGACGCCCGCCGCGCCGAGCCGGGGCCGGAGACCATTCTGGGCACCACCTATGCGGGGGATAAACTGGAGCCCGTGCTGAAAGCACTGGATGATCTGGCCGAACACCCCGCCACCGCCGCCCATCTGGCGCGCAAGCTGGCGGTGCATTTCGTCGCCGATCAGCCCAACCCCGATCTCGTGCAGGCCCTGACCGACGCCTGGCGCAGTTCTGGCGGCGATCTGCTGGCGGTGGCCGAATCGCTGCTGACCCACCCCGCCGCTTGGTCGCGGATACAGGAAAAGGCGCGCCAACCCTTTGATTTCACAGTTGCCGCGCTGCGTGCGCTTGGCCTTGACGGGGCGGATGTTATGCGGATGGCTGATGATGTGTTCCGTCAGCTGATCCTGCAACCGATGGCGGCCATGGGTCAGCCCTGGCAGCGCGCCCCCGGCCCCGATGGCTGGCCCGAGGCGGCAGAGGTCTGGATCACCCCCGAGGCGATGGCGGTGCGCATCACCTGGGCGATGGAGATGCCGCAGCAGCTGGTCACCCCGCTGCCTGACCCTGCCGCGCTGATGACCCGCAGCCTTGGCTCGCATCTGGGTGAGCGGCTGGCCTGGGCGGTGCCCCGGTCGGAAAGCGCCCGCGAAGCCGTCGGTCTGGTGCTGGCCAGCCCCGAATTCAACCGAAGGTAGCCGCCCATGGATCGCCGCCTGTTTCTCCAAGCGCTGACCGGCACCGCCTGTTCGCTCGCCGCGCACCCGTTGATGACCACCGTGACGCTGGCCGCGTCCGATGGCAGTGCGCCCTTGGGGGATCACCGGCTGGTCGTGGTGATTCTGCGCGGCGGGATGGACGGGCTCGATCTGGTCCGCCCCTCCGGTGATCCGCTGCTTGCGGGCTATCGCCCCACGCTGTCTGCCCCTCAGGGGCCTGACCTGACGGGATATTTCAGCCTTAACCCGATGCTCGCGGGGCTGCTGCCGCTGTGGCAGGCGGGTCAGCTTGGCTTTGTCCACGCCACCTCCACGCCCTACCGTGATCACCGCAGCCATTTCGACGGGCAGGATATTCTGGAGGCGGGTACCGGGCTGGATCTGCCCGACAGCACGGTGCGCGATGGCTGGCTGAACCGGATGCTGCAATCGGTCCCCGGCTTGCGGTCGCAGACCGCCTTTGCCATCGGGGCCGATTCGGCGCCGGTGTTGCAGGGCCCGGCCCCGGTCAGCAACTGGCAGCCCGACGTGCGGCTGGATCTGTCGCCGCAAAGCCGGCTGCTGCTGGATCACATTTACCATGACGACGCGCTGTTTCGCGAGGCCGCGACCGAGGCCGTGACCCTGACCGAACGCATGGATCTTGCCCGGATGGGCGGGGCGGTGCAGCCCACCGTCGACAAGGGGCGGCTGGCCGAAACCGACCGGCTGACCGATTTTGCCGCCCAGCGGTTGCGCGACGACACCCGCATCGCCGCCTTTTCGCTCAACGGCTGGGACACCCACCGCAACCAGTCCGGCGGCAGCGCCCTGCCGCTGCAGCGGCTGGAGCGGGTGGTGCTGCGGCTGGCAGATCAGCTCGGGCCGCAGGTCTGGGACAAGACGTTGCTGCTGGCGATGACCGAATTCGGCCGGACCGTGGCCGAAAACGGCACCAAGGGCACCGACCACGGCACTGGCGGCGCGATGCTGATGGCCGGTGGCGCGCTCAGGGGCGGGCGGGTCATGGGGCGATGGCCGGGGCTCGACGAGGCCGCGCTCTATCAACGCCGCGATCTGATGCCCACCTCCGATGTGCGGGCCTGGGCGGCCTGGGCGATGCGCGGGATGTATGGTTTTGACCGCACCCTGCTTGAGTCCAGCATCTTTCCGGGTCTGGTGATGGGGAGTGACCCCGGATTGCTGGCCTGATTCACCCCCCGCACCGGCATGCAATAATCCCCATTGCACCCTGCCCTGAAGGCAGGACATAACCTGCGCAGGATCAACAGGGACGCGGCAATGCACACACAGGCACCACAAGGGCAATTGCTCGCAGACTGGACCCCGCCGCCGCATCCGCCCGCCGGTCTGACGCTGGAAGGCAAACACATCCGGCTCGACCCGCTGGAGGCCGATGACCATGCGGCCGATCTGTTCGCCGCGTTTTCCGGCCATGATGCGCTGTGGGATTACATGCCCTATGGCCCGTTCTCTTCGGCCTCGGCCTATCATCGCTGGGTCAAGGATCATCAGGGCCGCAACGACCCGGTTTTCTTTGCCCTCACTGACACCGCCACCGGCCATGCGGTTGGGGTCGCCTCTTATCTGCGCATCACGCCAGACTCGGGCAGCATCGAGGTGGGCCACATCTGCCTGTCGCCCGCGCTGCAACGCACGCCTGCCGCGACCGAGGCGATGTTTCTGATGATGGACTGGGCCTTCCGCGCCGGATACCGCCGCTATGAGTGGAAATGCAACGCCCTGAACCTGCCGTCGCGCCGGGCCGCACAACGGCTCGGCTTCAGTTATGAGGGGATCTTTCGCAACCACACCGTCAGCAAGGGCCGCAACCGCGACACCGCCTGGTTTTCGGTGATCGACAGCGAATGGCCCGCCCTGCGCGAGGCGTTTGCCGCCTGGCTTGCCCCTGCCAATTTTGATGCGACCGGCCAGCAGCGCGAGCGCTTGTCCGATCTGTCGCAACTGGTGCGCGCAGCCTCTGATCCGGGCCTGTAGCCTACCAGTCAAAACCGCGCGCCCTCCCCCAGACGGTGCTGCACCAGACGGTGCAGCTGCGGCAATGCGTCGGCCCGCAGCGCCGCAGCCGCCGCCGCTGCGGCCAGATCGGCATCCCCGGTGCTGCGGGCGATGCCCGCGACAAACCCCGTCAGATAGCTGCGCCCCGCCGCATCCGGAGCCATCGACATCAGACCCGCCGCATGTGCCAGATCATCGCGCAGCGCAAGCGGGTCAGCCCCATCGCCCGCCAGCCCCTCCTCATCGCGCACGGTCAGGGCAAAGCGCCCCGGCATATGCCGCAGAATCGCCCGCTGAAACGCCCCCAGACCCTGCAACGGCTTTTCCAGAAATCCCTTTGCCCCCGCCGCAAGCGCCAATCCCCGCCCGTCAGGGTCGCCCGACAGGCCCAGCACCACCGCCACCCGCCGCGAGATCGCCAGATCGCGGATCAGCCGGTCGCCCCGCCCGTCCGGCAGGCCCAGATCGACGATCACCACATCCGGGCAATAGGTGCGCAGATGCGCCTGCGCGTTTGCCATCGACTCTGCCCGCCGTAGCCGCGCGCCTGACCGCTGACACATCAGCCGCAACGCATCCGAGGCAAAGCGGCTGTCTTCGACCAGCAGGATAGTCACCCCGGACAGGGGCAGCGCCCCGCCCTCCGGCGCGGCCACGCCGCGCGGCAGAAAGGTCGGCATCACAGCAGCATCCGGTGAGACTGGTACAGGCATCGCGATCCCCCAAACCGCCCCCGACAGCGGCAGACCCCATCAGACACCCAAAGCGGATAAAAAACGGTTAATGCAGCCCTGAAAGCAGAGCGCGCCGCAGCGGAATTGCCCCCTGCGGCGGTTCGGCCCCTTGCCTGACGCGGCAGCCCCGCCCATAACCGCAAAAACCTGCCCAAAGGAGATGCCCATGATCGGCCGCCTGAACCATGTCGCCATCGCCGTGCCCGACCTTGTCGCTGCAAGCGCGCAATATGCCGGCACGCTGGGGGCCGCCGTGCGCCCGCCCCAGGACGAGCCTGATCATGGCGTGACCGTGGTCTTCATCGACCTGCCGAACACCAAGATTGAACTGCTGTACCCCTTGGGCGAAAACTCCCCGATTCAGGGCTTTCTCGACAAGAACCCCTCGGGCGGCATCCACCACATCTGCTATGAGGTCGAAGATATCCTTGCCGCGCGGGAGACGCTGAAAGCCTCCGGCGCGCGCGTGCTGGGCACGGGCGAGCCGAAAATCGGCGCGCATGGCAAACCGGTGCTGTTCCTGCACCCCAAAGACTTCAATGGCTGCCTGATCGAGCTGGAGCAGATATGACCATCACCGCCGCCGCCGTTCTGTTTGCCGTTGTCTGGTTCATGGTGTTCTTCATCGTGCTGCCGCTGCGCCTGACCACTCAGGGCGACGCGGGCTCGGTCGTGCCCGGCACCCCCCGCAGCGCGCCGCGTGATGAGCTGGTGGGGCGCAAGGCCAGGATCACCACGCTGTTCGCCATCATCGTCTGGGGGCTGCTGGCGGGCATCATCACCTCCGGCGCCATCTCGGTGCGGGATTTCGACTGGATGGGCCGTATGCCGCCCGTCACCACCACCCCCGTCACTGCCACCCCATGATCCGCGCGCTGAACCCGGCAGCCGACCGCGCTGCGGTCTTTGCCCTGCTGACCGAGGCGCAGGATTACTACCACCTGTGGAAAGGCCGCGCGCCCGGCGTCGAAGAGGTCGATGATTTCTTCACCGGCGCGCCGCTGACCTGCGACATGGCCGCCACCCTCCGGCTTGGCCTGTTTGCAAAAGACCGGCTTATCGGTCTCGCCGAAGTGTTCTTCGGCTTTCCCACCGCGTCAGACGCTTATCTTGGGCTGATGATCCTGACGCCCGACGCCCGCTCCAACGGCCACGGCGCGGACTTCCTCGCCGAGATTGAGGCCCGGTGTCGCTCCAGAAACGCGACCCGGCTCTCTCTCGCCGTGCTGCAGGCCAACCCGCGCGGCGCCGCCTTCTGGGCCCGCATGGGCTTTTCCCCCACTGGCATCAGCCGCGACGACACCGAATACGGCCACACGCTTCACCGCTTGGTCAAACCGCTCTGAACACTGGCAATCGCCACGCCGCTCAAAATCACCGCCGAGGCAAGCCAGAACCGCCCCCCCACGGCCTCACCGATCACCACAGCGCCGCCCAGCGCGGCCAGCATCGGCACCGTCAGCTGCGCCACCGCCGCCCGCGCCGCCCCAAGAGCGGGCAACACCGCATACCACAGCGCATAGCCCAGCCCGCTCGTCACCGCCCCCGACAGCACCGCCAGCCAGATCCCCGCCGCCTCCGCCTGCATCCCGCCCCAAATCAGCGCCACCCCAACCACCACCGGCACCGCCAGCCCGAAATTCCATGCCGTTGCCGCCAGCGCATCCGTGGCCCCCCGTCCTGCCCCCCGTCCTGCCCCCCGTCCTGCCAGCGAATAGATCCCCCAGCCGATCCCGGCACAGGCCATCGCCAAAGCCCCCGCAACCGGCACCTCAGCGCCACCGGGGGCCACCAGCCCGACCAGCCCGGCAAAGGCCAGCCCCGCCCCCAGCCAGCGCCGCCCCGGCACCACCTCCCCCAACAACACCGCACCGGCAAACATCGTCACCTGCACCGCGCCGAACAAGATCAGCGCCCCGACCCCGGCCCCCAGCGCCAGATAGGCGACCGAGAAGCCGACCAGATAGACCACCAGCCCGAACACCCCGGACAGCCGCCCCCGCGCGCCCGGCCAGACCACGCCCCCGCGCACGCCCACCAGCAGCGCCAGCATCAAGGCCCCCGCCACCACCCGCACGGCGGCAAAGGCCAGAGGATCAATCCAGCCCGCCCCCACCGCCATCCGGTTCAGCACCGAATTCGCCGCAAACGCCGCCATCGCCAGCGCCGTCCAGCCAAACACCCGCACCGCGCTCATGAAGTGCACCTGTTGAAAACACTCCCCGCGCGGCGCGCGTCCGCACGATGCAGTCGGTCCCATCGCCCTGCATTGCTGCTTCCCCAAATACTCCCGCCGGAGGCGTCCACCGGTTCCGCCACACGGACCGCGCGGTCAAAGGCGCAGCCCACCAGCCTGCACCTTTCCCAAATACTCCCGCCGGAGGCGTCCACCGGTTCCGCCACACGGACCGCGCAGTCAAAGGCGCAGCCCACCAGCCTGCACCTTCCCCAAATACTCCCCGCGCGGAGCGCTCCCGCCTCAGGCAACCCACACCGCCTCGGCCATCCCGCGCAGCGCATTCCCGACCCACAAGCGCACCCGTGGCAGATCCTCCGCCATCAGCACCTCTTCCGCACACCCAACCTCGGCCCGCAACACCCCCGGCAACAGCCCGCAGGTCAGGGGCGGGGTGCGCAGCCCGGCCCCGCGATCAAAGAACACCGTGGTGATGGTCCCGTCACAGACCTCTCCGCGCTCATTCACAAACACCACCTCATCCAACCCCGCAGGCAACCCCGCCCGCGCCCGGTCATAAACCGCCCGCCGGGTCGATTTCACCCCCAGCCACGGATCGTCCGAGCGCAACCGCTCCGCCGCCAGCCCCAGCCGCCAGACCGCCCGCGCCGGCGGCACCGCACCCGCCTCAACCTCAACCACACCCGTCCGGTCCAGCGTCAGCCGCAGCCGTGCCGCCTGCCCCTCCGGCCCCTTCACGTCCAGCACAGGCACCGCCCAGCCCAAAGCCGCCGCCCCCGCTGTCAGCCGTGCCAGATGCAGCGGCCAGCGCGGCACACGCGCGCCGTCCCACAGCATCGTCTCGATCAGCTTCAGCCCCGGCGCGTCAGCGCCACAGCAAAGCGTGCTTTCCACAGCGCTTCCTCCCATTCCCCGGCTTCGGTGGAATCGTACACCACCCCGCCGCCGACATTCAGCCGCACCTCGCCATCCGGCCAGACCCGCGCGGTACGGATCGCCACCGACCAGCATTGATCGCCCCCCGGCGCCGCCCAACCCACCGCCCCGCAATAGACCCCGCGCGGCTCGGCCTCGACCTGCGCGATAATCTCCATCGCCCGGATCTTCGGCGCGCCGGTCACCGACCCACACGGAAACAGCGCCGCCATCAGCCCCGGCAGGCCCGCGCCGGGCAACAACCGCCCCTGCACGCGACTGCTCATCTGATGCACCGTGGCAAAGCTCTCCACCGCATAGAGCTCCGGCACCTTGACCGAGCCGACCTCTGCCATCCGCGCAATGTCGTTGCGCAAGAGATCCACGATCATCAGGTTCTCGGCCCGGTCCTTTTCGCTGGCCTGCAACGCCGACGCCAGCCCGGCATCCTCCACCGGATCATCACTGCGCGGCGCGGTCCCCTTCATCGGGCGGCTCTCAATTACCCCGCCCGTGACGCGAAAAAACAACTCCGGGCTGCGCGACACAATCACCGGCCCCACCCCCAGATCGACAAAGGCGCCATAGCCGACCGGCTGCCCGACCCGCAGCGCACCATAAAGCCCCAGCGCCGTACCACCCGACAGGCGCGAGGCCAGCGGAAAGGTCAGGTTGATCTGATAGCAGTCGCCCGCCGCAATAAGCCGCTGCACCCGCGCAAACGCCGCCCCGTAAGCTGCACGCGTCACACCGGGCACCAACGGCGCCAGCCGCACCCCCCGGCCCTGTTCCGCCGCAGCGGCCAAGGCAGCCCCCGCATCCTCCGGCCCGTCAAATGCCGCCAGACAGACCAGCGGCCCGCGCCGCCCCTCGGGCATCTGCGCGCGCAATCGCGGCTCCAGCGCATACCCCGCCTCATAGGCGATATAGCCCGCAATCCACGCACCCTGCACCCGTGCCGCTTCGGCAGCGGCAAGGCAGGCTGCAACGTCATCCGCCTCATGCGCCACGAACACCCGCAGAGCCTGCGAAAACGCAACCGCCCGCCCACCCGGCCCATGTTCAATGACAATCATCGAAATCCCCCGGCATCGCCCGAAATCCGCCCGCTACCCACCTGACGCATCTAGCACGCACCCCGCCGCCGGAACAGGCGGCAAGCGACGCATTCCGGCCTCGCCAATCCACCCGTAACCCGGTCATCGCCGCATTTGCGGCCCCGGTAGGGCGGGGTTCACCCCGCCTGTCGCCCGGCAATGGCGGGGTTAACCCCGCCCTACCCCATATGCCCCGAAAACCGCGCCCCCAACCGACCCCTTCGCAAAGGGTTGCGCCTTGGCCCGCAACCCCCTAAACCCCCGTCAATTTGCGCAGACCGCACGAATCCGCGACCCGGTGTCACCACGCCGGGATCAGCCATGCACAGGGGCCACGACCATGCCGAAAAGAACCGACATCAAATCCATCATGATCATCGGTGCGGGCCCCATCGTCATCGGACAGGCCTGCGAGTTCGACTATTCCGGCGCTCAGGCCTGCAAGGCTCTGCGCGAAGAAGGCTACCGCGTCATTCTGGTCAACTCCAACCCCGCCACGATCATGACCGATCCGGGGCTGGCCGATGCCACCTATATCGAGCCGATCACGCCCGAAGTGGTCGCCAAGATCATCGAAAAGGAACGCCCCGACGCGCTGCTGCCCACCATGGGCGGCCAGACCGGGCTGAACACCGCGCTGGCACTCGCAGATCTGGGAATATTGGAAAAGTTCAATGTCGAGCTGATCGGCGCCAAGCGCGAAGCCATCGAAATGGCAGAAGATCGCAAGCTGTTCCGCGAAGCGATGGACCGGATCGGGCTGGAAAACCCCAAGGCCACCATCATCGCCGCGCCCAAACTGCCCAACGGCAAATACGACATCAACGCCGCGATCCGTGAGGCGATTGACACGCTCGACTATGTCGGCCTCCCCGCCATCATCCGCCCCGCCTTTACCCTTGGCGGTACCGGCGGCGGCGTGGCTTACAACCGCGACGACTATGAGGCGATCTGCCGGAGCGGCCTTGAGGCGTCGCCCATGGCCCAGATCCTCGTCGACGAATCCCTGCTCGGCTGGAAAGAGTTCGAGATGGAAGTGGTCCGCGACACCGCCGACAATGCCATCATCGTCTGCGCCATCGAAAACATCGACCCGATGGGCGTCCACACCGGCGACAGCATCACCGTCGCCCCGGCGCTGACCCTGACCGACAAGGAATACCAGATCATGCGCAACGGCTCCATCGCCGTGCTGCGTGAAATCGGGGTCGAAACCGGCGGCTCCAACGTGCAATGGGCGATCAACCCCGCCGATGGCCGCATGGTGGTGATCGAGATGAACCCCCGCGTGTCGCGCTCCTCCGCGCTGGCCTCCAAAGCCACCGGCTTCCCCATCGCCAAGATCGCCGCCAAACTCGCCGTCGGCTACACGCTGGACGAGCTCGACAACGACATCACCAAAGTCACCCCGGCGTCGTTTGAACCCTCAATCGACTATGTCGTGACCAAGATCCCGCGCTTCGCCTTCGAGAAATTCCCCGGCAGCGAAAACAACCTCACCACCGCAATGAAATCGGTGGGCGAGGTCATGGCCATCGGCCGCACCATCCACGAGTCGATGCAAAAGGCCCTCGCGAGCCTGGAAACCGGCCTCACCGGCTTTGACGAAATCGCGATTCCAGGCGGCCCTGACCGCGCCGCCATCTCCAAGGCGCTCAGCCTGCAAACCCCCGATCGCCTGCGCGTCATCGCGCAAGCCATGCGCGACGGCTTCACCGACGACCAGATCAACGCCATCACCTCCTTCGATCCGTGGTTCCTCGCCCGCATCCGCGAAATCATCGACGCTGAAGCCCGCATCCGCCACGACGGCCTGCCGCTCGACGCCCCCGGATTGCGCAAGCTGAAAATGATGGGCTTCACCGACGCCCGCCTCGCCACCCTGACAGGCCGGGACGAAGCACAGGTCCGCCGCGCGCGGCGCAACCTTGGCGTCACCGCCGTCTTCAAACGCATCGACACCTGCGCCGCCGAGTTCGAGGCGCAGACCCCTTACATGTACTCCACCTACGAATCCCCGGTCATGGGCGATGTGGAATGCGAAGCCCGCCCAAGCGCGGCGAAAAAGGTCGTCATCCTCGGCGGCGGCCCCAACCGCATCGGTCAGGGGATCGAGTTCGACTATTGCTGCTGCCACGCCTGCTACGCCCTCACCGACGCGGGCTATGAAACCATCATGGTCAACTGCAACCCCGAAACCGTCTCCACCGATTACGACACCTCCGACCGCCTGTATTTCGAGCCGCTCACCCTCGAACACGTCCTCGAAATCCTGCGGGTCGAGCAGGACAACGGCACCCTGCACGGCGTGATCGTGCAGTTCGGCGGTCAGACCCCGCTGAAACTGGCCCAAGCGCTGGCAAACGAAGGCATCCCGATCCTCGGCACCACCCCCGACGCCATCGACCTTGCCGAAGACCGCGAACGCTTCCAGCAACTGCTGAACACCCTCAACCTGAAACAACCCGTCAACGGCACCGCCCGCTCGCGGGATGAGGCCTTCGCCGTCGCCAAACAGGTCGGCTACCCCCTCGTCATCCGCCCCTCCTTTGTCCTCGGCGGCCGCGCGATGGAAATCATCCGCGACGATGCCCAGCTGGAGCGCTATATCCGTGAGGCGGTTCAGGTCTCCGGCAACAACCCGGTCCTGCTTGACAGCTACCTCTCCGGCGCGATCGAGGTCGATGTTGATGCCCTCTCCGATGGCCAGAACGTCCACGTTGCCGGCATCATGGAGCATATCGAAGAGGCGGGCGTCCATTCCGGCGACTCCGCCTGCTGCCTGCCGCCGCATTCCCTCTCCGCCGACACCATCGAAGAACTCAAAACCCAGACCGTCGCCATGGCCCGCGCCCTCAATGTCGTCGGGTTGATGAACGTTCAATTTGCGATCAAGGACGGCACCATCTACGTGCTCGAGGTGAACCCCCGCGCCTCTCGCACCGTGCCCTTTGTCGCCAAAGCCACCGATAGCGCCATCGCCGCCATCGCCGCCCGTCTGATGGCCGGCGAGCCGATGTCGAACTTCCCGCTGCGCGCACCCTACGAGGCCGGCGTCGGCCCCGACACCGCCCTGCCGCTCGCCAACCCCTTCACCCTCGCCGACCCGATCACCCCGTGGTTCAGCGTGAAAGAGGCGGTGCTGCCCTTCGCCCGCTTCCCCGGCGTTGACCCGGTGCTTGGCCCTGAAATGCGCTCCACCGGCGAAGTCATGGGCTGGGACCGCACCTTTGCGCTGGCCTTCCTCAAGGCGCAGATGGGCGCAGGCACCATCCTGCCCGAATCCGGCCGCGTCTTCCTGTCGGTGAAAGACATGGACAAGACCGAAAGCCTCGCCTCCGCCGCCCGCGATCTGGTGTCGATGGGGTTCGAGATCGTCGCCACCAAAGGCACCGCCAGCTGGCTGGCGGGCGTCGGCGTCGCCACAACCCCTGTCGCCAAAGTCTATGAGGGCCGCCCCAACATCGTGGACCGGTTGAAAAACAACGACATAGCCTTGGTCCTGAACACCACCGAAGGCACGCAAGCCATCAACGACAGCCGCGACATCCGCCGCGTGGCGCTGATGGACAAGATCCCCTACTTCACCACCGCAGCCGCCAGCATCGCCGCCGTAGCAGCGATGAAGGCCCGGGGTGAAGGCTATGGCGTGCGGACGTTGCAGGGGTAAAACCGGCCCCCGCCCCTGTCTGTGATGCAAAGGGCGGGGTTCACCCCGCCTTACCGACGCAATGGCGGGGTGAACCCCGCCCTACGCCGGGAACAACCGAAGGCACCCGGGCCATCAACGACAGCCGCGACATCCGCCGCGTGGCACTGATGGACAAGATCCCCTGCTTCACCACCGCAGCCGCCAGCATCGCCGCCGTGGCAGCGATGAAGGCCCGGGGTGAGGGGTATGGCGTGCGGACGTTGCAGGTGTAAAAACCACCGGCCCCCGCCCCTGTCTGTAATGCGTAGGGCGGGGTTCACCCCGCCTTTCGCCCCCTTGAACCGGCAATTCTGCGGGTCTTACTCGGCACAGATCAGAACGGCACCTCCAACCACGACGGCCCCGGCGAGTGCCCCCGAAACCGTCGCGGGTGCCGTGGCAATGCCGACCGCCGTGCTTCCGACCGTGCTCAGCGTGCCCGCGACATAGCCTGACGCTCCAGTCATGATCCAGCCTGCCGGACTGTTGGGAGCGACTTTTGCGCCGATTTCGGCAATGGCGGCATTCGCCCCAAGGACCGTGCCCGCAAGCCCGCTCGCCTTTGCGACGGCAAAGTCCGAGGCATTGTTCACAACCCTGCAGACTGCCCCCACCTTGCGGCACCTGCCGAACCGGTCCCCGGCCCCTGCCACAGCGGCGGCATAAGAGCCGTCATCGTCGGTCAACAGGCAATAGTTTTTCCAATCCACCGGATCAATCTCGGGCTTCAGCTTGGCGATGATCGCTTCGCTTGGGCATGGCGGCGCGAACGGGCTCCATTTCTCCCGGAAGCTTCGGAAAGCAACCGCAGTCTTGTCAAATTCAAGAACCGTTTCCTGACCGCCAAGAGTCACCACACAGGACGCTGTTTCAGCCAGAGCCGGGCCAGAAACAGACAGGAAAACCGCCGTGACGAAAAATTTGGTGAAACGCATCTGTCAGGTGTCCTTTGGTCCATCGAAGCCTTCGGCACAGATTACGTCCAAAACAAACCGTCCGCTTGGCAAAAGACCTCAGTCCCGAACATTTGATCGTCTCCGGCTCATGCAACACAGGGCCGCGCCCAACGCCGGAAGGACGCGCCGACGCTGGTTCCAGGCGCTTTACGGTTCAACCCACCCTCCGCCGAGGGTCTGGGCGGAACGGTTGCAACACCCCCCTCTCCGCCCCTCCCGCGCCCGTCGCAGATCCGCCTCCAGCGCCGCGCGGTCGCGCCGCTGCCGCTCCGCCAGCGCCGCCCGCTCCTCCTCCGTCCGGCACGGCCCGGAATAATCCACCGCCTCCGGTCCCTTGACCACCCCCGCCAGCCGCGCGTGCATGAAGGTGGACAGCACCTCGGCCATCCGCGTACTGTGGCCTTTGCCCATGCTGCGGAAGAACCGCAGCACGTCGGCCTCCACCCACAGCGCCAGCTTGACCTTGCGGCCCGCGCCCACGCCTTGGGCAATCGCGTGCCACTCCTCGGGCACCGCGCCTTCGCCGCGCCGCGCGCCGTGCAGCGCGCGTTCCAGATCGCGCAGGCCCTCGGCCATCCGGTGATAGCTGGCCTTTCGGGTGTCGTCGCGTGTTGTCATGGCGCACCTCCGCCGCCACCCTGCCTGAACCGCCCGAAAACCGAGTAAACGGCGTGCGCGCCCGCGTCATGACGCGGGCCAGACGCTGTGCGTACGCAAACCCGCCCGAAACCGGACCCTTGATGCCAGCGCCCGGCATCGGGCGCTGGCGGTCCCTCATATCATGCCACACCGCCGCGACCGGCACCCGGTCGCGGCGTCTGCCTTTTCTGTCAGCTCAGATGATGCGGCGGATGCAGGCCCCAGACCTGCGTCTCGATCCCCGCCTGTCGCGCCTTCAGCTGCAGCGCCAGATAGCGTGAGTAGTGCCGCGACTGGTGCAGGTTGCCACCGTGAAACCACAGACCGGGCTGCATCGTGGGCTTCCACATGTTGCGCTGCTCGCCTTCCCACGGGCCGGGGTCTTTGGTGGTGTCTGACCCAAGCCCCCAGCATTTGCCGACCTTGTCCGCAACCTCGGGGCTGATCAGATCCGCCGCCCAGCCGTTCATCGACCCGTAGCCGGTGGCATAGACCACCAGATCGGCGGGCAGTTCGGTGCCATCGTCCAGCACCACGGCGGTTTCGGACAGATGGCTGATGCCCTTGCCCGATTGCAGCTTGATCGAGCCGTCGATCACCAGATCACAAGCCCCCACGTCGATGTAATACCCCGACCCCCGCCGCAGATATTTCATGAACAACCCCGAGTCATCATCGCCGAAATCCAGCAGGAAACCCGCCTTTTCCAGCGCCGCATAGAACCCGGCATCGCGCCGCCTGATCTCGTCATATTGCGGCACATGAAACCCGGCCATGATCTTGTAGGGGACCGAGGCAAAGATCATGTCGGCCTTGTCATGGGTGATGCCATTGGCCACCGCCTGTTCAGAATAAAGCCCGCCCAGACAGACCTCCATCAGACTGTCGGATTTGACGATATGGGTCGAAGACCGCTGCACCATCGTCACATCGGCACCCTGTTCCCAAAGGGCCGCGCAGATGTCATGCGCCGAGTTGTTCGCGCCGATCACCACCACCTTTTTGCCTTTGTAGGCATCCGGGCCAGGGTGCTGGCTGGAATGCTGCTGCTCGCCCTGAAACACATCCTGACCGGGGATCACCGGCACATTGGCCTTGCCCGACATGCCCGTGGCCAGCACCAGCTGTTTGGGGTGCAGCGTGACCTCTTCGCCGTTTCGGTCAACGATTACAGTCCACTCGCCCTTGGCCTCATCATACTGCGCAGATTTCGCGGTGGTCGAGGACCAGTAGTTCAGCTCCATCACCTTGGTATACATTTCCAGCCAGTCGCCCACTTTATCCTTGGGGGCAAACACCGGCCAGTTGTCGGGAAACGGGATATAGGGCAGGTGGTCATACCAGACCGGATCATGCAGGCAGAGCGATTTGTAACGCTTGCGCCACTGGTCACCGGGGCGTTCGTGCTTGTCGACGATGATCGTCGGCACGCCCAGCTGGCGCAGCCGCGCGCCAAGCGCGATGCCCCCCTGCCCGCCGCCGATCACCAGCACATAGGGCTGATCCTCATAGCCCAGACGGCGGGCCTCTTCCTCCTGCTTTTCCTTCCAGGTCTTGCGGTTGGGGTCATGGCCATGCTCGGCCCCCATCGGGCGGCGCAGCTTGCGCGGCTCTTCATGGCCTTTCAGCTCGTGCAGCGTGGTCAGCAAGGTCCAGATCCGGCCATCTTTCATCCGGATATGCCCGACACCGCGCCCGGCAGCGGTTTCCAGCACCAGCCAGCCCTCGGCCACGCCGTCAGCCTCGGTCACCGTCTCGGCCGGGTCCAGCGTCAGCGCCTTTGGCGCGATCTGCGGCAGCTGCGCCGCCGCCATTGCGCGGATCTGCGCCGCGCCCTCGCAGGTGTTGAGGTTCCAGGTAAAGGCCGCAAGGTCGCGCCAATAGCTGTCGGTCGCAAACAATGCGGCAACGGCGTCGGCATCCTGCGCAATCAGCGCGCGTTCCAGATCCGCAACCAGCGCCGCCAGGTGCGGATGGGTGGTATCAAGCATGGTCGTCCTCCCTTGGTGTGAATGGTGCCGCCCCTCCCAAGGCGGCAGATGGTGTCAGGTCAGATCAATCAGGATCTTCAGATGCGTGCCCGCCGGGTCGAGCAGGGTGTCGAAGCCTTCGGTCACCGCCTCCTCCAGCCGGATCTTTTTGGTGACCACCTTGCTGGCCGGGATCGCGCCCGTCGCGATCAGGTCAATCACGCGCGGCCACAGATGCGTCGGGTACGCCCAGGATCCGCGCACATCGACATCCTTGAAGGTGACGGTAAACCAGTCCAGCCCGCTGTTGCCCGGATGCAGGCCGACCTGCACGATGACGCCCTGTTTGCGCACCGCATCCAGACAGCTGCCAAGCGCCTTTTCATTGCCCACACATTCCAGTGCCACATCGCAGCCGACCCCGCCCTCGGTCGCGGCGCGGATCCGCGCGCCGATGTCGTCGCGTTTGGGGTTCAGGGTGATGACGCCGGGCAGAATGCGCTGCGCGATCTCCAGCCGGGTGTCGTTCAGGTCGGACACGAACAGCGTGGTTGCGCCAAACGCCTTGGCCGCCAGCAAGGTCAGCATGCCGATCGGCCCGGCCCCGGTCACCAGCACGCTGTTGCCCGCCACAACGCCGCCCCGGTCGCAGGCATAAACCGCCACCGCCGTCGGCTCGACCAGCGCCGCCTCTTCATCGGTCAGGCTGTCGGGAATGCGCACCACATTGTAATCGTTCAAGAGCGCCGCCTCGGCCATGCCGCCCGAAATCCAGCTCAGACCGGCAAGCGCCAGATCGGGGCTCAGGTGGAACAGCCCCCGGTCGGCAAAGTAGTCGCCCGAGCGCGGCATGATCAGCGGTTGCACCGACACCCGGTCGCCCGGTGCCACATGCGTCACACCTTCGCCCACAGCGGTCACCACACCGCCGAACTCATGGCCCAGCACCTGCGGCCCCTGCGCCCCGGTAAAGGCATGCGGCTCTTTGGGAATAAAGATCGGGCCATAGGAGTATTCGTGCAGATCGGTGCCGCAGATCCCGACAAAACGGTTGCGGATCGTCACCTGCCCCGGACCGGGGGCAGGCACCGCCGCGATATCCTCAAGACGCAGATCTTTTGCGGCGTGAAAGCGAAGGGCCTTCATGGAATGTCCTCTCGGTTTGGTTGCCTCACGCTAGGCCCGTGGCAAACAGCGCCAAACCGAATTCACCCGAGTCAAACTTTTCAAAGCCTTAGCCACCCCGACTGTGGCGCGACCTGTGGCATCTGTGGCGGCAGCGTGCCACAGGTCATGCGACTCAAGTGCCATTCCCACCCGCCCTGCGATGCTGCTACCCTGTGCCAGCCGCCGTATCCCGGGAGGGGGACACGATGAACGCCGACCTGCACCACATCCGCGAAATCGAGGCTGTCTCACAGGGGGGGCCCGCCGCCCGCGACCCGGTGGTGGTTCAAAGCTGGCTGCGCTGTCTGGAAAAGCACCGGCTGGATCCCGCGACACGGGCCGAGGCCTATATCCTGCCCGATGCCGAGTTGCGCCAGCACCGGCAGCGCAGCGAAGAGCTGATCGCCATCGCCCGCTCGGGGATCGAGAACCTGTATGCGCTGGTCGCGGGGCAAAACTATGTGCTGCTTCTGGCCGACCGCACCGGGGTAACGGTGGAGTATCTGGGCGATGAGGCGCAGAAATCGGCGCTGCGCCGCTCGGGCCTGTACATGGGCGCGGAATGGTCCGAGGCGCGGGCCGGCACCTGCGCGCTGGGGGCCTGTATCGAGACCGGAGAGCCGCTGATCATCCATCAGGACGATCATTTCGATGTCACCCATGGCGGCCTGTCCTGCACCGCCGCGCCGATCTACGATTCCGGCGGCCAGCTGACAGCGGTGTTGGACATCTCGCTCTTGTCCTCGCCCCGGCCAAGGGCCAGCCAGAGCCTGGCGCTGAACCTTGTGCGCCAGTCGGTGCGGCGGATCGAGATGGCGAACCTGATGGCGGAATCGCGCCGTGAATGGGTGCTGCGCCTGTCGGGCAGCCCGGATTTTCTGGATGTCGACCCCGAGGCCGCGATTTCACTCGATAGCGCGGGCCGGGTGATCGGCATGACCCATGGCGCAGCGCGGCTGATGGCGCGGGCGGGCGGCGCGGACTGGCGCGCGCCGGATCAGCTGATCGGGCGCGCGCTGTCGGACTTTCTGAATGTGCGGCTGGACCGGCTGGATGATCTGACCCGGCAACGCCCCGCCGCCGAGCGCTTTATCGAAACCCGCGACGGCCACCGCCTGTTCGCCCACGCGATCGAGCCGCGCCGCACCCTGCCCCGCAGCGCGCCCGCCGCTGTGACCCATATCCCCGCCGTCCTGCGCGATCTTGCGGGCGACGATCCGGCGATGGGGCAAGTGCTGCGCCGGGCCGCCGCTCTGGCCAGCCGTCCGCTGCCGCTGCTGATCGAGGGCGCGACCGGCACCGGCAAGCTGACCCTCGCCCGCGCCATCCATGCCGCCGCGCGCAATGGCACCGCCACCGTGCTGCATTGCGCAGGCCTGTCGGATGCCGATGAGCCGCTGGTCTTTGGCCGCATCGACGGCCGCCGCCACACGCCGGGCCTGCTGGACCGCGCCGCGCGCGGCACGCTCGTGCTGGACAAGGTCGGGGAACTGCCGCCGCGCCTGCAGGCGCGGCTGCTGCAACTGGCGTCCGAGGGCAGCTATCTGCCGGTGGGCGGTCTGCGCCCCATCACCCCCGGCCTGCGCCTGATTGCGACAGCCCAAGACGATCTGTCGCGCGCGGTCGACGAGGGGCGGTTCCGCCGCGATCTCTATCACAGTCTGGCCGGGGCCACGCTGCACCTGCCCGCCCTGCACGACCGCCGCGATCTGTTCTGGCTGCTCGACCGGATGCTGGCGCAGGCCTTTGGCCAGCCAGTCCTGCTTGCGCCAGAGGTGCCCGCCCGATTGGCCGCCTACGCCTGGCCCGGAAATCTGCGCGAACTGGCGCGGCTGGCCGAAACCCTGGCCGCCACCCTGCCGCAGCCCCGGCTGGAGCTGGCAGACCTGCCGCTGATGGCGGCACCCTCAACCGGGCCGGTCAAGGACAGCGTGTCGCTGCTGGCACAGATCCTGCACGAGACCGGCGGCAATATCTCGGAATGCGCGCGCCGCATGGGGGTGGACCGCACCACCATTCACCGGCGGATGCGCCGGTTGGGCCTTCGTTAAGGCCGGGCAGGCAGCGGCGCGCTCACGCCACCGGCGCGCGGATGTGGCGGCAGGCCTCCAGCGCCAATGGCGACAGGCCTGCGCCCCCGGCGGCGGCATGATCCAGCAGCTTGATCCGCATCCGTGGCTCCCAGAAGTCATTGATATGGGCGGCCACTTTGCCCGCCCGGTCATCATCGGGCTGGGTCTGGAAAAAGGTCGCGATCTGGTTGGCCATCATGACCATCTTTTCAGGCTGCATCACAGGCTCCGGTCTGAATGCGGTCGGGATGGGCATAGACATCAAACCCGCCCCCCCGCGCAAAGGCGACAAGGGTCAGGTTCGCGGCCAGCGCCAGCCGCAGGGCATGGGCGGTCGGGGCCGAGACGGCAATCAGCACCGGGCACCCGGCCATCACCGTTTTCTGCACCATCTCGACCGACACGCGCGAGGTCAGCACAATCGCCCCCGCCCCCGCATCAATCCCGTCGCGCGCCATAGCACCAATCAGCTTGTCCAGCGCGTTGTGCCGCCCGACATCCTCGCGCGCCAGCGCGATGCCCCGGCCCGGCAGCAGAAACCCCGCCGCATGCACCGCATGGGTCTGGTCGTGCAGCGGCTGATGGTCGCGCAACCGATCAGTTGCCTGCGCCACTTCTTGCCGCGACAGCCGGGGTCCATGCCCCGTCAGCACCGGCAAGGGGCGGATCGCCTGTTCCAGACTGTCGATCCCGCACAAGCCGCAGCCCACCGGCCCCAGCATGTTGCGCCGGCGCGCCTGAATCGCCCGCGCCTGATCTTCGGCAATCCAGAACCGCGCCTCGGCCCCCGCATCATGCGAGACGATCTCGAACGACAGGACCTGATCCAGCCGGTCGATGAACCCTTCGGTCAGTGCAAAGCCAAAGGCGAAATCCTGCAACGCCAGCGGAGACGCCATCATCACCGCCGCCGTGGTGCCGTTGAACACCAGTGCCACCGGCATCTCTTCGGGCAGGCAACGCGTGACCTCACGCATGGTGTCGCCCTGCACCGATAACCCGCGCAGGCTATGTGTGGCGGGCAGCATGGCTATTCCGCCGCCGGCAGGATGCGCCGCGCCAGAGCCGCCTGCGCATTATAGTCTTCCTGCCAGTCAGAGGGCCCGTTTGATGGTGACACCTGCACCGCTGTCACCTTGTATTCCGGGCAGTTCGTCGCCCAGTCCGAAAAGTCGGTGGTGATGACATTGGCCTGCGTGTCGGGATGGTGGAAGGTGGTGTAAACCACCCCCGGCGACACCCGGTCGGTGATTGTGGCGCGCAGCGTGGTATCGCCGGAACGCGAGGCGAGGCGCACGAAATCGCCGTCATTCACCCCGCGCAACTCGGCATCATGCGGATGGATTTCCAGCACATCCTGATCATGCCAGACCACATTCGCCGTGCGCCGGGTCTGCGCGCCGACGTTGTATTGCGACAGGATCCGCCCGGTGGTCAGCAACAGCGGAAAGCGCGGCCCGGTGCGTTCTTCGGTGGCGACATATTCGGTCACGATGAACCGCCCCTTGCCGCGCACGAAACCATCGACATGCATCAGCGGCGTGCCATCGGGATTGGCCTCGTTGCAGGGCCACTGGACCGAGCCCTTTTCCTCCAGCATCGCATAGTTCACCCCGGCAAAGCTGGGCGTGGTCAGCGCGATTTCATCCATGATCTGTGACGGATGGGTATAGTGCCAATCCGCCCCCATCGCGCGGGCCAGCAGTTGCGTCACCTCCCAGTCGGCATAGCCGTTGCGCGGGGCCATCACCCGGCGCACCCGGTTGATGCGACGCTCGGCATTGGTAAAGGTGCCGTCCTTTTCGAGGAAGGTCGAGCCGGGCAGAAACACATGGGCGTAATTCGCGGTCTCGTTCAGAAACAGGTCATGCACGATGACACACTCCATCGCCGCCAGACCCGCCGCCACATGCTTGGTGTCGGGGTCCGATTGCAGAATGTCTTCGCCCTGACAGTAAAGGCCCTTGAACGTGCCCTCGACCGCCGCATCCAGCATGTTGGGAATGCGCAAACCGGGTTCGGGGTCGATCTTCACGCCCCAGACCGCTTCGAATACAGTGCGCGCGTCTTCGCCTTTCACATGGCGATAGCCGGGCAATTCGTGCGGGAATGACCCCATGTCGCACGATCCCTGCACATTGTTCTGGCCGCGCAATGGGTTCACGCCCACGCCGGGGCGGCCGACATTGCCGGTCAGCATGGCAAGGTTGGCGATGGCAATCACAGTGGTCGAACCCTGCGAATGCTCGGTCACGCCCAGCCCGTAATAGATCGCCCCATTGCCGCCGGTGGCAAACAGCCGGGCTGCCGCGCGCAGATCCGCCGCCGGTACCCCGGTCAGCATCTCGTTCGCCTCGGGCGCGTGGCGCGGGTCACTGATAAAGGCGGCGTAGTCCTGGAACTCATCCCAGTCGCAGCGTTCGCGGATGAACGCCTCATCCATCAACCCTTCGGTCACGATCACATGGGCAAAGGCCGAGACCACAGCGACATTGGTGCCGGGCCGCAGCGGCAGGTGATGCGCCGCCTTGATATGCGCCGATTTCACCAGATCAATCCGGCGCGGGTCGATGACGATTAGCTTGGCCCCGGCCCGCAGCCGCTTTTTCAGGCGGCTGGCAAAGACCGGGTGGCCATCGGTCGGGTTGGCCCCGATCACGATCACCACATCGGTTTGCTCCACAGAGTCAAAATCCTGCGTCCCGGCGCTGGTGCCAAAGGTCTGGCCCAGACCATAGCCGGTGGGCGAATGGCAGACGCGGGCGCAGGTGTCGGTGTTGTTGTTCATGAACACCCCCCGCGCCAGTTTCTGCACCAGATAGGTTTCCTCATTGGTGCAGCGGCTGGAGGTGATGACGCCAATCGAGCGGCGGCCATGCTTTTCCTGCAACCCGCGCATCCGGTCGGCGGCAAAGCGCAAAGCCTCGTCCCAGCTCACCTCTTGCCACGGCTGGTCAATGCGGTCGCGGATCATCGGTTTCAGGATGCGGTCCTGGTGGGTGGCATAGCCATAGGCAAAGCGGCCCTTGACGCAGGAATGCCCCCGGTTGGCCTTGCCGTGTTTATAGGGCACCATCCGCACCAGTTGGTCGCCGTTCAGCTCGGCCTTGAACGAGCAGCCGACCCCGCAATAGGCGCAGGTGGTGATCACCGATTTCTGCGGCGTCCCCAGTTCGATCACCGATTTTTCCTGCAGGGTCGCGGTCGGGCAGGCCTGCACACAGGCGCCGCAGCTGACGCAATCGGACTCCATCGCCGTGTCGGTCTTCGCCCCGAACGACACCCGGCTGTCAAAGCCGCGCCCCTCAATCGTCAGCGCAAAGGTGCCCTGCACCTCTTCGCAGGCCCGCACGCAGCGCGAGCAGACGATGCATTTGGCGGGATCGTAGGTGAAATAGGGATTGGAGGTGTCTTTGGGAATGAACTGCGGATTGGCCTCGCCACTGGTGTTGCGCGGGCGGAAATGCGTCTTTTCGGCCTCATAGCGCACATCGCGCAGACCGACCGCGCCCGCCATATCCTGCAACTCGCAATCGCCATTGGCGGCACAGGTCAGACAATCCAGCGGGTGGTCCGAGATATACAGCTCCATCACCCCCCGGCGGATTCTGCGCACCGTATCCGACTGGGTGCGCACCACCATGCCGGGGGCGACCGGCGTGGTACAAGATGCCGGCGTGCCGCGCCGCCCCTCGATTTCCACCACGCACAACCGGCAGGAGCCGAACGCCTCCACACTGTCGGTCGCGCAGAGCTTTGGCACCGATATGCCCGCCTCTGCCGCCGCACGCATCACGGATGTGCCTTCGGGCACGGTGACCTCGAATCCGTCGATCAGCAGCGTGACCGGCGGGCCCATTTTCGCAGGCGTGCCCATGTCGCGGTCGTTGGGGAGGATGAAGTCTTTCATTCCGCTGCCTCTTTCCGGGTGGCAAAGTCATCGGGGAAATGGGTCAGCGCCGACATCACCGGAAAGGGCGTGAACCCGCCGAGCGCGCAGAGCGAGCCCAGCTTCATCGTCTCGCACAGATCGGTCAGGATCGGCACCGCCGCCGCATCGCCACGCGCGATCCGGTCGATGGTTTCGACCCCGCGCACCGCACCGACCCGGCACGGCGTGCATTTGCCACAGGACTCCACGGCGCAGAACTCCATCGCAAAGCGCGCCATGCCCAGCATGTCGGTCGTGTCATCAAACACCACCAGCCCGGCATGGCCGATCAGCCCGCCCGCCGCGTCAAAATCCTCATACCCAAGCGCCGTATCGAACTTCGACACCGGCATATAGGCCCCCAGCGGCCCGCCGACCTGCACCGCCTTGACCGGGCGGCCCGTGGCGGTGCCGCCCGCCACATCCATCACCAACTCGCCCAGGCTCATGCCAAAGGCGGTCTCGAACAGCCCGCCCCGCGCCACATTGCCCGCGATTTGCAAGGTCACCGTACCGCGCGACCGGCCCAGGCCGAAATCGGCGTAATGGGCTGCGCCCTTCTCGAAAATCACCGGCACCGTCGCCAACGAGATCACGTTGTTCACCACAGTCGGACGGCCCAGAAACCCCTCCAGCGCGGGCAGCGGCGGTTTGGCGCGCACCACGCCGCGCTTGCCCTCCAGCGCGTTCAAAAGCGAGGTTTCCTCGCCGCAGACATAGGCCCCGGCCCCGACCCGCACCTCGATGTCAAACGCCCGGCCCGAGCCCAGAATGTCCGGCCCCAGCAGACCCGCATCACGCGCAATCTGCACCGCTGCAGTCATCACCTTGATCGCATCCGGGTATTCCGAGCGCAGAAACACATAGCCGCGTGTGGCCCCGACGCCGATCCCGGCAATCACCATCCCCTCGATCAGCGTGAACGGGTCGCCCTCCATGATCATCCGGTCGGCAAAGGTGCCGCTGTCGCCCTCATCAGCATTGCAGACGATGTATTTCTGCGCAGCCTTGGCCCCCAGCACCGTGTTCCACTTGATGCCGGTGGGAAAGCCTGCGCCGCCCCGGCCCCGCAGCCCGCTGTCGGTCATTTCCTGCACGATCTCGGCGCTTGTCATCCCCAACGCCCGGCGCAGGCCCACCAGACCGCCATGCGCCTCATAGTCACGCAGGCTCAGCGGGTCGATCACACCGCAGCGGGCAAAGGTCAGCCGGGTCTGGCGGGCAAAGAACGGAATGCTATCCACCGGCCCCAAACCTTGCAGCGTGCCGTCCAGCAACGCGGGCACATCCGCCGGCGTGACCGGCCCGAACGCCTGCCGCCCGTCGCCCCTGTCAACCTCGACCAAAGGCTCCAGCCAGATCATCCCGCGCGTGCCGTTGCGCACCAGTTCCACCGCCAGCCCCCGGCGCGCGGCCTCGGCCACAATCGCAGCCGCCACTTCATCCGCGCCAAGCGCCTTGGCGGCGCTGTCCATGGGAACGTAAATCTTCATGCCCCCACCTCGCGCAGCAAGCTGGCCATGCGGGCGCGGTCCACCCGGCCCACCACCCGGTCATCGACCATCGCCGCCGGGGCACAGGCGCACAGGCCAAGGCAATACACCGGCTCGACCGTCACCGCGCCATTGGCGGTGGTGCCGTGCCACGCGATCCCCAGTTCCGTCAGGGTGTCTTCGGCCAAGGCATTCGCCCCCATCGCCTGACAGGCCTCGGCCCGGCAGATCTTGACCACATGCCGACCGGCGGGCACTTCGCGGAAATCGTGGTAAAAAGACACCACCCCATGCACCTCGGCCTTGCTGATGTTCAGCGCCGCCGCGATCAGCGGCTGAGCGTTTGCGGGCACATGACCGAAGCGCGCCTGTATCGCATGCAGGATCGGCAACAGCGGCCCTTCCAGCGACAGGTGCCGGTCAATCAGCGCGGTGATCTCAGATTCGGTAGGGGCGGGCAATCTTTGGGGCATGGCTGGCCTTTGCTGGCGTCAGCCTTCAGGATACCGCGCCGAAGCATCGGCAATCAATATCGCAAATCCGTTGATTGATAGGAATCGCCTATCAAGCGCAGAGGTCAGCGATGCTTGCCAAAAGCCTTCATGGTCTTGTTCCCGCGCGGTCCTGTCGCCACCGGCGTATTGCTGCGGTTCTCATCAATCAACTTGCGCCACCGCTCCAGCCGGGCCGGATCGAGGGTGCCAGCGGCAACCGCCGCCTGCACCGCGCAGCCCGGCTCGTGGGCATGGGTGCAGTCGCGGAACCGGCACCCGGGGGCAAGTTCGGCAATCTCGGCAAACAGCACATCGAGGCCAACCGAAATATCGCTGACATGCAGGGTGCGGATGCCCGGCGTGTCGATCACCCAAGCCCCGCCCACAATGCCGTGCAGGGATCGCGACGTGGTGGTGTGCCGCCCCTTGGCATCATCCTCGCGGATGCTGCCGGTCGCCTGCGCCTCTTCCGCCGATTTGGCGGCCAGCGTGTTCAGCAGCGACGATTTCCCCACGCCGGACGAGCCGACCAGCGCCACCGTCTGCCCTACGCCGCACCATGGAGCAAGCGCAGCAGCAGCCTCCGGCGCATTGGCATTCAGCGCCACCACCGGCAGGTCGCGCTGCAGGCCCGCCACCTGAGCAATATATGGCGCGGTATCCGCCACCTGATCGGCCTTGGTCAGCACGATCACCGGGGTCGTGCCCACCTCATTGGCGAGTGCCAGATACCGCTCCAGCCGCGCCGGGTTCAGATCGTCATTGCATGAGGTCACGATGAACAGCGTGTCGACATTGGCCGCGATCAGCTGCGGCACCCGCCCGCCTTCGGTGCGGCGCTGGATCAGCGTCTTGCGCTCCAGCCGGCGGGTCAGCAGGTTGGTGTCCGGCACCACCAGCACCCAATCCCCCACGGCGTAATCGGCGGTGTTGGTCAGCGGCGGGGTCTGCAACCGCACCGGACCGCGCACCGATTGCGCGCTCATCCGGGCGCGGTGAACCGTGGCCACCCGCATCGGGTCCAGCGCCCTGTCCTCCTCCGTCAGCTGGTCGTCGAAAAATGCCGTCCAGCCAAGCGACGCAAGCGGCAAGGGGGTCTGATCAGGTGCATCGGTCATGCCCCCTGCATGCGCGGGCCGCCGGGCCGATGCAAGGCTTCGTCACACCACAGGCGCAGATTTCCCGCCAGACTGTCCCGCAGTACACGCCTCACCCAACGGCAACACCGGCCCTGAGCCCGGTATAGACCATCATCTGAATCAGACCCTGCGCCGGAGGGGCGTTCAGACCCGCCCGCTTTGCCCGGCACATCCGAAGGGGATCCGCCGTCACAGGTGGTGGTCAAATGCGCAAAGCAGGCTTACATTGGCTGGTCATCGCGCCCGCAGGCCCGGCTTTGTGTCGGCCGGGCAGCGCCCCGTGAAAGGAGCCACCGCTCTGATGTCGAAAGAACCACGCGCCGCCGTCTCGGTTGACGGGCTGACCGCCTCGCTTGCGGCTGTGCCGAAAAAGGGGCCGCCCCCGGTGCATCTGTGGAACCCGCCCTATTGCGGCGAGATGGACATGCGCATCGCCCGTGACGGCACCTGGTATCACGAAGGCACGCCGATTGGCCGCGCCCCGATGGTCAGGCTGTTCTCGTCGATCCTGAAACGCGAAGGCGACCGGTTTTATCTGGTGACCCCGGTGGAAAAGCTGGGCATCCAGGTCGATGACGCGCCGTTTCTGGCCACCGATTTCACCGCCGAGGGCACGGGCCCTGCGCAGCGTCTGACCTTTGCCACCAAAACCGGGGACGAGGTTGTGGCCGGCCCCGAAAATGCCATCCGGGTGACGCGCAATCCGGACAGCGGCGAGCCGTCGCCCTATATCCACATCCGCGCCGGAATGGAGGCGCTGATCGACCGCAAGACATTCTATCGTCTGGTCGATCTGGGCACGCAGGAAGAGGTTGACGGCACCCCCTGGTTCGGCGTCTGGTCTGCGGGAGTTTTCTTTCCCATGATCCCATCGGCTGACCTGCCCTGAATGCCCCGATTTGCCGCAAACCTGACGATGCTGTTCACCGAGGTGCCCAGCCTGCACCGACCCGAGCTTGCCGCACAGGCAGGGTTCGACGGGGCCGAAATCCTGTTTCCCTATGACCACCCCGAGGCAGAGTGGGAAAAGGCGCTGTCGGGCCTGCCGCTGGCGCTGATCAACACCCCGCCCGGCAACTGGTCGGCGGGCGACCGTGGCTTTGCCGCCGTCCCGGGCGAGGAAGAGCGCTTTCGCACCGGCTTTCTGCGCGCCGCAAGTCTGGCAACCCGGCTGGGGGCCGAACGGCTGCATGTGATGGCCGGTGTGGCCCGGGGGCCGCAGGCCGAACAGGTCTACCGCGAAAACCTGACATGGGCGGTCCAGCAGGCCCCCGGTCTGCAGCTGACGGTCGAGCCGATCAATCCCGATGACATGCCGGGCTATTTCCTGAACGATTTCGATCAGGCCGCCCGCATCTTGGAAGACCTGAACGCGCCGCAAATCGGGCTGCAATTCGATGTCTGGCACGCGGCCCGCATTCACGGCAATGCCAGTGCGGTCTGGGCCGCGCACCGCCAGCGGGTCAGCCATGTCCAGATCGCGGGTTTTCCCTCACGCAACGAACCGGGCGGCGGCGGCTTTGACCTGCCCGCGCTGTGTGCGGAGCTGGATGCCACCGACAGCACGGTCTGGGTCTCGGGCGAGTACCGCCCGGCCCGCGCCACGGTGCACGGGTTGATGTGGTTGCAGGCGCTCAAATCCCGCAACCGCCCGATCGGCAACTGACACGCGTCCCCCTTGACCACCCGCGCGCTTTGCGCGCAACCCTTGCCCCCGCGCGCCTTGCGCGCCACCCTTGCCCGCCCGCGCGCTTTGCGCGCAACCCTTGCCCGCGCTCCGGTTTTCCGTATGATGCGGGCGCAGCAAAGCCACAGGATTCCAGCCATGAGCATCGACGCGCCAGAAACCCAGATCGTCACCACCTGGAAAGTCGCCTGCGACGGCGGCGAGGGCGCTTTGGGTCACCCCCGCGTCTGGCTGACGATTCCGCAGGGTCTGGGCTATGTCGAATGCGGCTATTGCGACAAACGCTACGTGATCGACCGTGAGCATGCCCACGACGATCACTAGGCTGCGCTTTTACCCCAAAGCCACCGCAAACGACGGCCCCGGAGCCGGGCGCTCTGCCAGCCCCATCGCGCGGTACGCCGCCGCCGCCCCGGCATTTGCCGGATGCGTGCCGATGGTCAGCCGGGTGCAGCCCTCTGCCAGCGCAAGCCCGCGCGCCGCCGCAATCAGCGCCCGCCCGATGCCGCGGCCACGAAACACATCCTGCACAAACAGATGCGTTATGTCATAGCCCGACCGCCCGGTGATCAGGTCGGTGCGCCGTGACAGCAGCGCATAGCCGACCGGAAGACGGGACGGACGGTCCATGGGAAACGCGACCAGCCCGCGCAAATCAGGTGCATCCAGCACCAGCGACCGCAGCACCGGCGGCGTGATGGTGGCCACATCGCCATGATGACTGGCAAGCTCGATCAGCATGCGATGCACTTCGGGCAGATGTGCCGCCTCAAGCGGGCGGATCTCGATCGGGGGATGGTTCGGTATCACGGTCAGGTCTCTCTCTCGCGAAGGGCCCGCGAGGGGAACCTTTCCATCGGCCTGACCCTTGCGGGCGGCTGATGGGGGTTTCAGACGAAACTGCCCTGCCGCCTATATGGCGCAGGTCCAATAAAACGACGCCGAAGCGCTGGATATGACAGTCAGGTGCAGCATGCGCATACCCTGCCGCGCTTTGCCGCCCCGGTCAAGCCGATGCGCGCCACATCTCTTTGTCAGCTGACCGGAATGTCATGGCTGCCACATTTCATCACCGCCTCTGCACTTGGGTTCCCGTCGCGGAAATAGTCCAGCACATGCAGCCCCGACCAGCTTTGCACCACCTCTTCGCGGTTGCTGATCCCCTTGCCAAGCGCCGTGCCGGTGTATTCATCCTGATAGAAATAGATCACCGTCGCGCTCATCCCGTCGTCACAGCTCACACTGGCCTGCCCGGTGCCAAAGGCGTTCCGGCTGGTCCAGTCGCCGACGCATTGCACGCCGTCATTCATCACGCCGGCCAGCGTGCCCTCGCCGCGGCCAAGGGCGCGGCCATGAAACCAGCGCCCCTGCTCACCGATACAGGCAAGGATCCGCACGCAGTTTGACCCGTCATCGGTCATCGGGCACAGATCCGCCTCGGCAAAGGCCGGGGTGACAAAGACCGGGGTGGCGGCAACAAGCAAGGGTGGCAGCAGACGCAGGAACATGGCAAGACAGACCCCAGATACACGGCAAGGAGTTTGGCGATGAGCGACAGTTTCGGCAAGGGGCACCACCTGCATCTGATCGACGGCTCGGCCTATATCTTCCGCGCCTATCATGCGCTGCCACCGCTGACGCGCAAATCCGACGGCCTGCCGGTGGGGGCCGTCGCCGGGTTCTGCAACATCCTGTGGGGCGAGCTGACCAAATCGGGGCGCGAGGTGCCGACCCATATCGCGGTAATCTTTGACTATTCCTCAAAAACCTTCCGCAATGACATCTACCCCCTATATAAAGCCAACCGCCCTGAGCTGCCCGAAGACCTGCGCCCGCAATTCCCCCTGACCCGCGCCGCCACCCGCGCCTTCAACGTCGCCTGCATCGAGATCGACGGGTATGAGGCCGACGACATCATCGCCACCCTTGCCCGGCAAGCGGTCGAGGCGGGCGGGGCCTGCACCATCATCTCTTCGGACAAAGACCTGATGCAACTGGTCGGCAACGGCGTGCGGATGCGCGACCCGATGAAAGACAAGACCATCGACCGCGACGAGGTGATCGAGAAATTCGGCGTCGGGCCAGAGCGCGTGGTCGATGTGCAGGCGCTTGCCGGCGATTCGGTCGACAACGTGCCGGGCGCACCGGGCATCGGGCTGAAAACGGCGGCCCTTTTGATCAACGAATATGGCGATCTGGAAACCCTGCTGGACCGCGCAGGCGAAATCAAACAGCCCAAACGCCGCGAAGCGCTGATCAACAACGCCGATCTGATCCGCATTTCCAAACGCCTTGTGTCGCTGGATGCCGCAGTGCCGCTCGACTTCACCATCGCCGATCTGTCGGTCCTTGAGCCCGACCCTGAAACCCTGCTCGCCTTTCTGCAAGAGATGGAGTTCCGCACCCTCACCCGCCGCGTCTCGGACCGGTTGCAGGTCGAGGCGCCGGCTGTGCCCGAGACACCGGAACCGCTGACCGCCGCCCCCGAACGGCTGCCGTTTGACCACAGCACCTATGAGCGGATCGACACCCTTACTGCCTTGCAAGCCTGGGCCGACCGCATCCGCGAGATCGGCCATGTCGCTGTGGACACCGAAACCACCAGTCTGGATGAGATGCGCGCCGAACTGGTCGGCATTTCCCTCGCCGTTGATCCGGGCCGCGCCTGCTATATCCCCATCGGCCACAAACAGGGCGGCGGCGATCTGTTCGGCTCGACCGATCTGGTGCCGGGGCAACTGCCGCTGGCGGACGTGCTGGCGGTGCTGAAACCCATCCTCGAAGATCCGGCGATCCTGAAAATCGGCCAGAACATGAAATATGACTGGAAGATTTTCGCCCGCGTCGGTGTGACTGTGGCCCCCGTCGAAGACACCATGCTGATGTCCTCGGCCATGTACGCCGGGCTGCACAACCACGGCATGGATACGCTGTCGGAAACCTATCTCGGCCATATCCCGATCCCGATCAAGCCGCTGCTCGGCTCGGGCAAATCGGCGATCACCTTTGACCGGGTGGCGATTGACGATGCGGTGAAATACGCGGCTGAAGATGCCGATGTGACCCTGCGCCTGTGGCAGAGCTTCCGGCCCAACCTGCACCGCGCACAGGTCACCACCGTTTATGAAACGCTGGAACGCCCACTGGTGCCGGTGCTGGCCCGGATGGAAATGCACGGCATTCAGGTTGACCGCGATACGCTGTCGCGCATGTCAAACGCGTTTGCGCAGAAAATGGCCGGGCTGGAGGATGAAATCCAGACCCTCGCCGGTGACAAGTTCAACGTAGGCTCCCCCAAGCAACTGGGCGAGGTGCTGTTCGACCGCCTCGGGTTGCCCGGCGGCACCAAGGGCAAGACCGGGGCCTATGCCACCGGGGCCGATGTGCTCGAAGACATCACCACGCTGGAAGACACCTATCCGCAAGGCGCGCAACTCGCCGCCCGCGTGCTGGACTGGCGGCAGCTGGCAAAGCTGAAATCCACCTATACCGACGCGCTGCAAGACCACATCAACCCTGAAACCGGGCGGGTCCACACCTCGTATTCGCTGGTCGGCGCGGTCACCGGGCGGCTGTCCTCGACCGATCCCAACCTGCAGAATATCCCGATCCGCACCGAAGAGGGCCGCCGCATCCGCGAGGCCTTTGTCGCGCCCGCAGGCCGGGTGCTGGTCTCGCTCGACTACAGCCAGATCGAGCTGCGCATCCTCGCCCATGTCGCCGATATACCCTCGCTGCAACAGGCGTTCCGCGACGGCATCGACATCCACGCGCTGACCGCCTCCGAGATGTTCGGCGTGCCCCTGGACCAGATGACCCCCGACATCCGCCGCCGGGCCAAGGCGATCAACTTCGGCGTGATCTACGGCATCTCGGGCTTTGGCCTTGCCCGCAATCTGCGGATCCCGCGCGCCGAGGCGCAGGGCTTCATCGACCGCTATTTTGAGCGTTTTCCGGGCATCAAGGAATACATGTCGGAAACTGTCAAATTTGCGCAAGGTTCAGGCTATGTGCAGACCCTGTTTGGTCGCAAAATTCATACGCCGGAAATCAACGCCAAAGGCCCGACCGCCGGATTTGCCAAACGCGCCGCCATCAACGCGCCGATTCAAGGCACCGCGGCCGATGTGATCCGCCGCGCCATGATCCGCATGCCTGACGCGATCACCCACCTTGATGCCAAGATGCTGCTGCAGGTCCATGACGAACTGCTGTTCGACGTGGCAGAGGACGACGCAGCCGAACTGACCCGGATCGCCAAAGCGGTAATGGAAAACGCCCATCACCCGGTTCTGACCCTCAAGGTGCCCCTGACGGTCGAGGCAGGTCAGGGCCTCAACTGGGCCGCCGCCCACTGATCCCGATCCGGGCAAAGCGGTGTTGTGCCAAACGCACCAGACAGTGATCACAGGTCGCTGTCTGGTACGACGACATGCTTGATGCGATCGCGCCAGACGTTGCGACGATCAGCACGGCACTCAGAGAATATGGGATATAAATGGTGCCCGGAGACGGATTTGAACCGCCGACACGCGGATTTTCAATCCGCTGCTCTACCAACTGAGCTATCCGGGCACCGGACCTTTGCGGCGTTGCCGCTTGGTTGGCGGGTGATACGTCAGGGCGGCGGGGCTGTCCAGAGGCTTTTTCGGATTTTTGCCTCCCCGCCTGATCGCCGCTCAGTGCCGCGACTGACGGTCTTCGTCGTCCAGCTCTGGCGGGGTCTCTTCCTCGCCTTCCGGCGCGGGAATCGCGTAGCTTTCGGTCAGCCAGCGGCCCAGATCCACGTCGGCACAGCGGCGCGAGCAGAACGGGCGGTACTTCGGATCGGTGTCTTTCTTGCAGATCGGGCAGCTCATGCGAACAGCCCTCCCGCCACCTCGGCCAGCGGCAGACGGTCGCGCTTGCGGGTCAGCTCATACAGGCCCAGCGTGGTCCAGCCCGCCAGATTGGCCTCGCCGTCGCCTTTGAACGCGGCCTTGATCACCTGATCCAGAATGGCACGGTCTTTCTTTGACATCGGCGCGAAATCCACCACCACCTGCCCACCAAGCCCGCGCAGGCGCAGCTGGCGCGGCAGATCGCGGGCGGCGGCGATATTCACCTTCAGACTGGCCGCCGGGCTGGTATCGGGCCCGGTGTTTACATCGACTGCCACCAGAGCCCGGGTCGGCTCGATCATCATGTGCCCCCCGCCCACCAGATCGACGCGTGCGGTCAGCAGATCGGCGACCATCGCATCGACGCCATGTTCGGCAAAGCCGCCCGGCTCTGTCACTGCCTCATCCGGCTCCGGATCCAGCCAGTCGCGGAACGCAATGTCATGCGCGCCCGGCCCATCGACCAGCAGTTCGGCATCGCCCTTCAGGTCAACCAGCACCGCCTCGGCCAGACCGCGCATCGCGGCGATGTCTTCGGCAATCGCCTCCGGCTCCGCCCCGTCGCAGGCCGAGCGCAGGATCAGCCCCAGCGTTTCCGCTGCGCCCGCCATGCCAGCGGTGGCAATCCCGGCCAGCTCGGCGCGTGCGTCTTCATCCCGAATGCGGCGGCTGATGTTCAGCCCCGGCGCATCGGGGGTGATGATGGCAAAGCGCGACTTGAACAGCAGCCGCGCCGTGACCGGAATCGCCTTGCCGGATTCTGCCGGCCCGCTGACCTGCACCAGCAGGCGCTGACCGGGGGCAATGCCGCTGATCTGGCGCAGAAAGCCCGAGCCTTCGGGCAGCTTCACAAAAATCCCGCCCTGCCCCTTGACCGGACGATCCGCAATGGCGCGGTAGATCGCGCCCGGCAGCACCGCATCGCCTTCGGGGTCGACCGACAGCTCTTCCAGCCGCCCGTCCACCACCAACCCTGCCACCTGCCGCCCGTCGATCTCGTCGACGATAACCACGCGCCCCTTCATCCCTGCCTCCAGACCGGATAGCCGATGGCCTCCAGCAAAACTGCGGTTTCCGCCACCGGCAACCCCATGATCCCGGTAAAGCTGCCCTGAATCCACGGGATCAGCGCGCCCGCCAGACCCTGGATGCCGTAGCCGCCCGCCTTGCCCTGCCAGTCATCCGACGCAAGATAGGTGTTTAGCTCGGCATCCGACAGCCGTTTCATCTTGACCGTGCTCACCGACTCGCGGGTCAGAATGCGGTCGCCCCGGCGCACGGCAACAGCGGTGATCACCTCATGCCGCCGCCCGCCCAGCAGCGTCAGAAACGCTGCCGCTTCGCCCGCATTGGCGGGCTTGCCAAGGATACGGCGGCCAAGCGCCACCGTGGTATCGGCGCACAGCACCACATCTTCCGGCCCGGCCTTCACCGCCAGCACCTTTTCCCGCGCGATCCGCGCGCAATAGGGCCGCGGCAGTTCGCGGGCCTGCGGGTCTTCGTTGATGTCGGGGGGAAGCACGGCATCAGGCGTCAGCCCGAGCTGCGCCAGAAGCTCTTTCCGGCGCGGGCTGGCGGACCCCAGGATCAGCCGCATTTACTTGAAGCGGTAATTGATACGGCCCTTTGACAGGTCATACGGGGTCATTTCCACCTGCACTTTGTCGCCTGCCAGAACCCGGATGCGGTTCTTGCGCATCTTGCCTGCCATCACTGCGATCAATTCATGGCCATTGTCGAGTTCAACCTTGAATGTCGCATTCGGCAGGAGTTCCTTGACGACACCGGGGAATTCGAGAATGTCTTCCTTGGCCATGGTCACTCCAATAAATATGAGCCCGCGGGAACCGCAGGCCATGTGCCGCGCATATGCGCCTGATTTTCCGGGTTTTCAAGAGGATTCTCCGCGCCGCGCCGCTCAGCGGCCCTGACGGCCCTCTGCGCGCGCGCGGGCCACGGGGCGTCCCCCCTCAGCCCGCCGTGCGCGCTGCCTGCTCTGCCCAATGCAGATGGTTCAGCACCCGCCCGTCGCGGCGGACATGGCGGATCGCCTCCAGGCTCACCTCTGCCACCGCCCAACCCGGCACATTCAGCGCGGTCTCGGCCAGAATGCCGGTGGGCGGAAAGCCGGTGTCGGGCGGGCCATAGATCGACGCCGACCCGGTATTGGCATCCACCGCCGGGCAGAAATCGCAAGGCCCGACCGTCGGCGCATGGGCGACAACGCATTGATTTTCCAGCGCCCGCGCCATCGACCCGATCCGCACCCGCCAAAACCCGGCCAGCGTTTCGGTGCAGGACGGGGCCAGCAAAATCTCGGCCCCCTGATCGACCAGATGCCGCCCCAGCAGCGGAAACTCACTGTCATAGCAGATGATCACGCCGATCCGGCCCAGATCGGTGTCAAACGGGGTCAACCCCTGCCCAGCTACCACATCCCATTCTTCGCGCTCGAACCGGGTCATGATCTGCTTGTGCTGATGGCCGATGATGCCATCGGGGCCATAGAGCGTGGCACGGTTCACCGGGCGCGGGCCGGTAAAAAACGGCCGCGACGCGCCAAGGATCAGGCAATCATGCTGCCGCGCCAGCTCCAGATGCAGCGCATCGGTGGCCGCGCCATGCCGCGCCACCTCGTGCAACCCCGCCTCCAGATCCGCCGCCACCGCGCGCCCGCCAAGGCTTGCCAGCTCCATCGAGCCGTACTCCGGGAACACCAGCAGCTTTGCCCCCTGCCCGGCAGCCCCGGCCACCCAAGTGCCCAGCTTGGCGGCGTGGTCGTCGAAATGATCGAACCAAGTGAAATCATAGGCAGCCGCGGCGAGGGTGAAATCGGTCATAGGGCGCGCATCCAGAATTGCAGGGGTTTCTTGCTCTCAGCCGTGTCGCCGAGATCCAGCCATGAAAATTCAGCCATTGCACCGGGCACCGGCGCATAGCCCCGGCCGCGCCAGAACGCATCGTTGGTCCGGTAGGTTGCGGGCCGCGCCGGGTGATCCTCACGCCGCTGCACCGAACAAAACGCAACATGACTGCGCCCCAACGCCCGGGCATGGTCTTCGCGCAGGTCAAAGAACCGGTGCCCCAGCCCAAGCCCGCGATAGGCGGGCAGCAGCACCGATTCGGCCCCGTACAGGATCGCGCCCGGCGGCAGCCCCAGCCCGGCCAGCGGCGCGGCAAATTCGGCAGCGTGATCCTCCATCGGGGTCGAGGTCGAGGCCCCGATCAGCCGCTCACCCTCAAACGCCCCCACCAGCAGGGCCAGGGGGGAGTCGCGATAGGTCTGCAGATATTCGCGCTCATAGTCCAGCGTGCCGTCATACAGATAGGGCCAGTCGCGGAACACCGCGATCCGCAAGCCCGCCACAGCATCCAGATGCGGTTCCAGATCCGCGCCCTGCAAGGCCCGGACGGAAATGCCGTCCGGCAGCCCGCCCCGGGTCATGCCGACACCTGGGCAACCCAGTCTGACAGGTTGTAAAACGTGGTGATCCGGGTAATCCGGCCGCCCTGCAGATCAAAGAACGCCCCCGCAGGCAGCACATAGCGCTGCCCCCGCGCCTCTGGCAGGCCCGGATCGGTTTGCAGATATTCGCCATGCACGGTAAATTCCGCCGCCCCGCGCGTGCCATCGTCATTGGCAAAGATCACCAGATCCCGCAGCTCTTCGCGGTAGCTGACGCCCATATGCGCGCAGAATTCCGTGAATTTTGCGCGCCCGTGCCGGATGCCGCCCTCATTCACCCGGTGCTCGACATCATCGGTCACCAGCGCCAGCATTCCGGCGGGATCACCCGCATTGAAAGCGGCGTAATAGGCGGCAAGGGTGGTTTCGGCTGAGGTTCTGGACATCAAAGGCTCCGGGGTTTTGACCGCACGATAGCGGCATTGATCCGGATGGCTAGGCCCCTTTTGCCGGTGGCGGAGTGGGGGCCAGCCCCCACACCCCCGGAGTATTTGGAAAAGCAGCAAATATCAGAGACTTGCCAGCGCCTGTGCGATCACCTCTGCCATCGGTGTCGTCGGGCGGCCGATCAGGCGCGACAAGGTGCGGCTGTCGTCATACAAGGCACCCTTGGCGGCATGGGCATCAATGTCGGCAATAATGGCGATAGCGCCCTCGGGCAGGCCAAGGCCTTGCAGAAGATCAACATAGGCCGCCTCGGGCAGGGAGTCATAGCGCATGTCCTTGCCGGACTGGCGGCCCAGTTCGGCCGCGAACTCCGCCATGGTAAAGGCGGTGTCGCCCGCCAGCTCATAGACCGCATTCTCATGTCCGGGCGTCGCGGCGGTGGCCGCAATGGCTTCGGCAAAATCGGCGCGGGCGGCGGCAGAGAACAGGCCATCTTTGGCGGCCCCGATCACCGCCCCATGCGCAAGAGACGCCCCCAGCGATCCGGTCAGGTTCTCCAGATACCAGCCATTGCGCAGGATGGTATAGCGCAGGCCAGAGGCTTTCAGCGCGGCTTCGGTTGCAATGTGATCCTGCGCCAGCAGCATCGGTGAGGCATCCCCCTTGAGGACGGAGGTATAAATCACCCGGTCCACGCCCGCCGCTTTGGCCGCCGCGATGGCATTGGCATGCTGGCCCACCCTGTCGTTCAGATCACTCGACGAAATCAGCACCAGCACCTCGACGCCCGCCAGCGCCGCCACATCGGGGGCGGTGTAGTCAAGGGCCCGGACTTCGAGACCAAGGTCAGCCGCCTTTTCCGGGCTGCGGGCAAGCGCGATGGGGGACGCGCCGCGTGCGACGAGGGCCTTGATGGCAAGGCGGCCGAGTTGGCCGGTGGCTCCGGTGACGGCGATGGTGGTCATGGGTCTCTCCTGTGCTGTGATGCCAGAGAGGTACGGGCTTTACTTCCGAAACGTAAGTACCTACATTTTTGTTAGTATACCGCAGAGGCGCACATGACCCTTTCCACGACAGCACATGACTTGGTGAACCACTGGGACCGGGGCAATGTTCTGGCCGCCGACTGCCCGTCGCGCGCCATATTGCAGCACCTGACCAGCAAATGGGGCACTCTGGTGATGGTCACGCTCGCCACCGGCCCGCACCGTTTTGCCCAATTGCGCCGGCGCATCACCGGCGTCAGCGAGCGCATGCTGGCGCAGACCCTGCAACAGCTGGAGGCGGATGGCTTTGTGTTGCGGGTCGCGCGCGATGTGGTGCCGCCACATGTCAGCTACAGCCTGACCCCGCTGGGGACCGAGGCGGCGGCACATGTCATCGCTCTGACCGCCTGGATCGAAGGCAACCTGCCCCGGATCTGCGCGCACCCGGCGGGGGCAGAGGCGGAGCTGACAGTCTGACATCAAAAGCCAAAGCGGAACACGCCGCCTATTCCACAGACCCGCCTTCTGTCGGCGTGCCAAAGCGCGCGATCATCCGGTCGCGGATCTGGTCACGCGCCTGCCGGTAGGCCGACAGCTTGCTCTCGCGCGACTCCCCAAGACCCGTCGGGTCCAGAATCGGCCAATACTCGATATCCAGATGGAAATGCCGGGTCAGCTCCAGCGCCATCCGCTGACTGGCAGGCGACAGCGCGATGATCAGGTCGAACTGCGACAGATCATCGCCCCATTCCTTCATCTCTTCAAAGCTGCGGCTGCGGTGCCGGGCCAGCTCGATCCCCAGTTCCCGGCAGACGGCAACCGAAAACCCGTCTACCTCCATGTCATTCCTGACCCCGGCCGACTGCACATAGGCGCGCTGGCCGTAGAACTTTTTCATCATCGCTTCGGCCATCGGCGAGCGCACAGCATTATGGTCGCAACAAAACAGCACCGAATGGGGGAAATCACCCAAAACGCCTACCCCCAGTGCAGAACGCAGATCAGCGTGAACAGCCGCCGCGCCGTATCGGTATCCACCTCGGCCTTGCCCTCCAGCCGTTCCTGCAGCACGCGCGCGCCTTCATTGTGGATGCCGCGCCGGGCCATGTCGATTGCCTCGATCTGGCTGGGCGGCAGCCGCTTGACCGCCTCGAAATACGACTCGCAGATCTGGAAGTAATCCTTCACCACCTGCCGGAACGGCCCCAGCGACAGATGGAACGCCCCCACCGCCTCACCCGCCTCGGAGCCTATGTCGAACACCAGCCGCCCCTCGCGGATCGCAAGAGCCAGCCGGTACGGCCCCGGCGGCACCGGCCGCCCCTCGCGCGCGGGCAGGGCAAAGCTGTTTTCCTCCAGCAGATCAAAGATCGCCACGCGGCGCTCCTGCTCGATCTCCGCCGTCGGGCGGGCAAGGCCCTTGTCGTCGATGTCGATATGGCAGATGCGGTTGGTCATGATGGGCGGGCCTTGCTCGGTGATACACAAGGTGATGCCCGACCGTGGGGCGCGGTGCAAGCGCTGCGATGCCGCGTCACCCCGCCAATGCCGGTCTTTCGCCCAGATCCTGAAAGAACCGCAGCAGATAGCCATCCGGATCTGCCACGATAAACTGACGGTTGCCCGTCTCGACCCCGCCTTTGCGATACCAGCGATCCTCTGGCGGCAGGAGCAAGGGCCAGCCCGCATCCTTCAACGCGGCAACCAGAGGCGCAATGTCGGGGGCCTGCATCTGCAGGTTCAGCCCGCGCCCAAACGGCCGATCCGCGTGCGTCAGCAGCGCATCAAAGCTGCGGCCCTGCCCGATCTGATCCAGCATCAGGTGCAAGCCGCCCCGCGTGAGATAGGCAAAGCCCTCCTCCGGGCGATCATAGAGACAGGAAAACCCAAGAATGTCGCAATAAAACGCGCGGCTGGCCCGCCAGTCACTGACCGAAAGCTCCGGCACAAGGGCGGGTGCCGCCTCACCCATTCAGCCGGTCCAGCCGTGCCCGCACGCTCAACCCATGCGCCTCAAGGCTCTCGCTGATCGCCAGCCGCTCGGCGCTGGGGCCGATGGCTTTCAGCGCCTCGGGCGTCATCCGCGCCATGGTGGTGCGCTTCATGAAATCAAGCACATTCAGCCCGCTGGAGAACCGCGCCGAGCGCGCGGTCGGCAGCACGTGGTTCGGCCCGCCGACATAATCGCCGATCGCCTCCGGCGTCCACGGCCCCAGAAAGATCGCCCCCGCGTGCGGGATCTGCGCGGCCAGCCCTTCGGCATCTTCCACCATGATCTCCAGATGCTCGGGTGCGATCCGGTTGGCCAGTGCCGCCGCCTGCGCCAGCGTTTCCACCACGATCACCGCGCCATTGTCGCGCCACGATGCCCCAGCAATCTCGCGCCGCTCCAGCGTCTGCAACCGCGCCTCGACGGCCAACACAACAGCGCGCGCCAGACCCGCATCGGTGGTGATCAGAATGGCCTGCGCGCTCTGGTCATGCTCCGCCTGGCTCAACAGATCCAGCGCGATCCAGTCCGGATCATTCCCGGCATCGGCAATCACCAGAATCTCCGACGGCCCCGCGATCATGTCGATGCCGACCCGGCCAAACACCCGCCGCTTGGCCGCCGCGACAAAGGCATTGCCCGGCCCGGTGATCTTGTCGACCGGCGCAATCGTCGCCGTCCCATAGGCCAGCGCTGCAATCGCCTGCGCGCCGCCGATGCGGTACACCTCATCCACCCCGGCAATCTGCGCCGCCAACAGCACCAGCGGGTTGACCACACCCCCCGGCGTCGGGCAGGTCACCACCAGCCGCGACACCCCCGCCACCTTGGCCGGAATCGCATTCATCAGCACCGATGACGGATAAGACGCCAGCCCCCCCGGCACATAAAGCCCCGCCGCCGACACCGGCGTCCAGCGCCAGCCCAGCTGCGCCCCCGCCGCATCGGTCCAACTCGCATCTTCAGGGCGCTGCCGGTCGTGATAGGCCCGGATCCGCTCCGCCGCCAGCTCCAGCGCCGCCCGGTCCTCCGGCGATACCTTGGCAATCTCCGCCGCAATCTCCGCGTCCGAAAACGCCATGCCCGCCGCCGTCAGCTCCAGCCGGTCAAACCGTGCCGTCAGCTCCAGCACCGCCGCATCGCCCCGGGTCCGCACATCGGCGATGATCCCGGCCACGACCTGATCCACATCTTCCGCCTCTTCGCGCTTCATCCCCAACAGCGCCGCAAACTGCGCTTCGAAATCCGCATCCTCAGAAGTCAGAAACACAGGCATGGCAGCTCTCCTTGCAGAACCCGCCCCAGATAGCGCGCGCCCGCCCCCGCCTCAACCCATCGCTTGCAATTGCTGCTTTGCAAATACTCCGGGGGGCCGCAGGCGGGGGCAGCACCCCCCTCGACGCTCACCCCAATCACACCGCCGCAGGCAGTCGCGCCCAGAACCGCGCCATCAGGCTCACCGCCGCACAGGCCAGCCCGACCACCAGCCCCAGCCACAAACCGACCGCGCCAAAGCCCAGCGGAAACGCCAGAATATAGCTCGCCGGCATCCCGATCAGCCAATAGCTGATCGCGGCATAGATCATCGGCCCCCGTGTATCCTGCACCCCGGCCAGCAAGCCCAGCGCCATCACCTGCATCGAATCCGCCAGCTGGAACAGCGCCGCACAGGCCAATAGCGCCGCCCCCACCGCCAGAATCGTGCCCCGCGCCGGTTCCGCCGGGTCGAGGAACAGCGAAATCAGCGGCTCGGGAAAGCTCAGGAAAATCACCATGGTCAGCCCGGCCACCGCCAGCGACAGCCCGATCGCCACCTTGGCCCCCAGCCGCATGGCATCGTAATCGCGCGCCCCGGCAAAGCGCCCGGTGCGCACCGTCACCGCGTTGGACAGGCCAACATGCACCATGAAGGCCAGCGCCGTGATCTCCAGGGCGATGCCATGTGCCGCCAGCTCGACCGTGCCGATCCAGCCCATCATCAGCGCAGATGCCTGAAACAACCCGCTCTCGGCCAGCCCGGTCAGCCCCATCGGCCAGCCCAGACGGAACACCGATGCAAACGCGCCCCAGTCGGGGCGCCAGAACCGGATGAACAGCTGATAGCGCCGCAGCGACGGCAACAGTGCCGCATAAAGACACAGCAACCCCAGCGACACGATCTGGATCACCACCGTCGCAATCGCAGCACCCGCCACCCCCAGCTCCGGCGCGCCCCAGTTGCCAAAGATCAGCGCCCAGTTGATCGCCGCATTCAGCGGCACCGCCGCCACGGTGATCCACAACACCACCTGCGTCCGCTCCAGCGCCGACAGATAGCTTTTCAGCACCATCACCAGCAGCGCCGGGATCATCCCGAACCCGGCAATCCGCAGATACTCCTGCCCAAGCGCCGCCACATCCTCGGCCTGCCCCAGCGCCAGCAGAATCGCCTCAGACGACCAGAACACCGGAAATATCAGCACCCCGAACAGGATCGACAGCCACAGCCCCATCCGCGCCACGCGCCGCACCTGTACCTCATCGCCCTGCGCCTGCGCATTGGCCACCATCGGCATCACCGCCTTGGCAAAGCCGGACCCAAGGATGAACATCACGAAAAAGCTCGACGCCCCCAGCACGCCCGCCGCCAGCGGCACCACGCCATACCAGCCCAGCATGATCGTGTCGGTCACATGCAGCCCGAATTGCGCAACATGGCTGCCGATCAGCGGCAGGCCCAGCGCCAGCGTGGCGCGGACATGATCTGCCGCAGATTGCGACACGGGCGGAGAAACAACTGCTGAATTCATAGGCAAACCGATACGATGCGCCCCGGCCAGAGGCAAGTGTCAGAGCGCCCCGGCCAGCAACATCAGCGATACCGCCGCAATCACCGCCCCCGCCGCCAGTTCCACCCCCGGCAAGAACCGCGCCAGCCCCGCGCCGGGCAGGGCGGCCAAAGCCCCTTCCCGCGCCCAGAATGCCAGCCCCGCCACCATCACCGTCACCGCCGCCGTGCCCAGACCCATGGCAAAAGTCCCTGCCACCCCGGCCCAGCCGATGCCCATGGCAAAGGTCAGGATCAGCAGAAACAACGCCCCCGAACAGGGGCGCAGCGCAATCGCCCCGATCAGCACCGCCGCATCGCGGGCCGATGTGACCTGCGCCACCTGCTCCACACTCGGCCCATGCGCATGACCGCAGCCGCAGGCCTCATCATGATGATGGTGGTGGGGGTGGCCATGATGATCATGCCCCACCTCAGCCACCGCCCGCCGCGCCGCCAGCCCGCGCGCCCCGCGCCACACCAGCCACAGCCCCAGCCCGGCAATCAACGCATGCGACACTGGCATCATCGCGGTCCCTGCAAAGCCCTCCATCTGCGGCCGGGTCCAGCCCAGCGCAAGCGCCCCGCCCGCCACCAGCACCACCGCCACAGCCGCCTGGGCAAGCGACGAGGCCAGCGCGAGGCCCGCCAGCACCGGCAACCGCACCCGCCGCGCCATGCCATAGCCGCCGATCACCGCCTTGCCATGCCCCGGCCCCACGGCATGGAAAAACCCATAGGCGAAACACACCGCCATCAGCGCCGACCACGCCCCCGGCTGCCCGCCGCGCAAAGCCCGCACTGCCTGCGCCAGCGCCTCCTGCACCGCGCGCTGCTGCCCCGCGGCCCAAGCCGCCAAAGGCTCCATCGCGCCACTGGCCCAAAGCACCGCCAGCACCGACGCGACTCCCAGCCCGACCAGAGCCAGCACCCGCCAAACCCCGGTCACGGCCCGCATGTAACCCGCGCCTCCTCGGCATAGGCCGCCCCGATCGCCGGAAACTCGGTCTCGGCATCCGCACTGCCCGCCAGCTCCTGCATCGCGGCCTCCAGCCGCGCATCGGCGGCTGCGCGATCCGGCTCGTAAACCTGCACCCGGCAGCCCTCGCCCCCGGTCAGCACCGGAGTCTGCGCGATCAGATACGACGTGTAGAACGACGGATCATAAACCTGCACCACCAGATCCTCGCCCACCGGGGCCACGGGCGCCGACAACCGCCGCAGATGGGTAGAGACCAGAGAGCCGTCGCGATAGGCCGCCGTCGGCTCCAGCGGCGCGGACAGACCAAGCGGCACCTCGCCCAGCAAAGCATAGGTGTCGCCGGCGAAATCTTCATGCCAATCCATGTCAAACCCGGCCAAAGCCGCCTCTTCCTCCGCCGTCAGCACTCCGTCAAAATCCGGGTCCAGCCCCCGCTCGGCCACGTAAGTCATGGAAAACAGCGAATCATAGGTCCAGCCGATCCGCACAGCCTCGGCCCGGCCCGTCGCATCAAAAATTACCTCGATGGTTGCATCAACAAACACATGCGGATGCGCCGCCGCCCCGACCGGGACAGACAGGACCAGACCAACAATCGCCGCCATCACGTTTTTCATCCGCCGCAGATTAGCCCAAAGCAAATGCAGCCGCCATGCCCGTAAACCGGGGTTCAGCGCAGATTTGCCGGTGCGCCATGCAGGCCCGCCCATGATCGGCCCTTGCCCGTCCCGGCGCATCATGCTGCTATTCCCGCACCCACAAAAGGACCGACCCCGATGCTGACCATCTATGGCGTTTACCGATCCCGCGCGATCCGCCCGCTCTGGGTGCTGGAGGAATGCAAAGCCCCCTTCACCCATATCCCGGTGATTCAGGCCTACCGGCTGACCGACAGCACCGCCGCCAGCGCGGCGCTGAACACCGCCATGCCGGAGTATCTCGCCATCAACCCGCTGGGCCAGGTGCCCGCGATGCGTGACGGCGCGCTGCTGCTCACCGAATCCCTCGCCATCTGCCTGCACATCGCCCGCAAATACGGACATGCCCTTGGCCCGGCCTCGGATGACGAAGCCTCAGTGATGGAACAATGGGCGCTGTTCGCCGCCACCGCAGTCGAGCCCGCCGCCATCGAAATCCTCTACACGATGCGCGATGGACAGGCCGATACCCCGACCGGGCAAGGCATCATCCGCGTCGCCGCCGAAAAGCTCAAACGCCCGCTCGCCCGGCTGGAGGCGCATCTGGCAACGCAGGACTGGCTGCTGACCCGCTTCACCGTGGCCGATATCATGGTCGCAGAATGCCTGCGCTACGCCCAAAGCCACAGCCCGCTGCTCGACACCTTCCCCAACGTCGCCCGCTGGCTGACCGCCGCCCAAGGCCGCCCGGCGTTTCAAACCGTCTGGGCAAAGCGCGCAGCGGAACCCGAGTAGGGGGGCCAGCCCCCCGGCTTCGCCTCCCCCCGGAGTATTTTTGCCAAGATGAAATCCAAAAGCCCAAGGCGGGGGGGTCATCTTGGCTCAAATACTCCCGCGCAGAGCGCATTGCCGAGGAGACGCGGCGCAGCCGCGCGACGAGATAAAAGCCGCGCGGCGCAGCCGCTCCTTCAGATCAGCCGTGGTCAGGCAGTGCCACGCGCCAGTCATGGGCGTCCCTGAACCCCAGCACATCGCGGATCTTGCGGTTCGACATCAGGCTGTCCCACGGACCCAGCTCTTCGGTCACCGGCACATTGGGAAAGAACCGGGCCAGCAGGTCGGCATTGGGAATGTTCATGCCATTGGTCGAGTTGCAGGCGTTGAACACCTGATAGCCCAAGCCGTCCTTTATCAGGCACAAATCGACGATCTGCCCCAGATCGCGGGCGTCAACATAGTTGAACGCATTCCTGCGCCGCACCTCCGGGTTGGCGAAATACTGCGGGAACAGCGTCTCATACTCCTGTGGCTCCACCACATTGCCGATCCGCAACGCATAGATGTCCGCCCCCGAGCGCTGCGCGAAACTGCGCGCGGTGACCTCGTTGACCTTTTTCGAGGTGCCATAGGTGTCCATCGGGTCGATGTCATAGTCTTCGGTCAGCGGCAGGGAATGCGGGTCGGTGACGCCATCGGCAAAGCAGATGCCATAGGTGGTCTCGGACGAGGCGATGATCACCTTGCGGATCCCCAGCTTCATCGCCGCTTCGATCACATTGTAGGTGCCGACCACGTTCACCCGCCAGGTCTCGGTATCCGGGCACATCATCATCCGCGGGATGGCGGCGAAATGCACCACCGCGTCAAAGGCCTTTGCCCCCTGCCCGGTCTCCAGCTCGTCATAACCGGCATGGCTGTGCAGCGCCGAATAGACCTGCCCCGCATCGGTAATGTCGCCCAACAGGTCATGCACCCCCGCGCCGCCCAGCGGCACCCGGTCAAAGTTCAGCACCCTATGCCCTTGCTCCACCAGATAGGGGATCACATGTTTCCCCGCCTTGCCCGATCCGCCCGTGAAAAACACCCGCATCTTCCGATCCTCCCAATTTGCTTCCCCGAACCTAGGGCGCGGGGCCTGTCCCCGCAATGCCCCTACATCTTGCGCCCCCCCATCTTGCGCCGCGCACCCTGCTGGTGATCTAATGCGGCCAGCCCTGACCCAGAACAAGAATCGAGCATGCCATGGCCAATGACCTTCTGTCCGCCGCGACGCCGACCTATGACGCCTCCTCCATCGAGGTGCTCGAAGGGCTGGAGCCGGTGCGCAAGCGGCCCGGCATGTATATCGGCGGCACAGACGAGCGCGCGCTGCACCATCTTGTCGCCGAGATCCTCGACAACGCGATGGATGAGGCCGTCGCCGGTCACGCAACACGCATCGAGATCGAGCTGCACGATGGCAACACCGTCACCATCCGCGACAACGGTCGCGGCATCCCGGTCGACCCGCACCCGAAATTCCCCGGCAAATCCGCGCTGGAGGTGATCCTGTGCACCCTGCACGCGGGGGGCAAGTTCGGCGGCGACGCCTATGCCACCTCCGGCGGTCTGCACGGCGTGGGCGCGAGCGTGGTCAACGCCCTGTCCGACCACATGCGGGTCGAGGTCGCCCGCAACCGCGAGCTTTACGTGCAGGAATTCTCCCGCGGTATCCCGCAGGGCCCGGTGCAAAAGGTCGGCCCCGCCCCGAACCGGCGCGGCACTACTGTGACCTTTCACCCCGACCCGGAAATCTTCGGCAGCCTCACCCTGAAACCCGCCCGTATGCTCAAGGCCGCGCGGTCAAAGGCTTACCTGTTCTCGGGCGTGGAAATCCGCTGGAAAACCGCCGTCAACGATGGCGAGACCCCGCAGGAGGCCATCTTCCACTTCCCCGGCGGCCTGGCCGATTACCTCACCGACACGCTGGCGAAATCCACCACCTATGCCGAGCGGCCCTTTGCCGGCAAAGTCCCGTTCACCGAGAAATTCAACGTCCCCGGCTCCGTCGAATGGGCGATCAACTGGACGCCCGCGCGCGACGGCTTCATCCAGTCCTACTGTAACACCGTCCCCACCCCCGAAGGCGGCACGCATGAAAGCGGCTTCTGGGCCGCCATCCTCAAGGGCATCCGCGCCTATGGCGAGCGGGTGAAAAACCGCAAAGCCGAGCAGATCACCCGCGACGACCTGCTCACCGGCGGCTGCGCCCTCGTCTCCTGCTTCATCCGCGAGCCGCAATTCGTGGGCCAGACCAAGGACCGGCTGGCGACGGAGGAGGCCGCCCGCTATGTCGAACTCGCCGTGCGCGACCACTTCGACACCTGGCTGGCCGCCGATCCGAAATCGGCGGGAAGCATCCTCGATTTCCTGATCCTGCGCGCCGAAGAACGCCTGCGCCGCCGGATGGAGAAGGAAACCGCCCGCAAATCCGCGACCAAGAAACTGCGCCTGCCCGGCAAGCTCACCGATTGCACCGCGAAAAACCGCGAAGGCACCGAGCTGTTCATCGTCGAGGGCGACTCGGCAGGCGGCTCTGCCAAAGGCGCCCGCTCACGCGAGACGCAGGCGCTGTTGCCGCTCAAGGGCAAGATCCTCAACGTGCTGGGCGCGGCCTCCGCAAAGCTGCACGACAATTCGGAAATCCGCGATATCTGCGAAGCACTTGGCGTCTCGATGGGCACCAAGTTCAACGTCGATGATCTGCGCTATGACAAGATCATCATCATGACCGACGCCGATGTTGACGGCGCGCATATCGCCAGCCTGCTGATGACGTTCTTCTTCACCCAGATGCGCCCGCTGATCGACAAGGGCCATTTGTATCTGGCCTGCCCGCCGCTCTACCGCCTGACCCAAGGCGCGCGCCGGATGTATGTCTCGGATGACGCCGAAAAAGAACTCTGGCTCGCCAAAGGCCTTGGCGGCAAAGGCAAAATCGACGTGCAACGCTTCAAGGGTCTGGGCGAGATGGACGCCAAAGACCTGAAAGAAACCACCATGGACCCCGCCTCGCGCAAACTGATCCGTGTTTCCATCGACGAAGACGAACCCGGCATGACCGGCGATCTGGTCGAGCGCCTGATGGGGAAAAAGCCCGAACTGCGGTATCAGTACATTCAGGAGAATGCGCGGTTTGTGGAGGAGCTGGATGTGTGAGGGCTATATGCCATTGACGTATACGCCAATGGCATATATATGCGAGTGACAGCTGTAGAAATGCCCGAATTTCTGCGGCGGGCAAAAACCATCATGACGGATGCCGAACGCAACGATCTGATCGACTTCCTCTCCGCAAACCCCGAAGCCGGGGTATCTCTCGGCGGTGGTATCCGGAAGCTGCGCTTTGCCCGCGACGGCGGCGGCAAAAGTGGCGGCTTCCGCTCCATCCACTTCTACGCGCCCGGACGCGGGCAGCCGGTGTTTCTGATGACGGTCTTTTCCAAGAACGCGAAGTCATACCTGAAACCAGACGAAGAGGCCGCCTTGGTCAGCATCGGCGAGCGGATTCTTGCAAGCTACGGAAGAAAATCATGACCAAAGCCTATGACAGCATCCTGCAGGGCCTGACCGAGGTGGAAGCCTATCTTAAAGGTGACAAAACCGGCGCGGTGACCCACGAAATCGAAGTGCCCACCCCAGATGTCCGCGCGATCCGCGCCCGGACCGGGTTAAGCCAGGCCGACTTCGCCCGCTCCATCGGCGTCAAGAAAGCCACCCTGCTGAACTGGGAACACAACCGCCGCACCCCGGACGGCCCGGCACGGGTGCTGCTGGCCCTGATCGAGAAGGAGCCGGGGATTGTGCAGAGGGTGTTGGTTTAGGGGGTGGTGGGCAAAAAAGTCGGAACTGCAGTATCAGTATACTCAGGAAAACGCGCGGTTTGTGGGGAGTTGGATGTGTGAGGGAACATTAAACCAATGAGCCTATACGAAATAGACATTCGCTTTTCAGTCCCGGGCACTCCAGTTTCGTTGAAGGCCAAAGGTTTCGGAAAACTAGACTGGATGGAAAGAGTGAAAAACGCCGCTCTATCTGCGCTGCCACAAAACTGGCAGCCAACAGACCAAGAACTTTCACTAACCATTTATGATTTCCCCTCGGAGCAGCCCCAAGGCGACGTAGATAACATTATTAAGAGAATTCAAGATGCTATGAACAATGTTATTTACGTGGATGATAAGCAGGTTCGCCGAGTTGTTGCGCATCGATTTTTACCTGACGAGTATTCTGACGTGGTCACGCTACCCCCCTTGATTATGGAGGCCATCGCAAATGAACCTCCATTCGTTTATCTGACTATTCGCTCAAATCCATTTGGAGATGCGCAATGATAGCTGTTCATTCTGAAGCAGAAGCTATTGTATTAGAACATGCTACACAGTTGTATAAACCGCTAGGGTTTGAGCTTTCAAACGAGAAGATATCGCCATTTACGCTGGGGGTCAGAGGTTATCTTCCTGATTTCGTCTTCAAGCGAGGCGAAGAACGCATTGCGGTAGAAGCAAAAGTGCGGAGAACGCAGAATTTGCAAAGAAGCTTAGAAGATTTAAAAAAGGAAATAGAGCAACTGCCTAATTGGAAGTTTGAGTATTTCTTTGCAGATGAACTTAGAGACAAAACTAGTCTGAACAAAGTGGGCATGGACGCAATTACAGCTTCGCTTCGGCAGGTGCGTGAAGTGTTGTCGGCAAACCAAGTTCAAGCAGGTTTTCTTCTTTCTTGGGCTATCTTTGAGGCTGTCGCCCGCTTCAAAATGCCAAAATCATTTCAGGTTCCGCAATCTCCCGGCCGAATAATCACGGTTTTGGCAGAAGCAGGATCAATTTCACCTTCGGAAGCAGATACATTGCGTGCATTGTCCTCTAAGCGGAACTTGCTTATACATGGAAAACTTGATGAAGTCATTTCTATCGAAGAGGCAAATACTCTCATAATGATTTCAGAAAGACTAATTGTTAGCACTAACTTATAAATGGCACTACCATCACAGGAAAACGGGTCAAGCAACCGCCGTAGGGCGGGGTTCACCGCGCCCCCCCTCCCCAACCCCCAACCCTTAACAACTCCTGAATCCCGCACCCCTAACCCCTTGATTCCAAACACTCCGCCCCATTGTAACACAGGGGGAAGCCTCAGCAGCCTTGCCTGACCCCCGCGAAGCGGCTAGGAACCTTCCGACCCCCTTTAGCGATAGGCCGCCCCTCATGCGTCTCTCCCGATACTTCCTCCCCGTCCTCAAGGAAAACCCCTCCGAGGCCCAGATCGTCAGCCACCGCTACATGCTGCGGGCGGGCATGATCAAACAGCAGGCGGCGGGCATCTATTCCTGGCTGCCGCTGGGCTACCGGGTCCTGAAGCGGATCGAGCAGATCGTGCATGAGGAACAGGCCCGCGCCGGTCACATCCCCCTCTTGATGCCCACCCTGCAGCCCGCCGACCTGTGGCGTGAGAGCGGCCGCTATGATGACTACGGTCAGGAAATGCTGCGCATCAAGGACCGCCACGACCGCGACATGCTGTTCGGGCCGACCAATGAAGAGATGATCACCGACATCTTCCGCGCCCATGTCGGCAGCTACAAAGACCTGCCGATGACCCTGTATCACATCCAGTGGAAGTTCCGCGACGAGATGCGGCCCCGGTTCGGCGTGATGCGTGGCCGCGAGTTCCTGATGAAGGACGGCTATAACTTCGACATCGACAAGGACGCGGCCCTGCACGCCTATAACCGCCACATGGTCAGCTACCTGCGCACCTATGAACGCATGGGCCTGACCGCCATCCCGATGCGCGCCGCCTCCGGCCCCATCGGCGGCGACAACACCCATGAATTCCTGGTGCTCGCCAGCACCGGCGAGTCGGAGGTGTTCTACGATTCCGCGGTGACCGAGCTGAAACTGGGCGAGCGCGAGGTCGATTTCGACAACCGCGACGAGGTGGCCGGCATCTGCAAGGAGTTCACCACCCTCTACGCCCGCACCGACGAGACCCACGACGCCGCCGTGTTCGACGAGATCCCGGAAGAGCGCCGCAAGGTGGGCCGGGGCATCGAGGTTGGCCAGATCTTCTACTTCGGCACCAAGTATTCCGAGTCGATGGGCGCCACCGTGGTCACGCCCGACGGCTCGAAAGTGCCGGTCGAGATGGGGTCGCACGGCATCGGCGTGTCACGCCTTCTGGGCGCGATCATCGAGGCCAGCCATGACGACAAGGGCATCATCTGGCCCGAGGGCGTCACGCCGTTCCCGGTCGGGATCGTGAACCTCAAACAGGGCGACGCCAGCACCGATCTGGCCTGCGAGGGGCTGTACAAGGCGCTGAAAGCCAAGGGGCTGGAGGCGCTGTATGACGACCGCGAGGAACGCGCGGGCGCCAAATTTGCCACCATGGACCTGATCGGCCTGCCCTGGCGCATCACCGTCGGCCCGCGCGGGCTGTCGAACGGGGTGGTGGAAGTGACCAGCCGCCGCACCGGCGTGTCCGAAGAGATGTCGGCCGAAGCTGCGGTGGACCGCATCGTGCAGATCTACGCGGCACATCGCTGACAGCGGTCAGGTCAGGCGTGACATAACCCGCAGGGGGCCGGCATTGAAATTCCTGGTGATTTCAAATTGTCAGGGCCCCCTGTGCGGACCAGCCCTACTTCAAACCCGCGCTCAATACGTATCAAGGGGCTTTTCGCCCCATGACCCGGCTGCGCCGGGCAGTACGGTCAATGATCAGACAGCCGGGCGGACTGACCATATTTCTACGGACAAATGCCGCCGGGAACGCAACGTCAATCGGTCTGGTGATTGACTTCAGACCTTGCGGGGGCATCATTCAGCCGTCCCTGAAAGTGCCGCCATGACCCTGCCTGCCAACCATCCGCGACTGAACAAGCGCCCCTTCAGCGTCGGAGAGCTGGTGGCTGACGGCGTGGTGCACGGCGTGGCGCTGATTGCCGGGGTCATGGCGTTTTCGGCCCTGCTCTATCATGTGTTGGCGCGGGCCGACTTTGGCCTGTTCGTGGCGCTTGCGGTGTATGCGGCCGGGTTCTTTCTGATGTTCGGCTTCTCATTGGCCTATAACATGGCCCCGCCCTCGGCGCTGAAATGGATGCTGCGCCGGTTTGATCATTCGGCAATCTACGTCATGATTGCAGGCACCTATACCGCCATTCTGGCGCAGTTCGAACCCGGTCTGATGGTCTGGGTTCTGGGCGCGGTGGTCTGGGCCGGGGCGGTGCTGGGGGTGGTGGTCAAGCTGGCTCTGCCCGGGCGCTATGACCGGCTGTCGGTGGTCACCTATATCGCGCTCGGCTGGATGGGCGTGCTCGCCGTCGGCCCCGCCCGCGCAGCGCTGCCGGGGGTGTCGCTGTGGCTGATCGTGCTGGGCGGCATCACCTATGCGGGCGGTGTCGCGTTTTACAAATGGCACCGGCTGCGGTTTCACAACGCGATCTGGCATCTGTGCGTGGCCATTGCCGCAGGATTGCACTTTGCCGCCATCGCCATCGCGGTGGGCTGAGGGTGATCCCGCCGAAGTGACGGTGCCCCCGCCCGCCACGTCTTGACGCGACAGGCAGCAAGCGACACTGTCCGCGCAAAAGACATAAAGAGCAGACATGCCCCAGACAGCCCCCTTTTCCCGCTTTGAACGGATGATCGCCTGGCGCTATCTGCGCGCCAAAAAGGCTGAAGGCGGGGTCAGTGTGATGACCTGGATCAGCCTGATCGGCATCACGCTGGCAGTGTTCGCGCTGATTGCCACGCTGGCGGTGCGGGCCGGGTTTCGGGCGGAATTTGTTGACACCATTCTGGGCGCCAACGCGCATGTCACGATCTATTCCGCAGGGCGCGCCGATCAAAATGGCAATCTGATCAAGGGCTTTCCGGATTACGAGTCGCGGGCGCAGGCCCTGGCCGCCGTTCCGGGCGTGACCCGCGCCGCGCCGATGATCCGCGGGCAGGTCATGGTGTCGAGCCAGAACGCGACCAACGGGGCCGAAGTGTATGGCCTGTCCGAAGAGGATTTGTCCTCTATCCCCCGCGTCGGCCTTGGCGCGGATGCTTACGGCGATCTTGAACGCTTTGACGAGGGTGTCGCCATAGGCTCGGTTCTGGCGCGGGATCTGGGCGTGACGGTGGGCGACCGCATCCGCGTGATCTCGCCCGACGGGGTCAGAACTGCCTTTGGCAGCAGCCCGCGCGTCAACGCCTACGAGGTGGTCTATATCTTCACTGCCGGGCGCTATGATATTGACAAGACACGGCTTTATATGCCGTTTGCCGAGGCGCAGAGCTATTTCAACCGCGAAGGCATCGCGGATGAGTTCGAGGTGATGGTCAGCCAGCCCGATGACATCGACCGCTATACTGCGCCCTTGCTGCAGGCGGGCGGCGATGACGCAATCCTGTGGACATGGCGCGACTCGTCTGGCGCCTTCCTGCGGGCGCTGGATGTCGAGGACAACATCATGTTCGTGATCCTGTCCATTCTGGTGCTGATCGCCACGATGAACATCATTTCCGGCCTGATCATGCTGGTGAAGAACAAGGGCCGCGACATCGGCATTTTGCGCACGATCGGGCTGACCGAAGGCGCGGTCTTGCGGATCTTCTTCATGTGCGGGGCGTTTACCGGCATTGTCGGCACGGTGCTGGGCGTGGCTCTGGGCTGTCTGTTCGCGCTCTATATCGACCCGGTGTTCTCGGCGGTGAACTACCTGGCCGGCGGGGGGGTCTGGGATCCGTCGATCCGGGGGATCTACGCGCTGCCGGCCAAGCTGCAATGGGCTGACGTATTGTCGGCGGTGTCGCTGTCGCTGGGGTTGTCGTTTATCGTCACGATCTTTCCGGCCCGCCGCGCCGCCCGGATGAACCCGGTGGAGGCGTTGCGTTATGAGTGATCAGGCACAGGATCTGGCGCTCGATCTGTCGGGGATCGAGAAGACCTATAACAAGGGGAAGCCGTCGGAGGTGATGGTGCTGCGCGGGGCCACGCTGTCGGTAAAGCCGGGCGAGGTGGTGGCTCTGGTTGCGCCCTCGGGGGCGGGGAAATCGACGCTGCTGCATATCGCCGGGCTGCTCGATACGCCCGACATCGGGCAGGTCCGGCTGAACGGGCGCGACATGAATGGGCTGTCCGACAAGGCCCGCACCGAGGTGCGGCGCGCGGATGTAGGCTTTATCTACCAGTTCCACCATCTGCTGCCCGAGTTCTCGGCGCTGGAAAACATCGTCATCCCGCAGCTGGCCAATGGCGTGGATGAGGCGACGGCCAAGGCGCGGGCGATGGACCTTTTGACCCGTGTGGGGGTGGGGCCGCGCGCCGGTCACCGCCCCGCCGCGCTGTCCGGGGGCGAGCAGCAGCGGGTGGCGTTCTGCCGGGCGCTTGCCAATGCACCGCGCCTGTTGCTGGCGGACGAGCCGACCGGGAACCTTGATCCGGCGACCTCGGATCAGGTGTTTGCCGCGCTGATGGATCTGGTCCGCGCGACCGGGCTGGCGGCCCTGATCGCCACGCACAACATGGAGCTGGCGTCACGGATGGACCGGATCGTTCGGCTGGATCAGGGCCGCGTGGCCTGAGTCCTTCGCCTGAGCCCGTCGCCTGAGCCCTTGTGCCGGAGGCGCTGCCCTGTCACCCTGAGCGGAACCCAGAAGGAGACCGCCATGGCACAGCCATTGCCGATGCTATCCCTGTTTGCGGCCCTTGCGTTGGGGGCTTGCGTGATTGCGACGGCGCCCAAGGTGATGCCGACCGGGGCGCAGGATTTTGCCGATTTCTGTGCCGGCTGCCACGGGCTTTCCGGCAAGGGCGACGGCGAGATGGCGGGCACGCTGACCCGGCGGCCGCCAGATCTGACCCGTCTGGCGCGGCGCAATGGCGGCACCTTTCCGACCACCAAGGTGATGGCCAAGATCTGGGGCTATACCGGGGGCAAGGGTGGGGCGGTGATGCCGAACTTTGGCCCGCTGCTGGACAGCGATCTGATGCCCTATGACGGGGGAGACGGGATCATGTCGCCGACACCGGCGCGGCTGGTCCAGATTGCCGAGCATCTGCAGGCGATTCAGGTTCGCTGACGGACTGCCGAGAGCTAGGCATCCATTTATATCATTTATTACAATGACTTACACTAAAATATGTATCGATTGTTAACAAAAGGCGGGGTATGTGGCGGGGTGAACCCCGCCCTACCGACGGCATCTACTGCTTGATCTTCTTGCCCGCGATGGTGGTGCCGTCCTTGCTCAGCCCCGCATTGGCGGTGGCCAGAACCTTGACGACCTCTTTCTTGGGCTTCTTGGTTTCCTTGTTGCCGCGGTTCTTTTCCTTGGACATGGCCTGTTCCCTTGTGCCGGAGTTCTACCCCGGCCCATGCCGGAGGGATCGCTGCCACCGGAGACACTGACACGGGGTCAGCACGGGCCGGAAAGCATCAGGGGCGGTCCCACGCCGGGCGTGGGGGGCGGAGCCTGTGAGGAATAGATGGGCCTTTGTCACCCGAATCGCAAGGGTGCTATGGGCAGGTGGCGGGTCGCACGCGTGTTGTCTCGGTGCTGAGGCCGGTGCCCCCTCCCCCTCCCCGGGGCAGGGGAGGCGCATCTGGCAACGCGCGCGGGATGGCTGCGGCTGACGGGGTGGGGCGCGGGCTACGCGCCCGCACAGGCCCCTGCCCCTGCGCCCCGGACTGGCGCAATACCCTGCGCTTGCAGAACAGGCGCTTCCCTCCCCCCTTGTGGGGGAGGGGGAGGGAGGGGGGGCAGCGGCGGACTTTCCAAAGCATGTGGGCTTGCACATGTTCCGGGCAGCGGCAATATCAGGGCAAGATCAAGGCCGATCAGGCAGGCAGGGGCGGGCGCAATGGCACTTCCGATGGCACAGCAGGCGAAATACTGGGGCATTGCGGGCGTGATGTTCCTGCTGCTGATGTATCTGATGGGGGATGTGCTGGTGCCATTCCTTGTCGGCGGGGCAATTGCCTATTTCCTTGACCCGGTGGCCGACCGGCTGGAGCGGGCCGGGATGAGCCGGGTGGCAGCAACAGCGGTAATCACACTGGTGATGTTTCTGGTGGTGGTCCTGCTGGTCCTGGCGGTGATTCCGACGCTGATCCAGCAGACCAGCGCCCTGGTGAACGCGGCACCCGAGATTTCGCGCAACCTGCAGACATTTCTGACCGATCTGTTTCCCGAACTGTCGGATGAGACCAGCATCATGCGCAAAACCCTGGCGGATATCGGTGATTTCATCCAGTCAAAGGGCGGCGATCTGGCGCAGGGGATCGTGACCTCGGCCATGTCGGTCATTTCTGCGGTGATCTTTATTGTCGTGGTGCCGGTTGTCGCGTTCTATCTGCTGCTGGACTGGGACAAGATGGTGGCGCGGGTGGATGCGATGATCCCGCGTGATCACGTGGCAACGGTGCGGCGGCTGGCGCGGGAGATTGATGACGTGCTGGCGGGCTTTGTGCGCGGGCAGCTGACGGTCTGTCTGATTCTGGGGGCGTATTATTCGGTCGCGCTGATGCTGGCCGGGTTGCAGTTCGGCCTTGTGGTCGGGGCAATTGCCGGGGCGGTGACGTTCATTCCCTATGTCGGTGCGATCATCGGCGGGATTCTGGCGGTTGGTCTGGCGCTGTTTCAGTTCTGGGGCGACTGGGTGGCGATCGGGATCGTGGCGGCGATTTTTGCCTTTGGCCAGTTCATTGAAGGCAATATCCTGACCCCCAAACTGGTGGGAAATTCTGTCGGGCTGCATCCGGTCTGGCTGCTGCTCGCCCTGTCGGCGTTTGGCGCGCTGCTGGGTTTTGCGGGAATGCTGATTGCGGTGCCGGTGGCAGCATCTTTGGGCGTGCTGATGCGGTTTGCCGTCAGCCAGTATCAGGCCTCTGTGTTGTATCGCGGGGTAGATCAGGCGGAAACCCTGCCACCGATTCCGCCGATGCCGACACCTGTAGCATACACAAAGGATGTGGTGTGATCCGGCAGCTGGCGTTTGATCTGCCGGTGCAGGCGGCCTATCGGCGCGAGGATTTCTTCACCTCTCCCGCCAATGCGCATGCTTTGGCGGCGGTTGAGGGCTGGCGGGGCTGGCCGGGGGGCAAGATGCTGCTGGTCGGGCCGCCGGGGGCTGGCAAGACCCATCTGGCACATCTGTGGGCCGCGACGGCGGGTGCGGTGATTGTCGCCGGGGCCGATCTGGCCGGGGCCGATCTGCTGGTGCTGGCCGAAACCGGTGCGGTGGCGGTCGAGGATGCCGACGCGGTGGCGGGGCGGCCCGAGGCCGAAACCGCGCTGTTTCACCTGCACAATCTGGTGCTGCCGCGCGGGTCTTTGCTGCTGACGGCGCGGGGCCCGGCGCGGGACTGGGGCCTGCGCCTGCCCGATCTGAAAAGCCGGGTGGAGGCTGCATCGGTGGCGCGGCTGGAGCCGCCGGATGATGCGCTGCTGTCGGCGGTGCTGGCCAAGCTGTTTGCCGACCGGCAGACCGTGGTGCCCCCGGCGCTGATCCCCTGGCTGGTGGCGCGGATGGAACGCTCGATCGACGCGGCGCGCGAACTGGTCGCGGCGATGGATGCGCGGGCGCTAGCGCAGGGCAAGCCGATCACCAGAGCGACGGCGCAGGGGTTGCTGGACAGGGATGAGGCGGAATGAAACAGTGTCATGAAAGTGTAAGATTTTTGAAGCATAAGCCCCGATCATGACCCAGGCAGATTTCCTCAAAGCGCCCTTCCCCGCCCCCGTCACCCTGCCCGAGGCTGAAATCACCGGGCCGGGGCGGTTTTTCAACCGTGAGCTCAGCTGGCTGGCGTTCAACCGTCGGGTGCTGGATGAGGCGGCGAACCCCAATGTGCCGCTGCTGGAGCGGCTGCGGTTTCTGTCGATCTCGGCAACCAATCTGGATGAGTTTTTTACCGTGCGGGTGGCGGGCCTGCGCGCGCTGGTGCGGGCCGGGAAAGCCGGGTTTTCCGAAGACGGCCGCACCCCGGCTGAACAGCTGGTGCTGATCCATGCCGATGCGCGCAAGCTGATGCAGCGCCAGCAGACCGTGCTGAACGGTCTGAAACGCGAGATGGAGGCCGAGGGGATCAGCATTGTCACCCGGTCCAAGCTGACAACGGCGGATCTGCGGCATCTGGAAGAGCATTTCCTGCACAAGGTGTTTCCGGTGCTGTCGCCGCTGGCGATTGACCCGGCGCACCCGTTTCCGTTCATCCCCAATACCGGGTTTTCCTTGGCCTTGCAGCTGGAGCGGCTGTCGGATCACCGCACGCTCAAGGCGCTGTTGCCGATCCCGCAGCAGATCTCGCGCTTTGTGCCCTTGCCGGGAAAACCGGGGGTGCATCGGTTCCTGCCGCTCGAAGAACTGCTGCTGCTGCATCTGAACATGCTGTTTCCGGGCTATACCGACCGGGGGCATTGCGCGTTCCGCGTCCTGCGCGACAGCGATCTGGAGGTCGAGGATGAGGCCGAAGATCTGGTGCGCGAGTTCGAGACCGCGCTGAAACGGCGGCGGCGGGGTGAGGTGATCCGGCTGAAGATGACGGCGGGGGCACCGCCTGAGCTGCGCGCGCTGATCATGGAAGAGCTGGCGGTCACCGAGTCGGAGGTGGTGGAGGTCAAGGGCCTGCTGGGGATTGCCGACCTGAAAGAACTGGTGCTGTCCAGCCGCCCTGACCTCTTGTGGCCACCGTTTACCCCGCGCGTGCCGGAACGGGTGCAGGACCATGAGGGCGATCTGTTTGCCGCCATCAAGCAAAAGGATATCCTGTTGCACCACCCCTATGAAACCTTTGATCTGGTGATCCGGTTTCTGGAACAGGCGGCGCGTGACCCGAACGTGCTGGCGATCAAGCAGACGCTGTACCGCACCAGTTGGGACAGCCCCATTGTCGGCGCGCTGTGCGAAGCGGCAGAGGCGGGCAAATCGGTCACCGCACTCGTCGAGCTGAAGGCGCGGTTTGATGAGGCCGCGAACATCCGCCAGAGCCGACGGCTGGAACGGGCGGGGGCGCATGTGGTGTACGGGTTCATCCACTACAAGACCCATGCCAAGATCAGCACCGTGGTCCGGCGTGAGGGCGACCAGCTGGTCACCTATACCCATTACGGCACCGGCAACTATCACCCGATTACCGCGCGGATTTACACCGACCTGTCGTTTTTCACCTGCGACCCTGCGCTGGGGCGCGATGCGACCAAGGTGTTCAACTATCTGTCGGGCTATGTGCAGCCCGAGGGGCTGGAGAATCTGGCGATTTCCCCGATCAGCCTGAAACCGCGCCTGCTGGAGCTGATCGCAGCCGAAGCGGATCATGCCCGCGCAGGCCGCCCGGCAGAGATCTGGGCCAAGATGAACAGCATCATCGAGCCAGAGGTGATTGACGCGCTCTATGCGGCCTCTCAGGCCGGGGTAAAGATCAGTCTGGTCATTCGCGGCATCTGCGGATTGCGGCCCGGCATCAAGGGGTTGTCCGAGAATATCCGCGTCAAATCCATCGTTGGGCGGTTTCTGGAACACAGCCGGATCGTCTGTTTCGGGTCAGGCCATGGCCTGCCCAGCCGTCAGGCGCGGGTGTTCTTTTCCAGCGCGGACTGGATGGGGCGCAATCTGACGCGGCGGGTGGAAACGCTGGTCGAGGTGCATAATGACACCGTCAAGGCCCAGATCGTCAGCCAGATCATGGCCGCCAATCTGGCCGATGAGGCGCAATCCTGGGTGCTGACCGCCGATGGCAGCACCGAGCGCGAATTGCAGCCCAAAGATGGCAAGCTGTTCGCCTGTCATACATTTTTCATGGAAAACCCGTCTTTGTCAGGCAGGGGCACCGCCGGGGCAAAGGATGTGCCGAAACTGGCCGCACTGAAGGAATAGCGGGTCACGGATGGAAATAACCAAACGTTGCGCCCCGATCAATGCGTTCAACCATAAGGCGTAGCTTTGCTTGACGCCGCACCGCACCTTGCGCCAAGGTCCGGCTTACACTGCACTGGGGACTCAATGACCAGCGACCATGACCAGACCACTGTTGACGCAGAGGATGAAGAGTTCGGCCCCTTTGGCCGGTCGCTGTTTGAAGACCCGTCGGTCCGGGCGCTGAGCCGGGTCGGCGTGGTCGACGTGGGGTCAAACTCGGTCCGGATGGTGGTGTTTGACGGCGCGGCGCGGTCGCCCGCATATTTTTACAACGAGAAAATCCTGTGCGGTCTGGGCAAGGGTCTGGGCGAAACCGGGATGCTGAACCCCGAAGGCAAGCGGCGGGCACTGGCGGCGCTGAAGCGGTTCTCTCTGCTGGCCGGGGGCATGGGCGCGGCACCGCTGACCGTAGTGGCCACCGCCGCAACGCGCGAGGCGACCGACGGCGCGGAATTCTCTGCGCAGGTGCTGAAAGAAACCGGGCTGCGGCTGCATGTGATCGACGGCGATGAGGAGGCGCGGCTTTCGGCGCAGGGGGTGCTGCTGGGCTGGCCCGAGGCCAAGGGCGTGGTCTGCGACATCGGCGGCAACTCGATGGAGCTGGCGCGGGTCGGGGATGGCAAGGTCGGCACCCGCGTCTCGACCCAGCTGGGGCCGTTCCGCCTGCAGCAGGTCGAGGGCGGGCCCGAGCAGCGCCGCGCGCTGATCCAGCGGGTGCTGACCCGGGCGCAAGGCAAGATCAAGACCGAGGGGGAGCGGTTTTACATGGTCGGCGGCTCGTGGCGGGTGATCGCGCGGCTGGATATGGAGCGGCGGAATTATCCGCTGACCGTACTGCATGAATACCGGATGCCGGTGAAATCGGCGCTGGACACGCTGGACTGGCTGGAAGGCGCGGATCTGTCGATGCTGCGCGGCCGGACCGGCACCAGTGTCGAACGGATGGAACTGGTGCCACTGGCCTGCGAGGTGCTGCGCGAGGTGATCCGGGTGTTCAAGCCGACGGAAATCGACATCTCGTCCTACGGCATCCGCGAAGGTCTGCTGTACGAGCAGATGCCCGACAAGCTGCGCGCCCGCGACCCGCTGATCGAGGCGGCGCGGGCGGCGGAACAGACCGGCGCGCGGTTGCCGGGATCGGGCAAGAAGCTGTATGAATTCCTGCTGCCGCTGTTCAAGGGCCGCTCGCATGAGCGGCTGCGGCTGATCAAGGCGGCGTGTCTCTTGCATGACACCACCTGGCGGGCGCACCCCGATTACCGCGCCGATGTGTGCTTTGATAATGCGACGCGGGCCAACCTGGGCGGGCTTGACCATCCGGGGCGGGTGTTTCTGGGGCTGTCGCTGCTGCACCGCTACAAGAACAACCGCTCCGGCACCCGGCTGGAGCCGCTGTTCCGATTGTTGTCCGAGGATGAGGTGCAGGAGGCCGAGGTGCTGGGCAAGGCCATGCGCTTTGGCGCGATGTTCGCGGCGGGCGACCCGTCGCAGGCCGGGCATCTGGTGTGGAAGCCGAAAAAGCGCCTGCTGGATCTGCAACTGACCGAGCTGGGGTCGGGCCTGTATGGCGAAGTGGCAAAGGCGCGGTTTTCGTCGCTGACACAGGCGTTGCGGGCCAAGGGGCGGGTGTTGCAGCCCGGCGATGATGATGCTGAGACTTGATCATCTGGCGGTCAGCTGCACCGCGCTGGACGAAGGTGCAGCGGCGGTGGAGGCGGCGCTTGGCCTGCCGCTGGTTGCCGGTGGCACACATGCCCATATGGGCACGCACAACCGGCTGCTGCGGCTGGGCGATCTGTATCTGGAAGTGATTGCGATCAACCCGCAGGCCCCTGCCCCGGCGTGGCCGCGCTGGTTTGCGCTGGATGCGTTTGCGGGCGCACCCCGGCTGACCAACTGGGTTGCGGCCTGCGATGATCTGGACGCGGCGGTGGCGCAGGCCCCCGCAGGTGTGGGCACGCCGGTCGATCTGGCGCGCGGCGATCTGCGCTGGCGGATGGCGGTGCCAGGTGACGGGCGGCTGCCGTTTGGCGGCGCACATCCGGCGCTGATCCAGTGGCAGGGGCCGCATCCGGTGGCGCGGCTGCCCGATACCGGCGCGCGGCTGGCCCGGCTGGTGGTGAGCCATCCCGAAGCCGCGGCCTTGCGCGCGGCGCTGACGGCGCTGTCCGACGCGCGGCTGGTGATCGACCCGGGGCCGCTGTCTCTGCGGGCCGAGATCGACACGCCGCACGGGCGGCGCGTGCTGGCATGATCCGCCCGGCAACGCCAGCGGATGCGGCAGCGGTCGCCGCGATCTGGAACCATTACATCCGCGCCAGTGCTGTCACCTTCAACGCCACCGAAAAATCGCTGGACGAGGTGGGCTGCACCATCACCGCCCGGCTGGCGCAGCGCTGTTTCGTGGTGGCCGAAGAGGCGGGTCGCGTCTGCGGCTTTGCGACCTATGACCAGTTCCGCAGCGGCATCGGCTATGCCCATGCAATGGAACACACCATCCAGCTTGCCCCGGATGCAGGTGGCCTTGGCCTTGGCCGCGCCCTGATGGCAGCGGTCGAGGCGCATGCAACACGTGCTGGCGCACATGTGATGATCGCGGCGGTGACCGGGGAAAACGCAGGCGGCCGCGTGTTTCACGCGAAAATGGGCTATACCGAGGTCGGCGTGATGCCACAGGTCGGGCGGAAATTCGGGCGTTGGATGGATCTTGTGCTGATGCAGAAAATCCTCTCCTGACAAGGCGTGCGGCCCGCGCTATCCTGTGCCCATGTCGATCTGGACCCGCATCGCTGACGCGCTTTCGGCCCTTGCCACTGGCGAAGGGCTGTCGGTGGTGTTCGACCGGCTGCGCGGGGTGCAATCGACGCCGGAAAAATCGGTGGGCTTCACCATTGCCGTGATCGCGCTGGGGGCCAAGATGGCCAAAGCCGACGGGCAGGTGTCGCGGCACGAGGTGGCAACCTTCCGGCGGATCTTTGCGATTCCCGATGAAGAAGCCGCCAATGCCGCCCGTGTGTTCAACCTCGCGCGGCAGGATGTGGCGGGGTTTGACTCCTATGCCCGCAAGGTGGCCGCGATGTTCCGCGCCGAGGGGCAGGCCCTGTGCGCGGACGACCGCAATGTGCTGATCGACCTGCTGGAAGGCTTGTTCCACATCGCCATGGCGGATGGCGATTTTCACCCCGCCGAGGATGCGTTCCTGCGCGAGGTAGCGCGGATCTTTGGTCTGGATGACCGCTGCTACGCCACCTTACGCGCCCGTTTTGTCGAAGGCGCGCCGCGTGATCCCTATGACGTGCTGGGCGTGGCCGCCAACGCGCCGCTGGATCAGGTGCGCGCGGCCTGGCGGCAGGCGGTCAAGGACAGCCACCCCGATTCGATGATCGCGCGCGGTGTGCCTGCCGAGGCGGTGAAGCTGGCCGAACGCCGCCTGATCGCGATCAATGCCGCCTGGGAGGAAATATCGGGGCGGCGGGCGGCCTGATGACCGCGCCCGAACGGCTGCGCATCGCCACCTACAACGTCGAATGGTTCAACACCCTGTTTGATGAGGACGGCCGACTGCTGGCCGACGGTGAACCCTCGGCCCGCCACCAGATCAGCCGCGCGACACAGGCGGGCGCGCTGGGGATCGTGTTTTCCGCGATGGATGCCGATGCGGTCATGGTGATCGAGGCGCCCGATACCGGCTCGAAACGCAGCTCCACCCGCGCGCTGGAGGCCTTCGCCCAAGCCTTCGGCCTGCGCACCCGCCGCGCCATCACCGGCTTCATGTCGGAAACCGAGCAGGAAATCACCCTCCTCTATGACCCCGACCGGCTGACGCCCCGGCATGACCCGATCGGCGCGCCGGCGGGCAAGAAGGGCAGCCGCGATGCCCCGCGCTTTGACGGAACATTCCGCTATGACATCGACACCGATGCCACCCCCGACCTGATCCGGTTTTCCAAACCGCCGCTGGAACTGGCGGTGGTCACGGCTGCGGGGCACAGGCTGCGCCTGATCGGGGTGCACGCAAAATCCAAGGCACCGCATGGGGCCCGTACCCCCGAAGCCATCACCCGGCTGTCAATCGAGAACCGCCGCAAACAGCTGGCCGAATGCATCTGGCTGCGCGCCCGGGTCGATTGGCATCTGGCACGCGGCCATGACCTGTTGGTGCTGGGCGATTTCAATGATGGTCCGGGGCTGGACGAATTCGAGGCGCTGTTCGGCCATTCCGGGGTCGAAATCGTGCTGGGCCTCGACGTGCCACCCGAGGCGCGGATGTATGACCCGCATGCCGCCATGGCGCTGCCCGGGCGGATGAACCTGACCCCGACCACGGCGCGGTTCTGGCTGAACCCGCAACAGCGCTATTTCGAGGCCCTGCTGGATTTCATCATGGTCTCGCCGCGCCTCGCCGCCAGCCACCCGGCCTGGCGGATCTGGCACCCGTGGAATGATCCGGCCTGCCTGAACACCCCCGAACTGCACGAGGCGTTGCTGCAGGCCTCGGACCATTTCCCGGTCACGATCGACCTGTCGCTGTCCCATCCGCCGACCCGTACGACGGTGCCGCCCGATCTGCCATAAGACGTGATTTGCGCCGGTTCCGGCGCAGCGACATAATGGGTCACATGAAAACCCTGTGCCGCACCCTCGCCCTGCCCCTCCTGCTGATCGCAGCCCCGCCTGCCATCGCCCAGACCCTGCCTGCCCCGCAACCCGAGGCGGAAAAGGGCTTTGATCTGATGGAAGAGGGTGCCAAGCTTTTGTTCCGTGGCCTCATGCGCGAGATGGAACCGGCGCTGAACGAGATGGGCAAGGCGCTGTCGGAAATGGAACCGACACTGGAAAAGCTGATGGCGCTGGTCGATGACATCCGCAACTACGATGCCCCGCGCCTGCTCGACAATGGCGATATCCTGATCCCGCGCCGCAAGGATGCGCCAAAGCCCCTGCCGATTCCCGAGGGGGAAATCGAGCTGTAAGAGGGGGGCCAGCCCCCCGGCTTCGCCGCCCCCCGGAGTATTTTCAAAAGATGCAAATCAGGCAGGCCAGACGGTTGATCTGCACCTTTCTGAAATACTCCCGCCGGAGGCATACCCGGCCCGTCAAGGCCGGGCGGGTGCCGGATCAGCGCCGGGTCTGACGAATCAGGGTCAGAATATCCTTGGCGGCGCTCGGGATATTGGTGCCCGGACCAAAGATCGCCTTGACGCCGTTGTCATAAAGGAACTGGTAATCCTGCTGCGGGATCACCCCGCCGCAGATCACCAGAATGTCGCCCGCCCCTGCCGCGTTCAGCGCCTGCACCAGTTTCGGCGCGAGGGTCTTGTGCCCTGCGGCCTGCGACGAGATGCCGATGACATGCACGTCATTGTCGATGGCATCCTGCGCCGCCTCTTCCGGGGTCTGGAACAAGGGGCCGACATCCACGTCAAAGCCGATATCGGCAAAGGCAGTGGCGATGACCTTGGCCCCCCGGTCATGGCCATCCTGGCCCATCTTCACCACCAGCATGCGCGGGCGGCGGCCCTCTTCGGTGGCAAAGGCCTCGACATCGGCCTGAATCGCCTCGAACCCGGCGTCGCCCTCATAGGCGGCGCCGTAGACCCCGGCGAGGGTTTTGACTTCCGCGCGGTGGCGGCCAAAGACGGTTTCCATGGCGTCTGAAATCTCCCCTACGGTGGCGCGGGCGCGGGCGGCGGTGACGGCGGCATCCAGCAGGTTGCCGCCTTCGCCCGCGCGGCGGGTCAACTCGGCCAATGCCGCCTGACACGCCGCCTCGTCGCGGTTGGCGCGGGTGGTTTTGAGCCGGGCGATCTGGCTTTCGCGCACGGCGACGTTGTCGATATCCAGAATATCAATCGCGTCTTCGCTCGCCTTGCGGTATTTGTTGACGCCGACGATGACATCTTCGCCCCGGTCAATCGCCGCCTGACGCCGGGCAGCGGATTCCTCGATCCGCAGTTTCGGCATCCCGGTGGCGACCGCCTTGGTCATGCCGCCCATCGCCTCGACCTCTTCAATCAGCTTCCACGCCTCTGTCGCCAGCTGATGCGTCAGCGTCTCGACATAATAGCTGCCCGCCAGCGGGTCGACGACATGGGTGATGCCGGTTTCCTCCTGCAGGATCAGCTGGGTGTTGCGGGCAATGCGGGCCGAGAATTCGGTGGGCAGCGCAATCGCTTCATCCAGCGCATTGGTATGCAGCGACTGCGTGCCGCCCAGCACTGCCGACATCGCCTCATAGGCGGTACGGATCACATTGTTGTAGGGGTCCGCCTCTTGCAGGCTGACGCCAGAGGTCTGGCAATGCGTGCGCAGCATGAGCGACACCGGATTTTTCGCAGAAAAATCGGACATGATCCGGTGCCACAGTAGCCGGGCGGCACGCAGTTTGGCGGCCTCCATGAAGAAATTCATGCCGATGGCGAAAAAGAATGACAGCCGCCCGGCAAAGGCGTCGACATCCATGCCGCGCGCAATCGCGGTGCGCACATATTCGCGCCCGTCAGCCAGCGTAAAGGCCAGTTCCTGCACCAGATTGGCCCCGGCTTCCTGCATGTGATAGCCGGAAATCGAGATCGAGTTGAACTTTGGCATATGCTCGGAGGTGTATTCGATGATGTCCGCGATGATCCGCATCGACGGCTCGGGCGGATAGACATAGGTGTTGCGGACCATGAATTCCTTCAGAATATCGTTCTGAATGGTGCCCGACAGCAGGCTGCGGTCGACCCCCTGCTCCTCCCCCGTCACAATGAAATTGGCCAGAATCGGGATCACCGCGCCATTCATTGTCATGGAAACGCTGACCTTTTCCAGCGGAATGCCGTCAAACAGGATTTTCATATCCTCTACCGAGTCAATCGCCACCCCGGCCTTGCCGACATCGCCCACCACGCGCGGGTGGTCGCTGTCATACCCCCGGTGGGTGGCCAGATCAAAGGCGACCGAGACGCCCTGCTGACCGGCAGCAAGGGCCTTGCGGTAAAAGGTGTTCGACTCCTCGGCGGTGGAAAAGCCCGCGTATTGCCGGATGGTCCAGGGCCGGCCCGCGTACATCGTGGCCTTGACCCCGCGTGTAAAGGGGGCGGCCCCCGGCACCCCGCCCATATGGGGCAGGTTCGCCGTGTCGGCGGCGGTGTAGAGCGGTTTGACCGGAATGCCTTCGAGCGTGTTCCAGATCAGGCTTTCAGGGTCGCGGCCCTTCAGCTCTTTGGTGGCAAGGGCGGCCCAGTGGTTCAGCGCGTCGGTCATCGGTGTTCTCCGTCATATGCTCTTGGCATCTGCTCTTGGGTTTCCGGCCGCGCCGCCCTATGTTCTGATCAAAGGGAGCCGCATGAAACCGCTTTATACTCTTGGTCTTGCAGCATTGCTGCCGTTTGTCGCCACCGCTCAGGAAGCGGCGGCGATTGATCCGTCAGTTCAGGTCGAAGCCATGGCCGAAGAGGCGGCCGGGGCCTATGGGCCGCGCGATGCGGCAGATGTGGTGTTTGCCGATCTGCTTTTCGAATTCCGCCCGGTGGTGGTGTTCGGCGACAGCCCGGAAGATCCGAATTTCCTGCGCCAGATGGAGCTTTTGGCTCGCGATCTGCCCGCGCTGCAATTGCGCGATGTGGTTTTGATCACCGACACCGACCCCGAGGCGCGGGGCGAGTGGCGGCTGAAGCTGCGCCCGCGCGGGTTCAGCCTTGTGCTGATGGACAAGGATCTGCGCCCGGTGATCCGCAAGCCGCTGCCGTGGGAGGTGCGCGAGATCACCGCCGCCATCGACAAGTTCCCGCTGCGCCGCCAGGAAATGCTGGAGCGCAACCCGGCCGGGCGCCGCTAGGCCCGGCTGCGGCTGCCCCCCGGCGGTCCTCATGCCAGCTTATCGAGGATCTGGCGCAAAAGCGCCAACCCCTCACCGCTGAACTGCACGGATTGCGTGACCTTGCCCGCGCCGTCGCGGTCGGATGATCCGTAGGTGTCGATCTGCAAGTATTGGACGCCATCCTGCGTGAAGGCGTGAAAGGTGGCGTCAACGCGGCTGTGAACCGTTGTGCGCAGCGGGTCCTTTTCCGTCAGGCTGTCAATCCGGGCCATCATTCAAACTCCATGATCACTTCATCGACCTTCAGGCTGGCCCCGGCGCTGGCGGTGATCTTTTTGACCACGCCTTTGCGTTCGGCCTTGAGGATGTTTTCCATCTTCATCGCCTCGACCGTGGCCAGCGGCTGACCTTCCTGCACTTCGTCGCCTTCGGCCACGGTGATCTTGACGATCAGGCCGGGCATCGGGCAGAGCAGATATTTCGACGTGTCAGGTGGCAGTTTTTCCGGCATCAGGGCGTAAAGCTCGGCCTGACGCGGGGATTGCACCAGCACCTTTACATCGGCCCCGCGCAGGCGGATGCGAAAGCCCATCGGGATCTTGCCAACCTTGAGCACCACCGGCGTGCCATCCACCCGCAGCCGGGCAAGGCTGTCGCCCGGGGTCCAGTCCGACGCCACGCGCAGGCTGGTGCCATCGTCAAAAGTCACGGTCGAGCCGGATTTGTCGGCGGCGACGGTGACCGCGTACTGGGTGCCTTGCAGGCTGACCACCCACGGGTCGCCGACGCGGCGCTGGTGATTGTCCATCGTGCCGGAGATTTTCGTGCGGCGGATTTCGGCGACGCGGTTCATTGCGGCACAGGCGGCGGCGACCTGTCGTAGCATCTGCGCATCCAAGCTGACGCCCTGAAAACCGTCCGGGAATTCCTCGGCAATAAAGGCGGTGGTGATGTTGCCAGAGGTAAATCGCGGGTGGTCCATCACCGCCGAGCAGAATGGCAGGTTGTGGCCGATGCCTTCGACCTCGAACGTGTCGAGCGCCAGCCGCATTTCCTCGATCGCGGCGGCCCGGGTCGGGCCCCAGGTGCAGAGCTTGGCGATCATCGGGTCGTAGAACATGCTGATTTCGCCGCCCTCGAACACGCCGGTATCGTTGCGCACGATGCCGGTGGCGGTCTTGCCCTCGACCGGGGGGCGATAGCGGGTCAGGCGGCCGATGGAGGGCAGAAAGTTGCGGTACGGGTCTTCGGCATAAAGCCGCGATTCCATCGCCCAGCCGTTGATCTTCAGGTCTTCCTGACGGAACGGCAACGGCTCGCCCGCCGCGACGCGGATCATCTGTTCGACCAGATCGACGCCGGTAATCAGTTCGGTGACCGGGTGTTCGACCTGCAGACGGGTGTTCATTTCTAGGAAAAAGAAATTGCGCTCGCCATCAACGATGAATTCAACCGTGCCCGCCGAGGTGTATCCGACCGCGCGGGCAAGCGCGCAGGCCTGTTCGCCCATCGCCTTGCGGGTGGCGGCGTCCAGAAACGGCGAGGGGGCCTCTTCGATGACTTTCTGGTTGCGGCGCTGGATCGAACATTCGCGTTCGTGCAGATAGACGGTGTTGCCATGCTGATCGGCCAGCACCTGAATTTCGATGTGCCGGGGTTGGGTCACGAATTTCTCGATAAAGATCCGGTCGTCGCCAAAGCTGCTGGCGGCTTCGTTCTTTGACGATTGAAAGCCCTCGCGCACCTCGGATTCACTCCACGCGATGCGCATGCCCTTGCCGCCGCCGCCGGCAGAGGCCTTGATCATCACCGGATAGCCGATTTCGCCGGAAATCCTGATCGCCTCATCGCCATCGGCGATCAGACCCATATACCCCGGCACGGTCGAAACCCCTGCCGCCATCGCCAGTTTCTTGGAGGTGATCTTGTCGCCCATAGCTTCAATCGCGGGGGATGGCGGGCCGATGAACACCACGCCTTCCCGCTCCAGCGCCGCGGCAAAGTTCATGTTTTCCGAAAGAAACCCGTAGCCCGGATGCACCGCCTCGGCCCCGGTCTGGCGGACCGCGTCGAGGATCTTGTCGATGACAATATAGGATTGGTTCGCGGGCGACGCGCCGATGTGCACGGCTTCATCCGCCATACGGACATGCAGGGCGTTGCGGTCGGCGTCGGAATAGACGGCAACCGTCTTGATTCCCATCTTCTTGGCAGACTTGATCACACGGCAGGCAATTTCGCCCCGGTTGGCGATCAGAATTTTCTTGAACATCGGCTCTCTCTCCCCTCGGGCAGAGTCGGGCCGGACCCTGCGCCGCAAATGAAAAGGGCCTTCCAGCCGGTATGGCTGAAAGACCCTGTTTTCGAATGATCTGTGATCAGGCGATCTGCCGAAAGTCTGCGCCGCGCAGTGGCGGCGGGCAGATCAATAGCAGTTGTTGGTGCCCGGAATGATGCACGAGCCGCCGCCAGCAACGGCGCCGATAAGCGCGCCTTGCGTTTTGGAGCCGCCGGTTGCGCCTGCGATAAGAGCGCCGGTTGCAGCACCACCAACGGTACGGACAGCCGCGCTGTTGAGCGGGGCCGAGTTGCCGTAGCCGCCGCCGCCCTGGACGCAGCCAGCGAGCGAGAGGGCAAGAGCCGATGCGATAAGGATGTGTTTCGTAACCATGTGTGACTGCCTCGTGTCAGGGTTTTTATTACGCCTGACTCTACTCCATCCATGGCCGTGGAAAAGGGGAATTTTCCGTGTGGCCCGTCATCGGCAAGGCTTTGCCACCGATAAAAGTGCGGCCCGGACCCAAGGGGACCGGACCGCAAGGCAAGGGAAAGGGACGTCCCATGGTCCCCGGACCGGGGATGAGGAGCCCGGACCGGACAAACCACAGACTGTGGGCTGTGTGCGTTGAAATCAAACGCAATTCCGCCGTGCCGCGCAGGATGCGCGGGCCTTTGCCAGTGCGGCGAACGGGTCGGCGGAACGGCGCGCATCAATCGTCATCCCCGTCGTCGGTCTCGTCCCAGATCACTTCTTCGGCATCGGCAGCGAAGACGGCGGGGAACGAGACTTGCGCGATTTTCAGATTGACGCGCAGCAGCGCGTCATAGCTTTCAGGATCAAAGGGATCTTCGGCCGGAATGACCTCACGGCCGAACAGCCAGGACAGACGGCCGGCGTCCAGATTGCCGCGCTCGAACGGCTCTTCGCCAAAGCACTGCCAGATCGCGGCCATGAAGCCTTCGTCCGCCTTGCGGTCGGCAAGCTTGCGGTCGCGGTAGCGCTCGCGCTTGATCAGCTTGGCCGGGCCGTCCTTTTTATTGGCGCGGCGGATGGTGAATTGAAAATCGGTGCCCGGAAGGCGGCCCGGAAAGCCGCGGTGTTTCAGCATGATGTGCCCCCTGTGGTTGGATGGGCACAGCAATAGGCATCTGCGCGCCCAAGGCCAAGGGGCGAGGATGTAATTGAATGCGACGCCGTATGGTCATACGGGCGCAGCCAGGTCATCGCTGAAAGGTAGGATGTAGTCGCATCCGGGGCCGGCGGCGCAGTGCGGGCGGCAAGGATGCGGGCCGCGCCCTGGCGCGGGGGAAGTGATGGGGCGGGATGTTGCGGATCAGATCCGGCAGCCCGCCCGACCGACTTACTTGTATTTGCCGGTGTAGGTGGGTTCGACCGAAACCGGTTCGTCCACATAAACGACTTCAGCTTCTTTGGTACCGGCGCAGGCTGCCACAAAGGCGACCATGCACAGGGCCAGCAAAGTTTTCGTGCTCTTCGACATCCTCTACTCCTATATTCTTGGAAGGTTGCTTCGGAATGTCCGATAGCACACCCTTCATGCGAGGCAAAGGCCGCTTGGGTCCGGCCTCCGCTTACACTAGCGGATTGCCGCCGGGTTTGACATGGAATGTTTGCCAAGTTTTCCGCCTGTGACTCTGCTACATCAGAGTGGCGGGCGGCGGGAATGCGGACAACCATATCTGGTGGGAGCATCAGAAAATCTCCCATATGCAGATACCATCGTGATAGCTGAACGCCTCGAAAAACTGGGTTGCCTCTGGCATCGCTTCGCCGAACGGCACCGGCTGATCCGACATCGAGACGATGATCTGGGTGGGCTGCGGGCCAAACTCTGCCAGCCGGGGCAGCGCATAGGTCTGGCACAGGTGCATCATATCCTCTGCCGCCACCTCGTAGGGGGTGGCGCCCGACTCGCTGACGATCTGCGGCGCGACAAAGCGGAACCGCACCGCCAGCCCGTCCGGGCCGGGGACGTTCCAGATCACATCCTGCAACATCACCGGCTGGCCCGAGGGCACCGGAATCAGCGCCCCGTCGCCCGGAATGACATGGGCAGCCGCGTGATGATCGGACAGTTCGTCGGCAACGGGGTCGGTCATGACCGGCTCCGCTGTGGTCGGCTGCGCGCGGCCCCTGCCCTGCTGATGATTGCCATGGATACACCCTCTTTGTCCTGCTGCGTTCAGAGAGGGATGTTATCGTGCTTTTTCCACGGGTTCGCCAACTTCTTCGTGCGCAGGGACGCAAAGGCCCGGCAAACCCGGCGACGGGTGGAAGAGGGCATGATCACCTCGTCGATAAAGCCCTTTTCAGCGGCAACAAACGGGTTGGCGAACCGGTCTTCATAGTCTTTGACACGGGCGGCGATCTTGTCCTTGTCGCCCAGCTCGCTGCGGTACAGGATTTCCACCGCGCCCCTTGCCCCCATCACCGCCACTTCGGCAGTCGGCCAGGCATAGTTGAAATCGGCCTGCAAGTGCTTGGACGCCATCACGACATAGGCCCCGCCATAGGTTTTCCGGGTCAGAACAGTGACTTTCGGCACCGTCGCCTCGCCATAGGCAAACAAGAGCTTTGCGCCATGCTTGATCACGCCGCCATATTCCTGGCCGGTGCCGGGCAGAAAACCGGGCACGTCCACCAGCGTCAGGATCGGGATTTCGAAGGCATCGCAAAAGCGGACAAAGCGCGCGGCCTTGCGGCTTGCGTCGATGTCCAGACACCCCGCCAGCACTGTGGGCTGGTTGGCAACCACGCCAACCGACTGCCCCTCCAGCCGGATGAAACCGGTGATGATATTGGCGGCAAAGGCGGCCTGAATTTCAAAGAAATCGCCCTCGTCCGCGATCTTGGTGATCAGCTCCTTCATGTCATAGGGCTGATTTGGATTGTCGGGCACCAGCGTATCAAGGCTTTTGTCCACGCGGGCCGGGTCGTCAAAGAACGGGCGCACCGGCGCTTTTTCGCGGTTGTTCAGCGGCAGAAAGTCGATCAGGCGGCGGGTCTCGGCCAGTGCCTCGACATCATTTTCAAACGCCCCATCCGCGACCGAAGACTTCCGGGTATGGGTCACGGCCCCGCCCAGCTCTTCGGCGGTCACCACCTCGTTGGTGACGGTTTTCACGACATCGGGGCCGGTCACGAACATGTAGCTGGAGTCTTTGACCATGAAGATGAAATCGGTCATGGCGGGCGAATAGACCGCCCCCCCGGCACACGGCCCCATGATCAGACTGATCTGCGGCACCACGCCCGAGGCCATGATATTGCGCTGAAACACCTCGCCATAGGCGGCAAGGCTGGCAACACCTTCCTGAATGCGCGCGCCACCGGAATCGTTGATGCCGATCACCGGCGCACCGTTCTGAATCGCCATATCCATGATCTTGCAGATCTTTGCGCCATGGGTCTCGCTGACCGACCCGCCCATCACCGTGAAATCCTGTGAAAACACATAGACCTGACGGCCATTGATGGTGCCCCAGCCGGTGACCACCCCATCCCCTGCAGGACGATCCTCCTCCATCCCGAAATCGGTGCAGCGATGGGTGACAAACATGTCGAATTCCTCAAAGCTGCCCTCGTCGAGCAACAGCTCGATCCGCTCGCGGGCGGTCAGCTTGCCCTTGGCATGCTGGGCATCGACCCGCCGCTGCCCCCCGCCCGCGCGGGCAGTTTCACGGCGGCTTTCAAGCTGGGCCAGAATGTCTTTCATCGCGCCGACTCCCCTGCGGATTTGCCGCACCATAGGAGGCGTTGCTGCGGGCGCAAAGTGGATTTGAGAAAATTTGCATAGTATTTTTTATCGCCTGATCGCAAATTGCAAAGTTGTATATTTTCTGCGGCTGCACAGATCTTCAGACCCTTCGGCTGAAGGTCCGGACCCAGCGAAAATCGCCGCTGACCAAGAGTATTGGTAAAGTATCTTGACCAGAATCACCATGTAATGCTCATATTCAGCGATGGAGCGGCGTTGGCAGTGGGAGGCTGTGTCACTCCATTCACCCTAAGGGAGGATCAGATGACACATATGCAAGTCCTGAAAGGACTGCTGCTTGGCACCATACTTTCCGGCCCGGTCTTTGCTCAGGAAAACCTGGACAAGCTGACCAACATGCAAAAGACTGGCGCAACCTTTACCACTGTCGAACAGGACGGGGCAAAAGGGGCGGCGCTGCGCGATATCGTGCAATACATCAATGTTCCGGAAGGCTTCGATGTAAGCCTTTATGCGGTTGTGCCGGACGCGCGCTCCATGGCCATGGCGCCGCAGGGCACCGTGCTCTTTGCGGGAACGCGCAAAGACAAGGTCTGGTCGATCGTGGACCGGGACCGCGACCGGATTGCGGATGAGGTAAAGGATTTTGCCCCCTCAATCACGTTTGACATTCCGAACGGTCCCTGCTTTTCGCGCGACGGGTTCCTGTACATCGCTGAACGGAACCGGGTTCTTGTCTTTCCTGCGGCAGAATTCTTCTTCGAAGGGCCTGACATTGCCGTAGGTGTTGTCGTGCCGCAGGGTGAGTTGATCCCGGCGGAGGAGGAGAGCTTCAACCACACCGCGCGGGTGTGCGACGTCGGGCCGGATGGCAAGCTCTACATCTCGCTCGGCCAGCCGCATAACGTCCAGCCGCGTGAAAAACTTGAGCTTTACGATGAGCTGGGCATCGGCGGCATTATCCGCATCAACACCGACGGCACAGGCCGCGAGGTCTATACCCGAGGGGTGCGCAACTCTGTTGGTCAGGATTTCAACCCGGCCACGGGTGAGCTGTGGTGGACCGACAATCAGGTTGACGGGTTGGGGGACGATATCCCACCGGGGGAATTGAACCGGCAAACTGCGGCAGGCCAGCACTTTGGCTTTCCATGGACCAACTCGCGCGTCGAGATTCCCGATTACAAATCCGTTCCACGCCCCGAAGGGGTGACATTTGTCGAACCGCAGCTTGAACTGGAAGCGCATGCCGCAGATCTTGGTATGCGGTTCTATCAAGGCAAGTCTTTCCCTGACAAGTATCACGGCGGGATCTTCTGGGCGCAGCACGGATCGTGGAACAGAACGGTTCCGGTTGGCGCCAGGGTGATGTTCACGGCGCTTGACGAAAACGGCGACGCGGTCGGCGCAGAGGTCTTTGCCGACGGCTGGCTGAATGAGGAAACCGGCGAGTATCGCGGTCGTCCCATGGACATCGAGTTTCTGCCGGATGGGTCGATGCTGGTGTCTGACGACTTTGCCGGAGCGATCTGGCGGATCGCCTATAACCCGAAGCCGGCCGAATGAGCCGCGCACTTGCCATCGTTCTCGGCGGGCTTATGCTCGCCGGGGGCTTCCCGCAGCCCAGTCTTGCCGGGGATCCGGAGGCAGGGCGAAAGGTCGCCAATATGTGCCGGACGTGTCACGGCATTGACGGCTATGCGCAGATCCCCATTGCTCCGCATATCGGCGGGGAACCGAAAGAGTATCTTGAAGGGCAGCTCATGGCCTTCAAGACCGGCGCGCGCCAGCACGAGATGATGTCCGTCGTGACGGCCACGCTCTCGGCGCAACAGATTTCTGACGTTGCAGCATGGTATGCCTCTTTTACCGCGGTCGCGACGCTGCCGGCCGGTGTCACCGAGGCAGATGCTCCGGCGGCCTGTGTCTCGTGTCATGGCGCTGACGGAATATCCGTTTTGCTCGATGCGCCCAACCTTGCGGGCGAGGTGAACATCTATGTTGATACCCAGTTGAAAGCGTTTCGCCTTGGCAAACGGCAACATGACATCATGTCCGAAATCGCATCGGAAATGACGGATGCAGATATCCGCGAAGTCGCGGACTGGTATTCAAAAGTTGCGCTGGAGATCGTGCCGTCCGACTAGACAGCGGGCCGCGCTCGGTGCTCAGGATGCGATAGGTGCCTTGTCTGGTTCAGCTCAGGTCCAGGATGGGCCCGTCAAGAAGCCGCATCAGGTCGCCGAAATAGCCGCCGGACCGGGCGATTTGTGTCGGATCGGACGTGATCGCCACCGCAAGGCCGCGTTCGGGATTTGCCGCGATGATCTGGCCGCCATAGCCACGGGCGATGACCCATCCGGTCTCACTCAGAAACCAGCCCAGACCATACTCCAGCCCGGAATAGGGCGAGGTTGTCCGGGCCACCTGCGATGCCTCAACCCACTCCTGATCAACCACCTGCGTCTCGCCATAGGTGCCGCCATCGCGCAGCATCACCGCCACGCGCAGCATCGCCTCTGGCGTCAGGGCCATCTCGTTGCCGCCAAAGTAGTACCCCTGCGGATCACGGGTCCAGGATGCCACATCAATGCCAAGCGGCCGGCCCAACCGTTCCCGTGCCAGCTGCCGCAGGTCTTTGCCGGTGGCCACCGCAATGGCCGCCCCCAGAACATGGGTGGTCCCGGTCGAATAGATCATCCGCCCCCCGTTGGGCGCGATCCGGGGTTGGCGCAGGGCATAGGCGATCCAGTTGCGCGAATTGACCCAGGCGCCGTACTTCGCGCCTGACGTGCCTTCCAGCCCGGCGCGCAGGGTGACCAGATCGGCCATGGTCAGATCAGCCACCCCCTCTGTCGCATCGCCGGGGATCAGCTGCGGCGCGACCTCGCCCAGACGTGCCGAAAGCCCGGCAATTTCACCCCGCGCAATCGCGGTGCCAAGCATCAGCGCAAGGATGCTTTTGGAGCAGGATTTGATGTTAGCGCCAGCCTCCAGCCCCCGGCCCCGCGGGGCCTCGGCCAGCAACCGCTCACCCCCTCGCTGGACCAGAATGGCATGCAGCTGCGGCAGCCCAAGCGCCGCGTCGCGCAGGGTACTGGTCGGCACAGACTGCGCGCGCAGAAGAGATGGGCAGGCAAGCGCGCCAGCCAAAACTGCGGAAAACTGACGGCGTGAAAGCATCTCACCTCTGCGGACATGGCGCTGACGATGCAATATCATAGCCCACACAGCGCCTTGGGAAACGGGTCGGCTGGTGAATACAGAACACAACCGATCACGAGACAGCGATTGCCGCGCGCTTCTCGCACCCTGAAAGATCAAGCCTTGCGCCCGATCAGACGCGGGGGCCGTACCGCAATTCTTGACAAAACCTTAAACTCACATCTTAAGCCATTGAATTCGCACAGTCCTTATCTGTGTAACACAGGGGGCAGCCCCACCCCCCTTGACACAGCGGCCAAAAAGCCTCATCTCACCCCTATCCGAAGCCCGTGCCGCGTGAGCACCGAAAGGCCCGGATACAGGTTCCCACCATCACGCAGGGGCGCCGACGGCGCGCACGGTCTCTCAAGTTGTTGGGGGACGAGGACCGCCTGCTTTTTGTTTGATGGAACGACCCAATGACCACATTTGCAGACCTCGGGCTCAGCCCGAAACTTCTCAAGGCACTTGAGAAAACCAATCTTCAGACGCCGACGCCGATTCAGGCGCAGGCGATCCCCCATATCATGCAGGGCCGCGACCTGATGGGTCTGGCGCAGACCGGCACCGGCAAAACGGCGGCCTTTGGCCTGCCGCTCTTGCACCGCCTGCTCGACATCGGCCACCCGCCCGCGCCCAAACACGTGCGCGCGCTGATCCTTGCGCCGACGCGCGAGCTGACGCTGCAGATCAAGGACAACCTTGAGGTCTTTACCAAAGGCACGCCGGTCAAGGTGACCATGGTGGTCGGCGGCGCATCGCTGTTCCGTCAGGCACAGGCGCTGTCCAAGGGCAGCGACGTGCTGGTTGCCACCCCGGGCCGCCTGATCGACCTCTTGGAACGTGGCGATGTCAAGCTGGACCAGTGCGCCTATCTGGTGCTGGACGAGGCCGACCACATGCTCGACATGGGTTTCATCCATTCCCTGCGCAAGATTGCCAAGCATATCCCGCTCAAGCGCCAGACCATGCTGTTCTCGGCCACGATGCCCAAGGATATCTCTGAAATCGCCGACACCTACCTGCGCGACCCGGTCCGGGTGCAGGTCACCAGCGCTGGCAAGACCGCCGACAAGGTGACACAAGGCGTGCACTTCCTGCCCAACGGCGACAAGGCCCGCGTGCTGGAGGATTACCTCAAGAAGCATCCGACCGAACAGGCACTGGTCTTTGGCCGCACCAAGCATGGCTCGGAAAAGCTGATGAAGCTGCTGGCCGGCTGGGGCTTCAAGGCAGGCTCGATCCACGGCAACAAGTCGCAGTCCCAGCGTGACCGCACCCTGACCGAGTTCCGCAATGGCGAGCTTGATGTGCTGGTGGCCACCGATGTCGCGGCGCGGGGGATTGATATTCCGACCGTCCGCCATGTCTATAACTTCGACATGCCGAACGTGCCGGAAAACTATGTTCACCGCATCGGCCGCACCGCGCGCGCCGGGGCCGAGGGCACGTCGGTCAGCTTCTGCGCCCCCGCAGAGATGGGCGAATTGCAGGCGATTGAAAAGCTGCTGAAAAAGCCGCTGCCGATCCTGGGTGGTGCGCCATGGTCCGCTGATATGGTGGCCGCAAGCCCGAAGCCCGGCCAGAACCGTGGCCAACGCCCGGCCCGTCCGCAAGGCGGCCGCCCGCAGGCTGGCAAACCCGCCGGGGCAAAGCCGCAGCAGGCACGTCCGGCCGCCAAACCCAAGCCGATGGGTGGCGGCAACGTCCCCCGCCGCGCCGAGGGTGGCAAGCCAGCAGGGCAGCGCCGGACTAGCTGACCCCGTTCTCCAGGTGCAGCTTCATGTCAAGCAGCACCTGTTGAATCGCCAGCGTTTCGCGCAGCATCCGCTTTGCCTCGTTGACCGTGATAACACCGTCGCCAATGGCGGTGTTATACTCGCTCATCAACATGGCAAAGCGCTGCGCGAGCACCACGACATCCTGATTGACCCCCTTTGAGGTCGCATTGCGCTTGTCCGCGTCATAAGACAGCGTGATCCCCCGCAGATCGGCCAAAGCCGAGGTGACATGCGGAAACCGCGCGGCGGATTCCAGCTGCGCCACAACGTCGACCGGCATGAAACGGTCGTCATGTTCATCCTGATCCGAATAATAGCGCCCCAGCGTGGCCTTGGATTTGCCTGTCAGCTTGCAGGCGGCCTCGATGCCCACATCCTTGACCAGGGCCTCGCTATGCTTTTTCAGATAGGACGCAACCGACATTCACAACCTCCTTCACCCCGCACCCCGGGGAAATCACACAATCTTTTCCCATTAATGATACGGCAAGTGGTTGTCATAGATAAAGATGTTCCGGGTGTTTTCCGGAACAGTAGTGAGTGGCCGATGTCCCCAGCATCGGCTTTGGTGGGGGTCCGCCGTGCCTTGGTCCCTGTAAGGGATGGTTGCAAGGCCGTGCGGCGGGCCCGTCATTTGGTATCCGTGTGTCTTGGTATGTGATAAATGACGGCCCGCTGCGGCCCCCGCCAACAGGTTTCTGGCCCGTCCGAAACCCACCCTGATCGCTTGCAGGCTGCTGCCGGAATCGGATAGGTGCTCTGCCATGGCAAAGCTGTATTTCAATTATTCCACCATGAACGCGGGGAAATCGACCCTGCTGCTGCAGGCCGCACACAACTATCGTGAGCGCGGGATGGAGACATATCTGATCACCGCGCAATTCGACAACCGCGCCGGTGAAGGGCGCATTGCCAGCCGCATCGGCATCGGCGATCCAGCTGATACCTTTGCCCCTGATGAGGATATGTATGCCAAGCTGAAGGCGCGCATAGCCCTTGGCCCGGTGTCTTGCGTGTTCATCGACGAAGCGCAGTTCCTGTCGAAACAGCAGGTCTGGCAACTGGCCTGCGCCGTCGATGATCTGTCGGTGCCGGTGATGTGCTATGGCCTGCGGGTGGATTTTCAGGGCCAGCTGTTTCCCGGCTCGGCCGCGCTGCTGGCATGGGCGGATGAAATGCGCGAGGTCCGCACGATCTGTCATTGCGGCAAAAAGGCCACGATGGTGGTGCGCAAGGGCCCGGATGGCCGGGCGTTGCGCGATGGCGATCAGGTGGTGATCGGCGGGAATGAGACCTATGTCAGCCTGTGCCGCAGGCATTGGCGCGAGGCGGTCGGCAACTGACCCTCCAGCGACAAAAGCCGTCAGGCTTGCGGCGCGACGGGTTCGCCCGCACCCGCCCGCAGCGCGATCATGCTGCCCGCCGCCACAATCAGCACCATGCCGCCAACCGCCATCGGCGCCAGCACCTCGCCCCACAGGGTCCAGGACCAGAACGCCGAGGCGGGCAGGATCACATACTCGATCACCGAAGCCCGGCCCGCATCGGTGATCTGATAGGCCCGGATCATCATGCCCACGCCCAGCAGCGACCCCGCCGCCTGCACAAAGGTCCACAAAAGGAACGGCCCGTTCGGTATCACCCAACCCCGCATCAGAAAGCCATCCGGCCCGACCGGGGCAACCAGCGGGGCCAGCGTCAGCAAAATCATCCCCAAGGCACCGAACAGGCCCAGCGTGGCAAAGAACCCGGCCAGCAGCGTCTCGGCGCTTTCCTCCGGGCACCATTCGCGGGTCGCCACATTCCCCAGAGCATAAAGCGCCCCCGCCAGCACCGGCAGGACAGCGGCGGCAGATGCCCCCGATACCGCCTCTGGCCCCAGCACCAGCAACACACCGACAAAACCGACCGCCACCGCCAGAATCCGCACCGGGCCAATGGCATGACCATAGGCAAAGCGCGAAATCAGCAGCACAAAGATCGGCGCGGTGAACAGACCTGCCGCCACAATGGCCACCGGCAGAAAGGCCAGTGCGCCAAAGTAGATCACCATGGCCAGCCCGTGGATCAGGCTGCGCGCCACCACCGCCCGCAGATTGACCGGGCGCAGCCGCAGGCCCAGCAGCGGCACCAGCAGGCCAAGCAGCGCCAGCGCCATCACCGTCCGGGTAAAATGAAACTGCCACAGCCCATGTTCCTGCGCGATCACCCGCACGTAATTGTCAGTATAGCCGATCAGCATCGCATAGCCGCAGATCAGCCCGGCGGCGGCAAGTGTGCGGTCCTGGTGTGCGGCAGGCATGGGGCATCCCTTTTTGTTTTCTCTGTTGAACCCTGCCCGGCGACGGCCTGCGCGTCGGAAAGCGACACCTGCAGCCCTTTCCGGGCGAGCGCAGGGAATGGGGGCGAACACAGTGCGGGTGATTGTGGCCCGAACAGGCTTGGTCTAGTGTCAACCCCATGACAGGCAAGGCTCCGCGCGCCATGACGGCATTAAAGCAATATACCCGGCTGGAAAGCGGTGGGCTGTGGCGTGACACACCGACATCGCAGCGCCGCGAAGTCATCGTGGCCTTTCGTGAGGCAACGCTGGTTCTGTCTGATCCCAAAAGCGAATCCGCGCTCAGCCACTGGTCCCTGCCCGCGATCGAGCGGCTGAACCCCGGCGAGCTTCCGGCGCTGTTCGCCCCCGGAACCGAAGCAATCGAGACGCTGGAACTGGACGACCGCGATATGATCGCCGCGCTGGAAACCGTGCGCAGTGCGCTGGCCGGGCAACGGCCAAAGCCGGGGCGGTTGCGCGGCGGGTTGTTGGGCGGCGGCACCCTGCTGGTGCTGGCTCTGGCGGCATTCTGGCTGCCGGATGCGCTGGTCAGGCATACGGCCTCGGTGCTGCCCGCAGCGACACGGGCGGCAATCGGGCAGGCCGCTCTGGCCGATGTGCAACGGCTGACCGGATCAGCCTGCACCACGCCGCTGGGCAGCTTTGCCCTGACCGCGCTTGGCGACAAGCTGTTCGGCCCGCACCGGGCGCAGATCCTGATCCTGCGCGAAGGTCTGTCAGGGTCCGCCCATCTGCCGGGCGGCACCATCCTGATCGCCCGCCGCTTTGTCGAAGATGAGGGCGGGCCAGAGGCGCTGGCCGGGCTTGCCCTGATGGAACGGCTGCGTGCCGAGGCACAGGACCCGATCCTGCCGGTGCTGAAACACGCCGGGCTGACCGCAACTTTCCGCTTGCTGACCTCTGGCATCCTGCCGGATTCGGCATTGGCGGGCTATGGCGAGGTGCTGTTGCAGGACAAGGGCCTCGCCGTGCCCGACGACGTGGCGCTGGCCCGGTTCAAGGCGGCGGGGCTGTCATCTGCCCCCTATGCCTATGCCATCGACCCCAGCGGCGAAGCCACCATCGCGTTGATCGAGGCGGACCCGCTGGCCGGTCTGGTGCCCGAACCATTGATGCCAGACAGCGATTGGGTCAGCCTGCAAGACATCTGCACCACAAACTGAAAAGGCCCCCGACACCGGATGTCAGGGGCCTTTTCAGTTTACATCGGCTCAGGCGTCAGCGGATGAACGCATCCCCAAATCCCGCACGACGGGCGGCAGACAGCGCCGCCTGCGCCTCAGACCGCGATCCGAACGGTCCTGCCAGCACGATCTGCAACGGCTTGCCGTTTTTCGAGATCTTTGACCGGGCGACCGGCAGACCCAAGCCCGACAGCCGCGACGAGGCCCCTTCGGCATTTGCAGGCTGGCCAAAGGTGCCGACCTGCACATAGCTGCGGCCTGTGCCCTGCTGGGATGCGGCTTTCGGCACAGCCGGTTCCGATTTGGTCGAGGTGTAAACCTCGCGGACAACACCCCTTTTTCCCTTTTGCTTCACCACATCGGCGACCAGACGGGCGGGCACGTCACGGGTCCAGACCTGATCCTGCTGGTCCCAGCCCTGCTGGGTGCCTTTGGCCCGGTTGGGGTTCAGGCGGTCATCCTTGAACGCCGGTCTGTACCCCTTTGGCACGGCCGGCTGCCCCTGCGACGCGGCAACCACCCGCTGCGTTTGCCGGGTACCGACACCTGCGGCCGGGTCCGGCCCTTCCAGATAGCCGGACGGGGCCACAGCCGCCGCACCTGCCAGCAAGCGCGGCGCGCGGGCATTTGCGATGTCGCCATCGCCGCGGGTACACATCACCACGCTGCCCCCGTTCTGCAAGCGGAACCGTTCGGCCACCGGCGCATCGGTATAGCAGCCGATCCTGCCGCCGCCCGCAGTTGTCGCCACCCGTTCCGCCGGTTGGCGGCGCTGCGCCTCGGGCGCGGGTCGCTGCACCACCACACGCGGGGCAGGCACCGCGACCGGCGCGGGCACATAGGTTGACGGAGCCACGCGTTGCGGCGCCTGCGTGCTGCGGATGCGCGGCGGCGTGGTGATGCTGGCCACGGTATCCATCGGCCGCCGTCCCGTCACTGCCGGTTCAGGCGCGCGCGCCACCGGCGCCGGAGCGGCCCGTGGCGGCTCAGCTATAGCCACCTGATTGTTGCCAAAGGTGGGCGGATAGCCACACAGCGGCGCCCGGTTGCGGCTGACACGCGGCACCCAGTTGGTGCGGCCACCAAGCCCGGCGCGCAGGAAAACGCAGCCCCGGCTGTCAACATATTGCTGTCCTGCAAAGGACGCCGGCGGCTGCTCACGCGGGCCACCAAAATCACCGGCCGACTGAGCATTGGCAACACTCAACCCGGCCACGACCGCCAGAACGGCGGCCGAAACCAACTTCAACACCATGACTACCCCCAAGTAGCGTATGGGGGATACTGGAATAATATTGTTTCCGAGTAAAGGGATTAACCCGCTATTTTGTGCCAAACATCCGGTCACCCGCATCCCCTAGCCCCGGGACGATATAACCGTGATCATTCAAATGGCTATCGACCGAAGCTGTCACGATCGGCACATCGGGATGTGCCTCTTGCATCCGCCTGATCCCTTCGGGCGCGGCCAGCAGGCACAGAAACCGCAAGTTCTTTGCGCCGTTGTCTTTCAGCAACTGCACCGCCGCCACCGATGAATTGCCGGTGGCCAGCATCGGATCAACCACGATACACACCCGGTCTTCCAACTGGGTCGGCACCTTGAAATAATACTGCACCGGCTGCAGCGTTTCGGGGTCGCGGTACAGCCCGACAAAGCCGACCCGCGCCGCCGGGATCAGCTCCAGAATGCCATCCAGCAGCCCGTTGCCCGCCCGCAGGATAGAGATCAGCGCCAGCTTCTTGCCCTCGATCACCGGCGCGTCCATCGGCTCCAGCGGGGTTTCAATCCGCTTGGTGGTCATCGGCAACTCACGCGTGACCTCATAGGCCAGCAGCAGGGAAATCTCGCGCAAGAGCTGGCGGAACGACGCGGTAGAGGTGTCCTTTTCCCGCATCAGGGTCAGCTTGTGCTGGACCAGCGGGTGCGAAACGACGGTCAGATGGTCCAGCATGATCAGGTCTCCAGAAGTTTGCCGATGCGTGCGCGTGTATCGGCATCACAGAACGCCGCGTCAAGCGCGGTGCGGTTCAGCGTGGCGAAAACCCCGTCATCCCAGTCAAACGCCCGGTTCAGCTCGTCAACCTCGCGCACCATGGTGGTGTGGAAAAACGGCGGATCATCGGTGCTGACCGTCACCTTGACGCCCCGGTCATAGAGCTGCCCGATCGGATGGCTGCGCCAGCCGGGATAAAGCCCAAGCGCCACGTTCGATCCGGGGCAGACCTCCAGCACGATGCCACGCTCGGCCAGTTCATCGACCAGTGCCAGATCCTCGATGGCGCGCACGCCATGCCCGATCCGCTCGACGCCCAGATCATTCACCGCGTCCCGCACCGATTGCGGCCCGCCCCATTCGCCCGCATGCGCGGTCAGCCGCAGCCCCGCCTCGCGCGCGCAGTCGAATGACCAGAGGTAATCCTTTGGCGTCAGCACCTTCTCATCGCCCGCGATGCCAAAGCCCACGATCCAGTCGCCCGCCGTATCGGCGGCACAGCGGGCGACCTCGCGCGCTTTTTCCGGGCCAAAATGGCGGATGCAGGTGATGATGCCGCGCAGGGTAATGCCCATCGTACGCTCCGCCTGATCCGCCGCCTCGCGGATCGCGTGCAGATATTCGCGCCAGGCGCCAATATCCCGCCCGCCGCAGAAATCGGGGGACAGGAAGGTTTCGGAATAGACCACACCGCTGGCGGCACTTTCCTCCAGCACCGCAAGGGTCAGGCGGGCGTAATCCTCGGGCGATTTCAGCGCACTTGTCGCAGCTTCATAGACCTTCAGGAAATCCCAGAAATCCTTGTACTGATAATGCCCGCGCTCATCGAAAATGCCCGCGATGTCCAGCCGCTTTTCCTTGGCCAACCCCCGGATGAACGCAGGAGGGGCTGCCCCCTCCAGATGCAGGTGCAGTTCGACTTTGGGCATCATGGCGCGGGCTTCCTTCTCATTCATCTTGGTAAAAATACTCCGGGGGTGCGGGGGCTGGCCCCCGCTTCTTCCGGGTCAGAGGAAACTTTTCCCGGGCGCAGAAGCCCGCACCCCCAGATGCGCCGCCACACTGGCCCCCACATCGGCAAAGGCGCACAGGCCGATGGGCCGCAGCCCAAGGCCGGTGCCGATCACCGGCACCCGCTCACGCGTGTGCTCGGTGCCGGGAAAGGTCGGATCATTGCCGTGATCGGCGGTAAAGATCGCCAGATCACCGGGGCGCAGAGTGGCCAGAAACCGGGGCAGATTGGCGTCAAACCCTTCCAGCGCGCGGGCATAGCCCGCTACGTCGCGCGGATGGCCGTACAGGCTGTCAAACTCAACAAAGTTGGCAAAGGTCAACGAACCGGCCTCCGCCTCGTCCCCTAACCGCACCAGATGTTCGAAAAGGTCAGCATCGGATTTGCCCTTGTGCAGCTTGCCGACGCCGCGCATCGAAAAGATGTCGCCGATCTTGCCAATGGCATGGGTCATCTGCCCCTGCCCCGCCACCCAGTCCAGCAGCGTCGGCGCAGGCGGGGCAATGGCATAGTCACGGCGGTTCGCGGTGCGTTTGAAATCGCCGCAGCCGCCGGTAAAGGGCCGCGCAATCACGCGACCCACGCGTCTTGCATGCAAGGTCGGGGCCAGATCGGCGCAGAGCTTCAGCAGCCGGTCCAGCCCGAACGCCTCTTCATGCGCGGCGATCTGAAACACGGAATCGGCAGAGGTGTAGCAGATCGGCCAGCCGGTCTGCAGATGCGCCTCACAATGCGCGGCGATGATCGGCACGCCCGAGGCGTGGCAGTTGCCCAGGATCCCCTCCGTCCCGGCCAACCGGCAGACTTCGGCCACCAGATCCGGCGGAAAGGCGGGTTCGGTTGTTGAAAAATAGGTCCAGTCCCAAGGCACCGGCACACCCGCCAGCTCCCAATGGCCCGAGGGCGTATCCTTGCCGCGCGACACCTCGGTCGCAGCCCCCCACAATCCGGTGGGCGTGGCCCCCAGACCCGGCGCATCTGCGCCTGAGGCCAACCGGATCGCCGCCCCCAGCCCCAAGCGGTCAAGGTTGGGCATCCGCAACGGCCCGCTGCGGCCAACCTCGGCCTTGCCTGCTGCACAGGCCTGCGCGATATGGGCCAAAGTATTGGCCCCGGCATCCCCAAAATCGTCCGCATCCGGCGCGCCGCCGCAGCCGACCGAATCCAGCACCACAAGAAACGCGCGTGCCATCAGCTGATCCTTTTCAGCACAAGCGGGCCTTCATCCAGCACCGAGGTGCCGACGCGATAGGCCGCCTGCACCGCCCGCACCGCCGCCTCTGCCGCGTCTTCGGTGGCCGCATGCACCATGGCAAGCGGCACCCCGGCCCCGATTTCCTCGCCCAACCCGATCAGGTCGGACAGACCCACCGCCGGGTGAATCCTGTCGCCTTCGCGCAGCCGCCCGCCGCCCAGATGCACCACGGCATGACCCAAAGCCTCGCCATCTATATGCGCGATAAAGCCGTCATCCAGTGCCGGCACCTCGCGCACCACGGGGGCTGCGGGCAGACGGTCGGGCCAGCGTTCGACGAAATCGGCCGGCCCGCCCTGCGCCGCGACCATCCGGCCAAACGCCTCGGCCGCAGCCCCCGATTCCAGCGCCTGCGCAATGCGCCCGGCCCCGTCTTCGGCATCCGCCGCCAACCCGCCCAGCGCCAAAGCCTCGCCGCCCAGCGCGCAGGTCAGATCCCACAACGCCGCGTTCACGGACGTGCCGGTCAGCGTTTCCATCACCTCGATCACCTCCAGCGCATTGCCCGCCGCTGTGGCCAAGGGCTGCGACATATCGGTGATCAGCGCCGTCGTCATGCAGCCCGCACCCTGCGCCGTGCTGACCAGCGCGCGGGCCAAAGCCTCGGCCCGCTCCGGCGTCTTCATGAACGCGCCAGAGCCGCATTTGACATCCAGCACCAGCCCCTCCAGCCCCGCCGCCAGCTTTTTCGACAGGATCGAGGCGGTGATCAGGTCGATGCTTTCCACCGTGCCGCTGATATCGCGGATCGCATAGAGCCGCTTGTCGGCGGGAGCGAGGTCGGCACTGGCCGCCACAATCGCGCAATGCACCCGGCCCATCTGGGCGCGAAACTGATCTTCACTCAACCCGGTGCGGAACCCGGGGATCGCCTCCAGCTTGTCCAGCGTGCCACCGGTATGGCCCAGACCCCGGCCCGAGATCATCGGCACATAGGCCCCGCAGACCGCGAGCGCCGGGGCCAGCAGCAGCGACACGCAATCGCCAATCCCCCCGGTCGAATGCTTGTCGAGCACCGGGCCCGGCAGATCCCATTCCATCACCCGACCAGAGTCGCGCATCGCGCGGGTCAGCGCCACCCGCCCCGCCTCCGACAGCCCGCGCAGCAGCACCGCCATGGCAAAGGCCCCGGCCTGCGCATCGGTCACAGCGCCCGAGGCCAGACCCCCGGCAAACCACGACAGCGCACCCGCCGATGGCGTCTCCCCGTCGCGGACCTGTGCGATGATGCTGCGCGCATCCATCAGGCGCGGTCCATATAGGCGGCGGTGAACACACCGGGCAGCAATTCGCCGACCGTCAGCGTGCGCTGCGCGCCATCGGTGGTGCAGAGCGTGACCTTGACCCCCGCATCGGCAAATTCCGCGATCTTCTGGCGGCACCCGCCACAAGGCGGCACCGGATCGGGGCTGTCGGCGATCACGAACACCTCGGCAATCCGCGTATCCCCCCCGGCGATCATCGCGGCAATTGCCCCGGCCTCGGCACAGGTGCCCTCGGGGTAGGCCACGTTTTCGACGTTGCAACCCACATAGACCGCGCCAGAGGTGCTGCGCAGCGCCGCCCCCACCAGAAACCGCGAATAGGGCGCATAGGCGCGCAGGCGAACATCGGTGGCAGCTTGCAAAAGGGACATTTCAGCCTCGGTTCTTGACCAATTGGTCGGGAATTGTGAGCGTATGCCGCCCAAAGCGCAAGGGTCACAAAAGGGCGGTGGCGGGATCGCCCGGCAACGACACCTCCAGCAGCGCCAGATCTGGTGTCGGGTCAGCATAGCGGGTGGCAAGCCCCGGCGGAATGACAAAGGCATCGCCAGGCGACAAGCGGAACGGCGCTTTGCCCTCGCCTTCCAGCGTCATTTCGCCGGACATGACAAAGGTGAACAGAATATCCCCCGCATGCCGCGCCCAAGGCGCGGCAGAGCCGTCTGGCCGCAGCACCATGACGCTTGCCACGCCCTTGGTGTTGGCGTTGATCGTGGTGTCCCGCGCCACAAACCCCGGCAGGCGGCAGGGGGCAAACGCCCCCTCGGTGCCTTGGTTGAACACAAACCGCTGGCCTTGCCACTCGCGGTCGGGGCGCAGATGCGGGGTTGGCAGGGTCATGTCGTGGTCGATCTCGGTCACATGCTCGGCGGGCACGCCGATCTCGATCACCTCAATCCCGTCGCTGGCTTCCAGCACCCGGTGGCGGATTTCCGGCGGCTGGATAAAGCAGTCGCCCGCCTGCAGCCGGATCGGCCCGCCCTGATCTTCATAGACCACATCCACCCAGCCCTTGATGCAGAATATCAGCTGGAACCCGACCCGGTGGAAATGCACCATATCGGGCACCGGCCCCCCGTCGGGAATGCGGATGTGGCTGGCGATCATCGCCCCGCCCAACCGGCTGGGCACCAGATCGCGGTAGTGCATCCCGGCGCGGCCAATCACCCACGGGGCCTGATCGGCCAGACGGCGCACGACAAAGGCATGTTCGGTTTGCGGCAGAACCAGCGGTGGGTTCAGATCGTCAATCTCGATCCTCGTGCCATTCGGCGCGGTCAGGCTGCGCTGACCTCCGGCAAATCCATCGGGGTCTTCGGTCAGAATGCGCAGCGTGCCCGGTGGCTCGCTCGCCCCCTTCTGGATCCGCAGGCGCAAGCCATGGCCCGACAGCACCGCCACCTCCGGGTCATCGGCGGGATAGATCATATCCAGCCGCATCCCCAGCACCTTTGTAAAGAATGGCAGGTCATTCCGCAGCTCCTGTGTCGGCAGACGGATTTCGGCGCGCGTCTCTGGCATGGATTTCCCCGGGTTTTGCGGCCATGCTGGGGCGCAGGCAAAAAATTTGCAAGCCACAGCGGCAGCGTTCGCGCTATCACCCGGTTGGCGGATCAAAATAAATGGTTTAAGGCTAAACCAAATTTTTCGGGAGGCGAAAATGGAAGAAGTGCGTCAGGACAACGCCCGTCAGGCGGCGCTGGATTATCACGAGTTTCCCAAGCCAGGAAAGCTGGAGATCCGCGCGACCAAGCCGCTGGCCAATGGCCGCGACCTGTCCCGCGCCTATTCCCCCGGCGTGGCCGAAGCCTGCCTTGAGATCAAGGCCGACCCGTCCACCGCGTCACGCTACACCTCGCGCGGGAACCTTGTGGCCGTGGTGTCGAACGGCACAGCGGTGCTGGGCCTTGGAAACATTGGCGCTTTGGCCTCCAAGCCGGTGATGGAGGGCAAGGCGGTCCTGTTCAAAAAATTCGCCAACATCGACTGTTTCGACATCGAGGTGAACGAGTCAGATCCCGAAAAGCTGGCCGATATCGTTTGCGCGCTGGAGCCGACCTTTGGCGCGATCAACCTCGAAGACATCAAGGCCCCCGATTGTTTCATCGTTGAACGGTTGTGCCGTGAGCGGATGAGTATTCCGGTATTCCACGACGACCAGCACGGCACCGCCATCGTGGTGGGGGCAGCGGCCACCAATGCCATGATTATTGCCGGCAAGAGCTTTGATCAGATCAGGATCGTCTCGACCGGGGGTGGCGCTGCGGGAATCGCCTGTCTTGAGATGCTGGTCAAGCTGGGCGTGCGGCGCGAGAACATCTGGCTCTGCGATCTCGAAGGTCTGGTCTACAACGGCCGCACGGCCCAGATGACCCCGCAGAAAGAAGCTTTTGCCCAAGGCACCAGCCCTGCCACGCTCGGCGATGTGATCGCAGGGGCCGACATGTTCCTCGGCCTCTCCGGCCCCGGTGTGCTGACCCAGGACATGGTGGCCCGGATGGCCCCCAACCCGATCATCTTTGCCCTTGCCAACCCGAACCCGGAAATCCAGCCTGACCTCGCGCGCGCGGTGGCCCCCGGGGCGATCATCGCCACGGGGCGGTCTGATTTTCCCAATCAGGTCAACAACGTGCTGTGCTTTCCGTTCATCTTCCGCGGCGCGCTGGATGTGGGGGCGACCACGATCAACGACGAGATGAAGATCGCCTGCATCGAAGGAATCGCTGCCCTTGCCCGCGCCACCACCAGCGCCGAGGCGGCGGCGGCCTATACCGGCGAGAAGATGTCGTTCGGCGCGGATTACCTGATCCCCAAGCCTTTTGACCCGCGCCTGATGGGCGTGGTCGCCAGTGCCGTGGCCCGCGCCGCGATGGAAACCGGCGTGGCCACCCGCCCGCTGGAAAACCTTGACGCCTACAAAACCAAACTCGACGGCTCGGTCTTCAAATCCGCCATGCTGATGCGCCCGGTGTTCGAAGCGGCGCGGCAGGCCGAGCGCACCATCGTCTTTGCCGAGGGCGAGGATGAACGGGTGCTGCGCACCGCCAATGCGATGCTGGAGGAAACCACCGACCGGCCGATCCTGATCGGCCGCCCCGAAGTGGTCGAGGCCCGGTGCGAGCGCGCCGGTCTGCCGATCCGGCCGGGCAAGGATTTCCATCTGGTGAACCCGGAAAACGACCCCCGCTACCGCGATTACTGGGGCACCTATGCCGAGCTGATGGCGCGGCGCGGCGTGTCGCCCGATATTGCCCGCGCGATCATGCGGACCAACACCACCGCGATTGCGGCGGTGACGGTGCATCGCGGCGAGGCAGACAGCATGATCTGCGGCACCTTCGGGCAGTATCTGTGGCATCTGGGCTATGTCCGTCAGGTGCTGGCGCGCGGCGGGTTGCAGCCGGTGGGGGCGCTGTCGATGATGATCCTCGAAGACGGGCCGCTGTTTATCGCCGACACCCATGTCAATGCCGAACCCAGCCCCGAGCAGATCATGCAGACCGTGCTGGGGGCCGCGCGCCATGTGCGGCGGTTTGGGCTGAAGCCCAAGGTGGCGCTGTGCACGCAAAGCCAGTTCGGGAACATGGAGAATGAAAAGGCGCAGCGGATGCGGGCGGCGCTGGAACTCCTGGACGCGCGCGAGCCGGACTTTGCCTATGAGGGCGAGATGAACGTAGACTCGGCGCTGGATCAGGCCCTGCGCGACCGTCTGCTGCCGGGCAGCCGGTTCGACGGCGCGGCCAACGTGCTGGTCTTTGCCAGCGCCGATGCCGCCTCGGGCGTGCGCAACATCCTGAAAATGAAGGCCGGCGGGCTGGAGGTCGGCCCGATCCTGATGGGGATGGGCAACAAGGCCCATATCGTGACCCCATCAATCACGGCGCGTGGCTTGCTGAACGTCTCCGCCATTGCAGGCACGCCGGTGGCGCATTACGGGTAAGGCGGCTTCCCCCTGTGTTACAGCAGGGGGAAGTGTTTTGAATCAACGGGTTGACCTACTTCAATTTACGTTTCCTTAACCTTTGAGCGGCAGAAGACGCCGATCAAAGGGCCTCACCGCCCTATTCGCTGCGGTTCGATGTGATGAGAGCATAGGCATGCGGCACCAAGGTCGTCAGCGGCACTTTGCCGTGTCTGCTGTGTGGATAAAATCACCATCGGCAGTGTGCGTCCGAATGGCCGATGCGGGTAAACTGGCCTTGCCCTATGCCCTGTTTTCAAAGCCCAAGCTAAAAGGCGCGTCCCTGTTTCGGCGTTTTCTGGAGCAAACAGCCGAGCACTGCGTCCGAGCAACACCAAAGCAAATAGATCATTCGCATGGGGGAAGAGTAACCTGCCCAAAGGGCATGTCCCCGGAATGCGAAATCAGATATTTGGCGTTTCTTTTGTGATGAAATGCCAAGTGTCGACCTTGGCGCCCCAATACCGCCGGACGCGCCTGCAACGCCTTGTGTTCAATATCCGACAATTCGGGCAGTATCATCAAAACTTCATCCCGCGCTTCCTTTGACAAACTCTTCATTGCCTGAGGGCCAGCGTAAAGGCTTTCCGTCTGGACACCGTTCGCAAAAACACTCTCGTGTTGGTCACACAAGAAGTGGTAATATGTCACGTCGTCATATTCATTGACCACATCAATCCCGTCAATTGAAACCAGCTGCTTTGCCGCGACTAAAACCTCTTTCTCGCCAAACATTTTTTGTACGATCTTTGAATTGATGAGGACGCGGTGTTGTGGGGATACGATCAAGTCGAATACTGGCCTACCACCACCCAATGCGCCCGCTTGAATGCGAATGGGGCGTAAAGACGGCGCTTGAACCAGTTCGCCCGCAGTCAAATGGCGCGAACCGATCCATCTGATGACTTGTGGGCCATGGTCGACCGTCAGAATCATGTCACCCTGTTTCAGGTCTTCAATCGCAACGTGCTCGCCGTGGCCAGTCAATATCTGTGTTCCAGCGGCAAAACAGATGGTCAAACTGGAATATGCAACGCTTGGTGAGCCGGCCGCATACGAAATGGAGTAAGTGACGGCGGGATCAATTGGTCCGTCTGCCACAAAGCCAATGACACTGTTGCTTAGTCCAAAAAGCCCCGCAGACGTAAAGGCGTATATGTTGACCGTGTCGCCAGTGACCGGGTGGGTGAGCCTATAGGAGTATTCCGGCTCGCTTGATCCCGACAGGTTAAACAGGCTGCCCGAGAAGGACGAAGTTTGTCCTCCAATTCCAAGAAGACCGGTATCGCCGTCATTAAACTCTGGATCATTATCGTCTACGACAACTTTCTCACCGTCCAATGCGCCAAATCTTACGGTACCACCAACGCCCGTGTTTCCAAGCGCCGAATTGGGAAACAGAGACCCGGGACCTGTATAAGAGGTGACGCTACTCAACTTGAAAAGATACATCTCATAGGCGGCCATGACGTTTTCTTCCATCTGATAGGGTGCGGGAGGCGGCTTGACTTTCGCTCTCTCATACAACGCAACGCTGCCAACTTGATAATTCTATGCTTCGGTCCACATAGCAGCCCACAAGGTCCAGACCGCGCGACGACATTTCCCACTGCCGTGCCTATCCGATTTATGGGATATTTCTTAAAAATCTGTTGAATGTAGAAAGACCAAGTTGCCAGATAATGCCTTTGCCAAGCGACATGGTCGTGCTGGAAACTCGCGTTGATCAATTGCGTCATAAGTGGATTCTTTCGACGGCAGCCCAAGACAAGGGTTCAGGGTTCTTCATACGAAGCCGGCATCTGGGTTTATAGCAGCATCTGTCAAAACGGGCTCTCACCTGACAGTTGCTCCCCTGCGCCGCATGGCTCTGCTTGCCGAGAACGCCCCCGAAGCAATGAACCGCCAGCTGCCAGATTCGCAGCAGCAGCGAGTCAACTTTGCAAACCACTCCCAAATCTTCCGTATTCTTCCCAAACCCAGACACTTTGCAAAAATTTGCACCCCAAAACCCGCCATTTCTGCAAACATTATGTCGCAGTCACCTTATGTCCGGCGGTAACATCGTTGCGCGATCCGGCAGCGATGCCGTAACACTCACGCCAGCGTTGGGAGGAGGCGCGAAGGATGGGATATTCCGACATCTATGCAAAATGGCAGGCCGACCCTGAGGGGTTCTGGATGGATGCGGCGGGGGCCATCGACTGGACCCGCAAGCCCTCCCGCGCGCTGAACGACGACCGCGCGCCGCTGTATGAGTGGTTTACCGAGGCAACCGTCAACACCTGCTGGAATGCGGTGGACCGGCATGTGCTGGCCGGGCGCGGCAAGCAGCCTGCCATCATCCATGACAGCCCGGTGACCGGCACCAAACATGTGATCACCTATGCCGAGCTGTTGGACCGGGTGTCGCGGCTGGCCGGGGCGCTGAAGGCCCATGGCGTGACCAAGGGCGACCGGGTGATCATCTATATGCCGATGGTGCCCGAAGCGCTGGAGGCGATGCTGGCCTGCGCCCGGCTGGGCGCGATCCATTCGGTGGTCTTTGGCGGTTTTGCCGCCGCCGAACTGGCGGTCAGGATTGATGATTGCAAACCCAAAGCGATCATCGCGGCCAGCTGCGGGGTCGAACCCACGCGCGTGGTGCATTACAAGCCGCTGCTGGACGGCGCGATTGAAATGGCCAGCCACAAGCCCGAATTCTGCGTGATCTTGCAGCGCGAGCAGGAAGTGGCGAAGCTGATCGACGGGCGCGATCTGGCGTGGCACACCTTCCAATACGGCGTCGAGCCTGCCGCATGTGTGCCGGTCGAGGGCAACCACCCGGCCTATATCCTCTATACCTCCGGCACCACCGGCGCGCCCAAGGGCGTGGTGCGCCCCACGGCAGGGCATCTGGTGGCGCTGAACTGGACCATGCGGGCGATCTACAATTGCGGCGTGGGCGATGTGTTCTGGGCGGCGTCAGATGTGGGCTGGGTCGTCGGGCACAGCTATATCTGCTACGCGCCGCTGATTGCGGGCTGCACCACGGTGGTGTTCGAGGGCAAGCCGGTGGGCACGCCGGATGCGGGCACGTTCTGGCGGGTGATCGAAGATCACAAGGTCAAGACGTTCTTTACCGCCCCCACCGCGCTGCGCGCGATCAAGCGCGATGACCCCGAGGGTCTGTTGATGAAGGATTACGACACCTCCAGCATGCAGGCGTTGTTTCTGGCAGGGGAGCGGGCCGACCCCGATACCGTGCTTTGGGCCGGGCGGCATCTGAATGTGCCGGTGATCGACCACTGGTGGCAGACCGAGACCGGATTTGCCATTGCCGCCAACCCCTTGGGCCTTGGGCTGTTGCCGATGAAGATCGGCAGCCCCTCGGTTGCGATGCCCGGCTTTGACGTGCGGGTGCTGGATGAGGGCGGGCATGAGGTGTCGCCCGGAACGCTGGGTGCCATCGCGATCAAGCTGCCGCTGCCGCCCGGAACCTTGCCGACGCTGTGGAATGCCGAAGACCGGTTCGTGAAATCCTACCTCACGCATTTCCCCGGCTATTACGAGACCGGGGATGCGGGCTATGTCGATGACAGCGGCTATCTCTACATCATGGCGCGCACCGATGATGTGATCAACGTGGCCGGGCACCGGCTGAGCACCGGCGCGATGGAAGAGGTGCTGGCCGGGCACAAGGATGTGGCCGAATGCGCAGTGATCGGGGTGGCGGATGCGCTGAAAGGCCAGTCGCCGCTGGGGTTCCTGTGCCTGAACAAAGGGGTGGACCGTGCCGCCGCCGATGTGGTGGCCGAATGCGTGCGGCTGATGCGCGACAAGATCGGCCCGGTGGCCGATTTCAAACGCGCGGTGGTGGTGGAGCGGTTGCCCAAGACTCGGTCGGGCAAGATTTTGCGCGCGACCATGGTGAACATCGCCGATGGCAAGCCATGGAAGATGCCCGCCACCATTGATGATCCGGCGATTCTGGACGAGATTACGGCGGTGTTGCAGGGGATTGGTCTGGCAAAGGGATGACTCTTTCGGGTGCGCTGGGGAACCAGCTGTGGCGCGACGGAGCTTGTGCCGTGAAAGCCATTGGACTGGCGCATTCGTTAAGATAGACTCGCGTTATGGTTGACCCTTTTGCCGTGCCCCTTCCCGATCCCACACCGCAGCTTCGGGCTTTGCGCGCCGCGCTGACCCGTCTTGCCGGATGCGCGCTGCCCGGTCCGGCGCGGGTGGCGCTGGCCGAGGCGCAGATGGCGCTGTCAGCGCTGGAAAGCCTGCACAGCGGCACAGTGGACCGCAGCGTGTTTGACGCGCTGATGGCGATGGCTGGGCCCGAGGTCGCGCCCGAACTGGTGGCGCAGATGGCGGCGGATCTGCGGGCGGTGCGGGTGGCGCTGGCTGTGGCGCTGGACGGGATGGACTGGGCCGGGATCAGGTCGCAGACCCATGTGCTGGTGGCCCTGGCCGGATCGGCGGGCGCGCGCGGGCTGGAGCAGGGATCGCAAGCGCTGAACCTGGCCGCGCATGAGACGGATGCGCTCCGGGTGCGGGCGCTGGGGCCGGGAATACTGACCGGACTGGACGGGCTGATCCGGTTTGTCGAAGCGGCGGGCAGCGGCGGGGCAGCCGTAAAATGACCGGGCCCGCGCCCTCACCCTTGCTGCTGATCGAGGATACGCCGTCGTTGCAGATGGTTTACCGCTCGGTGCTGCAAACGGCGGGGCATACGGTGCAGGCGGCCTCGAACGCGGCCGAGGGGATGCGCCTGTTTCAGGACAGCGGCGCGGTGACGGTGCTTCTCGATCTGATGCTGCCGGACCGCGACGGGCTGGCGGTGATGCGCGAGATGCTGGCGCTGCGGCCAGAAACGCGGGTGATCGTGATCACCGCCAATGCCAGCATCAACCGCGCGGTCGAGGCGATGCGGGCCGGCGCGCATGATTTTCTGGTCAAACCGTTCGACGAGGCACGGTTTCTGGGGGCGGTGGCAAATGCCACCGGCACGACCGGGGCTTTGCCCAAACCGGCGGCAAAACGGACGGTGACGGCGGAACCAGACGCGGTGGCCGAGGTGTTCATCGGCTCTTCCGCCGCGATGCGCCGGGTGCAGGGCACGATCCGCTCAGTCGCGGGGTCGATGGCAACGGTGTTCATCACCGGCGAAAGCGGCACCGGCAAAGAGCTGTGCGCGCTGGCCGTGCATGCGGGCAGTCCGCGCGCGAACGGACCGTTCATCGCACTGAACTGCGGCGCGATCCCGCAGGACCTGCTGGAATCCGAAGTGTTCGGCCATATGAAGGGCAGTTTCACCGGCGCGATTTCCGACAAACCGGGGGCGGCGGCGGCGGCAGATGGCGGCACGCTGTTTCTGGACGAGATCTGCGAAATGGCCCCGGCCTTGCAGACCAAGCTGCTCAGGTTCCTGCAAACCTCAACGGTGCAGCCGGTGGGGGCGGTGCGGCCGCGCAAGGTGAATGTGCGCATCGTCTGCGCCACCAACCGCGACCCGGCCGAGGCGGTGCGCCGGGGCGAATTCCGCGAGGATCTGTATTACCGGCTGTTCGTGGTGCCGGTCCACATGCCCGCGCTGCGGGACCGGGGCAATGATGTGGTAGAGATTGCCGAAATCGCGCTCGACCGCTTTGCCCGTGAAGAGGGGCGGCGGTTTGACGGGTTCGACCCCGAGGTGCTGGATCTGTTCCGCAGGCTCAGCTGGCCCGGAAACGTGCGGCAGGTGCTGAACGTGATCCGCAACATCGTGGTGCTGCATCCGGGCGGGCGGGTCACGCTGGCCATGCTGCCCGACTCGTTGCAGCGCGAAGGGCCGGTGACCAGTGCTGCGGCCAAACCCGATGTTACCGACGGTCTGAACAGCCTGATCGGGCGCAGCATGGCCGAGATCGAGCGGCTGGTGATCGAGGAAACCATCGCCCGCAACGGCGGATCGGTGCCAAAGGCGGCGCGGGTGCTGGAACTGTCACCTTCAACAATTTATCGCAAGCTGGAAGGCTGGGGCCTGAAACCGCAGCTCTGATCAGGCAGACCTCAGCGGCCCGGTCCGGTTGCGTCAGGCGAATTGCTCGACCAGCAGACGCTCTTCCAGACCATGGCCCGGATCGAACAGGACACGGTGGCAGATCGTGGGGTCAGAGCGGATTTCGACTGAAATCACATCGCGCACCGACCGGCCATCGGCATCGGCCATCACCGGGCGCTTTTCGGCATCCCGCACCTCGATCCGCACCACAGCGGTTTTCGGTAGCAACGCCCCGCGCCAGCGGCGGGGGCGAAACGCCGCAACAGCCGTCAGCGCCAGCACATCGGAACCGATCGGCAGGATCGGACCATGGGCGGAATAGTTATAGGCGGTTGACCCGGCGGGCGTGCACAGCAAAGCGCCGTCACAGACCAGCTCTTCCAGCCGCAGCTTGCCATCGACATAGATCGCGAGCTTCGCCGCCTGTGGCCCGGCCCGCAGCATCGACACCTCGTTGATCGCCAAAGCCTCGACCACGCGGCCACCGGCAGTGGTGGCGCGCATGTGCAGCGGGTTGATCACGGTTTCTTCGGCCAGCGCCAGCCGCTCGGCCAGCCCGTCCGCCTCGAACCCGTTCATCAGAAACCCGACGGTGCCGCAGTTCATGCCGTAAACCGGCAGCCCCGCGCTTTGGGTATCATGCAGGGTTTGCAGCATGAACCCGTCGCCCCCAAGGGCCACCACCACCGTGGCCCGCCCCAGCGGCGTCTGGCCATGCCGCGCCGTCAGCTCGGACAAGGCCAGCTGGGCGGCGGGGGTGGCACTGGCGCGAAAGGCAATTCCGGATGTGGGCAAAGCGGTTCTCCCTTGCGCACAGTCTTGACGGTCCGGGGGCGGGAACTCAAGCCCGCTGAGCACCCGACGGGAAAAGAGGGTGCCAGACACGGCAAGCAGACGGGCGCAGGGGCGATATTGAAAGGTGCTCTTAAAAGTGCTATCTATAGCACCCTGACAGGCATTATTCACAGGAGCATGCCATGGCTCATTCCATCTTTGCCAGCGTGACCGCCAGTGTCACCGAACTCAAGCGTAACCCGATGGGGACCATGGCGGCAGGCAATGGCGCGGCAGTCGCGATCCTGAACCGCAATGAGCCCGCATTTTACTGTGTTCCGGCGGAGGAGTATGAGGCGATGCTGACCCTGATCGAGGACGCAGAACTGAACGCCATCGCAGACGCACGGGCCAACAGCCGGGAAATTCAGGTCTCGCTGGATGACCTATAACCTTCGGTTCCGCGAGGAAGCCTTGAAGGAATGGAAAGGGTTGGGCCCGACAATCCGTGACCAGTTCAGGAAAAAGCTGGCCGAGCGGCTCGAAAACCCGCATGTGCCTGCGGCAAAGCTGCACGGGTCCACGAACAGGTACAAGATCAAGCTGCGATCTGTCGGGTACCGGCTGGTGTATGAGGTCAGGGATGCCGATCTGATCGTCAGCGTGATTGCCGTTGGCAAGCGCGAAAGGAACGCGGTCTATCGCGATGCGTCCCAGCGGGCGTGAACTGCGGGTGTGAACTGCGGGTGCAACCAGCGACAGTCCTCCACAGGCCGGATGCAGTCGGTATCCTTGCCCGCACAAGCGACCTTGCGTCACCTTAGGACAGGCAAATTTCGCCCCCATCCGGGGATGCGTCGTTTTCCTCCCTTCCCCGAAGGCGGTGCTTGGTCTAAATGGGCGCTATCCCGACCCCCGGATCTGGCAGGAGACGCCCATGAACGCCCCGCACCGTGACAACGGCTTTTTCACCGAAACTCTGGCCTCACGCGACCCCGAGCTGTTTGGCTCGATCACGCAAGAGCTGGGCCGTCAGCGCCATGAGATCGAACTGATCGCCAGCGAAAATATCGTGAGCCGCGCCGTGATGGAGGCGCAAGGCTCGGTCATGACCAACAAATATGCCGAAGGCTATCCGGGCAAGCGCTATTACGGCGGCTGCCAATATGTCGATATTGCCGAAAATCTGGCGATTGACCGCGCGCGGCAGCTGTTTGGCTGTGACTTCGCCAATGTGCAGCCGAACTCCGGCAGCCAGGCCAATCAGGGGGTGTTTCAGGCGCTGTTGAAGCCGGGCGACACGATTCTGGGGATGTCGCTGGATGCTGGCGGCCACCTGACCCATGGCGCGGCACCCAACCAGTCGGGCAAGTGGTTCAACGCCGTCCAATACGGCGTGCGCAAGCAGGACCTCTTGCTGGACTACGACCAACTGGCGGAGCTGGCGGCAGAGCACAAGCCGAAGATGATCATCGCCGGTGGCTCGGCCATTCCGCGCATCATCGACTTTGCCCGGATGCGCGAGATTGCAGATTCCATCGGGGCCTATCTGCTGGTCGACATGGCGCATTTCGCCGGGCTGGTGGCGGCGGGTCTGTACCCTTCGCCCTTCCCCCACGCGCATGTGGCGACCACGACCACCCACAAGACCCTGCGCGGTCCGCGTGGCGGGATGATCCTGACCAATGACGAAGCGCTGTCGAAAAAGATCAACTCGGCAATCTTCCCCGGCATTCAGGGCGGGCCGCTGATGCATGTGATCGCGGCGAAAGCGGTGGCATTCGGCGAAGCGCTGCGGCCGGAGTTCAAGACCTATCAGGCGCAGGTGATCAAGAACGCGCAGGCGCTGGCGGATCAGCTGATGCAGGGCGGTCTGGATATCGTGACCGGCGGCACCGACAGCCATCTGATGCTGGTGGACCTGCGGCCCAAGGGCGTAAAGGGCAATGCGACCGAAAAGGCTTTGGGCCGGGCGCATATCACCTGCAACAAGAACGGCATCCCGTTTGATACCGAAAAGCCGACCATCACCAGCGGCGTCCGCCTGGGCACGCCAGCCGGCACCACGCGCGGCTTTGGGACCGAAGAGTTCCGCCAGATCGGGCGCTGGATCACCGAAGTGGTCGACGGGCTGGCCGCCAATGGCGAAGACGGCAATGCGGCGGTGGAAGAGCGGGTGAAAGCCGAGGTCGAAGCGCTGTGCAAACGGTTCCCGATTTACCCGGAGCTGTAAGACTTGTGACTTTGCAACATTGATGGGTATAGGGCGCGGGATAATTCCCGCGCCCTTTCACTTTCGGAACAACGCATGATTGAAACGAAAAGCACCCGCACTCTGGCCACTCGCACTCTGGAACGCCGGCTTGGCGACTGGGCGCGGCGGCGGTTGCCGTTTGCACTGGCCGAACTGGTGATGTTCGTGCTGAAACAGGGGTGGGCCTGTCTGTTTGGCGGGCTGTTGCTGATTGCGATCATCGGCACAAAGATGATCTGGCAGCCGGACTGGCCGCTGCACCGCTATGACGCGCTGTTCCTGTTTGCCATCGCCACGCAGGCGGCATTCCTGTGGCTGCGGCTGGAGACATGGGAAGAGGCGCGGGTGATCGCGCTGTTTCACCTGACCGGCACCGCGATGGAATGGTTCAAGGTGCATGCCGGATCCTGGGCCTATCCCGAGCCGGGGCTGTTCATGGTGATGGGCGTGCCGCTGTTTTCGGGGTTCATGTATGCATCCGTCGGCAGCTACATGGCCCGCGTCATCCGCATTTTCGACATGCGCTTTGCGCCCTATCCGCCATTCTGGGCCACAATGGTTCTGGGCATAGCGATCTACATCAACTTTTTCGCCCATCACTTCCTGCCCGACATCCGGCTGGCGCTGTTTGCCGCCACGCTGATCCTGTTTGCCCGCACCCGGATCTGGTTCCGCATCTCTGACCGCGACTGGTGGATGCCACTGCCGGTGGCGGCGTTCCTGTCCAGCGTGGCGCTGTGGGTGGCGGAAAACGTCGGCACCGCGACCGGCACATGGCTCTATTCCGGGCAGATGCCGGGGCAATGGGTCAGCTTTGCCAAGCTGGGGTCGTGGTATCTGCTGCTCTATGTGGCCTTTGTCACCGTCACCGTCGTGGTGCGGTCGGCGCTGCACCGCACCCCGCTGACAGCGCAGGCCGGGTCAGATCCGGCCCTGCAACCGCTGCACCAGCAGCACAACGCCACCCACCAGCAATAGCCCCAGAACCACCGTTGCGGCAATGCGCGCAACCGAACGCATCAGGGCAGAGCCTGCGCGCTGCGCTGACAGATGGCGCAGGCAAATGTCATAGCAGGCGGCAACGCGGGTCTGGTCGATCTGAACCAGCAGCTTGGGGTTTTTCGACTTCTCGGCGAGATCGGCCAATTCCCTTGCCGCCGCCCGCACCCCGCGCGGCAACGCCCCCCGGCCCCGCCGCAGCTTTTCCGACAGGCCAGTGCCACGGATGCCAAGACGCTCTTCCATCAGACCGGCAACCCGGTCGGCCATTTGCTGAATTGTGACTGCGCTCATGACCCTTACCCTTTTGGCGAACACTAGGCGCGCGCGGCAAAATCCTCAACTGCTCTGGCACGGATGGTGAACTGGCGGTAAAGAGGTGGCATGCTTGCCACGATCCATCACCCCGCCGCCACCGCCTCGGATGCTCTTCCGCTGGTCATTGCCCATGGTCTCTATGGCTCGGCCCGCAACTGGGGGGTGATCGCGCGGCGACTGGCAGATGTGCGCGACGTGGTGGCGGTGGATATGCGCAACCACGGTGACAGCCCGCATGTGGCCGATCATGGCTACCCCGAGATGGCGGCGGATCTGGCCGAAGTCATCGCCACGCTGGGCGGCCGGGTCGATCTGATGGGCCATTCGATGGGCGGCAAGGCGGCGATGCAGCTGGCCCTGACCGATGGCGCGCGGGTGCGGCGGCTGGTGGTGGCCGACATTGCCCCTGTGACTTACCGTCACGACCAGTCGCAATATGCTCAGGCCATGCAGGCGCTGGACCTGACCGGCATCACCACGCGCGGCGAGGCTGACCGGCGGCTGGCGGAAACGATAGAAGACCCCAGCCTGCGGGCATTCTTTCTGCAATCGCTGGACCTGAAGGCAGCGGGCGGGCCCCGCTGGCGGCTGAACCTCGATGTGCTGGCGGCCGAGATGAGCAAGATCGTCGGCTGGCCCGGAACCCTGGGCCAGTTCGACGGCCCCGCGCTGTTTCTGACCGGGGCCGACAGCCATTACGTCAAGCCGGAATACCGCGACACCATCCGCGCGCTGTTTCCCGCCGCGCGCTTTGCCAAGATCCCCGACACCGGGCATTGGCTGCACGCCGAAAAGCCGCGTGAATTTGAAGAAACGGTGCGCGTGTTCCTGACCGCCTGAGCGCTTCGGATCACTCCAGTTGTCGGGCGATGTACCAGCTGACCGGGATCGCGGCCAGAAATCCGACCGCCGCCCCGATCAGGATCGGCTGCAAGGTATCATTGCCCGTGGTCAGGGCCACGATCACCCCGATCCCCATCAGAGAGGTGGAGATGATCGAAAAAAGTACTGCCATCAGCCGGGTCATCGCTGTCTCCATTCCTTGCGCGTTTTCAGAAGTATAGCAGGGGCAGACCGGCCCGGCCTTGACCGAGATCAAGCCGCTCAGTGGTCTGCGCGCGCAGGCGAACGGAACCTGACGCCCCCGGCCGGGTTGGTGCAGCGGGGCGGCATGGGGCGCGGGGCAAGCATTTGCCCCGCGTGGCCAGCCGTGGCCTGATCCATATGTCCGGGGACATCTTTTGCCATGAAGCTTTTTCAGTGCCAATGCTGTGGCCAGATCCTGTATTTTGAAAACACCGTCTGCCTGCAGTGCGGCAGCATGCTCGGCTATCTGCCAGACGAAGACCGCATGATCGCCGTCGCGCCCGATGGGCCGGTCTGGCATGCTCTGCCCGGCACGCAGGGAATGGACGCAGCGGCGCCAGACCCCGGCCCCTTGCGGTTTTGCCGCAACTGGGAGCGCAGCGCCTGCAACTGGATGCACCGCAGCGCCGAGGGCGATGGCACCGGCACGGCGGGCTATTGTCTGGCCTGCCAGCACAACCGCACCGTGCCCGACCTGTCAACGCCGGACCATGTGGCGCTGTGGACCCGGATCGAGGCGGCCAAGCGGCGGCTGGTCTATTCGATCCTGCGCCTGAACCTGCCACGCCCCCTGCCCGACTCGGGCCACCCTGAACCCCTGGTGTTCGACTTTCTGGCCGATGATCCGGGCAGCCCAGACCCGGTGCTGACCGGCCATTCCGATGGGGTGATCACCATCGCGCTGATCGAGGCCGATGACGCCGCCCGCGAAGAACGCCGCAGCCAGATGGGCGAGGCCTATCGCACCCTCTTGGGCCATTTCCGGCATGAGGTCGGGCATTATTACTGGGATATTCTGGTGCGCGACAATCCCGCAGCACTAGAGGCGTATCGCGCCCTGTTCGGTGACGAACGCGCCGATTATGCCGAAGCGATGCAGCACCATTACGAATCCGGCGCGCCCGAAGGCTGGGAAAACCGCTTTGTCTCGGCCTATGCCACGATGCACCCCTGGGAAGACTGGGCGGAAACCTGGGCGCACTATCTGCACATGGTCGATACGCTGGAAACGGCGTCAGCGCTGGGTCTGCGGGTGGATGCGGGCAGCACATTGGCGGCACATGTCGAGTCTGACCCTTACCGCACTTCGACTGCGGCAGAGCTGATCGGCACCTGGGTGCCGCTCACGCTGGCGCTGAACAGCCTGAACCGGTCGATGGGGCAGGCCGATCTCTACCCGTTCTCGCTGCCCGCCGATGTGCAGACCAAGCTGCGCTTCGTGCATGATCTGGTGTCGCACTGCGGGGGCACGGAACCAAAGACCGCCTCACCCGTTTGATCCGGGCGGCATGGTGCCGGCAGGAGCTTTCCCCCCATGCGTGAACCGATCTGTGTGCTGGCCAATGCCGGGTCAGGGCGGAAATCCGGCGCGCGGATCGCGCAGCTGACCGAACCGCTGCGCGCGGCAGGGCTCAAGCACGAGGTGCGGCTGATCCGCAAGGGCGCGCTGATCCCCGCAGCGGCACAAGAGGCGCGGGCCGATGGCTTTGCCACCGTGATCGCGGCGGGCGGCGATGGCACAATCTGCAGTGTCGCGACCGAGCTTGCGGGGTCAGGCATCGCGCTTGGCATCCTGCCACTCGGCACCTTCAACTTTTTCGCCCGCTCTCTGGGGCTGGAAAACAACCCCGAAGCCGCGATGGCGCAGCTTCTGGCCGGGTCCGAGATTCCGGTGGCGGCGGGTGAGGTCAACGGCAAGCTGTTTCTCAACAACGCCAGCCTTGGGCTCTACCCGGCCCTGCTGGAACGGCGCGAGGCGGCCTATGCCAAATGGGGCCGGTCGCGCTGGGCGGCCTATTGGTCGGGGTTGCGGGTTCTGGCAACCTATAACCGCCCCAGCCGGATGACCCTGACCGTTGACGGCGTGGTGCAGGTCAGGCACTCGCCGATGGTGTTCATCGCGCAGAATGCCTATCAGCTGGAGGAATACGGCATGCAAGAAGGCGTCGATCTGATCCGGGCGGGCAAGCTGGCAATCTATATCGCGCCCGAATTGCGGCGCTGGCAGCTTCTGGGCTTTGCCCTGCGCATCGCGGTGCGGATGGCACGACCCTACCGCGACTTTACCCTGATCGGCGCAAGCGCGGTGGAGATTGAGACCCGCGCGCGTCGCCGCACCATCGCGCGCGATGGTGAGCGTGAGAAAATGGCCGCCCCCTTTGCCTTTCGCCGCCTGCCCGATGTGCTGACGGTGATCGTGCCGGTGGCGGTGGCCGCCTAGATGGGGCGTCTGCTGCACCTGTCAGACCTGCACTTCGGCACCGACCGCGCCGGTCTGGTGGCCCCGCTGGTCGCGCTGGCGCAGCGCTTGCAGCCCGATGTGGTGGTGATCTCCGGTGATCTGACCCAGCGCGCCCTGCCCGCGCAATGGGCGGCGGCGGCAGAGCTGATTGCGGCGCTGCCCGCGCCGGTGCTCTGCGTGCCGGGCAATCATGACGTGCCGCTCTATAACCCATTGGCCCGGCTGCTCTGGCCGTTCCGGGGCTATCGCAAGGCGGTGGCAAAGGTGCTGGAGCCGGTGGCGGACGCGGGCGATCTGCTGGTGGTCGGCATCAACACGACCGACCCTTACGTCTGGCAACGCGGCACGCTGCGCCCCGCCTCGCTGCGCCACGTGGCGCAGGTCTTCGCCCGCGCCCGCCCCGGCCAGCTGCGCGTGGTGGCCCTGCACCACCCGCTGACCACGCCCCCCGCGACCGGCAAAACCCCGATGCGCGGGGCCGATGCCGGGGCAGAGGCTCTGGCCCGCGCCGGAGCCGATGTGATCCTCAGCGGCCACCTCCACCTCTGGGCCGCCGCCCCCTTCGCCCTGCACAAAGGCGCGCGGTCCATGCTCTGCGTGCAGGCCGGCACCACCCTGTCCTCCCGCCTGCGCGGCGAGGACAACGACCTGAACGTAATCGACTTCGATCAGGGTCTGGTCACGGTAACCCGCTGGCGCACGGTGGGGGATGCGCTGGAGTACACGCCGGATGATGTGACGCGGTATCAGCAGGATAGCGCGGATGTGGGGTGGGGGAGAGAGGGGGAATAGGCACATTTTGCACGCGGTCGCTTTGAGTCCAGATCGACCAATGCTGCATGATGCAGGAATGTCTGCTATCATTCGCGAGCCAGAACCATTGAACAAACGCTTGGATTTTGAGCGGTGTTTGCGGCAGCGTCAATCGAGGTAGTTGCTTCACGTTCAAAAAACGAGCGCTTTAGAACTTTTTTAAAGTAGCATGTCTTCGATTATTTTCAAGGTGTCGATTTAAATATCAGAGCGGCAAATAAAAAGTTTAACGTACCATCACGCTTGTCGCCCCCCCAAATTTCGCCTTGTTTCCATATGACATAGCTTATATTGTGGAGGTATCAATCAACTGCGCCTCAACCCACACGGCAGTTAAGTTATGCTCGACACACCACAGTACTTTTCTACTCTCTCATGGCTTGGAACTCCCGTGCACCTCGGCAGTGGGAGCGTCATTACGCGGCCACTTCCGTTAAAGATGAAAGACGCAAGGGGCAGCTGGCCATATCAGTCCCCACCCAATCCTGAAATGATCAAGGAAATCAAGAGCACCAAAGTTGCAATAAACCTGACTGTCGTCATTCGACCTGATGCTCCTGTTTCAGATATTCGGTCACTAGATCGCGATACTTCAGGAATTCTGAGGCCACTGAAGGATCACCTATGTCATCGAGCATCACTGCCTCCGGCCTGGGACTATTATTCCCTCCGTACCCGCCAGAGAATTGCGCGCGCTGAAAAGGTTTTTACCGTGCAGAAAGAGATTTTTTGTGCAAGGCACATGATCATTGCCGACTGGCAAGATCAACTGCGCGACTATCGCCAAATCCCTCTTCAGTCCTCACCAAACAGGACACATTTCAAAGACCTTGCCAGTGCAGAGTTTCGCCTCTCAAAAAGGCTCGGTTGCATCACGTTGAGACGGAACGACAGCAATTCACTTTGTGGAATTTTCATTGCCTTGCAAGATAGCCAAACGGGAACCTGGCACGCGCATTCATCGCTTGGAAATGAACAGGCCCGCGCCAACTTTGGCATGTATCTTTTATTTGATAGGGCGCTTCGTTATCTGCGTGATGCAGATGTCTGGCTGGGTGGTGCTCCCGGGGGGAACAATGGCGCAGGGGTCTTCAATTTCAAGCGGCGCTTTGCCAACAGTAGCGCATTTGCACATATTCTGTCCCTTGATCTAGCCCCCGCTCTTTTGCGAAGATTGCGGAAAAAGACCGGAATATTCCCTTACTATCCAGACTACCGAAATCCAGAAAGTGAGAAGCTGCATTGCTGACCTGGAATCGTCACAACACAGGTGAAAGATATCAATGCGTTCCGAAACACTCAAGATAAATTTTGACCCTTGCACGCCTTGGGGGTCAAAAGAGCATTATTTTCATTTTCTACACGGTTATCTTTTACCAGGATTGCATTTGGCAATTTCCGGTGGGTATCAAAATATCCAGTTTGAGGATTGCGGTCCTGTTATGCAGCCAAAAATCCTTGAGGCGTGCAAGCTCCTGTCCTTAACATATATTCCGCCTATGATGCCGACGCAGGGAGACATGGTCAAAGCACCGCGATGGGACAGAATTCTGTTGCATTTCGATGCCCCGCCACCTTCTGAAGCCGTCATATCAGCATTTAGGGAAACGAGCGCGCTGGTGGTTCACAGACTTTTCACCGCATCGGAACGTGCTTTGCGTCAGGCTGGCATCCGACCGCCTGCGGAGCGGAACGGAGTGATCATCTTCCAACGGTCCGCCGATCACCCTTTTTACCATTCAGATCAAATGTCAAAGTCTGCACGATATGGCAAAGGCCGTCGGAGCCTTCTTAACGCGGAAGACTTGACCGCTGCGATCAGAAAAATTGGGTTCAATGCGCATCTGATTGACTTCGGAGTAATTAGTTTAGCCGAACAGATTGTAGCCTCCTACCATGCTGACGCAATCATTGGCATCCGTGGTGCAGAGTTTGCAAATACGATCTGGATGCGGCCAAATACTCAGGCGATTATGTTCGGACCGCCATGCGTTGAAAACAATGCTACGCGTATTCTGGCCAAATCGGCCAAAGTCTTATTTTCATTCATAAAAGTCGCCAAAGCACATGTAGTATTGCAGAAAGATGAAATGGAGCGCGTGAATTACATTCTTAAAAACAAGGTTGACACATAGGTGAGCAACTAATTTTGGTTCTTCTATCCTTCATCGTGCACCTCAAAATTATTTAAATTATTATAATAAATTGGCTCTATTTTGCAATTATAATTAAAATAAAGGTTTTGAAGGCTGGAGAACTAAAGCCAAACTATCAAAATCTGCTGCCTTCACAGAAATGCTTTCCAAAAACGACGGATTGATGAACGGTTCGCCAAACCGGACATTGGCGCTTGTGCAGAGATGGTCTGAATAGTCCCGCATAGCTGACATTCGGATCAGCCCCTCCTCACCCCTTCCCCACATTCCCCTCCACAAACCCCACAATCTCCGCCGCCGGTCTTGCCCCGGCCAACCGCCCGACTTCCCTCCCCCGGTGATACAGGATCAGCGCCGGGATGCCGCGGATGCCGGCGCGTTGCGAGATGGTGGGGTGATCTTCGGTGTTCAGCTTCGCCAGCCGGGCGTGGGGCGACAGCGCCTTGGCGGCTTTGGCGAATTCCGGGGCCATCATCCGGCAGGGGCCGCACCATGGCGCCCAGTAATCGACCAGGAGCGGCAGGTCGTCATTCCGGGTGGCCTTGTCGTGGCTGGCGGCGTCCAGCTCGGCCACCTTGTCCGACACCAGCACATCGCCGCAGCTGCCGCATTTCGGGCGGTCGCCAGCGCGGGTGGCGGGGATGCGGTTGATCTGGCCGCAGGTGGTGCAGGTCAGTTTCAGGCTGTCTTTGGTCGTCGCATTGGTGGTCATGATCCCCTCATATTCGGTATCCAGAATATATTGAGGGTCAGCGCGCGGCGTGCAAGGGGGTCACAACAAATCCTCCTCCTCCCCCGTCACATCCACCCCCATCGCCTCCAGCCCGGCCTCAAGGTTCTCCGCCAGATGCGGCATGCCGGTCAGGTAGTCGGCGGTGGGCGTGGTGGCCTGGGTATAGGCGGTGGTCAGCGCTTCGGCGTAATCTTCCGGCTCGAACGCCCCGCGCCCGACCCAGGCGATGGCGGTCAGGTGCGCCTTTTCGTCCTCATTCAGGTTCTCGATAAAGGCATAAAGCTCGGCGGCGGCAACCGGGCCTTCGCGGTGCTGAAAGATGATCTGAACAACTTTGGACGTGCTGATGTCTGGCATGGTCATTCCCCCTGTCCCATGCTGCGCCCATAGGGGCGCATGTGCAAGTCCGGGCACCAGACCCCGGCCGGAAAACCGGGGTGACCGCGCGCCTGTCACGCAGGCGCGCGCGTCATGCTGTTTGCCATACGTCAGGCATATGCGGGCCGGACGCCCGTCATACGCCGCTCACTCCGCCGCTTCGGCGTAGCTTTCGACCGGCGGGCAGGTGCAGATCAGGTTGCGGTCGCCGTACACATTGTCCACGCGACCCACCGGCGGCCAGTATTTATCGACCCGGAACGCGCCGGGCGGAAAGCATCCGGCCTCGCGGCTGTACTTGCGGTCCCACTCGGCCACAAGGTCGTTGACCGTGTGCGGCGCGTGGCGCAAGGGGCTGTCTTCGCTGGATATTTCGCCATTCTCCACCGCGCGGATTTCGTCGCGGATCGCCAGAAGGGCGGTGATGAAGCGGTCAATCTCGGCCTTGGTTTCCGACTCGGTCGGCTCCACCATCAGCGTGCCCGATACCGGCCAGCTCATCGTCGGAGCATGAAAACCGTTGTCAATCAAGCGCTTGGCGATGTCATCGACGGTGACGCCCACATCAGCAAAGGCGCGGGTATCAAGGATGCACTCATGCGCCACCCGGCCCTTGTTGCCCATGAACAGGATCGGGTAGCTGCCCGCCAGCCGCGCCGCGATGTAATTGGCGTTCAGGATCGCCACACGCGTCGCCTGCGTCAGCCCATCGCCGCCCATCATGAGGCAATAAGCCCACGAAATCAGCAGGATAGAGGCAGAGCCATAGGGGGCCGCCGACACCGGCCCCTCTTCTCCCCCGGTCTCATTATGCCCCGGCAGAAACGGCGCCAGATGCGCGCCGACCCCGATCGGCCCCATGCCCGGCCCGCCGCCGCCATGCGGGATGGCAAAGGTCTTGTGCAGGTTCAGGTGGCTGACATCGCCGCCGATCTTGCCCGGTTTGACCAGCCCGACCAGCGCGTTCATATTCGCGCCGTCGATATAGACCTGCCCGCCGTGATCATGGGTGATCTTGCACACCTCGCGCACGGTTTCCTCAAAGACGCCGTGGGTGGAGGGGTAGGTGATCATACAGGCCGACAGCCGGTCGCCTGCGGCCTGCGCCTTGGCCCGGAAATCCTCGACATCAATATCGCCGTTGGGGGCGGTTTTCACCACCACCACCTGCATGCCGGCCATCTGCGCGCTTGCCGGGTTGGTGCCATGCGCCGAGGTGGGGATCAGGCAGACCGTGCGCTGCGTGTCACCACGCGACCTGTGATAGGCCTGAATGGTCAACAGCCCGGCATATTCGCCCTGCGCGCCGGAATTGGGCTGCATCGACATCGCGTCATAGCCGGTGATCTCGCACAGTTTGGACGACAGATCGTCAATCGCCTCCTTGTACCCAAGTGCCTGATCTGCCGGGGCAAAAGGGTGCAGCGAGCCGAACTCCGGCCAGGTGATCGGCATCATCTCTGCCGCTGCGTTCAGCTTCATCGTGCAGGAGCCGAGCGGGATCATCGCGCGGTCCAGCGCCAGATCACGGTCGGACAGGCGGCGCATGTAGCGCATCATTTCCGACTCGGCCCGGTTCATGTGGAACACCGGGTGGGTCAGATAGTCGGTCGTGCGCACCATGGCTTCGGGGAAGCCCAGTTGTGCGCGGTGCGGCGGGGCCCCTTCGATGCCAAAGGCGCGCAGGATGCGGGCCAGCACCCGTTCATCCGTGGTCTCATCCAGCGCGATGCCCACACGATCGGTGCCGATCTTGCGGAAGTTCAGCCCCTCGTGCCGGGCGGCGGCGAGGATGCCGGTCTGGCCCACGCCCACCTCGACCGTGATGGTGTCAAAGAAGGCGGCGGGCGAGACCTTGGCCCCGGCGGCTTGCAGTGCGCGGGCCAGACGATTGGTCAGGAAATGCACGCGTTCGGCAATGGCGCGCAGGCCAAGCGGGCCGTGAAATACGGCATACATGCTGGCCATGACCGCCAGCAACGCCTGCGCGGTGCAGACGTTGGACGTGGCCTTTTCGCGGCGGATGTGCTGCTCGCGGGTTTGCAGCGACAGCCGGTAGGCCTTGTTCCCGCGCGAGTCGATGGACACGCCGACGATACGCCCCGGCATCGAGCGTTTCAGATCATCGCGGCAGGACATGAAGGCGGCATGCGGGCCGCCATAGCCCATCGGCACGCCAAAGCGCTGCGCCGAGCCGACGGCAATGTCGGCCCCCATCGCGCCCGGTTCTTTCAGCATGCACAGCGCCAGCAGATCGGTCGCCACGATGGCCAAGGCTTTGGCGTCGTGCAAAGCGGCAATCTGGTCGGTGAAATCGGTGACATGGCCATAGGTGCCGGGATATTGGAAGATCGCCGCAAAAACCGCCGCCGGGTCCAGCTTTGCCGGGTCGCCGATGATCACCTCGATCCCCAGCGGGGCGGCGCGGGTCTGGATCACGCCAATGGTCTGCGGATGGCAGTTGCGGTCGACAAAGAACGCCTTGGCCTTTGACTTGGCGCTGCGTTCGGCCATGGTCATCGCCTCTGCCGCCGCCGTTGCCTCGTCCAGCAGGGAGGCGTTGGCGACCGGCAGGCCGGTCAGATCGGCCACCATGGTCTGGTAATTCAGCAAAGCCTCCAGCCGGCCCTGTGCGATTTCGGGCTGATAGGGGGTATAGGCGGTGTACCACGCCGGGTTTTCCAGAATGTTGCGCTGAATGGCCGGGGGCGTCACCGTGCCGTAATAGCCCTGCCCGATCAGGCTGGTCATCACCGTGTTGCGCTTGCCGACCTGACGCATCTTGTCCAGCAGCTCATGCTCGGCCAGCGGGGCCCAGCTCAGCGGGGTGTTCTGGCGGATCGATTGTGGCACGGTTTCGTCAATCAACGCGTCCAGAGTGGGCACGCCCACCACCTGCAACATCGCCTCCATCTCGGCGGGAGACGGGCCGATGTGGCGGCGGTTGGCGAAATCATACGGATTATAGGCGACGGGGGTATAGGTCATGGCTTGCCTGCGATGTCAGCGCGCGGGCGGGCGCGTGGCTGCGCCCGCCGTCTGTTCTCAAAGCGGGGGGAAGGGTCAGCCGATGAAATCGGCGTACTCGTCTTCGTCCATGTAGTCATCAAGGGCGGACAGATCGTCGATCTTCATCTTGAAGAACCACGCCTCGCCGGTCGGGTCTTCGTTCACCAGTGCCGGTTTATCGACCAGCTTGGTATTGACCTCGACGATCTCGCCATCCAGCGGGGCCAGAATGTCGCTTGCGGCCTTGACGCTTTCGATCACGCAGACCTCATCGCCCTCGGCGACCATCGTTTCGGTTTCGGGCAGTTCCACGAACACCACATCGCCCAGTTGGGTGGCAGCGTGTTCGGTGATGCCGACAACGACCAGATCGCCCTCGACGCGCATCCATTCGTGTTCCTTGGTGTATTTCATCGCAAAGCCTCAGCGTTTGTAGGTGGTGGGATGGAAAGGAAGCGGGGCGACCGTCACGGGCAGGCGCTTGCCGCGCACCTCGCCCTCCAGCAGCGTGCCGGGTGCGGCGTGGCTGGCGGCGACATAGCCCATGGCGACGGGGGCCTGTACCGAAGGGCCAAAGCCGCCCGAGGTGACCTCGCCCAAGGGTGTGCCATCAGGATCGAACAGCTGCGTGCCCTCGCGCATCGGCGCGCGGGTCTGCGGCAGCAGGCCGACGCGCAGACGCTCTGGCCCGTGGTCCAGTTCGTGCAGGATGCGGTCGGCACCGGGGAAGCCACCAGCGCGTGCGCCACCTGTGCGGCGCACCTTCTGGATCGCCCAATTCAGGCCTGCTTCGACCGGCGTGGTGCCGGTGTCGATGTCATGACCGTACAGGCACAGCCCCGCCTCCAGCCGCAGGCTGTCGCGCGCGCCAAGGCCGATCGGCATCACCCCGTTCACAGACAAAAGCGAGCGGGCAAGGTCTTCGGCCGCCGCCTCTGGCACCGAGATCTCGAACCCGTCCTCGCCGGTATAGCCCGACCGGCTGACCCACATCGGGCCATAGAGCGTGTCAAACACCCGCGCATCCATGAAGCGCATCTCGGTCACGCCGGGCACCCATGCAGCCAGAACCGCCTCGGCCCGCGGCCCCTGCAACGCCAGCAAAGCGCGGTCGGTGATATGCTCGACCGTTGCCACCGCCGACAGATGCGCGGTCATATGGGCGACATCGGCCTCTTTGCAGGCGGCGTTGACCACGACAAACAGATGATCCCCCCGGTTGGCAAACATCAGGTCATCCAGAATGCCGCCGGTCTCATTGGTGAACAGGCCATAGCGCTGCCGCCCCTCGACCAGCCCCGCCACATCGACCGGCATCAGCGCCTCGAACCCTGCCACCAGCGCCGCCATGTCGCCGGTGGGCCGCAGGATCACCTGCCCCATATGGCTGACATCAAACAGCCCGGCAGCAGAGCGCGTGTGCAGATGTTCGGTCATCACGCCCGCAGGATATTGCACCGGCATCTCATAGCCCGCAAACGGCACCATCTTGCCGCCCAATGCGACATGCAGATCATGCAGCGCAAGCCGCTTCAGGTCAGACGTGTTCAGGTCGGTCATTCCGCCCCCATGTTTTCCGCCGGAAGACAGACTCCGGCACCGTTCGGACAGACTGATCCCTGCCCTGCGATGCCCCCTCTGTCCTTGCCCTGTCTGTCGACAATCGGGCGCCTGAGATCGTTATCCCTTCGGCGGGCCGCCCCCTCACAGGGTTGGCCACTCTCCAGAGTTCCGGTGCCAAGAACGGTCCCTTGCGCCTGAGAGTTTACCGGGGCGGTTGCTCCTTCGGCACCGATGGCTGCGCTGGCGCGCGGCCCCCGGATTCTCCCGATCCTGACAGGGACGATCTAGCGCGGCGCCGCGCCCGCTGGCAAGGGGGAAAACGAAAGCGACGTGTCGGGCGGTAAAAGCGACGGCGCGAACGCCTATGCCTTGGGCTGAGTGCCGTATTGATCGACCACCCGGAACACCAGCCACAGAGAGACGATGCCAAAGATCACCCCGCCGACCGCCTGCCCGATCAGCACGCCCTCTGCCCCCCAGACCCCGGCAAACCACAGCGCAAACGGCACCGTGCCAAGCGTATGACGCCCCCAGTTCAGCAGGGTCGACAGGAACGGGCGGCCCAGATTGTTGCAGGCGGCGTTGGAGATGAACAAAAGCCCGTTGAAGAAAAACAACAGACACAAAGGCCCGCAGAACAGGAACACCAGATCACGGGTGACCCCTTCGGCATGGAACAGATCGGCAATCGGCCCGCGCAACAGGAACAGCGCCAGCGTCACAAGGCTGATCACCACGGCGGTAAAGATCACCGCATCCCAGACCGCGCGCCGCACCCGGTCGATCCGGCCCGCCCCCGCATTCTGGCCGATGATCGGCCCGATGGCCCCCGCCAGCGCAAAGATCACCCCCAGCGCCACCGGCGTCAGCCGCCCGGTGATCGCCATGCCCGCCACCGCCGCCTCGCCAAAGGGCGCGATCAGCCGGGTCACAAAGGCCTGCCCGACAGGCGTTGCCACCTGCGTCAGAACCGCAGGCCCGGCGATCCCCGCCATCGCGCGCGCATCCTCCACCAGTTCCGGCACCGTCACCCGGGTAAACCCGCCGTAATGCCGCCACAGCGGCCAGATCGCCATCGCGGCAATCACCAGCCGCGACAGGTTGCCCGCATAAGCCGCCCCGGTCAGGCCCAACCCGGCTCCGAAAATCAGGATCGGATCGGCAATCGCCAGCACCACCGCCCCCCAGACCGTGACCATCATCGAGCGCCGGGCATCACCATGGCTGCGCAGCACCCCGGCCCCGGTGATGCCCAGCATCAAAAGCGGCTGCCCCAGCATCACATGGCGCAGGAACCCCACCGTTGCCTCTGCCGTCGGCCCGGTGGCCCCCAACAGACCGACAATCGGCCCCAGCAGCGCCCAGACCACGGCGGTAAACGCCACCCCCAGCCCAAGCCCCAGCACCAGCCCGTTGGTCGCCCGCCGCCGCGCCAGATGCGCCTCGCGCTGCCCGAGTGCGCGCGCCACCACGGCCGACACCGCAATCGAAATCCCGATCCCGAAACTGGTGGTGAAAAACAACACCGCCCCGGCATAGCCGACCGCTGCGGTCGCCACCGGGTCCTGCAACCACGAGATATACAGAATGTTGATCAGATCGACGCTGAAGATCGCCATCAGCCCGACCGATGAGGTCAGCGACATCACCACGACATGGCGCATCAGACTGCCGGTCACAAAGCGCGGTGCCGGTCCGCGTGTCGCCTCGCCCGCCACCGGATCTGCTCCCGCGCTCATCCCGACACCTTCCCGGCTTTCATCTTGGTAAAAATACTCTCGGGGGGTCCGGGGGGCAGACAGCCCCCCGGCGGTTTCAGAAAGACAACGGCACGCAAGCCACCGCCCGGCCTGTCAGCCGCTCATTGACATCCGCCCGTCACAGGCTGGGGCGTTTTTCCAGAAGCGGCATCACATCGGCCATTTCCGGCCCGTGTTCCTGCCCGGTCAGTGCCTTGCGCAGCGGCATGAACAGGCCCTTGCCTTTGCGGCCCGTCGCCTCTTTCACCGCTGCCGTCCACTGACCCCAGGTCTCGCGGGTCCAGGGCTGGGCGGGCAGCAGATCAAAGGCCTGCGCGATGAAGTCGCGGTCCTCGTCGGCCACCAGCGGTGTGGCGCCATCGCGGAACAGGGTCCACCAGCCCTCCAGATCATCGAGCACGGTGATGTTGCCGCGCGCGACCGACCAGAAGCCCTCGGCCTTATCCGCAGGCACGCCCAGAGCCCCGATCCGCGCCTGCACTGCGTCAAACGGCAGGCCCTGCACATAGTGGCGGGTCAGGGGGAACAGGTCTTCGGCGTCGAATTTGGTGGGCGCGGAGCCAAAGCTGCCGACCTCGAACCCCTCGATCAGCTCGTCCATCGAGCCGACCAGTTCCACCGGCTTTGACGATCCCAGCCGCGCCATCAGGCTCAGCAGCGCCAGCGGCTCCACGCCACGCGCCCGCAGGTCACGCAAGCTCAGGGTGCCAAGGCGTTTCGACAGTTCCTCGCCCTTCGCGCCGGTCAGCAGCGAGTGGTGCGCGAAATCGGGCGGGGTGCCGCCCATGGCTTCCATGATCTGGATCTGGGTGGCGGTGTTGGTCACATGGTCCGCGCCGCGCACGATAAAGGTCACGCCCATGTCGATGTCATCCACCGACGAGGCAAAGGTATAGAGCACCTGACCATCCGCGCGGATCAGCACCGGGTCAGACACCGACGCCGCATCAATCGACACCGAGCCAAGGATGCCATCGGTCCATTCGATGCGGTTCTGGTTCAGCAGAAAACGCCAATAGCCGTCGCGCCCTTCGGCCCGCAGCTTTGACTTGTCATCCTCTGACAGCGCCAGCCCGGCGCGGTCATAGACCGGAGGCTTGCCCATGTTCAGCTGCTTCTTGCGCTTGAGGTCCAGCTCAACCGGAGACTCGAACACCTCATAAAACCGGCCCTTGGCCTTCAGGTCTTCGGCGGCCTCGCGGTAGCGGTCCATGCGCAGCGATTGCCGCTCCACCCGGTCCCAATGCAGGCCCAGCCACTCAAGGTCAGCCATGATCGCATCAGCGTATTCCTGCTTGGACCGCTCCTGATCGGTGTCATCCAGCCGCAGGATGAACTGACCGCCGGATTTGCGGGCGATCATGTAATTCATCAGCGCGGTGCGCAGATTTCCGACATGGATATAGCCGGTGGGCGACGGGGCAAAACGGGTAATGGTGGGGCGGGTCATTCGGGCATCTCCTGCAACCGCTCTTCCCTGTCACAGCGGGGGCGTCTTGTCCAGTTTGCGCAAGGCACAGGCGCGCACCCCCGGTTTGCACCAACCGGGGGTGCGTGGGTCTTTCACCGGCCTGCCCTGCCCCCTATATCAGCGCCATGACCCAGACTCCGCCCGGCGCCATCGCCCCCGACCTTGCCCTGATCGAACAGCTTGCGCATGGCGCAATCGCGGGCTTGCCCGGCCCGTTCCGCGCGGCTGCCACCGCGATCCGGCTGCGGGTCGAGGAGTTCGCGCCGGATGAGATTCTGGAAGCGATGGAGATCGACGATCCGTTCGAGCTGACAGGGCTGTACGAGGGCATTCCGCTGACCGAGAAATCCTTCAGCGACCAGCCGATGCAGCCCGATGTGATCTGGCTGTTTCGCCGCCCCATTCTGGATGAATGGCTGGACCGGGGCGATGTCTCGCTGCAAGAGCTGGTGACCCATGTGCTGGTGCATGAGGTGGCGCATCATTTCGGCTGGAGTGATGACGACATCGCGCGGATCGACCCGTGGTGGGAATAGCGGGTACAGCTTTGCGCAAAAGCCTGTGCGCCTGCGCACAGGCGATGACAGCTCCGTGACTGGCGACGGCGGGCTTTGGCGTTACCATTCCTCCCACAGTTTCACAGGAGGACACCGATGACGATGCCCGCACTGACCCGCCGTTCGGCGCTGTTTGCCGCCGCCGCCCTGCCGTTTGCCCCCGCCCTGATGCCCCGCGCCGCCCATGCGGCGGCCGAGATGATGGGCGCAGGCATGGCCCCGTTCAACCGCTTCAAGCTGGGCGGGTTCGAGGTGACAACCTTGCTCGCCGGCACCCGCGCCTTGGAAAACCCGCAGGAGACCTTCGGGCTCAATGCCTCGCCCGAGGAATTTGCCGCACTGTCGCAGGCCAATTTCATCCCCGCCGACATGAGCCAGAACTTTTTCACCCCGACAGTCGTGAACACCGGGGCGGAACTGGTGCTGTTCGACACCGGTCTTGCCCCCGAGGCGATCACCGGGGCCTTGGCGGCGGCTGGTTACACCCCGGATCAGATCGACGTGGTGGTGCTGACCCATATGCACGGCGACCACATCGGCGGGATCGCGGGGGATGCCGGGGTCACCTTTGCCAACGCGCGCTATGTCACAGGATCGGTAGAGCACAATCACTGGGCGCAGGCCGGGAATGAGGGGTTTGACACCAAGGTCAGACCGCTGGAAGACCAGATGACCTTTGTCGAGGGCGGTGCCGCCGTCGCCACCGGCATCACCGCGATGGAGGCCTTTGGCCACAGCCCCGGCCATATGGCCTATATGCTGGAAAGCGACGGGCAGCAGCTGGCGCTGATCGCCGATGCCGCCAACCACTACGTCTGGTCGCTGCAAAAGCCCGATTGGGAAGTGCGGTTCGACATGGACAAAGCCGCCGCCGCCGCGACCCGCAAACAGCTGTTCGGCATGCTGGCCGCCGACCGCGTGCCCTTTGTCGGCTACCATATGCCCTTCCCGGGCGTGGGCTATGTCGAGGCGATGGACGACGGCTTCCGCTATGTGCCGGTCAGCTATCAGATGATGCTGAACGCTTGACTCAAAAGGGGCGGGGAAACCCCCGCCCCGTTTCACCTGTCTCCGGGGGCGGAACTCCCGCCCCTCTTTGCCAGTCAGCCCTTCAGCTTGGCCGCAATCTCCACCGTGCGCTTGGCCTGATGGCCGATTGACGCGCGGGCCTTGTCGTCAAACTCCGCCCCTTGGGTGTGGCTGTAGCCGTAGGGGTTGCCGCCGGTCGCGAACAGTGCGGGGTCGGTGTAGCCAGGGGCGACGATGATCGAGCCCCAGTGCATGAAGGTGGTGTAAAGGCCCAGAATCGTGGCCTCCTGCCCGCCATGCGGGTTCTGCGCCGAGGTCATGGCGCTGACCGCCTTGTTGGCCAGTTTGCCGCTGCCCCATTGGCCGCCCAGCGTGTCGATAAAGGCGCGCAGCTGGCTGGGTGCCGCGCCAAAGCGGGTGGGGGCCGAGAACAGATAGGCGTCGGCCCATTCCATGTCTTCGGGGGTGGCCACCGGAATATCGGCGGCCTTTTCAACCTGCGCTTTCCACGCATCCTGACCGTTCACCACCGCATCCGGCGCGGTTTCGGCGATGCGCAGCAGCTTGACCTCGGCCCCCGCCGCGCGGCCGGCTTCGGCGGCGATTTCGGCCATCTGATGGTTGGTGCCATAGGTCGAATAAAACAGGACAGCGAGTTTGACAGACATAACAAAGCCTCCGGGCTGGGATTACTTGGGTACAGGGTAGATGTGCGCATGATTCACAGGAATTCCAAGATAACGCGCAGGTTTCGTGCGAAATCGCACGGACCAGCCTGCGCCGGTGCGAAGTCACAGCGCGCTTTCAGATCGCTTTTGGTGGCGCTAACATGCAGATGACCCAAAAGGACGCCGCCATGCAAGCCCCCATCCTGACCCTGACGCTGAACCCCGCGCTGGACATGGCCACAGCCGTGCCCGACATCATTCCCGGCCACAAACTGCGCTGCACCGATCCGCATCTGGACCCCGGCGGCGGCGGGCTGAACGTCAGCCGCGCGATCAAGGCGCTGGGGGGCGATTCGCTGGCGCTGGTGGCGCTTGGCGGGTTGACCGGCGACCGGGTGGCCGGGCTGATCCGGGCCGATGGGGTCACGTTCCTGTCGATCCTCGGGCCGGGCGAGACCCGGCAAAGCCTGACGGTCACAGAGGAGACTTCGGGCAAGCAGTTCCGCTTCATGCTGCCCGGCCCGGTCTGGGGCGAAGCAGAGCGGGCACGGGTGTTCACCCTGCTGGCCGCCACCGCGCGGCCCGGCGGCTACAGCGTGATCTCGGGCAGCCAGCCGCCCGGCGTGCCCGCCGATTTTCCGGCGCATCTGGCGGCGAGCATGGAAGGTTCGCTCGTGGTGCTCGACACCTCGGGCGCGGCGCTGACCGAGGCGGTGCGCACCCCGATCCCCGGTCTGGAGGTGCTGCGGATGGACGGCGAAGAGGGGGAAGAGCTGGCGGGGCACAGGCTGGAAACCCTGACCGATACGGCGGATTTTGCCGCCGGGCTGGTGGCGCGCGGCGTGGCGAAACGGGTGATCGTGGCGCGCGGCGCCGAGGGCAATGTGCTGGCCGAAGCCGGCCGGCGGCTGTTCTCGCCCGCGCCAAAGGTGCGGGTGAAATCGACCGTGGGCGCGGGCGACAGCTTTGTCGCGGCCTTTGTGCTGAGCCTTGCACGCGGACAAGACAGCGCGCAGGCGCTGGCAATGGCCTCTGCCGCCGCTGCGGCAGCAGTAATGTCCGACGCCACTATGCTCTGCCGCGCCGAAGACGTGATGCGCCTGATGCACGAAGCGGCGGCGCGCGAGATCTGATCCGGCGCGCAGCCCCCCACCCCAGCCCTCCCCCACAAGGGGGGAGGGAGGCACTTTGCGCCACAGGGCAAGCGCTTCCGGCAAAGGTCGGAACAATCCGCACCGAAGGTGAGGGTGAAGTCGGGCGCGGACGCGCACGAGATCTGATCCGGCGCGCCCCCCACCCCAGCCCTCCCCCACGCGGGGGAGGGAGGCGCTTTGCGCCACGACGCAGGCGCTCATGGCGAATGTCAGGTGCCTCCCCTCCCCCTTGTGGGGAGGGGCTGGGGGTGGGGGGCAGCGCCCCGGTCCGGCGTTATGCGCCGCTGGGGTCGCGCCAGCGGTTGGCGATTGGGTAGCGGCGGTCCAGCCAGAACGCCTTTTGCGTCAGCCGTGTGCCGGGCGCGGACTGAAAGCGTTTGTATTCCGCTATATACAGCAGGTGTTCGATCTTTTTCACCGTCGCGCGGTCAAAGCCTTCGGCCACCAGTTCGGCCACCGAGGCCTCGCGCTCCACCAGCCCCTCAAGGATCGCGTCCAGCACCTCATAGGGTGGCAGGCTGTCCTGATCGGTCTGGTCGGCGCGCAGTTCCGCGGAAGGCGGCTTGGTGATGATCCGCTCGGGGATCACCTCGCCCGCCGGGCCCTTCATCCACGGGCGATGGGTCTCGTTGCGCCAGCGGGCGGTCAGGAACATGCGGGTCTTGTACATGTCCTTGACCGGGTTATAGCCGCCGTTCATGTCTCCATAGATCGTACAATAGCCGACCGCCATTTCCGACTTGTTACCGGTGGTCAGCAGCATCTCGCCGTATTTGTTGGAAATCGCCATCAGCATCACCCCGCGCAGGCGGCTTTGGATGTTCTCTTCGGTGATGCCTTCCTCTGTCCCCGCAAACAGCGGCGCGAGGGTATCCAGCACCGCCGCCTGCGCCGCACTGATCGGCACGGTATCCAACCGGCAGCCCAGCGCGCGTGCGCATTTTTCGGCATCCTCCAGCGAATGGGCGCTGGTGAACTCCGACGGCAGCATCACGCAGCGCACATTCTCTGGCCCCAGCGCATCAGCCGCAATCGCTGCCACGATGGCCGAATCAATCCCCCCCGACAGGCCCAGAACCGCCTTTGTGAACCCGGTCTTGGCGAAGTAGTCCGCAACCGACAGCACGCAGGCGCGGTAATCCGCTTCGCCAATCGGCGGGATCTGCGCAATCTCACCCGTATCCGCCCGCCAGCCATCCGCAGTGCGGCGAAAGGTGATCTGCGTCAGATGCTCATCAAACTGCGGCAGCTGCGCCGCCAGATGCCCGCCGGGGTTCAGCACCATCGAAGAGCCGTCGAACACCTGATCATCCTGCCCGCCCACCATGTTGAGGTAAACCAGCGGCAGGCCGGTTTCGACCACGCGGGAAATCATCAGGTTCAGCCGCAGGTTCGGCTTGCCGCGATGATAGGGGCTGCCATTAGGCACCAGCAGGATCTCGGCCCCGGTTTCCGCGAGAGTTTCCGCCACATCGGGATGCCAGGCATCCTCGCAAATGGGGGAGCCGATGCGCACGCCGTTGATGGTAAAGGGGCCATGCACATCGGCGGGGGTAAACAGCCGCTTTTCGTCAAACAGCGTGTCATTGGGCAGATGGTGCTTCAGCACCGTTGCGGTTACCCGCCCGCCCTGCAGAATGTAATAGGCGTTGTACAGCCGCCCCTCCTGCACGGCCGGGCCGCCAATGGCCAGCGCCGGGCCATCCGCGCACTCCGCCGCCAGCTGCTGGATCGCGGCAATCGCCGCCTGCTGAAACGCCGGTTTGAGGATCAGATCCTGCGTCTGATAGCCGGTGATGAACATCTCGGTCAGCGCCACAAGGTCGGAACCATCGGCGCGCCCCTGCTCCCAGGCCGCGCGCGCCTTGGCGGCATTTCCGGCCAGATCGCCCACCACCGGGTTCAGCTGGGCAAGGGTCATGCGGAACAGATCGGCCATGGCGGCACCTTTCAGACACGGGATTGCCGATGTTCTAGCAGGTTGTCCGCCAAGGGAAAGTGATTGCAGCCGCCGGGCGGCAAAGCTTGTAAGCCGGGGATGGCGCGGCTAGGCTTTGACGGGAATTACGGCAGGGGGTCAGAATGCGGCACAGAGTCAGATCAATGCTGGGAGCGGTGGTTCTGGGCCTTGCCCTGCCCGGAGCCGGACTGGCACAAGAGGGGGACGTCGTCACCAAACAATATGACGACGGCTCGTTCTATGAAGGCACTTTTCTGAATGGCCGCCAGCACGGCACCGGCACCTATACCCTGCCCAATGGCTACAGCTATACCGGCGACTGGGTTGCGGGGGAAATCCTCGGTCAGGGTGTTGCGCGCTATCCCAACGGCTCGGTCTATGAGGGGCAGTTTGCGGCGGGCAAGCCCGAGGGCCGCGGCAAGATCTCTTATGCCAACGGCGGCAGCTATGAGGGCGACTGGACCGGCGGCAAGATGACCGGCGCCGGGGTGGCCACCTATCCCGACGGCTCGGTCTACACCGGCGCTTTCGTCGATGGCAAACACCACGGTCAGGGCGTGCAGGACGGCCCCGGCGGCTACCGCTATGAGGGCGCCTGGGCCGAAGGACTCAAGGACGGGGCGGGCAAGATCACTTATGCCGATGGCGCTGTGTATGACGGCCAGCTGGTTGCGGGCGAGCGGCAGGGCAAGGGCACGCTGACCATGCCCGATGGCCTGACCTATGTGGGCGACTGGCAGGCGGGCCAGATCAACGGCACCGGCAAGCTGACCCAGCCCAATGGCGACACCTATGAGGGCGGCTTTGCCGAAGGCCAGCGGCAGGGCACCGGCAAGACCACCTATGCCAATGGCGATGTGTTCGAAGGCGTGTTTCAGGCCGACAAACGCACCGGCCAGGGCGCGTTCCGCGCGCAGGATGGCACCGTGCTCGAAGGTGACTGGCTGGATGGCCGCCTGACCGGCACCGGCACCATCCGCTTTCCCGATGGCTCGGTCTATACCGGCGCGGTCAAGGATGATCAGGCCGAAGGCATTGGCAAGATCACCTATGCCGATGGCTCCACCTATGACGGCACATGGGCCGCAGGCGTGATCGAGGGCGAGGGCACCGCCACCTATGCCAATGGCGCGACCTATACCGGCGGCTTCACCGCCGCGCGCCCCAATGGTCAGGGCAAGCTGACACTGGCCGACGGCTACAGCTATGAAGGCGCGTTTGTCGACGGCCAGCGGCAGGGCAAAGGGGTGGCTACCTATCCCGATGGCGCGGTCTACACCGGCGATTTCGTGGCCGGGCTGCGGCAAGGCACGGGCGAGATCACCGGCCCCGACGGCTTTCGCTATACCGGCGACTGGGCGGCGGGCGAGATCGACGGCACCGGCACCGCCACCTATCCCAATGGCGATGTCTATGAGGGCGGCTTTGCCAAAGGCCGCCGCGCCGGGCCCGGCAAACTCACCTATGCCAGCGGCCAGATCGCCGAAGGCCTGTGGGAAAACGGCATCCTGATGGCCCCCGCCCCGGCCCCGTCCGAGGCGACCGCGCCAGAGGGCGAAGCCGCACCTGCAGACCCGGCCCCCTCGCCCTGAGGTCGATCAGACGGAGCGCGCAAAACGTACGCTTTTCAGGTCGGCTGCACGCGCCCCAAACTGCCGGTCCTCGGACCGGTGGCCAACCGGCGGAGTATTTGCATAGCAGCAAATCTCAAGCCCTTTGACTTGCAGCTTTCTCAAATACTCCCGCGCGGAGCGCATCCGACCGCGCCGTTTTCCAACGACCCAGATCATTCGTCCGGCCACGGCATACCGTGGCAACGCCATCGCGGCGGGCTCGATGCCCGCCCCGATGGCCCCGTGCCGCCGGTCAGACGGCCTCGCCTGCCTCAAGCCGCTGCAGGAACGCCTCCGCCTCTGACAAGGTCGCCGCCTTGCGGGCCGGGTCCATCTTGTCCCAGGTGCGGTACATCTGCGCCATGCGCGGATTGCCCTCAAACCGCGCGCGATGGCGCAGAAGGAAATGCCAGTAGAGCAGGTTGAACGGACAGGCCCCGTCGCCGGTCTTCTGCGCCACCGTGTAGTGGCAGCCCGCGCAGTAATCCGACATCCGGTCGATATAGGCCCCCGAGGCGGCATAGGGTTTCGACCCCAGCACCCCGCCATCGGCGAACTGGCTCATCCCGATCGTGTTGGGGGCCTCCACCCATTCGAACGCGTCGATATAGACCGACAGATACCACTCATGCAGCGCCTGCGGGCTGATCCCGGCCAGCAGCGCGAAGTTCCCGGTCACCATCAGGCGCTGGATGTGATGGGCATAGGCCAGATCCCGGGTCTGGCCGACCGCATGCGACAGGCAGGCCATGCCGGTCTTTGCCCCCCAATACAGCGGCGGCAGGGCGCGGTCGGCCTTCAGCACATTCTGACCGGCGTAGCCGGGGCCGTGCCGCAGATAGATGCCACGCACGAATTCACGCCAGCCAAGGATCTGGCGGATAAAGCCTTCCACCGCGTTCAGCGGGGCTTTGCCTGCGGTATGGGCGGCCTCGGCGGCGGTGCAGACCTCCAGCGGCGTCAGCAGCCCGATGTTGAGATAGGGCGACAGCAGCGAATGGCTGAGCGTGGGATCCTCCGCCAGCATCGCATCCTGTTCATCACCAAAGCGCGGCAGCGCCTGCCCGATGAACCAGTCCAGCGCCGTCAGGGCATCGGCGCGGGTGACGCCCCAGCCAAACGGGCGCAGCCGCCCGAAATGGCCGGGAAAGTGCCGCTCCACCAGATCCAGCACCGCGGCGGTGATGGCATCCGGCGCGAACCGGGGCGGGCGCGGGCGGAACAGGTCGGGTTTCGCCGCTTTGCGGTTGTCATGGTCAAAGTTCCATTGCCCGCCGGTGGGCTGGTCGCCTTGCATCAACAGCCCGGTTTTGCGCCGCATCTCACGGTAGAACCATTCCATGCGAAACTGTTTGCGCCCCTCGGCCCAGTCCGCAAACGCGGCCTCGGAGCACAAAAAGCGGTCATCGGGGCATTGCCTGACCGCCAGCGGCATCTCCTCCAGCGCGGTGATCAACCGCCATTCGCCGGGGCGGGTGGCAATGATTTCGCTGGCCCCATATTCTGCTGCACGACGCAGCAGTTCGCCGGGGATCGAGTGGCTGTTCTCCGGGTCGTCGAGCTGTGTATAGGCCACCTGCCATCCGGCCGCGCGCAACTCCGCCGCAAAGTGCCGCATCGCCGACAGAATCAGCGCGATCTTTTGCGGGTGATGCGGGACATAGCTGCCCTCGGCCTTCACCTCGGCCATCACCACCACATCCCTGGCCGGATCCGCCGCGCGCAGGGCACTCAGACCCGGCGTCAGCTGATCGCCGAGGATCAGGACAAGCCGTGTCACCATGGCACCGGCTTTCCCTGCCAGTCAAAGAAACCACCGCTGTCGGCGGGGGTCAGCCCGCCCAGCACAGCCAGCAGGTTTTCAGCGGCCTGATCCGGGCTGACGGCAGGGTGGGAGCCTGCATATTTCGCAGTCAGCGGGGTCTGCACGGTGCCGGGGTGCAGGCAGACCACCACCGCCAGCGGGTGGCTGCGGGCGATCTCGATCGCCGCCGTATGGATCAGCTGGTTCAGCGCGGCCTTGGCGGCGCGGTAGCTGTACCAGCCGCCCAGAGCGTTGTCGCCGATGCTGCCGACCCGCGCCGAAAGGACGGCAAAGCGGCTGGGGCGGTCTTTCGGCAACAGGCGCAGGCTGTGCTGCAGCACCAGCGCCGGGCCGATGGCGTTCAGGGCGAACTGGGCGGCCATCGTGGCGGGGTCAAGGCTGCGCAGGGATTTCTCGGGCGGCACCCCGTTCAGCTCCAGCGCGCCGGTGGTGACGAGGATCTGGTCATAGACGCCCTCCAGCCCGCCAAGCAGGCGGGCAAGCCCGGGCGCGTCGGTCAGGTCCAGCCCATCCCTGCTGCGCGACAGGCGGGTGATCGCGGCCCCCTGCCCCTCCAACCGCTCCGCCACCGCCCGCCCGATCCCGCCCGACGCCCCCACCACCAATGCCCGCATCGCCGCCCCCTTTGGTTCCGGCGCTCAGGTAGGGCGGATGGGGGAGCGTTCAATGGCAGCGGGGTCCCCCTGTGTTACATCATAGAGGATACAGCAAAAACAACGGGTTAACCTGATGAAATTAAGAACTTGTTAAGGGACGCACCGGCAAAAGACAGGCTCACGCTCTGTGCCCATTGCACCTTTTCCAAATACTCCCGCGCGGAGCGCATCACCGGCGGCAAACCGGACGCGCGCGGCAGATCCATCGCGCCGGGTCCGCCTTCCGTGGCAACGCCGTCGCGGGGGGGGGGGGGCCCCCCCCCCCCGCCCCCCCCCCCCCCCCCCAGGGGCCTTGCCAGGCCCCCCGGCCCCCGGCACGCCCCCCCCCGGCAAAGCCCACCGTTGTTAATGGGGGCGGGTG
>NZ_JAVDWP010000004.1:0-497357 GCF_031457365.1 Pseudotabrizicola sp. 4114 | reverse complement strand
AACGGCCACCCCGCATCGCGCATTGACGATCTCATGCCTTGGGCCTTCCAAAAACCGTCAATCTAAAAGCCCAACGGGGTTCACGCACCGCTTACAGTTGGTTGGTTTTTCCCCTGAATTTACAATGGGCTGACGTTCAGCACCGCCAAAACTCTGCGACGCGTTCCGAACGACGCCAATGGGGTCGTCGCCCCCACGCACGGTAGGCATGTCGGGCGGGATGCCCGCGTAAACGGGCGGATGGGCGAGGACAGTTTCCATGGTGTTTCGGCCGATGCCGCTGATGACAAACGCTTTTCCCGCGGCTAGCCTGGCGCGATGTCGAACGGGCCATGGACAGATGCAGAGAACGACCTGATCGTTGCGGATTACTTCGCGATGCTGGCTGCGGATGTCGCGGGCCAGCTCTACAAAAAGGCCGCGCACAATCGCGATCTTCAGGCCCGCATCGATCGCAACCGCAGTTCCATCGAGTTCAAGCACCAGAACATCAGTGCGGCACTGCAGGGCCTCGGTGAAACATGGATCCCCGGCTACAAGCCTGCCGTCAACTTGCAGATGGCCCTGGTCGATGCGGTGGCACGCTGGCTCGTGCTCAATCCGGCGTGGTTGGGCCGGACGCCAGGCGCGCGCAAGGCGACGGGCATGGCCGACATGGCCCGGCTGTGGATCGGCCCGCCACCAACGCTTTCGAACCAGCCCCCACCTGCCGAGCTGGACCAGATGCTGCACATCGCCCGAAAGTTCGATGTGGCCGAGCGGGATGCCCGCAACCGCGCCCTTGGCCGGGCTGGGGAGGAACGCGCGCTGGCCCATGAAAAGGCTGCTCTGGCCGATGCCGGACGCGGCGATCTGGCCCGCAAGGTGCGCTGGGTGTCGGAGGAAGATGGCGACGGCGCGGGCTATGACATCGAGAGCTTTGCGCTGGACGGTCGGCCCCGTCTGATCGAGGTGAAGACGACGAACGGCTGGGAGCGAACGCCCTTTCACATTTCCCGCAACGAACTGGCCGTGGCCGAGGAACGGCGCGCCGACTGGTGCCTGATGCGGCTGTGGAATTTCTCGCGCGAGCCGAAGGCTTTTGAACTGCGCCCGCCGCTAAACGCGCATGTGTCGCTGACCGCAACCAGCTTTCAGGCCAGCTTTCACTGAGCGTTCAGGCCATCAGGCGTTGAGGCAAGATCGGCAAGGCAATCGGCGACGGGGGTGGCGTGCGGATCGGTCAGGTCATTCATCGCGCCGTATAGCCGCCGTCGATGACGATCTCGGTGCCGGTCACGAACTTCGCCTCATCCGAGGCGAGCCAGACCACGGCCCAGGCGATGTCGTCCGGTTCGCCCATCGTGCCGATGGGATGCGCGGCATCCGCCGCCGCCTTTGCCGGCTCCAGATCAGGGGCGGTGGCGCGCAGGTGGTTTTCCACCATCGGGGTCCAGATATAGGCGGGGTGGATCGAGTTCACCCGGATCTTCTCGGCCGCATAGGTGATGGCGTCATTCTCGGTCATCAGACGCACCGCACCCTTTGAGGCATGATAGGGTGCAATACCACCAATGCCGATCACCCCCGCGATGGAGGACAGGTTGATGATCGAACCCTTTCCGGCCGCGCGCAGATAAGGGATCGCGTGTTTTGTGCCGAAGAACACACCCTTCACGTTCACCGCCTGCACCCGGTCCCATTCCGCCTCGGTCACCTGATCGGTGGGCTTGGGGCTGCCGGAAATGCCGGCGTTGTTCACCAGCACATCAAGGCTGCCAAAGCGGGCGGCTGCGGCGTCGATCGCGGCTTTCATGCCGGCCTCGTCCACAACATCGACCTGCCAGAAGCCGACCTCATGGCCCTTTGCCGTCAGGTCGGCGGCCAGCGCCTTGCCCTCGGCTTCAAGCATGTCAAGGATAGCAACCTTGGCACCTTCCTCGGCCATGCGGATCACACAGGCCCGGCCGATGCCGACGGCACCCCCGGTCACGATGGCGGTCTTGCCTGCAAGTCGGTTCATGGCAGTCGTCCTTTCGGTGTCGGGTTGAAGTCTTCGCGTTACCCCGTTGCCCGGCCCTCGGCCGCGATTTCGGGGAAGTCGGTTCGTGCCTCGGTCACGGCACCGGACAGCAGTTCCACAGCGCGGTCGGCCGCGTCCTGAAACGGCTCCAGCACCAGATCGACGCCCGCGCCAAGCAGGGCCGTGCTGTCATTGGTGCTGTGCGAGGCTGCCGCGATCCGGCCCGAGAACCCTGCCGAGCGTGCCAACTGGATCAACGTCCGGCGGGTGTCTTCGTGGCTGAGGCCGGTGGGGTGGATCGGCACGGTCGAGACCATCCATTCCGCCCCCCGAAACGGCAGTTCAGCGACGAATTCGGGGTCGCTCGCATCGCCGAAATCGGCCTCAAGCCCAAGATCGCGCCAGCGCCGCACCGCTTGCGGGTTGAAATCCACACCCAGCACCCGGATGCCGCGTTTGTGCAACCGTAGCCCGATGGCGGTGCCAAAGCGGCCCAGACCGAATATGATGATCCCGTATCTGCTGGCCGCATGTGTCCCGGCCTCGGACGGCTCGCGTGCTGTGTTCTTGCGTTCGAACACGCCAAGCAACGGTTCGAACAGCGCATAAAGCTGATGCGAATAGGTGATCATGTAGGTCGAGGCCGCGATGGTCACGAGGCCGACCATGGTGACCAGGCCAAGCGCGTCTTCGGTCACATGCCCGATCGATACGCCCATGGCAACGAAGATCAACGAGAACTCGCTGATCTGAGCCACCGTCAGCCCGGCGAGGAAACCGGTGCGCTTGCGGTAGCCCATAGCCCCCATGATCGCCAGCACGATCAACGGGTTGCCGATCAGCACAAACAGCGAGAACAGGATCGCCCCGGTGACATGCGTGCCCAGAAGCGACAGGTCCAGCGTGGCCCCAAGCGCGATGAAGAAGAACAAGAGCAGGAAGTCCCGCAAGGGCGTCAGCCGGGCGGCGATGGTCTCGCGGTAGGGGGTAGAGGCCAGCGCCACGCCCGCCATCAGGCCTCCCACCTCCTTTCCAAGACCAACCAAATCGCCGACAGCGGCGAACATTGCGGCGAGTGCAATGGCGAAGATCACCAGAAGTTCGGGTGCGCGGGCCAGCCGTTCCGTCAAGGGATCGGCGGCGTAGCGCACGAACAAGACCACTACCGCCACGAGCGCCAGTCCGGAGGCCAGCACCATCGCCACCGACCCGCCGCCATGCCCGCCCTCTGCGGCGCCGATGCCGATGGCCGACAGCACGATCATCGCCAGCACCACGACAAGGTCCTGGACGATCAGAAACCCAAGCGCGATCTGGCCATGCAGCGCATCGATCTCGCGTTTGTCGGACAGGAGTTTGACGATGATGATGGTCGAGGAAAACGTCAGCGCGACTGCGACGTAAAGGCTGGTGATGTGACCAAGCCCCAGCGCCAGACCGATCAGATAGCCGAAGAATGCGGTAAAGATGACCTGCCCAAGCCCGGTCATCACCGACACCACGCCCAGCGACCGGATCAGCTTTACGTCCAGCTTGATGCCGACCAGAAACAGCAGCACCGCGATGCCAAGCTCCGACAAGAGGTCGATTTGCGCGTCCGACCGCACGACATCCAGCGCCGACGGCCCCGCAATCAGCCCGACCGCGATGAAGCTGACGATCAGGGGCTGCCGCGCCAGCGTGCCGATCAGACCGATCCCGGCGGCCATGACCAAAAGCAGGGCCACTTCGGCAAAGGATGTCAGTATTGGCATCAAGGCTTCCCTTCTGACTCGGAACCGTTAGGTCCATCGCTCTGCGGCCTCGGTGCTGTCTGATGCAGCCGCAGGAATGCGTTCAGATCGGTATTGGCAATGCGCCAGCCCTTGCCGATATCGATGGCGCGCAACTGGCCAAGTTTGATCCAGTGGCGCACGGTCGCCTCGGCCACCTTCAGACGGTCAGCGACGTCCTTGACGGTTTGATACTGATCCAGCGGCATGGCCTTTTGCTTCTCGTTGGGTTTTGTGAAGAATAGCGAAGGATTGTCGCTTTTGATTGATCTGCATCAATCCGAGACACGAACTTGAGTGTTTTACTTGCCTTCATGCCAAGGGCAGGGGGGCAGACCATGGAAAAGATCATGTTTGCGACCGATTTATCGGGTGTCTCCTGCAGCACACAGATCCTCGGGGGTCTCCTGCAGCACACAGATCATGGAGGACGGTCCATTTGCCGGGATCGTCAAGGCGGTGGCCAAGGCTACCCCCCACCTTCTGGTCATTGGGCCGCATCGCCGGCAGATCCTGCCAGCACCGGGGGCCGGGGCGGGCCGTGCGCTGAACTGCCGGACGGAAATCGCGCGGCGTCAAGGCGGGTCTGGTCAGCGGTCTGCCCTGTCGCCTGACGGTGCCGCAAGAATATGATCCCGCGCGACCGACATCGCCTTGAGCACGGCATGGACCGTGTCGCCGGGGGCCAGCGCCATCTCTGCCGCTGCGCGGCGGGTGATGCGGGCCAGAATCTCGGTTTCGCCGATTGCCAGATGCACCATGAGGCCCGGCCCCTCACCCGGCACCAATGCGGTGATGGTGGCGGGCAGGATGTTCTGTGCCGACAGGCCCACAGGCCGCGCGCGGGACAGGATCACCTCATGCGCCATGATCCGCACCCGCAGCCGGGTTCCGGGCGCACCCTGCACCCCGGGCAGGAACAGCGGGCCGGTCGCGGTGTCGAGCCGGGTCAACCCATCCTCTTCCGGGCCGGAGATGACGGCGGGCAGCAGGGCGGCCACCTCGCGGATGCCCATGGCGCGCAGCGCGTCGGGGTCGGCCATCACCTGCGCCGTGGTGCCGCCGCGCAGGCCGCGGCCCTTGTCGATCACCAGCATCCGGTCGGCCAGCAGCTGCGCCTCGTTCATGTCATGGGTGACCAGCACCACCGGCATGTTCAGATGCGCGCGCAGGGCGATGATACCGGCATGCAGCTTTTCACGGGTGGCGCGGTCGACGGCTGAGAATGGCTCGTCCAGCAGCAGCACATCGGGCTTGCGCGCCAGCGCCCGGGCCACGGCCACCCGCTGCTGCTCGCCGCCCGACAGCTGCGCCGGTTTGCGATCGGACAGACCGTGCAGATTGACCAGAGCCAGCAGGCGCTCGACCTCAACCCGGTCGGCGGCGGGCATCGCCGCCATGACGTTTTGCGCCGCCGTCATATGCGGAAACAGCGCGTAGCTTTGAAACACGATGCCGACCTTGCGGCGATGCGGCGGCAGGTTCACGCGTGCCTGCGTGTCCAGCCAGACCGCGCCCCCGGCGCTGACGCGCGCGGTTGTGGGCGTCCACAGCCCCGCAATGCTGCGCAGGATTGTGGTCTTGCCCGAGCCGGAGGGGCCGACCAGCGCCAAAAGCTCTCCCGGGGCCACGTCAAAGGCCACATCCAGCGGAATCGGCGTATCGGCGCGGATCGAGACTGACAGCGTCATGACAGCCGCCGCCCGACCCGCGCCGACAGGGCATAGGTCAGGGTGATGGTGGCCAGACTGATTGCCACCAGACTCGCTGCCATGATCCCCGCGCTATGGTCGTCAAACGCCTGCACCCGGTCATAGATCGCAATCGCAATCGTCCTGGTCTCGCCGGGGATCGAGCCGCCAACCATCAGCACGATGCCGAACTCGCCCAGCGTATGGGCAAAGGTCAGCACCATGGCGGTCATCACCCCCGGCCAGGCCAGCGGTAGCTCCACCCGCCACAACGCGCGCCACGGGGACATTCCGCAGCAGCTTGCCGCCTCGCGCAGCGCGACCGGGATCGCCTCGAACCCGCGCTGCGCGGGCTGGATCGCAAAGGGCAGGTTGAACAGGACCGAGGCCAGCACCAGCCCCTCAAAGCTGAACACCAGCTGATGGCCGAACATGTCCTGCCAGAACGCGCCCAGCGGCGCGTTGCGGCCAAAGGCCAGCAACATGTAAAAGCCGAACACCGTGGGCGGCAGCACCAGCGGCAGCATCACCAGCGCCTCGGCCAGCCCCTTGCCGCGAAACGACCGGACCGCCAGAAACCGCCCCGCCAGCACCGACACCGGCAACAGGATCGCCACCGTCCAGGCGGCAAGTTCGAGCGAGAGGAACAGGGCTGTCCAGTCCACGCCTTACTCCTGCGGCAGGGTGAAGCCGTAGCGCGCCATGATCGCCCGCGCCGGAGGGGTCTGGAGATAGGCGTAAAACGCCTCTGCCTCTGGCCCCGCGCTGTTGAGCAGCACCATGCGCTGGCGCAACGGGGCGTGCCAGTCTTCGGGGATCAGGTCATGGCTGCCCCGTGCCGCCACACCGGGCGCCAAGGCCAGCGACGCCGCGATGATCCCGCCTTCGGCATTGCCCGACAGCGCGAACTGCGCCGCCTGGCTCACGTTTTCGCCCAGCACCAGATGGGGCTGAACCCGGTCCCACAGCCCCGCATGGCGCAGCGCCTCTTCGGCGCGTTGGCCGTAGGGGGCGTGTTCGGGGTTGGCGATGGCAAAGCGGGTGATCTGACCCGCCTCCAGCGCCACGCGCAAGGAGTCCAGCGTGCCATCGGCCACCAGTGTCGAGCCCTCCGGCACCATGACCACGATCCGCCCGATGCCATAAAGCGTGCCCGCGTCGCGGGTAAAGCCGTCGCGGTGCAGATCGGTGACGAACTGCTCATCCGCCGCCATGAACATCTGAAACGGCGCGCCTTCGCGGATCTGGCGGGCAAAATTGCCGGTCGAGCCCAGCGACAGCCGCACCCCGGTCCCGGTTTCGGCCTTGAACCGGGCCGCGATCTCCTCAATGGCAAACGACAGGTCAGCGGCCGCCGCGATCACCGGCGGGCCGGATTGCGCAATGGCCGGCTGCGGGGTCCCAAATGGCCCCGCCCCCAGCGCCAGCGCGGCGGCGCACAGGGCAAAGGCACGGCGGGTCGGCATGGCGGGTGGCTCCGTCTGAGAGGGTCAGCTGATATGGCAGCCTGATATGGCGCGCCGGAAACATCGCCCCGCGCGGCCTGCGCCGTCAACCGTTATTTTCCGTCGGGAATATCCCGTAGCAGCGCCTGCATCCCGGCCAGATTCCCCGCCGCCGCCGCCGCCGCCTGCGCCTCGACGCGGCGATACAGCGTCAGCACCTGCTGGCCGGTCTCGGTCAGCACAGCCCCACCGCCCCCCGGCCCGCCGCGCGTGCTGTCCACCACCGGCGCGCGGAACATCGTGTTCAGCGTCTCGATCAGCATCCAGGCCCGCTTGTAGCTCATCCCCATCTCACGCCCCGCCGCCGCGATCGAGCCGGTGCGCGCAATCCGTTCCAGCAACTCAGCCTTGCCCGGCCCCATCATCTGGTCGCCGAACTGAATCCGGATGCGCAACCGCAGGTCAGAGGGCGGATCAATGTGCGATATCATCCCGCCAGAATTGCGGGAAACCGGCCAGCCTTCAAGCCCCCGGGGAACGATATGCCAAGGCGGAACCTTTTCTGCCTGTTCAATCCCGAGCCGCGCGATCAACGCCGCCAGAGACTGTCGCGCGTCAGTGCGCAGGTCGTTCAGGTAATCTTCCTGCCCTGCCTTGCCCATGCTGTCTGACATCGCAAGGCGCAGGGCGGGCGCGTTGAAGACGGTCAGCACAGATGATCGCGCCCCAGCGCCAAGACCAAGTCCAATGAATTGCTTCAGGGCCTTCTCTGCGATCTCAGAGGGGTTCGTTGTCTGAAGCGTTTGGCGCCAGGGGCCGATGGGCGGGCCGGTCACCATCAGCACCGGGCAGGACGCCGCGCGAATCGTGCGTTCAGCCTGGTGCCGACAAAGGCAGCCTTGGGCCGCGCTCTGTCGTGCCAGCCCCCTGCCGTCAGGCCTGTGCCTCCAGCAGCACAATCATCCGGTCCAAACTGGCCATCGCGGTCACGCCGTCGGTAATCGTCGGTGCCGCTGACGCAGCGCCCGACAAGCCCGCCGCCACATCGGCCAGAAGGGCGGCATAGCCCTTGTGATCCTCATTCGCGGCGGCGGTGAAATTCGGGGTCCAGCACAGGGTATCGCAGGCCCCGTCCAGCGTGGCGCCTGGGTCGTCCGCCTTGAACGGCGGGTCGCGGTGCCAGGCTACGTTGATCACATTCGACACCTCGACCCGGTTGTGATCGCCCATCACCGTGATCTGCTCCATCGGCGTGCCGCGCGATTGCAGCGTGCCCATCACCACATTGCCGATTGCCCCGTTTTCACAGGCAAAGCCCATGTGGAACAGCACCCGCCCCTTGGCCGGGCTGATCCGCCGCACGGTGATATCGGCCAGCGGGCTGCCCGCAAGCCAGGGCATCAGATCCATGTAATGCACGCAATGGTGCAGGTAAAAGCCGGAGTAATCCTCCTCCCCGGCGAAGTAGGTCGGCGCGGTCATATAGCTGCCGGTGATCCCCAGCACCGGGCCAAACTCGCCGCCGCGCAGAATGTTGGCCGCGATCCGGTTGCCGGTGGAATAGCGCTTCATGAAGCCGACATAGACCGGCTTTCCCGCCGCCTCTGACGCGCGCTGCAACTCCAGCGCCTGTGCGTGATTGGCGGCGGGGGGTTTTTCCATGAACACCGGAATGCCCCGTGCCAAAGCCGCCAGTGTGGCCGCATGATGCACCTGCGGCCCCACCGCCATGAAGATGGCATCCAGCCCCGGCTGATCCAGCATCTGCTGCCAGTCAGAATAGGTCTGGCTCACGCCATATTGCGCCGCCGTCTCGGCCAGCGCCCCGGCGTCGCGGTCACACAAGGCGGCCAGACGGAACCCGGCCTTTGCCATCTGCGGCAACAGCATCCAGCGGGCATGGCGACCACAGCCGATCCAGCCGATATTCAGGAGTTTAGCCGTCATTGCGCATACTCCGCAAAATCCAGCGCCGCACGGATCAGCGCGTGGCCTGCCTTCAGTTTCGCCGTCTCATCCTCGGCAGGCGCGCGCCACTGCGCAATGGGCAGGGCCAGCCGCTGGTCATCGCGGCGGAACGGCTCCAGCGACACCGGGCCGGTATAGCCCACCTGCGACAGCGCGCGCATGATTCCGGGCCAGTCCATATTGCCGGTGCCGGGAAAGCCGCGGTGATTTTCATTGGCCTGAAAATGCACGGTGCGATGGCCCGCCAGACGGATCGCATCGGGGATCGACTGATCCTCCATGTTCATGTGGAAGGTGTCGAGCATCAGGCCAAGACCCGCATCATTGACCGCATCGACCAGCGCAACCCCCTGCCGCGTGGTGTTGAGCATGTCGGTTTCAAACCGGTTCAGCGGCTCTACCGCAAACACCTTGCCCGCCGCACGCGCCTGCGGGGCCAGCCGTGACAGCCCGTCAATCATCCGGTCGGCGCGCGCCTTCATCTCATCGTTGGTGCGGGGCAGGGGTGGCCTGCCGGCAAACACCATCGGCTCGCCATAGAGCGGCCCGCCGATGATCGTGGCGCCCAACCCATCGGCCACCTCGATACAGCGGGCAAGGTAATCGAGGCCGCCCTGCCGCGCGCCAGCGTCGACAGACGCGATAGAACGCTGGGTATTCACCCGCGCCGCCAGCACCACCGACAGCCCCGCATCATCAAGCGCGCGCCGCGCCACTGCCAGATCCAGCCCATCCTCAGGTTCCGGCACCAACAGCTCGATAAAGTCAAACCCCAGCGCGCGGATCTGCGCGAACAACCCCAGATGCGCGCCGGTAAACGGGCGCACAAATTGCATCGAAATGATGCCCACCTGATTTTTCACCATAGTCTCCTTATCCTTTGACCGCGCCTTGGGTCATCCCGGCGATCAGACGTTTCTGCACGAACAGGAACAGCAGCGTCGCCGGCATCGCACCGACAATGCCGCCTGCGGTCAGCAGGCCCCATTCGATCTGGTATTCCCCGATCAGCGTCTGGATCGCGACGGTGATCGGCTTGACGCTGCGCCCGCCAAGGGTCAGCGCGTACAGGTATTCGTTCCAGGCGGTGATGAAGATATAGACGCCGGTGGCGATGATACCGGGGGTGCACAGCGGCAGCACCACCCTAAACAGCGCGCCAAACCGGGTGCAGCCATCGGTCATCGCCGCCTCATCCAAGGATCGCGGGATGTTGTCGATATAGCTGGTCATCATCCAGACCGAGAACGGGATCGCCACGGTGGAATTGGCAATGATCAGCGCAAGGTAGGTGTCCACCAGACCAAGCGACCGCATCAGGATGAACAGCGGCAGGATCAGCAGCACCAAGGGGAACATGTTGATCAACAGGAACTGCAGCATCAACAGCCGCCGCCCGCGAAAGCGAAAGCGCGAGAATGCATAGGCCGCAGGCACCGCCAACCCAAGGCCGACAATCATCGTGCCGCCCGCCACCACAAAACTGTCAAACAGGTTGCGGCCAAAGCCCACCGTGCTGAACAGCCGGACATAGTTTTCCAGCGTGGCCCCGGCAATCGACGGGCCTTCGGTGAACAGCCGCGATTTTTCGGTGACCGAGGTCAGCGCCATCCACAGATAGGGCGACAGCGTGAAACACAGGATCAGGATCACCGGCAGATCAATGGTCAGGATCCGCCTGACAACAGAGCGATTGCGCACCATCATCCGATGTTCCTCCCCGCGCGGCGCAGGTACAGGATGACAAAGCCCAGCAGCACCAGCGTAAAGCTGACCGCAAGGGCAGAGCCGTAGCCGTAATCAAGACCGGTGCGTGCATTGATGAAGGCGTAAAGCGGCAGGGTATAGGTCGAATACCCCGGCCCGCCGCCGGTCATGACAAAGATCACGTCAATGGAGTTTGCCACCCAGATGATCCGCAGCAGCGTGGCGGTCATCAAAACCCCGGCCAGACCCGGCAGGGTGATGTGCCAGAACTGGCGAAAGCTGGATGCGCCGTCGATCGCCGCCGCCTCGTAATAGCTTTTCGGAATGCCCTGCAACCCGGCCAGGATCATCACGGCAAAGAACGGAAACCCCTGCCATGTCAGCGTCAGGATGATTGCATAAAGTGCAGTATCCGGGTTCGCCAGCCACGGGATCGACGCGGTGATCAGGTTCATCCGCAAGAGCAGGTCGTTCAGAATCCCGTAATTGCTGTCATAAATCCACACCCACATCAGCGCGATCACGACCGAGGGCAGGGCCCATGGGATGATCACCAGCGCCCGCGCCAGACCCCGCCACGGAAACTCCTGATTGAGCAACAGCGCCGTCGCCAGCCCCAGCAGCATCTGCGCGGGCACGGTGATCACGATCCACAGCACGGTATGGCGCAGGGATATCCAGAACACCGGATCGGCAAGCGCGGTCTGGAAATTCTTGAACCAGACGAAATCAAACGACTTGGGACGGAACAGCACATAATCGTGCAGGCTCATCCAGACGGCCTGAATCATCGGCAGGAACACGATGGCAAGCGTCACCAGAACGGCGGGCGACAGCATCGCATAGGGCAGCACTCGGCGCGACAGCGGCACCGGCGGGGCGGAAAGTGCGGACATGGGTTTGCCTTGCAGCTAAAGGGGGGGCAGGCCGGGGAGGTGCGGCCTGCCCAAGGCTCGCTCAGGTGATCAAGTCACTTTTTCAAAGTGATCTGCTCACTTGTTGTAGAGCGAGTCGATCTCGGCGTTCATCGCCTCGGCGCTGATCTCACCGATCAACGCACGCTGCATGGCCACCGGCCAGACGGTATTGGCGAAATCTGCAGTTTCGCTGACATTCGGCAGCAGGGTGGCAAAGGGCAGCGAATTGACCGTCGCCTCGACAAACCGCGCCTCGTGCAGGTCCCACGCGGCGCTGTCGGTCTTGGTCACCGGCAATTGCCCGGTGGCCACGTTAAAGGCCGCGTTGTTTTCCGGGCTGGACAGGAAGCTGATCCATTTCCACGCCGCATCCTTGTCTTGCGCCGAAGAGAAGATCGCGGTGCTTTCGTCCCCGAACGAGGTCCAGCGCCCGCCGCCACATTCCGGCACCGGCACAGCCGACACCTTGTCGCCCAGCGTGGCGACCATATCGGCGGACGATCCGATGTGGTGGATGGTCATCGCCGTGGTGCCATTCTTGAACGCGCCGATGATCTCCTGAAAGCCGTCATTCGGGGCCGATGGCGGGAACACCTTGTCGGTGCGGAACAGATCGACCACGAACTGCGACCCTTCGACCCCGGCAGCGCTGGTCAGCTCGCCCGGGCCAAAGCCCACGCCTTCACGCGACAGCACCAGACTGGCCCAATGGTCATGCCCGCCCTTGCCGCCGCGAAAGCCAAAGCCATAGACATCGGTCTGGCCGTCGCCATTGGTGTCGCGGGTCAGCGCAATGGCGGCATCGCGGAACTGCTCGCAGGTTTCCGGCGGGGTCAGGCCCAGCTCGGCAAACATGTCGGCGCGGTAATACAGGTACAGCACCACATATTGCACCGGCAGATAGTAGTGCCCGCCATCGGCGGCGGCGGTCAGGTTCAGCAGGTTGTCCTGAATCTCGGCCGTGCCCTCCCAGGCGTCCAGCCGCGCATCCAAGGGTTCCAGCGCCTCCATCTCCAGCAGACGGGGCAGGGCGTTCAGCTTGACCAGCGCCGCATCGGGCGCGGTGCCGGCGGCCAGCGAGGTATAAAGCTGGTCGTAATAGCTGTTCCACGGAATGTTCTCGGCATTGACCTTGATGCCGGGATTTTCCGCCTCGAATTGGGCGACCAGATCCGACATCGGGTTGTCGGCGTTGTCAAAGTGATACCAGAAATTCACGGTCTGCGCGCTGGCCGCTCCGGCAAGCAGGGTGCTTGCCATCAGGGCCGCCGTGACCTTGCGGGTCAGTCGGGTGGTGATCATGTGTCTCTCTCCCTTGTTGCAGTCTTTCGCGGCGGCTGGCTGGTCAGGCTGCGAAACGCCTCCCCCGCGTCTGACAGCGCCCGCCGCGCCTCCTCCAGTTCAAGGCTCATCTGCATGAAACCATGAACAACTCCGCCATGCAGGCGAAACCTGTCGGCCCGGCCAAGCGCCATCAGCCGCGCATACAGCCGCTCGGTATCCGACCGCAGCGGGTCGATCTCGGCGGCGTTCAGATACAGCGGCGGCAGCGCGCGCAGCGCGGCATCGCTCGCCCGCAGCGGGGCCACGCGCGGATCGTCGCGCTGGTCCTGCGGCGCATACCAATCGAAATAGCGCTGCATCTTGGCCCGGCTCAGGCCCGGACCTTCGGCAAATTCGGTGTAGGACGCGGTGGTGAACTCCGCGCCGTAAACCCCGTAGAACAGCAGTGCGCAATCGGCGGGCGGAGCTTCCGCGTCCAGCAGCACCGCCAGCGCGATGTTCGCCCCCGCACTGTCGCCCGAAATCGCCCAAGGCCCGCCCAAGCCGTCAAACGGCGCCTTGCCGGCCCGCAATGCCGCCCAGATCATACGGGCATCCTCCAGCCCGGCGGGAAAGGGGTGCTCGGGGGCCAGCCGGTAATCGGCACTGACCACCACCGCGCCCGCCTTGTGGGCCAGAATCCGCACCGCGCGTTCATGGGTGTCGCGGTCGCAAAACGCCCAGCCGCCGCCATGCAGATACAGGATCGTGCCGCGCACCAGTCCTTGCGGCACCAGAATCCGGCAGGGCAGGGGGCCAGCTGGTCCCTGCACAATCACCTCATCCACCCGCGCCATGTCCGGCAGCTCCCGGTTCCAGCGCGCATTCCCCCGCGCCGCCTGTGCCCGCCCCTCAGCCGCGGGCAGCAGCGTCGGATCGGGCAAGCCCGCATCCTCCTGCGCCAGCCGCTCCAGAATCGCGGCCATCGGTGGCGAAGGCTGGCCCCGGCTCATGCGCCTCCCCCCAGCACACTCGGCCCGAAATCGACAATCGTGGTGATGTGATGCGACAGTGCTTCAACCGCCGCCCCGGCATCGCCCGCCGCCACCGCGTCGATGATCACCTGATGGCGGTTCGCGGTTTCCAAAAGGTCGCGCTGCTGATCGGGGTGCAGGATCTTGAACCGATGCGCGTGGATCAGGCAGCGCGCCAGCACCGGCTGCACCGGCGGCAGATCGGCCTGCTCAAACAGCCCGGCATGAAACGCCCGGTCATGCACCGACAAAAGATATTCATCCCCCGCCGTCGCCGCCTCTTGCATCGCGGCCAGATGGTGGCGCAGATCGTCGACCAAAGCCAACCCCCGCCGCGCCATCGCCCGGCGCACGCCCCGGCATTCGATGTCATGGCGCAGGCGGATCAGCTCTTCGGCATCCTCGGCCCGGCAATCGGCAATCACCGTGCCGCGATGCGCCATCCGGTGCACCAACCCTTCTTCCTGCAGCAACAACAGCGCCTCACGGATCGTGCCCTGACTGACCTCGAACCGGTTCGCCAGCTCCAGCTCCAAGAGCGCCGAGCGCGGCGCCAGCATGCCCAGCACGATTTCGCGTTGCAGGCTGCGATAGATCACATGGCTGCGGCGCGAGGCAAAGGCACGCACGTTGGGCTGGGGCAGGCTTTGGGAAAAAGTCTCGGCAGCCATCTCGACTCACTTGATCTGCGTTATCATTATCAATATTGATAATAGGAGGAATTTGGGCTGGCAAGCCCTTTTGTCACAGGGAAGGGGGCACCGATGGCCACAATCACGCTGGAGAAACTCGCCAAAAGCTATGGCGCGGTGCAGACCATTCACGGCATCGACCTTGCCATTGGCGATGGCGAATTCGTGGCGCTGGTCGGGCCATCCGGCTGCGGCAAGTCCACGCTGTTGCGCATGATCGCGGGGCTGGAAGATGTCAGCGGCGGGCGGCTGTCGATCGGCGACAAGGTGGTGAACGCGGTCGAACCGCGCGACCGCGATGTGGCGATGGTGTTTCAGGATTACGCGCTGTACCCGCATATGACGGTCGAGCAGAACATCGGCTTTGGCCTAAAGATGCGCAAGACCGACCCCGCCGACATCGCCGCCCGCGTGGCCGAGGCGGCGCAGATCCTGCAGATCGAACCCCTGCTGCAACGCCGCCCGGCCGAACTGTCGGGCGGTCAGCGCCAGCGGGTTGCCATGGGCCGCGCCATCGTGCGCCGCCCGTCGGCGTTTTTGTTCGACGAGCCGCTGTCCAACCTCGACGCCAAGCTGCGGGTGGAAATGCGCACCGAAATCAAGCGCCTGCACGGGCTGTTGGGCCGCACCACGGTTTATGTCACACATGATCAGGTCGAAGCCCTTACGCTGGCCGACCGCGTGGTGATCCTGAAAGACGGGCGCATCATGCAAGAGGGGCCGCCGCTGACGCTGTATGAGCAACCGGCCAATCTGTTCGTGGCCGAATTCATCGGCTCGCCGCAGATGAACATGTTCGCGGGCACGATTGCGGGCGATGGCCAGCCGGGCATCCAGCTCGATGGCTTCCGCCTGCCGCTCTCGGCGCAGGCCGCTGCGGGCACCAAGGTCAAACTCGGCGCGCGGCCCGAGGCGATCTTGCTGGCCGGGGGTGATACGCCCGATCTGGTGACCAGGGTTGAGGTGTTCGAGCCGCTGGGGTCAGACACCATGGTGTCGTGCCGGATCGCGGGCACCATGGCCGTGGTGCGCCTGTCGCCCGAGGTTCCGGTCGCGCGCGGCATGGAACTGGCCCTGCGCTTTGACCGCCGCAAACTGCACCTGTTCGATGCGGCAACGGGCACCCGGATCGGGTCAGAGCCGCACAGCGCCTGAAGCTGATGTGCCGCCGGGGCGGTCAGGGCCCCGGTGCCGCCCCGGCGGTCACATTGCCCAAGACCACCGCAATCATCTGCTCGATCCGCTCTACCGGCACGCCGGAGATGCGCTTTTCCAGCCCCAAGAGCACGATGCCATGCACCGATGAAAACAGCGCCCGCGTCATCAGGTCGATCTGCCCCGGCGACCAGTCCGGAAAGATCCGCCGCAGGGGTGCCGAGATCAGCGCAAACAGCGCGCCCAGTTTGGCCAGATACCAGTCGGGCACCGGCGCATCCGCCGCCATTTCCAGATCAAACAGCGCCCGCCACACCTTGGTATTGCTGGCGGCAAACTGCAGATAGGCCTGTGACATGGTGATCAGACAGTCGCGCGGGGCCAGATCGCGCCCCGCGATGGAGGCGGTCACCGCCTCACCCAGCCGCTGAAAGGTGCGGCCATTGACCGCCATTACCAACTGGTTCAGATCGGCAAAGACGTTGTAGATCGCCCCCACCGAACAGCCGACATCCGACGCCAGATCGCGCGCCTTCAGCGCCGCCAGCCCTTGCGTCGCGATCACCCGCTCGGCCTGATCGGTCAGGCGGGTGCGCAGATCCTCACGCCGCAGGTCGGTCTTGCTTGGCGCTTTCGCCATGTCCCACTCCATGAACTTTGTTCATGAATAACTATGGATCACCGCAAGCGCAAATCAAGTCTCTGAAAAATCAGGTCTTGTGCGGCAGGCTTGACGGCGCGCCCCCCTCGAACCGGTTGCCATTGGTGTAATCACACGGCGCCTCCTGCATCTGCAGATGCAGGGCGCTGCCGGTATAGGGATGGGCGCGCGCCACGTCTTCGTCAAAGTCGATTCCCAGACCGGGGGCCTCGGGCGGCAGGATATAACCGTTTTCCCAGACAATCGTGTTGCGGATCAGCTTTTGGTGGAACGCCCCGCCAGTCTCGATGGTCTCGGCCATCAACAGGTTGGGGATCGAGGCCGCCAGATGCACATTCGCCGCCCATTCCACTGGCCCTGCATAAAGATGCGGGGCCATCTCGGCGTTATAAACCTCGGCCATGGCGCTGATCTTCTTCGCCTCCCAGATGCCGCCCACCCGCCCCAGTGCCGGTTGCAGGATCTTGACCCCGCCATGGCGCAAGAGCGCGCCAAACTCCGCCTTGGTGGTCAGCCGCTCGCCGGTGGCAAGGGGGATTCGCACGCCGCGCGCCACTTCGGCAAATTCCAGCAGATTGTCCGGCGGGATCGGCTCTTCATACCAGAGCGGATTGTAAGGCTCCAGCTCGCGCCCCAGCCGGATCGCGCCTGCGGTGGTGAACTGGCCATGGGTGCCAAAAAGCAGATCCACCCGGTCGCCGACCGCCGCGCGGATCGCCCGGCAGAACGCAACCGAGCGCGAGATGTCAGACAGCGCCGGCTGATGCCCGCCGCGAATGGTATAGGGGCCGGCGGGATCAAACTTTACCGCCGTGAACCCCATCTCCATGAACCGCACCGCAGCGCCGGCTGCCGCATCGGGGTCCACCCAGAACCCGGGGTCTTCATTGCCCGGTTCGGGATAAAGATAGGTGTAGCTGCGGATGCGGTCGTTGATCTTGCCGCCCAAGAGCGCCCAGACCGGGCGGTTGCGGGCCTTGCCCAGAATATCCCAGCACGCAATCTCCAGCCCCGAAAACGCGCCCATTACCGTGGGGTCAGGCCGCTGAGTGAACCCCGCCGAATAGGCGCGGCGGAACATCAGCTCGATGTTTTCGGGGTTTTCCCCCGCCATATGGCGGGCGAACACATCCTCGATCACCGCGATCATCGCGGTGGGGCCGACGGTGGAGGCATAGCATTCGCCATAACCCACAATGCCGCAGGCAGTGGTCAGTTTCGGAAAGATCCAGTAGCGCCCGCCCCAGCCCGGAAACGGCGGGGCCACGACAAAGATTTCAAGATCGGCGAGTTTCATGGAAGCGGTCCTTTTGCGGCAAGCGCCGGGGGGTTTCACACCCCCCGGACCCCCCGTGGGATATTTTTGCCAAGATAAAGGGTAGGCGTGGGGTTGGCGAAGGGCAAAGGCTTTTGCGACATCATCTGCCGCAAACGGGCGATCAGGCGGGAAGTCTGTGGCCGATGCGCGGACCAAGCACGTGCAGCGCAAGGCAGGCCAGCATCATCGCCGCCGCCAGCAGGAACGGCGCGCCGGGGGCATAGACCGGGGCATCCGGCGCGGTGAAGGTGCTGAAGGTGGCGGTCATGATCAGCGGTGAGGTGATCATCGCAATGGCGTTGAGGCTGGCCAGCACGCCCTGCACCTCGCCTTGGGCATCCGCTGGGGCGGCGCGGCTGGCGATGGCCTGCAAGGCCGGGGTGACCGCCCCACCGAGCGCGGTCAGCGGGGTGAGGGCAAGGGCGATAACGGGGGAGGTGACAAGGCCCAACCCGGTCAGGGTGATCACATCGACCCACATGCCATAGTGCGCCGCCCTGTGCTCGCCCCAGCGCCGGATCATCGGCCCGACCAGCAGGGCCTGACCCAAGGCATAGCTGATGCCATAGACCGCGAGTGAAACGCCGACCATCTGCGTGCTCCAGCCAAAGCGGGCCTGCCCGTAATAGGCCCAGACCGCCGGATAGACGTTCATCGCAATGCCGAGGATCAGGAAACAGGCAAGCGTCAGGCGCAGGCCGGGCAGGCGGCTGACCGCGCGCAGCGCGCCGAGCGGGTTGGCGCGGCGCAAGGAGAACGGGCGGCGGGTGGCGTCGGTCACGGTTTCGGGCAGGATGAGGAAGCCAAAGATCATGTTGGCAAAGGCCAGCGCCGCGGCCGCATAGAACGGCGCGCGGATATCCACCGCCGCCAGCAGCCCGCCGATCAGGGGGCCCAGCACAAAGCCCACGCCAAAGCCCGCGCCGATCAGGCCGAAGCGTGCGCCGCGCTGATCGGGCGGGGTGATGTCGGCGATAAAGGCGGTGGCGGTGGAATAGGTGGCGGCGGTCACGCCCGCCACCAGCCGCGCGATCAGCAAGAGCCAGATCGTGGGCGCCACCGCCATCACCAGATAGTCGAGCCCCATGACGAGCAGTGACACCAGCAGCACCGGGCGGCGGCCAAAGCGGTCGGACAGCGAACCAAGGACCGGGCCGAACAGGAACTGCATCACCGCAAACGAGGTCGCCAGCACCCCGCCCCACAGGGCGGCATGCGCCAGATCCTCGCCCGTGACCGTGCGGATCAGGTCGGGCATCACCGGAAAGATCAGCCCGATCCCGATCGCATCCAGCGTCACGGTGGTGAGGATGAAGGTCAGCGCGAGTTTGGGGGTGGGGGTCACGGCTGGGGTCACTGGGTGGCCTGTATGGTCTGGGCAATGGCATGCAGGCGCTGGGCCAGCGCCTCGGGGCAGGCGAAGAACGGTGAGTGCGAGGCGGGCAGGGTGCTGCGGTGTGCGGCTGGCACGCTTTGCGCCATAACCTGCTGATACTCCGGCGGAATGGCGCGGTCATCGGTGCAACGGGTGTAGTGCCGGGGCAGGGACTGGCTGCGCGGCGACAGGGTCAGCGCGGTTTCCTGCGGCACAATCGGCTGCGGCGTCAGGCACAGCGCGGCAAGGGTCTGCGCCGCGCGGTCGCAGTCGTGGTAGAACAGCGCATCAACCTGCGCGGGGTCAAAGCTGAAGCTGCCTTGCGCCTTGTCGACCCGGATCGCTGGCGCGAGGGGCTGGCGCGGGCCTGCCCGCCGCATGTCACCCAGCGTCATGCCCGACACCGGCGCATAGGCGCACAGATAGACCAGTGCGGCGATATGGGCCGGATCGCGTTCGGCGGCGGCGGTGATCGGGTAGCCTGCCATCGAATGGCCGACCACAATCGTCGGGCCACTCAGCGCGCTGCAGATCGCACTTGCATAGCTGTCCAGTGTTACCGCGCTTGCCGGGGTCTGGTCGCGGCCATGTCCCGGCAGGTCAATGGCGCGGGCGGTGTGGCCCAGCGCCTCCAGCGCCGGGATCACCCGGTGCCAGCACCACGCGCCGTGGCAAGAGCCGTGGATCAGCAGGAACTCAGACATGACCGATACTCTCCAGAAAGTCGCGCAACGCGTCTGTATAGGCATCCGGCTGCTCCACCATCGGCAGATGCCCGGCCCCCCGGATCAGCTGGAACCGGCTGCCGAGGATCAGATCGGCGGTCTCCTTGACCAGATCGGGCGGGGTCGATCCGTCGCGCAGGCCTGCAATCGCCAGTGTCGGCAGGGTCAGCCCGGCGGTCGGTGTGTAGAAATCGGTGCCCGCAATCGCCGCAGCAGCCCCCATCCAGCCCTCGGGCGGGGTGGCCAGCAGCATGGCGCGCATCTGCGGCAACGCGGGCAGGTCTCGCCAGCTGCGGCCAAACCAACGCGCCATGGTGGCGTCGGCAATCGCCTCCAGCCCGCCCGCGCGCACGGCCTCGATCCGGTCCTGCCATTGCGCGGCGATCCCGATCCGCGCGGCACTGTTCGACAGCACCATCCCGCGCACCAGATCCAGCCGTTTGACCGCCAGCCCCTGCGCGATCATGCCGCCGATCGACAGGCCCACCACCACCGCCTCGCGCAGCCCGGCCTGCGCCATCACCCGCTCGACATCATGGATCAGCGCGCCCATGGCATAGGGGCCGGGCGGCACATCCGACAAACCATGCCCGCGCATATCCATGCGCAGGATGCGGTGGCCGGGCAGCCGCGCCACCACGCCATCCCACAGCCGCAGATTGGTGCCCAGCGCATGCAGCAGCACCAGCGGCGGCGCGCCCTCCGGCCCGGAGAGTTCCACATTCAGCCGCAGATCGGGGAAGAACATCAGCGCCATGGCTCAGCCAAACCGCGCCAGAGCGTCACGAAACACCGCCGGGTCGGCATTGCCGCCACTGGCGACGCAGATCACCGGACCCTCGGTGTCGCCAAACAGTGCCGCCGCCAGAGCGACCGCGCCCCCCGGTTCCAGCACAATGCGCAGATGGGTGAAGGCGAGGGCCATCGCCTGCAACGCCTGAGCATCCGTCACCGCAATCCCCGGCCCGGCCAGCCGCTGCAACACCGGGAATGTCAGCTCCCCCGGCGCAGGCGTCAGGATCGCGTCACAGACCGAGCCGCTGGCCTGTGCATTGCGCAACCGTTCCCCCGCCAGCAGCGACCGGGCCATGTCGTCAAACCCCACCGGCTCCACCGTGCGCAGCCGCAGGCCGGGCGCGCGCGCCTCCAGCGCAAGGGCGATCCCCGCCGATAGCCCGCCGCCACCGCAACAGACCAGCACATCCGCCGCTTCCACCCCCGCGTCATGGGCCTGTGCGGCGATCTCCAGCCCCACCGTGCCTTGCCCCGCGATCACCTGCGCATCATCAAACGGCTTGATCAGCACCAGCCCGCGCGTCTCGCACAGCGCCGCCCCCACAGCGTCCCGGTCCTCGGTCGCGCGGTCATAAAGCACCACCTCGGCCCCATAGGCCTTGGTGTTGGCGATCTTCACCGCTGGCGCATCCGCAGGCATCACCACCACCGCCGTCATACCATGGCGCGCGGCGGCCAGGGCCACGCCTTGCCCGTGGTTGCCGGACGAATAGGCCAGCACGCCGCGCGTGCCCGCAGGCAAAGCCGAGACCGCCGACCACGCGCCGCGAAACTTGAACGAGCCTGTGATCTGCAGACATTCCGCCTTTACAAACACCCGCTTGCCAAAGGCGGCATCCAGCAACGGCGCGTTCAACAGCGGCGTCAGGCGCGCATGCCCCGCCAGCCGCCCCGCCGCCGCCTCGATCATCGCAAAATTCATGCGCAGGCCCTCAGGAACTCACTGATCACCGCCACCGCCTCCGGCTCATCCAGAAACGGAATATGCGCCCGGTCCGGCACTTCGGCAAAGATCATGTCGGGGCGGCGGCGGCGCATCTCTGCCGCCGTCTGCGCCGACAACAGGTCGGAATTCGCCCCCCGGATCAGCGCCAGCGGCAGCCCGGCGCAGGCGTCGAACAACGGCCACAAATCCACCGCGGGCCCCTCAAACGCCGCCAGAAACGCCGCGCGCAAGGCGGGGTCATAGGTGATGCGCAACCCCTCCGGTGTCTCAACGTAATGCAACTGCGCCTCCTCCAGCCAACGGCTGGCAGGCACATTCGCAAACCCCGGCATCACCCCCGGCAAGGCCGCTGCCAGTTCTGCATGAGTCTTTGCCGCCGGATTGCGCCCGACATAGTCGAAAATGCGCTTTAGCCCCGGCTTGTGAATCTCTGGCCCGACATCATTCAGCAACAGCCCCAGCAGACGCGGCCGCGCCACCGCCGCCAGCATCATCCCGATCAGCCCCCCGCGAGAGGTGCCGATCACCGCCGCCGCCTCCACCCCCAGATGGTCCAGCAGGTCCAGCCCGTCGCGCGCCTCCACCGGCACGGTGTAGCTCTCCGCCCCGGTCCAGGCACTTTCCCCGCGCCCCCGGTAATCCATCCGGATCACCCGGCAGGGTGGCAGATGCGGCAGCATGTAGCCAAAATCCGCCATGGTCCGGGTCAGGCCGGGCAGGCACAGCACGGGCAAGCCTTCGCCCCGGTCGCTGTACGCCAGACGCGCCCCATCCTGTGCTGTGAAAAACGCGGTCATCGGCAGGCTCCTTGGTCGGTCCGGGGCAGGGCGCATCCACTCCCCCCGCAGATAAAGCCGATGCACGCCGCCCCCGCAATATCTGATCCACTCTGCCCTGCGGACACGGCTTGCATTCATCTTGGCAAAAATACTCCCGCGCGGAGCGCTCCCCCAGACTCCACCCGCGTTGCCACCCGAAATCCTATCCCGGCAAATCCGGGGCGCGGCAATTGCGGCGCTTGCCCCGGTGGCGCGGGTTGCCTAAACCCGCAGCATAACAAGGCAGGACAGCATGGCACGCACACCGACAGTGACCGAGGACCGCGCGAAATCAAAACAGGTCAGCGCCCTTGCCGGGCTCGTGCCCTTCCTCATGCCCTATCGCCGGCTTCTGGTGCTGGCTTTACTCGCGCTGATCCTGACCGCCGCCGTCAGCCTTGTCCTGCCCCTGGCCGTGCGCCGGGTGGTCGACAATTTCAGCGCTGATGTCGTCATCCTTGACCAGTACTTCGGCGCCGCCATCATCATCGCCGGGCTGTTCGCCTTTGGCTCCGGCATGCGCTACTACCTTGTCACCCGGCTGGGCGAGCGGGTGGTGGCCGACATCCGCCGCGCGCTGTTCGACCGGGTGCTCGGCCTGTCGCCCGCGTTCTTCGAGCGGATCATGACCGGAGAAGTGCTCAGCCGGATCACCACCGATACCACGCTGATCCTGTCGCTGATCGGCTCTTCGGTCTCGATCGCGCTGCGCAACAGCCTGATCCTGCTGGGCGGGCTGGTCCTGATGCTGCTGACTTCGGCCAAACTGGCCGGCCTTGTGCTGTTGATCGTGCCGGTGGTCGTGGTTCCCATCATCATCCTGGGCCGCCGGTTGCGCACATTGGGGCGCGAAAATCAGGACTGGATCGCCAGCTCCTCCGGCTCCGCCTCCGAGGCGCTGTCCTCGGTCCAGACCGTGCAGGCCTTTACCCATGAGGCGCAGACCCGCAGCGCCTTTGCCGAGGTGACCGAAAAGAGCTTTGCCTCGGCCCGGACCCGCATCGGCACCCGCGCCGTGCTGACGATCTTTGTGATCTTCCTCGTGTTCACCGGAATTGTCGGCGTGCTGTGGATGGGCGCGCGCGATGTGCGCGCCGGGGCGATGACCCCGGGCGAGCTGATCCAGTTTGTCATTTACGCCATCATGGTCGCCGGATCGGTGGGGGCCTTGTCGGAAATCTGGGGCGAGCTGCAGCGCGCTGCCGGGGCCACAGAACGGCTGGTGGAACTGTTGCACGCCACCGACCCGGTCAAAGACCCGGTCCAGCCAAAAGCGCTGCCGCAGCCCGTGCGCGGCGACATCCGGTTCGATGCGGTCACCTTCCGCTACCCCGCCCGGCCCGACACCTCGGCGCTCGATGGCATCACCCTGCACGTCCGCCCCGGCGAGACGGTAGCGCTGGTCGGCCCCTCGGGCGCGGGCAAGACCACGATCCTGCAACTCTTGCTGCGCTTTTACGACCCGCAGCAGGGCGCGGTGCTGCTCGACGGCATCGACCTGCGCGATCTGGACCGCACCGATTTCCGTCAGTCACTGTCGCTGGTGCCGCAGGATCCGGTGATCTTTGCCAGCTCTGCCCGCGAAAACATCCGCTTCGGCCGCATTGACGCCACCGACGCGCAGGTCGAAGCCGCCGCCCGCGCCGCCGCCGCGCATCTGTTCATCGAGGCGCTGCCGCAGGGCTACGACACCTATCTGGGCGAGCGCGGCGTCATGCTGTCCGGCGGCCAGAAACAGCGCATCGCCATCGCCCGCGCCATCCTGCGCGACGCGCCCGTGCTGCTGCTGGACGAGGCGACATCGGCGCTGGACGCCGAATCCGAACGCCTCGTGCAATCCGCTGTGGAAACCCTGGCACAGGGCCGCACCACGCTCGTCGTTGCCCACCGCCTCGCCACTGTCAAACGCGCGGACCGCATCGTGGTGTTCGATCAGGGCCGCATCGTGGCGCAGGGCAAGCATGATGATCTGGTGGCCGAAGGCGGCCTTTACGCCCGCCTGGCCCGGCTGCAGTTCACCGATGGCACGGCCAGCTAGCGGCCCGACTGTGGCTTTTTGAGTATTTGGAAAAGGTGCAAATCCAGCGCGTGCAGGTTTTGCACCTTTGTCAAATACTTCCGCCGGAGGCATCTGCCCTTTGTGAAGGGGGGAAAAGCCACCCGTTTTTCCCCGCGGCGACCGCCTCACCGTCATTGCCCATGGTTTTGCACCCGCCAGTAGGCGCAGACGGCCACGGGGGCACCTTTTGGACCGTGCGTGCCCGGCTCTGACGTTGCGTTGTCGCGCGCGCCCGCCGCTTGGCAAACGCCGCGTTTGCCCACATTGTGTAACGCAGGGATAACAGGCCCCCCATCAACGGGGCCGCAGGGGACGACTGGGGAGGATAAAATGGTTAAATTCGTCACGCGCGAGGATATCGCAGCGACAGAGGCTGAAATGCCATGGGCCGACCGCCCGGTGGCGCGCACAATGTATGAATTCCTCTCTGCCGCCAAAGCCGCCCATGGCGCGCGGCCCGCGGTCAGCTATCAGCTGCTGTCGGGGGCCGAGACCAAACGCGACACCCTGACCTGGGCCGAGCTTCACGCCCAGACCACCCAGGCTGCCAACCTGTTCCGCAGTCTTGGCGTCGGCGAAAAAGATGTGGTCGCCTATGTCTTGCCCAACGCGCTCGAAACCGTAGTCACGCTGATCGGCGGCGCGGTGGCGGGCATCGTCAACCCGATCAACCCGCTGCTGGAACCCGAGCAGATCAGCGCCATCCTGCGCGAGACCAAGGCCAAGGTCGTGGTCACGCTCAAACCCTTCCCGAAGACCGACCTTGCGCAAAAGGTGGCGCAGGCGGTGCGCCATGCGCCTTCGGTGAAAGCCGTGCTGGAGGTGGATCTGGTCCGCTACCTGTCGGGGGTCAAGAAATATATCGTGCCGCTGATCCGGCCGAAAAACCCGGTCCACCACACCGCCAATGTCAAATCCTTCACCGCCGAACTTGCCCGCCAGCCTTCAGACCGGCTGTCCTTTGCCGACGAGCCGCGCGACCGGGTGGCGGCCTATTTCCACACCGGCGGCACCACCGGCATGCCAAAGGTGGCGCAGCACAAGGTGTCGGGCATGATCTACAACGGCTGGCTGGGATCGCAGCTGTTGTTCAAGCCTGATGATGTGGTGATGTGCCCGTTGCCGCTGTTCCACGTCTTTGCCGCCTATCCGATCCTGATGAGCATGATCGCCTCGGGCGCGCATGTGGTGTTCCCCACCCCTGCAGGCTATCGCGGCGACGGCGTGTTCGACAACTTCTGGAAGCTGATCGCGCGCTACAAGGCCACCTACATGATCACGGTCCCCACCGCGCTTTCGGCGCTGATGCAGCGCCCGGTGGATGCCGACATCTCGTCCTTGCGCAGCGCGTTTTCCGGCTCTTCGCCGCTGCCGATCGAGCTGTATAACCGGTTCAAAAAGGAAACCGGCATCGACATCGTCGAAGGCTACGGGCTGACCGAATGCACCTGCCTTGTGTCGATCAATCCGCCGGGTGGCGTCAAGAAAATCGGCTCGGTGGGCATGCCGTTCCCCTACAGCCATGTCCGCATCCTGACCGGCACGCCCGAGGGCTTCCACGAATGCGGCGTGGATGAGGTGGGGGAGATCTGCGTCGCCAACCCCGGCGTGTTCGAAGGCTCGACCTACACCGAGGAAGACAAGAACAAGGACCTGTTCGCCGAGGGCCGCTTCCTGCGCACCGGCGATCTGGGCCGGATCGACGCCGATGGCTATCTGTTCATCACCGGCCGCGCCAAGGATCTGATCATCCGGGGCGGCCACAACATCGACCCCGCCCTCATCGAAGAGGCGCTGATGGGCCATGAGGCCGTCGCCGTGGTCGGTGCCATCGGCCAGCCCGATGCCCATTCGGGCGAGCTGCCCGCCGCTTACGTCGAGTTGGTGAAGGGCTCCACCGCCACCGTGGCCGACCTGATGGACTATGCCGCCAAGCACATCCACGAACGCGCGGCCCAGCCCAAGCATATCGAGATCCTGCCCGAGGTGCCGAAAACCGCCGTGGGCAAGGTCTTCAAACCCGACCTGCGCCGCATGGCGATCACCCGCGTCTACAATGCCGCACTGGAAAAGGCCGGCATCCCCGCAACGGTCGCGCTGGTGACCGAAGACAAGAAACGCGGACTGGTCGCCAGGCTCGCCAAAACCGGCGAGGTCGATGACGCAAAGGTCATCGAAACCCTCGGCCGCTTCACCAACCCCTGGGAGTGGGCGGCCTGATTGCAGCGCCACGGGCGCGCTCTGCACGGGCGCGCCTGCAGGATCCTGCGTTTTGCAGCGATCCGCCACCAGACACGCCTTCGGCCCGCATCTGGCCCGTCAGGCGATAGTTGCTTGACCCGTGCGCCGGATCAGGCGACATATCGGTCTTGTCACAGACGATATTGAGTGTGTCGGAACAGAGTGAGAGCGCGCATGCACATTTTTCTGCACATCCCAAAATGTGGCGGGTCAACCATTCGGCAACTGTATTATCAGGCCTTTGAGCGTGTTCTGCTGGTGCAGGCCAATGGTGATATTGACACTTCGGTGTTTCCGACGCTGCCTGATCTGAACCAGTACGACGCCGTTATCGGCCACCTGCAAGTGCGGCACATGATCCAGCATCCTGATGCACTGGCCCTTAACCCTGTGCTTCACAGCGTGATCCGTGACCCCATCGACAGGTTGATCAGCCTGTGGAATTTCATCCGGGTCTATCCCAGCCACCGGCTGCACGCCAAGGCGAAACAGACGACAGGTGTTCAGTTCGTCATGTCACAGGCGCAGAACCAGCAGGCAGGCTTTCTGGGGCTTGGCAAGCTGTTTGACGGCGTGCCGGACATCATCGACCGGGTCACTTGCGTGCCTCTGGAACACTCGGTGGACTATTTTTCCGCCTATTTTTCAGATCGCGTGCCGCCGACCACCGAGCGCATCAAGATCACCAATACCACCCCGCAAAAGAAAGAATTCTCGATCAACCGCGACAGCTTTTCCGAGGCGCAATTGTCTGAACTTCTGGACCGGCACGCCACCGATCTGGAGCTTCTGGCCCGCTGCCGGGAGGCTTACGATCGCACGCGCGAGACGATTGTGACGGCGGGTACATCCTCGCAAAGCGCGCTCCGGGCTTAACCGGCCACGGTCCGGCGCGAAAAAGACCCAGGCCGCAGCTGCCGCAGCGCAAGGCCCGCCACAAGCCGCTAGCGCCGCCATCGCTCCAGAACCCGGCCGTCGATGGCCAGAAGGCCGGCGCAGATCAGCGCCAGCCCGGCATAGTGACGCGCGGCAAGCGTCTCGCCCAGAAACAGCACGCCCAGCAGAATCGCGCTGGCCGGAATAAGCAGGGTGACAAGTGCCGTGTTGACCGCGCCCGCCGAGGCCAGCAGACGGAAAAAGATCACATAGGCCAGCGCGGTCGAGGCAAAGGCCAGCGCCAGCACCGCCAGCACCACCGCGCCGCCGGGCACGGCCAGAGTCCAGGGCCGGTCCACCACCGCCGCCAGCGGGATCATCATCAGCGTCGTCGCCACCAGCTGGCCAAGTGCCACCTGCGCCGGTGACACGCCCATCGACCGGAACCGGCGGCCATAGGTTCCGGCCAGCCCATAAGACAGCGCCGCCCCCAGACAGGCCAGCATGCCCACCAGCGCAAAGCCCTTGCCATCGACCTGCCCAGCCCCCAGCAGCACCACGACCCCCAGAAAACCAAAGCCGATCCCGGCCGCCCTGTTCAGCGCCATCTTCTCATCCAGCAACAGAAAATGCGCGGCAACGATGGCAAAGACCGGCGTGGTCGCATTCAAAATCGACGCCAGACCGCTGGGTATCATGATCTGCGCCCAGAACAGCAGGCTGAACGGCACAAGATTGTTCAAAAGTCCCATGATCAGAAACGGCGCAATCGCCGCCCCCCGGAACGGCCAACGCTCGCCGCCAAGGCGCAGCACCACCGCCAGCGCCATTGCGGCAAGGCCACAGCGCGCCAGCACCACGGTCAGCGGTGGCAGCTCTTTCACCGCCACGGCGGCAAAGAAAAACGCCCCGCCCCACAGAAAGGACAGCACCAGCAACAGCCCCCAGTCCCGCGTGCTCATCCGCATCGGCAAAAATCCATTCTTGCAGCCCTGACCCTGCAGTACCGTCTGGCCCGCCCGTTGTCTGGCAGATTCCGGACCTCATCCCCGGCACGGCCTCGCCAAGGCGGCGCGGCGGGATTAGACTTGCCCCATGCTTGATTTCGACACCTGCAACGACGCGAGGCTCCGACGCGACCCGTCTTTTGACGGCCTGTTCTTCACGGCGGTCCGCACCACCGGCATCTACTGCCGCCCGGTCTGCCCGGTAAAGCATCCACTGACCCGCAATGTCAGCTACTACCCGACCGCCGCCGCCGCCGAGCGCGCGGGCTATCGGCCCTGCCTGCGCTGTCGCCCGGAAACCGCGCCGTTCTGTCCGGCATGGCAGGGCACCAGAACCACGGTGGAACGCGCGCTCAAGATGATCGGTGAGGGGGCTCTTGACCGGGGCACGGTCGATGCCCTGGCGGCCCGCCTTGGCATCGGCAGCCGCCACCTTGCCCGGCTGTTCGAGCGCCATGTCGGGGCCTCGCCGGTCCAGACTGCCCAGACGCTGCGCACGGCCCGCGCCAAGCGCCTGCTGGATGAAACCTCGTTGCCGCTGAGCGACATCGCCTTTCAGGCCGGGTTCGGCAGCATCCGCAGCTTCAACGCCGCCTTTCTCAAACTCTACGGCCGCAACCCCTCCAGCCTGCGGCGGCAAAAAGGCGTCTAGCCGGACCCCCCCGCGATCCGGCTCAGGCTCAGTCACCTGCTACCAGCGCGGGCCAGTCTGCCAGCAACGCGTCGCGGGCCAGCACGCCGCCCGATGTCGCGCTGCGTTCGATTGCCTGCCGCAGCCGCACAAAGATCAGCGTGGTATTGCCCCGCTGCGCCCAGCCGACATACCAGCCCCAGCCGCGTGCATAATCGAAGCTGCGGTCCGCCCGCCGGGGATAGGCGCTGCCGGTCTTGCCGTGCATGACCCAGTCTCCGACCTGCCTTGTCTCGACAATTGACCGCGCCTGCGCCATCGCAGCAGGGGCGACCGGCAGCGCATCCTGAACCAGAGCGCGCAGAAACGCCGCCTGCTCGCGCGGCGAGATCTGCAGGGATGAGGCGATCCAGGCCCGCTCCAGCCCGTTGTCAAACCCGGCATCGCCGGAAAAATCGCTGTTGCCATAGCCGAAACCCTGCGCATAGCGCGTCAGCGCCTCGGCCCCCATCGCCTGCGTGATCCGTTGCGAATACCACACCACCGAATGCCGCATCCAATCGGCGGGGCCAGTGTCTCTGGTCCAGCTTTCCCCACCCCAATCCGGGTCGCCGGGCCGGAACGCCATCACCGGCGCCTGTGCCGTGGTCAGAATGCCCGCGTCATACGCCATCACCGCCAGCGGCAGCTTGAAGGTTGAGGCCGGGGTGACCCGCGACGCACAATCCCCCGTCTCATGCAGCACGGTTGCCGTCTGCGCATCCATCAGCAGGGTGCACACCGTATTGGCCTGAACCGGGGCGGCCCAATGGGCCAGCAGGGTCAGACCGAGCAAAAACCTATGCATGGGCATGCCTTTGTGTGTGCCGGATTTTCGGTGAAAGTCTTAAGATTGTCTTATGTTCAGAAGCTAATGGGTTGATTTTATACGGTTTCAATTGGTGTAACACAGCGGGCACTTTCTCTGGCGGCACTTTTACTCCGACCGGTTCAGCCGGTGAAACAGATGGGTGAAGGTCGCCACCCCCAGCACCGGGATCAGCAGGTTCACCAGCGGCACCGACAAAGGCGCGGCCATCAGGGTTCCGGCCAGCCAGACCTTGCCCCAGTGCCGCTTGCGCAGCGCCTTGGCCCCGACCCGCCCCAGCCGCCGCATCGCCACCAGCGTAAAGTACTCCCGCCCCAAGAGCAGGCCGTTGACCGCCCAGAACACCACCGGAATGAACGGCCCGGCAAAGGCATAAAGGATCAGCGCCAGCGCGTTGACCGCGATCAGCAGGGCTGCGAAATTCGCCGCATCCACCAGCGCATCGCCCCAGCTCATGCGCGGCACCGGCGGCAGGGACGGGTAATGCCGGTCTTCGACCGCCTGCGCCACATCCTCCAGAAACAGCCCGGTAAAGGCCGAGGCCACCGGCATCATCAGAAACACCGACAGCCCGATCATCAACAGGGCCGAGCCCCAGGACAGCAGCGTATCGAGGCCCCCTACGGGGCCGACAAAGGGGATGTCGATCGCATCGGGCACAAAGGTCTGGATCACCGCCAGAAAGCCCGCATAGACCGCCACCAGCAGGGCCAGCGACAGCAGCACCCCCACCACCATCACCCGCCGGAACCTGCGGTCCCCCAGCTGCAACACAGCCTTCAGAAAATCACCCAGAATCATCTCAGGCCCAGCTTACAAGCTTTGACAGATCCGGGCGCGGGCGGTCCGGCGCCATCGGGGCAGGGGTGGCGATGTGGATGATCCCCGCCACCGTCTCGCCCTCGGCGCAGCCAAAGGCCTGCGCGCGAAAGATGGCGTCATGCGACGGCCAGCCCGACAGCCAGCACGCGCCCCAACCCGCCGCGGTGGCGGCATGGACCAGATTCATGCACAAGGCCCCCGCCGACAGCAGCTGTTCGGCCACCGGCACCTTTTCCGCCGGTTTGGGCGACGAGATCACCACCACCGCCAGCTGCCCGCGATCAAACTGCCCCCGGCCTTTCTCGATCTTCTCGGCATCGCCGTCCAGCGCGCGGGCCCGCGCCTCGGCCAGATCGGCCAGCCGGGCCATTGCCGCGCGGTCCAGCACGATCATCCGCCAGGGTTCCAGCTTGCCATGATCCGGCACGCGGGCTGCCAGAGACAGGATCTGCAACAGCTGATCGCGGTCCGGCACCGGTGCTGCAAAGGTCTTGGCCCCCGGTGAGCGGCGGGTGGCCAGATAGTCGAGCACGGCAGGGTTCGGGTCAGGCATCACACACTCCGGTCAGGGTCGCGGCCAAGCTATGCCGAAGGGCTGGGGATTTCCAGAGCGGGCAGGCGGTTGCATCCACCCTTGGGCTGCGCCAGAGTCCGGCGCAAAAGGGGCGCGGGCATGGCCAAGGGCGAATGGGAAGATCTGGCGGTGCCGGGGGCCGCGTTCCGGGTCCGCGCCACACCGCGCGCCCGCCAGCCGGGGCTGACCCATGACGCAGGCCTGTTCCGCATCAGCGTCACCGCCCCGGCGGATGAGGGCCGCGCCAATGCCGCCGTGGCCGAGGCGCTCGCGCGCGCGCTCGGCGTGGCAAAAACCCGGCTGACCCTTGTGCGCGGGGCCACGTCGCGCGACAAGACATTCCGGCTTGATTGACCCCTCCCTGAAAGGCTTCGCCCCATGTCGCAGATCCCCGCACTTCTGGCCATTCTTCTGGGCGGTGTCGCCATTGCGGTGCAGGCCCCGCTGAACGGCGCTTTGGGGCGCACGCTGGGGGCGGCGCTGCCGGCGGCGGCGGTGTCGTTTGCGGTGGGGTTCGTCGCCCTCATCGTGCTGAGCTTTGCCACTGTCGGCAACCCGTTCGGCCGCCTGGGGGCGGTGCCGCTGTGGCAATGGGGCGGCGGATTGGTGGGGGCCTATTACGTTTGGTCGGTGATCTGGGGCGTGCCGACGCTGGGGGTGGTGACGGCGATGGCGGCGCTGATCCTGGGCCAGATGGCGGGCGCGCTGATGCTGGATGCGGTGGGTGCCTTTGGCGTGCCGGTGCAGCCGGTCAGCCTGACCCGCATTCTGGCGGTGATGATGGTCGCGGGCGGGCTGGTGCTGTCGCGGCTGTGAGCCGTCAGGGCGTTGGCGGCCGTTTCAGCCGGTAGCTGCCTTCGGGCAGGTCAAGCGCTGCCGCAAGATCGGCCAGCTGCCCCATCGACAGGCTGATGCGGATCACATCGCCGGAAATCGGGTCTTCCTGTTCCAGCACCACACATTCCTCGAACGCGAGGATGGTGACGTCTTCTTCCAGCGCTTCGGACCCCTCATCAATCAGGGTGATCACGGTCGCGTCAAAGTCGTGTTCGATGGTAAACATGGCCCAAGACTAGCCGCGTGGCAGGCCAGAGTGCAATGCCGATTCCAGAGTGTGCGCAACTTGGCGTGAGCCGTCCTGCGGGGTCTTTTGTCTGCCGGGGCACCTGCTATTCTGTGTGGAAAATCCATAAAAATGAGGCGGCAGATGGGCTTTGGACGATCAGCGTGGGCAGTGGTGGCGGCGGTGATGCTGGCTGCCTGTCAGCCGGTAGGCACTCCGGCCGCTGGTCCCGCCATTGCGGTGATGATGCCGCCCTTGCCCGATGGCCCGTTGACCGCAGAACAGGCGGCGCGCAATTTTGTGGCCGTGGTGTCGCGGGTGGAGCCGGTGGCCGAGGCGATGTGCCGCGAGCGCAATCCGGGCAGCAATTGCGATTTCCAGATCGTGGTCGATGACCGGCCGGGCCAGCCGCCCAATGCGTTTCAGACGCTGGACCGCGCGGGCCGCCCGATTGTCGGGTTCACGCTGGCGCTGATCGCGGATGCGCGCAACGTCGATGAGATCGCCTTTGTCGTCGGGCACGAGACGGCGCATCACATTGCCGGCCACATCCCGCAGGTGCAGCGCACCGCGACCACCGGGGCGGTGCTGGCTGGCGTGCTGGCGCAGGCCTCGGGGGCGACGCCCGAGGCGGTGCGGGCAGCGCAGCAGATGGGGGCCACGATGGGCGCGCGCACCTATGCCCGCGATTTCGAGCTGGAGGCCGATGCGCTGGGGGCCGAGATTGCCTTTCGCGCCGGGTTCGATCCGCTGCGCGGCGCGGCGTTCTTTGGCCGGTTGCCCGATCCGGGCGATCAGTTTCTGGGCAGCCACCCACCAAATGCCCAACGGCAAGAGATTGTGCGCCGGGTGGTGGCCGGGCTGCGCTGATCCGGCAGCAGCACTTGATCTGGGTCAAGGCGGCGCGGGCGGGTGGGGCGCACTCTGGACGCTACGTGCAAACAAAAGGTGTGGCGATGATCGGATATTCGGAAACCCCGCTTGCCTGGGGGCTGACGCGTGGCATGGCGCGGGTGCTGGGGGTCAATCTGGCCGCAGCGGTGGTCGAGGGCTGGCTGAGCCGCAAGGAACTGGGCCATCTGGTGGACCGCTGCGAGGCCTGTTCCCAAAAGACCGCCTGCACGGCCTGGCTGGCCTCGGCGGCAGGTGGTCGGTGCCCGCCGGTGTTCTGCCCCAACAAATCCGCGCTTGAGGTGCTGTCGCTGCGGCATTGACCTTTGGCGCCGTGCCCGGCAGGTATCGGGAACGGCAAAGGGGGATGAATGATCCGGCTGGAGAATGTGGTAAGCGACCGGGGCTCGCGTTATGCGGTGACGGGGGGCGTGGTTGCCGGACGTGCCGGGATCGACGCCTTTTTGCGCGACCTGAAGCGCGAGAAAAAGTTTGCCAAGGCAACGCATAACTCCTGGGCCGCGATCCTGAGCGATGAAGGGCCGGTCAGGAATGACGACGGCGAGTCGGGGGCCGGGGCGGTCATTCTGAAGATGCTCGACCGCGAGGGGCTGACCGATTGCGTGGTCGTGGTCACCCGCTGGTATGGCGGGGTGCATCTGGGCGGCGACCGGTTCGCCCATGTCGTGACCTGCGTGCGGGCGTTTCTGGAGGCATGGCGCAAGGACACTGGCTGAGGCGATAGCCTAGCCCTGTCTGCGCCGGTGGGCGCGGTAGAGCAGCGGGGCAAGGATATGGTCATAGATCTGATCCGCCAGCCAATGCACGCCCGGCACGCCGGTCAGCCGCGCCAGCCAGCGCAGATGCGGCATCTGCGCCCAAAGCGCACGAAACGCCGCCAGACCCGACAGCACCTGACCCTCATGCCAGACATGCAGCCGGCGCGTGGCATCCTCGGCGCTCAGGCCCCAGTCAGCCGCGTGATCAAGCGTGTCAAAGCGGATCGGCAGCCCGTCGCGCAGGGCGCGGCGCTGATAGGCCGAAATCTCGGCCCGGCAGATCGGGCAGGTCTGGTTGTAAAGCACGCGGGTGTGGTTTTCCATCAGCGTCAAGATAACGCCCGGTGCGGTTCCGGCCAGTGTGACAGCACAGCGCAGGGGCCGGGCGCGGTTTGATGCGCGCCCGGCATCGGTCTCAGGCGCTTTTGCGCGCGGCCTGTGCCGGTTCCAGCTGCGCGGTCAGCGTCAGCACCTGACGCACGGCCTCGACCGCTTCGGCGCCTTTTTTCACGAAATGATCGGCAAAGAATGCGGTCAGCACATCGGCGGGCTGATAGTTGTGCGGCGTGAGCGAGACCGAGAACACCGGAATGCCGGTGGTCATCTGCGCCTGCATCAGCCCGTCGATCACGGCACTGGCTACAAAGTCGTGGCGGTAGATGCCGCCATCGACCACAAAGGCGATGGCCACAACCGCATCATAGCGCCCGGTTTCGGCAAGCTTTTTCGCCAGAAGCGGCATCTCGAACGCGCCGGGGACATCGAAGGTGTCAACCTGCGCCTGCGGCAGCTGGGTCCTGGCCGCATCGACAAAGCTGTCATGCGCGCGGTCCACGATCTCGCTGTGCCAGCGGGCGCGGATGACGGCCACGCGGGCCGGGGAGGTATAGGGGGTCGGGTTGGTCATTTTGGAACCTTTGCGTTGATGCGTCAGGTCCCAGAGCATCAAACGGCAAGACCCGCCAAAGCGGAGCAAAACCATTCTCTTTCATCCGGACTATACCGTCGGCCCCGGAATTACACCGGATCTGCTGACCCAAGTGTCCCAAACGGGACACGAAGCGCTCGCGGGCTATACCGCCGGTGGGGAATTGCACCCCGCCCTGAGAACAGGGAAGTGCTACGGCTTTTGCGGGCAGGGGGCAAGACAGGATGCGCCCTGTTACTGTTCAGAAGCGACGGTTCCCAAGCGACTGTGCAGCAGGGACTGCCCGGCGATTGCCGGGCAAAGACCTTGCGCCCGGTCAACCCAAGGCATAGCCCGCGCCGCGCACGGTGCGCAGCGGGTCCATCCCGCCGTTCTGCATCAGCGATTTGCGCAGCCGGCCGATGTGCACGTCAACCGTGCGGCTGTCGACATAGATGTCGCGGCCCCAGACCCGGTCGAGCAACTGTTCGCGCGACCAGACCCGGCCCGGCTTTTCCATGAAGGTCGAGAGCAGGCGGAATTCGGTCGGGCCCAGCTTCAGCACCTGATTGCCCCGGTAGACCCGGTGGGTTTCCGGATCGAGCCTGATGTCATCCCATTCCAGCACCACGCCGATCGACGACGGCCGCACCCGGCGCAACTGCACCCGCGCGCGGGCCATCAGTTCCAGCACCGAATAGGGCTTGATCACGTAGTCATCGGCCCCGGTTTCCAGCCCGCGGATGCGGTCCACCTCTTCGGCGCGGGCAGACAGCATGATGATCGGAATGCCGCGCGTCTCTGGCCGGATCTTCAGCCGCCGACAGACTTCGATGCCCGACAGTTCCGGCATCATCCAGTCCAGGATGATGATGTCGGGCGTGTCTTCGTCAACCATCATCAGCGCGTCTTCGCCATTGGCGGCCTGAACCACACGAAAGCCTTCCGACTCCAGATTATAGGCCAGAACTTCGCGTTGCGCCGGTTCGTCTTCGACGAGCAGCACGACGGGTTGTGAGGTATGAGCCATATGTGCCTCAGACAGTCGAATTGGGGGTGTCGGTCAACGACGTGACATCGCTTTTGGGCCGGTCATCATCGGGCAGCGTGCCGGTGACCAGATAGATCACCTGTTCGGCAATTCCCGTCGCATGGTCGCCCACCCGTTCGATGTTCTTGGCGATGAAATGCAGATGCATGCAGGCCGTGATGTTGCGCGGGTCTTCCATCATATGGGTCAGGAATTCGCGGAACACCGAATTGTACATCTGATCCACCTCGGCGTCGCGGCGGCGGACATCCTCGGCCAGTTTGGCATCGCGGGCGATATAGGCGTCGAGTGCATCCTTGAGCAGACCGACAACCGAGCGCGCCATGCGCGAGATCGACCCGGCAGAGCCGTTGACCGGGCGCATCTGACCCAGCACCAGCGAGCGCTTGGCCAGGTTCTTGGCATAATCGCCCGAGCGTTCCAGCGAGCCCACGATGCGCATGACCGTAAGCACGGTGCGCAGATCGGTGGCGGTGGGGGCATTCAGCGCGATGATGCGGGCGCATTCGGTGTGGATCAGGTCTTCGAGTTCGTCGATGGCCCGGTCGCCGGCGCGGACTTCGGCGGCCAGAGCATCGTCGCGGGTTTCGAGCGCCGTCGCGGCCTGCAAGAGGGCATGCTCAACCAGCCCCCCCATTTTCATCACCAGCGCCTGAACGCCTTCGAGGTCGCGGTCAAAGGCGGAGCGGATATGTGGTTCCATGGTCATCATTCCTTAACCGATCCGGCCACTGATATAGCTTTCGGTGCGCGGATCGACCGGGTTGGTAAAGATCGTGGCGGTCTCGCCGTATTCCACCAGATGGCCGAGGTGAAAGAACGCCGTGCGCTGCGACACGCGGGCCGCCTGCTGCATCGAATGGGTCACGATCACCACTGAAAACGTCGCGCGCAGCTCGTCGATCAGCTCTTCGACCTGGGCGGTGGCGATCGGGTCCAGCGCCGAGCACGGCTCGTCCATCAGCAACACCTCGGGCGAGGTGGCGATGGCCCGCGCGATGCACAGCCGCTGCTGCTGGCCGCCCGACAACCCGGTGCCGGGGCTGTCGAGCCGGTCCTTGACCTCGTTCCACAGCGCGGCCTTGCGCAGGCAGGCCTCGACGATCTCGTCCAGATCGGCCTTGTGCCGGGTCAGGCCGTGGATTTTCGGCCCATACGCCACGTTGTCATAGATCGACTTGGGGAACGGGTTGGGCTTTTGAAACACCATGCCCACCTTGGCGCGCAGCTGCACCGGATCGACCCGCTTGTCATAGATGTTCTCGCCGTCGATCAGGATCTCGCCCGTCACCCGGGCCGAGGCCACGGTGTCGTTCATCCGGTTCAGACAGCGCAGAAACGTGGATTTGCCGCAACCCGACGGACCGATAAAGGCGGTCACGGTGTTGTCGAGGATATCGACATCAACATCCTTCAGCGCATGCGTGGTGCCATAATGCACCTGCACCCCCCGCGCCGTGATCTTGTTCTTGTGGGTGTTCACGACCCTTTCTTCGATCTGAATGTCTTTCATGGTCAAATGTCTTTCCTTGATCCGCGCGCCACGCCGGGGGAGGCGACTCAGTTTCACCGGGAGTACCGCAGGCGCGTTACTGTCATGCGACAGTTTTGTAACTGTTTGATGACGGCCTGCGCGCCGTGGTTATCATCCGGGGGTTGCGCCTGGCTCTGGCCCTTTCGCCGTCCGAAGGATAGCTTCGCTCCGATGAGACAGGCAAAGGGCAGGGCATGGACAGGCAGATAACAGCGCGGGTGGTTCTGACGGCCATGGGCACCACAGCGGGCTTGGGGTTGTATGCCCTGTCGCAGATGGCTGATGCCGAAATTCTGAGCGGGCGGCCCTTGCTGGCAGTGGCGACCTTTGTGGCGTGTTTCTTTACCGCGCTGCTGGCGATGGCCGGACCGCTTGCAGTGGCGCGCGCCGCTCTGGGTGCGTTGACCATCGCAGGCGTGGTCACACTGTTGCTGAGCGTGGCGGCGGCCGGATTTGTCAGTGCCGATGATGTGCTGGACAGCCCGCATGCGGTGCTGGGCGCGGTCATTCTGACGCTGGTGCCGTTGCCGTTCTGGATCGCCTGGCACGCCGGAGACTGGCGTGACTATCGCCGCCTGTTTGGCGAAAGCTGGGCGATCGTGGTGCGCGCGGTGGCGGCCTGGGCCTTTGTCGGGCTGGTCTGGGCGGTGATCCTGCTGTCGGACGCGCTGCTCAAGGCGGTGGGGATCGACCTGATCGACCGGATGATTGATCTGGGGCCGATGACCTGGCTGATCACCGGCGGTGTGCTGGGGCTGGGGCTGGCGGTGGTGCAGGAGCTGTCGGATTACGTCAGCCCCTATCTGATCCTGCGCTTGTTGCGGCTGTTGTTGCCGGTGGTCCTTGTGGTCTCGGCGGTGTTTCTGCTGGCGCTGCCGCTGCGCGGTGTGTCCGGGTTGTTTGGCGTCTGGTCCTTTGCGTTGACCTTGCTGGTGATGGCGGGGGCGGTGGCGACGCTGGTCACAACGGTGGTCGATCAGGATGACGCTGAGGCGACGAAAAGCCCGCTGCTGGCGCGGGCGGCACAGGCGATGGCGCTGATGCTGCCGCTCTTGGCCGGGCTGGGGGCTTGGGCGGTCTGGGTTCGGGTGGCGCAATATGGCTGGACGCCCGAGCGGGTGTTTGCAGCGCAGGTGGCCGGGCTGGGGGTCGGCTATGGTGTGCTTTATGCGCTGGCAGTGCTGCGCGGGTCCGGCTGGATGGCGCGGATCCGGCAGGCCAACGTGGTGATGGCGCTGGCGCTGATGCTGGTGGCCGCCTTCGCGATGACCCCGATCCTGAGCGCCGAGCGCCTGTCTGCGGGCAGCCTGATGGCCCGGCTGGACGACGGGCGGCTGCCGGTGGCCGAGCTGGATGCCAGCCTGCTCAGCCGCTGGGGCAAGCCGGGGGCCGAGGCCCGGGCGGTGCTCGAGGCCCGTGCCACCGAGCCGGGACAAGAGGCGCTGGCCCGTCGTCTGGTCTTGGCCGCGCCCCAACGGGACAACAGCAACCGCGACGAGCTGCTGGCCGCTGTGGCCGATCTTCTGCCGTTGCAGCCCGAAGGTGCGACGGCGACACGCGATATGTATCTGAACACGCTGGACACCTACCGGCTGATCGATCTGCGCGAAAGCTGCGGGCGGCAGATGCCGGGGGGCGGTGTCGGCTGTGTGATGGTGGTCGCCGATCTGGTGCCCGGTCTGCCGGGAGAAGAGGCGTTGCTGCTTGACTATACGCTGGGTGGCTTTGTGCAGTTCACCGGGTTTCGCAACGACCCGGCGCTTGGTCCGGTGCTGCGCGAAGTGCTGCCTGCAAACGGGGTTCTGCCGCAATACGAGGCGGGCGAGGCCCTGATCCGGGCCTGGCAGACTGCTCCGCCCCCCGCAATGCCACTGGCGCTGAACCAGCTGGCCCTGCCCAATGGGGGTGGGATCATTCTGGCGCCGTAACCGGCTGGGGGCGTTTGCACCGCAAGCTTTCCTTAATGCCTTTGCCATAGCCTCGCGGGAATCGCTGCCCATACATCGGGGGAAGGGGCCATGCTGGGGCTGTTCAATCGCGCGTTGGAAAATTTTCTCAGGCAGCGCCATGGCCCGGCGCTGTGGCAGCGCGTTGTGCAGCGGGCAGGCCTGCCCTTTGACAGTTTTGAACCGCTGCTGGATTATGATCCGGCCCTGACCGTCGCCCTGATCACCGCCAGCTGTGACGAACTGGGCCAGACGCGGGAAACGGTGCTGGAGGATATGGGCACCGCCCTGGTCTCACACCACGATCGCGACGGGTTGCGCCGATTGCTGCGCTTTGGTGGCGTCAGCTTTCGCGATTTCCTGCACTCGCTGGAGGAATTGCCGGATCGCGCGCGTCTGGCCCTGCCGCATCTGGATCTGCCCGATCTGCTGCTGGAGGACCGGGCCGGCGGCCATTTCACACTGCGGGCCGCGCCGCCGTTTGCCGGTGCGGGGTTTGTCCTGATCGGTCTGTTGCGGGCGATGGCAGATGACTACGGCGCGCTGGTCCTGCTGGATATGGCGCCCCCGGTGGCGGGGGCTGATGTGATCTCTATTCTGGTGCTGGACGAATCCTATGCCGAGGGGCGGCGATTTGATCTGGCCATTGCTGCGCCATGATGCAGGCATCCGCACATGGATAGGGCGTGCCTGTCGATTTCGGGCTGTTGTGCGGGGCGTATCGCGCTGCCGGTGGCCGCCATGGACCGGCTGATGCCGATGCATCTGCATCTGTCGGCCTCCGGGCGGATCACGGCGCTTGGTCCGACACTCGCCAAGATCGCCGCGCAAGCAAAGATCGGGGCGGGCGGCGGCCTGACCGGGCAGGACTTCTTTCAGCTGTTCGAGGTGCGCCGCCCGGCAGGGGTTGCCGGCATGGCCGATCTGTCCGCGCGGCAGGGAGAGCGGCTGCATCTGGGGATGCGCGGCGGAGATGTGGCGTTCCGGGGGCTGGCGATGGCGGATGTCTCTGGCGGGATCGTGCTGAACCTGTCCTTTGGCATCGGCGTCGCCGAGGCGGTGCGGGCCCATGCCCTGACCGATGCCGATTTTGCCGCCACCGATCTGACGGTCGAGTTGCTGTATCTGGCAGAGGTCAAGCGGATGGTGCTGGGCGAATTGCAGCGGCTGAACCAGCGGTTGCAGGGGGCAAAGACCCAGGCAGAGGAACAGGCGCTGACCGACACGCTGACCGGCCTGCGCAACCGCCGTGCGCTGGATCTGCGGCTGGCACAGGCAGTTGTGGCCGGGGCACCCTTTGCCTTGCTGCGTCTGGATCTGGACCGGTTCAAGGCGGTGAATGATACGTTGGGTCATGCAGCAGGTGATCATATTTTGCGGATGGTGGCACAGGTGCTGCTGGCGGAAACCCGGTCCGGCGATCTGGTCGCGCGGGTGGGGGGGGATGAATTTGTCATTCTTTTGCCAGACCTGATCAGAATGCCACGGCTGATCGCCGTGGCAGAGCGGATCATCGCCGCCATCGCCCAGCCGGTGGCGTTTGAAGGGCAGGTTTGTCAGATCGGGGCCAGTGTGGGACTGACAGTCTCGACATTCTATGCCTCCCTGACGGGCGAAGAGATGTTGCAGGACGCAGACGCCGCCCTTTATGCGGCCAAACGGGACGGGCGCGGGCGGGTGGTGCCTTTCCTGCGCTGACGGGCGACCGTCAGGGAACTGCGGTGGCCGGGCAGGCGTTTGGTCGGTGTAAGGCGGCCATCCCTGGCTGCCGGTGACCGAAAGGATTTCCAATGTCAGACGCACTGAAAGCCGTGCCCGGTTCGGACAAGATCGACACCGGAATTACCGGTGTGACCGCAATCGCCAAGGGGCTGAGCGCGGCACTCTCCGACACGTACCGGCTGCTGTTCAAATCCCATGCCGTTCACTGGAATGTCGAAGGCCCGATGTTTCACTCGATCCATGTTCTGACCGAGGCACAGTATACGGATCTGTTTCAGGCCGCTGATGATCTGGCCGAACGGATCCGCGCGCTTGGCCGGATTGCGCCGTTCCAGCTGTCCGAAATCACCAAAATGTCCTGCGTGAGCGATCCCGCCAAGCTGGGGTCGGCGCAGGAGATGGTCGAAGATCTGGCCAGCGATCACGAAGCCGTGGTGCGGCGGATGCGTGACGTGATCGGGCAGGCCGAAAAGGGCGAGGATGTTGCGACCGCCGATCTGCTGACCGCGCGCTGTGCCTTTCATGAAAAGGCCGCCTGGATGCTGCGCGCGACGGCGAAGTGATTGCTCTGAAATGCAAAAGGCCCCGGATCACTCCGGGGCCGATCTTCAGGGGACGAACGGTTTACTTCAGACGCGAGACGACGCCATCAGCAAAGGCCGAGATCAACGCCGCGTAATATTCCGGCGTGTCGGTGAAAGAGGTTTCAAGCACGGCACCATCCGGGGCAAAAGCCTGTGCGGTCAGGGCCGAAACTGTCAGCTCGTAAGTGTCAAAATCGGCGTTGTCTGTCTCGCTGGTCACTTTGACCGTGCCGACCATCACCGCATCTTCCAGACCCAGTTGGTTCTGGAACGAATTTGCCAGCGACAGTTCGTCGATGTCGATCGTGATTTTCGAACCTTCTTCTCCGGTCCGGTCAACCAGACGCGCAACAATCGCATTTTCCAGATCGTCGGCGGCATTGGTCCAATAGGCAGCCGCCTCGGCGTTGGAAATCGCGGTTATATCAGCAGACACATCCACCTCTTTGACCATCGTAACCTGCGCAAAGGCCGTGGTTGCAAAGAACAGGGCGGTGGTCGTCAACAGAATATTGCGGAACATGAGAGATCCTTTCGTGCAAATGATGCGCAGCTTTCCCGCGCGTGCTGACACAACGCCGATTTGATCAAACGGTTCCGTACTGGTTCGTGCTCATCACAAATAAAAACGCCTGCCGGTAAGGGCAGGCGCTGAGTTTGGGGCAAGCGATTGATCAGGCGTGATCAGGCATGCAGCGTTTCGGTCGAGGCAAAGAACATGGCCTGACTGACCGCCGACCTGACCTGCTCTTCCGAGAACGGTTTGGTGATCAGGAAGGCAGGCTCCGGCTTGTCGCCCGTCAGCAACCGTTCGGGGAAGGCCGTGATGAAGATGACCGGAATATCATCGAACTGCGCCAGAATGTCATTGACCGCATCAATGCCGGACGAGTCGTCTGCCAGCTGAATGTCGGACAGGATCAGATCGGGCCGTTCGCGGGCGGCAAGCTCCACCGCTTCGCGGCGGGTCCGGGCCACGCCGGTCACCTGGTGGCCGATCTGGCCAACGATATCGACGATATCCATGGCGATAATCGCCTCATCCTCGATCACCATCACCTTGCCGGTGACAGAGGCTTCCATCTCGCGGATGGCGGCATCCAGCAGCGCCTGAACCTCGCCCTCTTCCTGAGCCATAATTTCGGCAATCGAGGTGCGGTCGAACCCTTCGATGGCGTGAAGCAACAACGCCTCACGCGAATTGGGCGTAAGGCCAGCCATATGGACCTGTGCCCGTTTGGCCAGAATGTCATCATCGGTTTCAAGCGGCGCACCAGCGCTGGACCAGACCCGGTGGAAGCAATGGAACAAACCGATCCGTGGCGACGTTGCAGTGCGCACAGGGGTGTCTTCGATCAGAATGCTTTCCAGCGTCGCGGCGGCATAGCGGTCACCACTATCCTGGCTTCCGGTCAGCGCACGCGCATAACGGCGCAGGAAGGGAAGGTCGGCCGCAATTGCCGATGTCAGATCGAAGGTCGCGGAGGCAGTCATTATTTTCTCCCCAGTTTCGTTTTATACGGAACCAAACGCTCTGGCGCCGCGTTTGGTTCCATGAATAAATACGGGATCAGTAGAGTAGTATGATGATGGAACATATGGCCGGTGACAATCAGAAGTCCAGCTTGCGTAAGGACATCGATGAGAACCTGAAGCGTGTCTATGAAGATGCGCTCAAAGAGGAGGTTCCCGATCGCTTCAAGCTCCTGCTGGAGCAGCTGAAGGCCAAGGAGTCAAAAAAATGAGCTCCGCGCCCGTCGAGCATGCTGATCCGCGTGACGAGATGGCCAATCACATTCCCTCGTTGCGCGCCTTTGCAATCTCGCTGACCCGGAATGTGAGCGAGGCGGATGATCTGGTGCAGGAGACAATTCTGAAGGCCTGGTCCAATATCGAAAAGTTTACCGTGGGCACCGATATGCGGGCGTGGATGTTTACCATCCTGCGCAACACCTTCTTTTCCTCCAAGCGCAAGACCCGCCGCGAAGTCTCTGATACTGATGGGATTTATGCTGCATCAATGTTCGAGAAACCGCATCATGACGGACGGCTGGCGTTTACCGATTTCAGCCGGGCGTTTGACAAGCTGTCGGCCGAGCATCGGGAGGTGCTGATCCTTGTCGGGGCCAATGGCTATTCGTATGAAGAGGCGGCTCACATGATGGGTGTCGCAGTCGGCACGGCCAAAAGCCGGGCAAACCGGGCCCGGGCCAAGCTGTGCGAACTGCTGGGTCTGGCCGATGGCGAAGACATTCTGGCTGATCAGTCTGGCGCGACCCTGGCGGTAATGGGTCGGTCAGGCATTCAGGCTGCATGACACAGGAGGCCAAGATGAGGCCGCGTTTTGCCGGACTCGGCTTCCGCCTGATGGCGGTGATGGGGGTCGCCTTGTTGCCGCTTGCCATCCTCAGTTACGTACAGGGGCTCAAGACCGCGCAGCTGGCCGAGGCGCGGGTGACCAATGTGATCAAGGGGGAAACGCTGATTGCGGCAAACCCGCTGATTGCCGAACTGGTCAAGGCGCAGGCCAAGGCCGCAATGCTGGCGCTTGCCCTGCCGTCTGTGCTGCGCTCGGATACTCTGGCCAATCTGGATGCCTGCCGGAGCCTGATGGACAATGTAGTTGCAGCCAATATCGGGCTGGTGACGTTTGCGGGCTATGTGGACCGTGACGGTCAGATGCTGTGCGGTGCGCGCAACGAGCAGCGCGATCTGTCCGGAACCGGGATCATGGAACAGCTGCTGGAAAACCCCGGGCCAAAGATGGCGGTCAATCCTTACGGGCCGGTCTCAAAAACCTCGGTGCTGATTTTGTCGCATCCGGTGCGGGAGATGACGGGTGAACTGACAGGGTTCGCCTTTGTCTCGCTGCCCCACAGCGCGCTGGATCAGCAGACCCAGCCAAGCGAAAGTGATCGCAAGAACCCGCTGTCGCTGATCACCTTTGATGCGGACGGGGCCCTGTTGACCTCGTCAATCGGCATGCAGGGGGCAGAGCAGAGCTTGCCGGTCGGGCGCAGTCTGGCCAGTTTTGCCCAAGGCGAGGGCAGGAGCTTTGTGGCGGTGACCCCCTCGGGCGAACGCCGGGCTTTTGCGGTGGTGCCGTTGCAAGCAGGCAGCCTGTATCTGTTGGGGTCATGGCCGGCCAACCGTCTGGACAACACGATTTTCGAAGGGGCGTTTCCGGCGTTCTTGTTCCCGATGCTGATGTGGGCGGCCAGTCTGCTGGTGGCGTGGCTTGCATCGGAAAGCCAGGTGCTGCGCCACGTGCGGGCCTTGCGTGACCGGATCACCGCCTTTGCTGCCGGTCAGCGGCAGTTGCCCGCGCTGAACATGGACGGGGCGGCGCTGGAGTTGCGCTCGGTTGGACGGGCTTATGAGCGGATGACCGAGGCGGTTGTGCGCAATGAGGCCGATCTGGAAAATACGATCCACCAGAAGGAAGTGCTGCTGCGCGAGGTGCATCACAGGGTTAAGAACAACCTGCAACTGATTGCATCCATTCTGAATATGCAGCTTCGGGGGGCCCGCACCACCGAGGCAAAAGAGGCGATGCGGACGGTTCAGGACCGGGTGATCAGTCTGGCAACCGTTCACCGCGAACTGTATCAGACCAGCGGGCTGACCGATGTGCGCGCCGATGAGCTGTTGCCGCGCGTGGCGAATGATCTGTTGCGCATCGGCTCGGCGCCGGGGCGGCGGTTCGAGCTGGATGCCAATGTCGATGATATTCGTCTGACCCCGGATCAGGCGGTGCCGCTGGCGTTGTTCCTGACCGAAGGCATGGCCAATGTGATCAAGCATTCCTGGGCCGGGGGCGCTGCGCGGTCACGGGTCGGCTTGCGGCTGGAGCGGATCGGCGAAGGCACGGCGCGGTTTTCTCTGGGGAACAGTCTGATGCCGCAGACCGCCGGGGACGAAGCGCCGGCTGTCGCGGGCAAGGACGGTTTTGGGTCACAACTGTTGACCGCGTTTTCCCAGCAGCTGAACGGCAAAGTGACGCGCGGGCGCGATGGCGACGGCTATCTGCTCACAATGGATTTCCCGCTGCGGCCCCTGTCCGAGGGGGAAGAGCGGGTGTCCCCCAAAGTGACCCCGCAGGCTGTCACCGACGGCGAAGATGAGTTGTCCTGACATCAGGACAGGGTGAGACGAGTTTTATCCAGACGGGTCAGATGGGGTGCATGATGCGCGACACCGGCACCTCGGGGCCTCAGGCCCCGCAGCTGTTCATTACCGCGGCCGAGGCTTATCCGGCGCTTGAACGCGCCTTTCTGGACGCGCAATCCGAGATCATCGCCAGCTTTCTGGTGTTCGACCCCGATACCCGCCTGCGCTCTGCCGAAGGCAAAGCTGTGGGAACGCGCTGGTTTGATCTGATCGTGCATTGCCTGCAGCGCGGGGTGCAGATCACGCTCACGCTGTCCGATTTTGACCCGATTGCCCGCGCCGCCATGCATCGCGGAACCTGGCGCAGTCTGCGGCTGTTGCAGGCAGCGGCAGAGGTGGCGGGGCCGGGGGCCGCAAAGCTGACGGCATCTGCCGCGCGCCATCCGGCGCAAACCGGCTCGATCCCGCGTCTGCTGCTGTCGCCGGTCATCATGTCGCGGGTCTGGCGCACCAGCCGTTGGCTGAACCGTCAGCCGCGGGAAATCCGCGCCACCGCCTTGCGCGACATGCCAGGGGTGCGGGCGTTGACCGTGGTGGGTGCGGATGGCCGGGTGCGGCCCCGGTTGTGGCCGCTGCCGCGGCTGTTTCCCGGCACCCATCATCAGAAGATCGCCGTGTTTGACCGCAAGCGGTTGTATATCGGCGGGCTGGACCTGAATGAGCGTCGGTTTGACAGCCCCGCGCATGCGCAATCGGCGGATCAGACCTGGCATGATGTGCAGATGCTGCTGGAAGGTCCGGTTGCCGCCGATGCCGCCCTGCATCTGGAGGTGTTTCAGGCGGTCACGGCGGGACAAGTGCCCCCGATTGACACCGGCGAACTGCTGGTCACGCTGTCTCACCAGCGGCGCAGGCCGCTGGTGCGGTTTGGGCCAAAGCCGGTGGTTCAAAGCATTTTTGATGCCCATTGCGCGGCGATTGGACAGGCGCGGGGGCTGATCTATCTGGAAAGCCAGTATTTTCGCGACAGCCGGCTGACCCGCGCGCTGTGCCAAGCCGCAGCAAAGACCCCGGATCTGGGGCTGATCCTGATGCTGCCCGGCGCACCGGAAGAGCTGGCGTTTGACGGGCGCGAGGGGCTGGATTCGCAGCTGGGCGAATGGCATCAGGCACGCTGTCTGCGCCGGTTGCAACGCGCCTTTGGCAAGCGGCTGTTCATCGGCAGCGCCGCGCAGCAAAAGCGGGCACAACCGCAGCAAAAGCACGGGCGCGACCAGTTGGCCAATGCGCCGCTGATCTACATTCATGCCAAGGTTTCGGTATTTGACCATGTGGCGATCGTGTCCTCTGCCAATCTCAATGGCCGGTCGATGCGGTGGGATACCGAAGCCGGGGTGCAGTTGTCCGAACCGCAGGTGGTGGCCGATGTGCGCAAGCGCTGCATGTCACACTGGTTGCCCGCTGGGGCCGATGCCCGCTTTTTCACGCCGGAGCTGGCCGTAGCGGCATGGCGCGGGTTGGCGTTGTCAAACACCGCCCGCGCGCCCGAGGACCGGCAGGGGTTTGTGCTGCCCTATGATGTGCAAGTGGCCGAGAAGTTTGGCACCGCCATCCCGTTCCTGCCGCCCGAACTGGTCTGACCCTGCCCGAAGGGGGCTGACCCCAACAGAAAAAGGACCCATGGCCGGGGCCATGGGTCAGGTCGCCTTGATGAGGCGTGGGGAAAGAGAGAGCCGCGCTTAGTTCGCGCGGCCGCCCGTCAGTTTGTCGGCCAGCTTTTGCGTGGCGCTGCGGCGGCTGCGGGTCTGGGCGCTGACCCGTTTTGCCGCGCCATTCACCTTGGCCGCCGCGCGGCGGGTGGTTTTGCGTGCAGTTTCCTCGACATCATCGGCCATGTCTTCGACCGACCCTGCCATGTCACGGCCCTTGTCGCGGGCGTTTTCCAGAATGTCGCTTAGATCCGACACCATCGCCAAGGCGGCTTCGGTGCCACGGGTGCGCAGAGCACTTGCCGCTTCGCCAAGGGCCCGGCCTGCGGCAGTGCGCTCGGTATCAAAGGTTTTGCGGGCCTTGGCCATCAGGTTTTCGGCGGAGTCTGCCAGAGACTCGCCGTCGCGGCGGTTGGCTTGCAGCGCCGTGGCCAAGGCTGCCCCCAGTGCAACAGCTACCGCAGCCGACGCGACCGGATGGCGGCGCAGAATGTTGCGGTCATCCGCTTCTTCGGTCAGCTCGTCGTATTTGTCCTCGACCGCTTCGGCCCCCGAGGCAAAGGCGGCATAGGCACGCTCGCGGGCGGCGATGATCCGGTCGGCGGCATCAGAGGTCATGTCCGATAGCCCGTGACCAAAGGCCGAGGCCAGATCGGCGGCCAGATCCGCAGTGACGGTTGCCTTTTCGCGGGCGAACTCAGCGGCATCATGGCCACGTTCGGCCATGTCGTCGTACAGAGCAGACAGCCGTTCGCGCGCCGCTTCACGCGCGTCATCGGCGCGGGCCTGCCAGTCTTCGATGGTGTCAGAGACGCGGTCGGTCAGGCTGTCTTCGCTGCGCGGGCCAAAGGTCAGCCAGGCCAGACCAGCCCCCACCAGCACAGTGGCCAGCGGATAGGTGCGCAGCGCACGGGCGGCGGCGGTTGCCAGAACCGTCTGACCCAGCGGCCCGGTTGCCAGACCCAGCAGATCGTCAGAGGAATTCCGGCTGCCGGTCAGGCGACCCGTCAAACGGCCCAGTGCCGCGCGGAGCGCATCTTCGGTGGCGCGTGCTTCATTGAACAGCGCCTCGGATTTACGGGAGCGTGCCATGTCAGTCTCCTATTCATGTTTCATCAGGGGCGCGTGGCGGGAAGATCCTCGCCGGTGCCCGCAAGGGATGTCAGAGGTAAAGTGGCCCGCCGCAGGCAGGACCGGGCAATCAGGCCCAGGGCCACGGCAATCAGGCCGCAAACCCCCGCTGCAATCAGCAACGCCTGCAACGGCGTGTATCCCAGGGCGCTCAGGCCAAGCACCCCCGCCTGCACCAGCAGAACGAGCATGAGCATGATCAGCGCCAAGGCCACGACGCCCAGCATGAGGGCGGTCGCAACCGACGACGCCCGCAGCCGCAGCTCTGCCTTTGCAAGCGCAAAGCGCAGGGCAATGGCCCGACGCCCCAGCATCAGCAGGTCGAGCAGAGGGACAATCAAGCCTTCAAGTCCAGAGCGCGCCATCGGGTATTCCTGTCTGACCGGGTCATATTCTGCGCTGTGCCGCGCGTGGACCCATGATCAGCCAGACAATGAACCCGAGGATCGGCAAGAACAAGATCAGCAAGGTCCAGATGACCTTTTTACCGGTGCTCACGGTGGAATTGAACACCGAAATGATCGCCCACAGGTCGAGAGCCAGGATCAGAAGGCCGCCAAAGCCAGACAATTCAAACATGCTCAGTTGGTTCATTGTGCGTGTCCTTTGCGCTTTGGCATCCGTATCGTGGCCCTTCGATCACGACCTTGTGCTTTACAAACGCGGCGATCGGAGTCTGGTTCCGCAGCCGCGTAAAAATCTTCGCAGCCTTTTTGAAATTGACCGTTGGCCAAAAAGCGCTTTGCTCAGATCGTCGGAGAAGGGCCGCCAAGGAATTTGAGTAAGCGTCTGATTATATAAGTAATTAATCAAAGTTCCGTTCATCTGGTATCAGGCTGCGATCCTTTGTATGCCGCATTTTCGCTGATCCAGATTGTGTCGCCGATGTTTTTGCCCGGCGCAGCGGAACCTGAGCCGGGGGCATACGTTGACCCAGCACAAGCGCTACGGCGCAGAAACCTGAACCAGATGAGAGGAGATCACCATGCTTGGTTGGGCATTGACGTTTCTGGTCGTGGCATTGATTGCAGCGGCTCTTGGCTTTGGCGGGATCGCGGGCGCTTCGGCCTCTATCGCGCAGATCCTGTTCTTTGTTTTCATCGTTTTGTTCGTCGTGGCGATGATCGCCCGCGCCGTGCGCGGAAAGCCCCCAGTCTGACCGCAGACGCAGACGGTCATTCCACACGGGAAAAGGTCGCTCTTCCGAGCGGCCTTTTTTCTGGCTCCTGACGTAAAACGCTCGGCTCATTGGCGTTCATCGGCAAAAGCCCCTGCAAATCGCAGGGGCGGCCCGGTACGACTTTCAGGCTTCAGAGAGGTTCGGGGCGGGAGATCAATCCGTTGGCACAAGGCTGCACACCACTGTCTTCCCGGGAGGGCTGCGGGGTCCGCGACAAAGGTTCGGCCAGCAAAGGGCCGCCGGGTGAGGGTCGGTCAAGGGGGATGACCGCAAATTCAGCGGGATTTGCGGTCAGGGCCCGCCCGGCATGGCGGGCAAAGCTGATCAGAGACTGATGCATCCGGCCCTCCTGCGTGTCGCCAAAGGTCAGAAACACAATCCGGCGCGCGCCGGTGGCAACCAGCCTGCGGGCCTTTGCGACGGCGGTCAGAAAATCCGTCCCGGCCTCGACCGTGCCGGGGCCAGAGCCGCACAACACATAATGCACCGCATCCTTGGCATCGCCTTTGGCCTCGGTCACCACCTCATCCGGTTGTGCAAGCTGCGCACCGGCATGGATCAGGGCCTGCATCCAGGGCAATTTCAGACTGGGGGAACCGGAGGCAAGCATCGGGTGCGGAACAGCGGTGGCAGTCATCGTTTTGCTCCTTGGGCCGGTACGCCCGGCGGGCGCGACGAGGCTTTAACGCCGACAGGGGGGAGTTTGGTTCCCGCGCTCTTGCGGGTCGGCGGCGAATTGCCCATCTGAGGGCGGTCACGGGTTTGACACGTGCCGGAACCGCGCGGGCAAAGCGGCGTTGATCTGGCGCGTGCATGTCTGATCAGACACAGAGGATAAAAGCAAATCATGTCAGCCATGCGAAACCCCGACCACTCTGGCCCCAAAGGCCCCGCTGATGCAGCCTCTGGCGATGATGCGGCAGACCTGAACGGCGTGGTGGGGCGGTTGCACGCGGCCGCAGGCGCGGCAGAGCGGGTTCTGTTGGGAGATCTGGTGGATGCGATGGGGCGGTCGTCGATGGCGGCGGTTCTGCTTGTGCCGGCGCTTTTGCTGGTCTCGCCGCTGAGCGGGGTGCCGGGGGCGTCGATTGTCGGCGGGGTTGTGATCGCGCTGATTTCCGGCCAGATCCTGCTGCGCCGGCAAAAGGTGTGGCTGCCCGATCTGATCCGCGCCCGCAGCCTGCCGGGACCTGCCTTTCGCCGCGCGCTGGCCTGGCTGCGCAAGCCTGCCCGGCGGTTTGACGGGCTGGCCCCGGCCAGACCGGGCGGCGGGGATGATACGTGGTGGACCCCGCTTCTGGCGCTGCTGTGCCTGTGTCTGGGGCTGGCCATGCCGATGATGGAGCTGATCCCGTTTTCGTCGTCGATCGCGGCCACGTTGATTTCTGCACTGGCCCTGTCAATGCTGACGGGCCGCCTGACCATCGCGCTGGTGGCAATGGCCCTGGCCGCTCTGGCCATCGGCGGGGTGGTCTGGCTTTTGTGACCCTGGCGGATCTATCTGTCGTCGGACGGATCCAGCGGAATGGTCAGCGTGACGCGGGTGCCGTTGATGGTTTCAAACACCAGCGTTCCCCCCAGCTGTTCGGTGAACTGCAAGGCCACGCGCAGACCAAGGCTGCGGGATTTTTCCGGGACAAAATCCGCTGGCAGACCTTTTCCGTCGTCCTGCACAATGATGATCGCCTCTGCCCCCCGGCTGCGCATGGTCAGGTGCAGCCGGGTCTGCCCCTCATCGCGGGTGGCATGTTCGACGGCGTTTGACACCAGCTCCACGATGATCAGCGCCAGCGGCGTGGCCTGATCGCCGGTGACAATCACCGGCTCGACATCGAAATCCAGCACCATACGGTCGGACAGGGCATAACTGTTGACCACTTCGGGCAACACATCACGCATCAACTGGCCCATATCCGTGCTCTGACGCTTGGGGTTGTGCAACTGGCGCTGGATGCTGGCCACGACCTGCAACCGGGCCGTGGCCACATCCAATGCGGCGCGCGCGCCCTCATCCACGACATTGCGCCGCTGCATTTTCAACAGCGAGGCCACAACCTGCAGGTTGTTCGAAACCCTGTGCTGCAGTTCGTGAAACATGGTCTTGTTGGCCCGCGCCAGCGTGTCAGACCGCTCTTTTTCAATCTCCAGCTTGCTCAGGGCGTAGCGCATCGCATGGATCAGCAGCAGCTCTGTCGTCGAGATGAAGACATAAAACCCAAGCGCCAGCAGCATTGGTCGAGACAGGGCAAAACTGTCTTCGGGAACCAGAAACCAGTACCAGGCCGCCAGACCGCAGGCCACAGCCACAACAACGCCTGCCCGTGTTCCGGCGAAATATCCTGTCAGGATCACCGCCGGAAAAAACGTGAGATAGGGAAAGCCCGGCGGCAAGGCCGGTTCCAGATACGCGCGCAGGGCAATGGAAATGATGATCGCAAGGCTGGCAAAAACAATCTGATAAGCAGAGCTGCGCTCTGCCACCGCCCAAAGTCGCAATTGTTCCATTCGTTACCCTATTCCGGTCCCGGCCCGGCGTCAGGCAAAGGTTATCCCAAGCCAATGGGAGTGCAATGGCTTTCCGCGCGAGCATCCGGCTCTGGCCAGGCATCCCCGAGGGCTGCACGCACTTGCAGCGCAGAAAACGGCATGTCAAGGGCACGCCATCCGGCATCAGCGATCGTATGCTCTTCGCCGTTATCCGCCTCGGTCAGCAGCACAGTGACGCGCGGATTTCCGATCAGCCGGTCCAGTCCAGCCGAAAGCGCGCTCCGCATGGACTGGCGCATGATCAGCATGTCAGGCTCTTGCCCGTCGGACAACAGCGCCAGGATCTGTCTGGCCTCACGGCACAGGATCACACTGGCGTCAGGCCAGGCTTCCATCACGGTTTGCGCCAGATCGAGGCTGATCAGCACGTCGGGGTCCTGAATGAGGATCGTTTTCGGCATCTCAGTCTCCTTCAGAAAGAAGGATGTCATGGAACTAAAATTGCCGCGGCGCAGTTAACTGTGACATAGTTGTGGAGGAAATGTTGAAAACCATTTGCCGCGCCTGTCCCTTGCGCCAATGCGAGGCCTTTCTGCCGATGAACGAGGATGAAATCCGGTTCATGGAGCGTTTCAAGAAGGGGGAACTGTCGGTTGCCCGCGGGGCCACCATCCTGTCCGAAGGCGAACCGAGCGGTCAGCTCTACACGGTGCTGAGCGGACTTGGCTTGCGCCACAAAACACTGGAAGGCGGGCAGCGTCAGGTGCTGAACCTGATTTTCCCCGGTGATTTCCTTGGCTTGCAGGCAGGTCTGATGGGTGAGATGGGCCACTCGGTCGAGGCGACAACGCCGATGGTGCTGTGTGTGTTTGACCGCAGCGCGCTGTGGTCGCTGTTTCAGGCCAATCCGGCACGGGCCTATGATCTGACCTGGATCGCTGCGATCGAAGAGCATTTTCTGGGGGAAACCGTCGCCACCATCGGGCAGCGCGACGCCTCGGCAGCGCTTGCCTGGGCGTTTTTACGGATTTTCCGGCGCGGCGAAAGCCTTGGGCTGGTGACGGATGGCAAGATGTTGTTGCCGTACCGGCAACAGGATATGGCCGATGCGCTTGGCCTGTCGCTGGTGCACACCAACAAGCGGCTGCAAAAGTTCCGCGCCGCAGGGCTGATGGACTGGTCGCGCGGTGTGCTGCACATTCCCGACCGCAAGGCCTTGGCCGATCTGGCAAATCTCGCCGATGGGCCGGCAGAGAAGCGGCCGCTGCTCTAGCCTCTTGCAGCCCGCCGTGGGACGGGGCAATCTGCCCGCAACAGGCGCACAGCGGATGTGACGCAGCGGGAGGGACGACCATGCTGAAAGGGATTGATCATCGGCTGAATGCCGATGTTCTGGGAACGTTGCGTGCCATGGGGCATGGCGACTACATTGTCGTGGTCGATACCAACTTTCCCGCCGACAGCATTGCGCGCACCACCCCCGTCGGCAAGCTGCTGCGGATGGAGAATCTGACCTCGGCGCAGGCGGTGCAGGCGATCCTGTCGGTGCTGCCGCTGGATACGTTTGTGCCCCATTTTGCAGGGCGGATGCAGGTGGTGGGCGACCCCTCTGCCGTGCCCGAGGTGCAGGCCGAAGTGCAGGTCGAGGTGGACCATGCCGAAGGCAAGCACCGCCCGCTGCCGGGGATCGAACGCTTTGACTTTTACGATCTGGCCAAAGGCGCCTATGCGGTGATCCAGACCGGTGAGCGGCGGTTTTACGGCTGCATCATGCTGCGCAAGGGTGTAATCGGGCCAGAGGCGTAGCCATGTCGCAACAGATTGTCATCCTTGGGATTTTTGTCGCCGATGCCGCCTACCGCGCTGATCGCCTGCCCCGTCTGGGCGAGACGATCCTGGGCCAGCATTTCCGGCTGGGGCCGGGGGGAAAAGGCTCCAACCAGTCGGTTGCGGCGGCGCGGGCCGGGGGGGATGTTCACATCATCACCCGGCTGGGCCGCGATGCCTTTGCCGACATGGCCCGCGATCTGTGGCGCGACGCCGGGGTGACTCCGGACGTAACCGAAGACCCCGACAGCTATACCGGGTCGGCGTTCATTTTCCTTGAGGCCGCGACCGGGCAGAATGCGATCATCGTGGCGCAGGGCGCCGCCGCCCGGATCTCGGTGGCTGATGTCGAGGCGCGGCGCGGTCTGATCGAAGGCGCGGGGCTGTTCATGACCCAGCTGGAACAACCGCTGGACGCCGCCGAACACGGGCTGCGCATCGCGCGTGGGGCAGGGGTGCGTACCATCCTGAACCCGGCCCCGGCGGCGGCCCTGACCGATGAGATGCTGTCGCTGTGCGACCTGATCACCCCCAATGAATCCGAGGCCGAAGGGCTGACCGGCGTGACCGTGACCACATTCACCGATGCCGAAGCCGCCGCCGACCGGCTGATCGCGCGTGGCGTGGGGGCGGCCATCATCACGATGGGCGAAAAGGGCGTGCTCTATCGCAAGGATGGCCGCAGCCATCATGTACCCGCCCGTGCGTCCGGTCCGGTGGTCGATACCACCGGGGCGGGGGATGCGTTCAACGGCGGTCTGGCAGTGGCTTTGTCGCAAGGGGCGGCGATGGAACAGGCGCTGCATTTTGGTGCGGCAGTGGCGGGAATTTCAGTCACCAGGCACGGCGCGGCCAGTTCTATGCCGACCCGTTCCGAGGTGGAAGTCTTCTTGCGCGGGTAGTGATCCAGCCGGGCGCAACCACAGCGTGTCTGACGTGGCGTCACTTTCTGGTCATGGTTACGCCAGGTTTAAAATTCCCCTGAGATCTGAGCAGATTCGGGCGTATGAGCAGCCTTCGCGGGAACCTGTCCTGCGTCTTGGGGATGCTGCCAATGTCCGCCCTTTCTGTGTCACGGCCCCTCGCCGTTTCCAGCCTTGCCCCCGCGCGCCACAAACGCGCGCTCGATGTCAGTCTGATCCTGCTGTCGCTGCCGGTTCTGCTGCCGCTGGTGCTGCTGCTGGTGCTTGCAGTCCGGATGTCATCACCCGGCCCGGTGCTGTTTTTTCAGACCCGTGTCGGGCAGAATGGCCGCCGCTTTCGCATGGTCAAGTTCCGCAGCATGTACCCGGATGCCGAGGCGCGCCGGGCGGCGCTGCTGGCGCAATCTGATCGCACCGGCCTGTGCTTCAAGCACAAGGACGACCCGCGCGTGACCCCGATCGGCCGGTTCCTGCGCCGCTCGTCTCTGGATGAGTTGCCGCAATTGTGGAACGTGCTGCGGGGCGAGATGTCGCTGGTCGGCCCGCGCCCGGCGCTGCCCGAAGAGGTGGCGCTCTATTCGCCGCAGGCCTTGCAGCGGCTGGCGGGCCTGCCGGGGCTGACCGGGTTGTGGCAGGTGTCCGGGCGGGCCGACATCGGCTTTGACGAGATGGTGGCGCTGGATGTCGATTACCTGACATCGGCGAGCCTGCGCGGCGACCTTGCGTTGATCTTTCGCACCGTTGGTGCGGTTGCTCTGGCGCGGGGTGCGTATTGATCGGGCAGTTGGCGCAGTCTTGTTTCAACTGCGCTGAAATTCCGGGCATACCGCATGCGCTTTGGGCGATGATGCGCTCTGCATCCCGTTGACCCACCCGTCCCCCCAGATCGCGCATTGAGCCTGCCGTCGTGCCGCCGCAGCCTGTGGCAAAGCGGGGGACCATGTTTGCAGCACCCATCACCGAGCCGATGCAGCGCAGCCGGGGCGAAGCCTCGGTAGCACTTGTCTGTGGCCCTGCGGGAATGCGGCTGACCGGCCTGCGCCAGCAGGGATCGGCCAAGTGCATTCTGCCGCATGGCGCCCGGGGCCGCGATGGGATGCCAGAGGTGGTTTTCCTGAACACCTCCGGCGGGCTGACCGGCGGTGATATGCTGTCTTATGCGGTGCAGCTGGGGCCACAGGGGCGGGCGGTGGCCACCACCCAGACGGCGGAACGGGCCTATCGCTCTTTGGGCGGTGCCGCGCGGGTGCGGGTCACGATGGAGGTGGGCGCGGGCGGCTGGCTGGAGTGGTTGCCGCAGGAAACCATCCTGTTTGATGACTGCCGCCTTGACCGCCGCACCGTGCTGGACCTTGCGCCCGGCGCGGGGTGCCTGCTCTTGGAAAGCGTGGTGCTGGGCCGGGCCGCGATGGGCGAGACGGTGGCGAAGATTGCCTTGCGCGACTGGCGCGAGATCCGCCAGGCGGGCCGCCCGGTGATGGTGGAGCCGCTGGCGCTGTCCGATCGCGCCTTGCAGACCGGGGCGGCGGGGCTGGGCGGCGCGCGGGCCTTTGCCTCGCTCGCGATGCTGGGGCAGGGTGTCGCCGATCTGCTGGGCCCGGTGCGCGCGGTGCTGGATGAACCCGGCGTCACCGCTGCCGCCTCTGCCCCCGAGGGCCGCCTGATGCTGCGGATGATGGCGGTGGATGGCTGGCCGCTGCGCCGCCAGATTGCCCGATGCCTTGCCGTGCTGCGCCGGGGTGCGCCCCTGCCGCGCGTCTGGCAGGTGTGACGGCTTGGCAGATGTAAAGGAGAGACCATGAACCTGACCCCCCGCGAAAAAGACAAGCTGCTGATCAGCCTTGCCGCCATGGTCGCCCGTGGCCGGCTGGCGCGGGGCGTCAAGCTGAACCACCCTGAGGCCATCGCGCTGATCACCGATTTCGTGGTCGAAGGCGCGCGCGACGGGCGCCGCGTCGCCGATCTGATGGAGGCGGGGGCGGGCGTGATCACCGCCGATCAGTGCATGCTCGGCGTGCCCGAGATGATCCATTCCGTGCAGGTCGAGGCCACGTTTCCCGATGGCACCAAGCTTGTCACCGTTCACCACCCGATCCGCTGAGAAAGGCTTTGAGATGAAAAAACTGCTGCTGACGGTCGGGGCCATCGCTGTGCTGCCACAGATGGCTCTGGCGCATGTAGGCCATCATGACAGCCCGGCGTTCCTGTCCGGGGTGATGCACCCGGTTGGCGGGGCCGATCATGTGCTGGCGATGGTCGCCGTGGGTCTCTGGGCTGCCGTGACCGGCGGTCGCGCGCTCTGGGCGCTGCCGCTGGGGTTTGTCGGCGCGATGCTGGCGGGCGGCGGAATGGGGGCTGCGGGGATCGCTCTGCCGGGGGTGGAGCCGATGATTCTGGCGTCGATCGTGCTGACCGGGCTGCTGGCGGCGCTGGCGTGGCGCGCACCTATGGCGGTGGGCTTGGCAGTGGTGGCGGTTTTTGGCCTGTTCCACGGCCATGCCCATGGCACCGAAGGCCCGGCGTCAGGTCTGCTGACCTATGCCGCAGGCTTTGCCCTTTCGACCATGGCGCTGCACCTTGCGGGGCTTGGCCTTGGCCTTGCGCTGAATGCACTCTCGGCGCGGATGGCCACCCGCGCGCTTGGCGCAGGTACCGCTTTCGCGGGCCTCGCTTTGGCCATTGCATAAGGATAACCCCATGATTCCCGGAGAGCTTTTCCCCGCCGAGGGCGACATCACCCTGAATGCCGGGGCAGCGGTGACGGTGCTGGTGGTCGCCAATACCGGCGACCGCCCGGTGCAGGTCGGCAGCCATTACCACTTTGCCGAGACCAATCCCGGCCTGTCATTCGACCGCGATGCCGCGCGCGGCCAGCGGCTGGATATTCCCGCCGGTACCGCGGTGCGGTTCGAGCCGGGCCAGACCCGCGAGGTTCGGCTTGTGCCGCTGGCGGGCGCGCGGCATGTCTATGGCTTTAACGCCCAAGTGATGGGCGCTTTGTAGGAGCTTTTGCCCATGCCGCCGTTTTCCCCGTTCGATCTGATGCGCCTGTCGATGAACACCGCCACGATGCTGGCGCAGGCGCAAAGCGTGATTGCCATGCGCATGATGGGCATGGCCGGGGTCTGGACCGTGTCGCCCAGCGAAAACGCCCGCATGGTCTCTGAGAAGATGCGCGCCGGGATCAAGGCCGGGGCCGCCGCGCAAAAATCCGCCCTCTCGGGCGGATCTGCCACCGATATCGCCGAGGCTGCGCTTGCCCCGGTCAAACGCGCCACCGCCGCCAATGCCCGCCGCCTGACCCGCAGCGGACCCAAAACCCCGTTCTGACAGAAAGGTTCCGCCGATGCCGTTTGTGATCTCCCGCGCCGCCTATGCCGATATGTATGGCCCGACGGTGGGTGACCGGCTGCGCCTGGGCGACACCGATCTGATCATCGAAGTGGAGCGTGATCTGATCGCCGAGCGCAGCGGGGCGGCGACCTTTGGGGCCAACGGGCTGATGTTTGGTGAAGAGGTGAAGTTCGGCGGCGGCAAGGTCATCCGCGATGGCATGGGGCAAAGCCAGATCACCCGCGCGGCGGGGGCGATGGACACTGTGATCACCAACGCGCTGATCGTGGATTATACCGGCATCTACAAGGCTGACGTGGGCTTGCGCGATGGCAAGATCGCGGTGATCGGCAAGGCCGGAAACCCCGACACCCAACCGGGGGTGGATGTGATCATCGGGCCGGGGACCGAGATCATCGCGGGCGAGGGGCGGATCCTGACCGCAGGCGGCTTTGACGCGCATATCCATTTCATCTGCCCGCAACAGATTGATGATGCGCTGCATTCGGGTCTGACCACCATGCTGGGCGGCGGCACCGGCCCCGCGCATGGCACGCTGGCCACCACCTGCACGCCGGGGCCCTGGCATCTGGGCCGGATGATGCAGGCGGCGGATGCGCTGCCGATGAACCTGGCCTTTGCCGGCAAGGGCAATGCGTCGCTGCCCGCCGCGCTGGAGGAGCAGGTGCGGGCGGGGGCGTCGTGCCTGAAGCTGCATGAGGATTGGGGCACCACGCCGGCCGCGATTGATTGCTGTCTGTCGGTGGCCGAGGCGATGGATGTGCAGGTGATGATCCACACCGACACGCTGAATGAGAGCGGCTTTGTCGAGAACACCATAAAGGCGATCGCGGGCCGCACCATCCACGCCTTTCACACCGAAGGCGCGGGCGGCGGCCATGCGCCCGACATCATCAAGGTGGTCAGCTCGCAAAACATCCTGCCGTCGTCGACCAACCCGACGATGCCTTACACCGTCAACACCATCGAAGAGCATCTGGATATGTTGATGGTCTGCCACCACCTTGACCGCAAGGTGCCCGAGGATGTGGCCTTTGCCGAAAGCCGCATCCGGCGCGAAACCATTGCTGCCGAAGACATTCTGCACGATCTGGGCGCGTTTTCGGTGCTGTCGTCCGACAGTCAGGCCATGGGCCGCGTGGGTGAGGTAATCACCCGCACCTGGCAAACCGCCCACAAGATGAAGCTGCAACGTGGCCGGCTGGAGGGCGAGCAGGGTGCCAATGACAACCTGCGCGTCCGGCGTTACATCGCGAAATACACCATCAACCCGGCGATCATTCACGGGATCAGCGAGCACATCGGCAGCATCGAGGTTGGCAAGCGCGCCGATCTGGTGCTGTGGAACCCGGCGTTTTTCGGGGCCAAGCCGGAAATGGTGCTGATGGGCGGCGTGATCATGGTGGCGCAGATGGGCGACCCCAATGCCAGCATCCCGACGCCGCAGCCGGTGCACAGCCGGTTGATGTTCGGCGCCTATGGCCGGTCGGTGGAGCGCAACGCGGTGGTCTTTGTCAGTCAGGCGGCGCAGGATGACGGCATCGCCGCGCGGCTGGGACTGGCCAAAGAGACGGTGGCGGTCAAGGGCACGCGCGGTGTGAAAAAGGCCGATATGAAGCTGAACTCGGCCACACCGCAGATCGACGTTGACCCGGAAACCTATGAGGTGCGGGCCGATGGGGTGCTGTTGACCTGCGAACCGGCAGAGGAGCTTCCGCTTGCGCAGCGCTATTTCCTGTACTGACCGGGGGTCAGTGCAGGGCGTTGCTGCTGATCCGCCGGATCGGCCAGCCGGGACGCAGCGGCGCGGGGGTGCCATCGGCGCGGTAAATCGCCTCTTGCAGCTGAAGTTCGCGCTGTTGCAGCCGGGCCAGCTGCGCCCGGACCTCGGCCAGTTCGTCTGCAAGGTTCGGTGTCTGCATCATACCCTCCGATTCATGGTCTGTTCCATGACAGTCTGCCGCCAAGTGGTTAACGAATTCCTGCCAAACGGGCGCACCCCGATTTCTTTCTGACCTGAGGATAAGCCATGACCGATCTGTCCGCCGCCCGCCGCCTGCTGAAGGACGCGCCCGCCACCTGCCATGACGTGGTGGTGCTGACCTATGACGAACGGCTGATCCGCCGCAAACGGCTGGTCACCGTGCATGACGAGGGGTTTCTGGTCGATCTGCCCGAGGTGACCAATCTGGATGCCTTCTGGGGGTTCGAGCTGGCAGATGGCCGTACCATTCAGGTGGTCGCGGCCGAAGAGGCGGTGTTGGAGATCACGGGGGCCGACCTTGCGCGCTATGCCTGGCATATCGGCAACCGCCACACGCCGTGTCAGGTGGAGCCGGACCGGCTGGTGATCCGCGCCGATCATGTGCTGGAGGCGATGCTGCGCCAGTTGGGGGCTGGGGTGCGGGCCACGTCAGAACCCTTTGCGCCAGAGGTCGGGGCTTATGGTATGGGTCGCCCGATGGGGCATGACCATGGCCCGGCGGACGGGCATGCGCACAGCCACAGCCATGCTGAGAGCCACGCGCACAGCCACTCTCACAGTCACGCCCACAGCCATGACCACGATGACGGCCATGGCGGTCACAGCCACCCCCACCCGCATCCCAAAAGCTGACCCCCAGCGATGAGCCGCGATCTGCTGACCCTTGTGCAATGGCTGTCCCCGGCGTTTCCGACCGGCGGATTTGCCTATTCGCACGGGCTGGAGTCGGCAATTTCGACCGGGCAGGTGGCCGATGCGGTGGCCTTGCGCCACTGGCTGGCCGACGTGCTGGAGTTTGGCGCGGGGCGGCAGGATGCGATCCTGCTGGTGCAATCGCTGCAGGACGGCGCAGATCATGACCAGCTGGATGCTCTGGCCCGCGCCCTGCAACCCTCAACCGAGCGGCTGACCGAGACGCTGGATCAGGGCACCGCATTCGCCCGGACCGTCGCGGGGCTGACCGGGCGGGCGCTGCCCCCGCGCTGCCTGCCGGTCGCGGTGGGCGAGGCGGCGGCGAGGCTGGCCTTGCCGGTGGCGCAGGTGGCGGCCTTGTATCTGCACGCTTTTGCCAGCAACCTGACCTCGGTCGCCATGCGCTTCATGCCGCTGGGGCAGGTCGCGGGGCAGGGGGTGCTGACGGCGCTGCACCCGCTGATTGACGCCCTGGCGCAAGAGGTCACAGCCCTGACCCTCGATGATCTGGGCGCATCGGCACTTGGCGCTGATCTGTCGGCAATGGCGCATGAAACCATGGATGTAAGGATATTTCGAACATGAGCGTGAACGGACCCCTTCGCGTCGGCATCGGCGGCCCGGTGGGCGCAGGCAAGACCACCCTGACCGAGCATCTGGCGCGGGCGCTTGCCAGCCGGTGCTCGATGGCGGTGATCACCAATGACATCTACACCCGCGAAGATGCCGAATACCTTTTGCGCGCGCAGGTGCTGCCTGCTGACCGTATCCGCGGCGTGGAAACCGGCGGCTGCCCGCATACCGCGATCCGCGAGGATGCCAGCATCAATCTGGCCGCGATTGCCGATCTGCGCCGTCTGCACCCGGATCTGGACCTGATCCTGATCGAATCCGGCGGCGACAATCTGGCCGCGACCTATAGCCCGGAACTGGCTGACATCACCATCTATGTGATCGACACCGCTGCGGGGCAGGACATTCCGCGCAAACGCGGGCCGGGGGTCACGCGGTCGGATCTGCTGATCGTGAACAAGACCGACCTTGCCCCCCATGTCGGCGTGGACCCGGTTCTGCTCGAAGCCGACACCGCCCGCGCGCGGGGGGCGCGCCCCTATATCATGGCGCAACTGCGCAAGGGGCGGGGGGTGGCCGAGGTGGTGGCCTTTCTGGAACGAGAGGGCGGGCTGGTCCTGCGCCCGGTCGAGGACGCGGTAAACGCACTCTGACAGGCCCCGGTTTTTCATCCCGCATCAGGCAAAACCCCGGCTGATCCGGGGTTTTTACTTTTGATCAATTTGCAATCAGTTCCAGCGCTCGAATCGCGGGCATTTGCTCAAGTCTGCCCGGAAACTGCGCGTGGTGGGGCTGCGACGCTTAATTTACCGGCAATCGCCGCTACGTCTGCACCTGACCGCCCCCCCACGCGCAGCGCACCTTGCCGCACTGCGGCAATGACGCTTTCGTGACAGGGCCAGCCGGTTTCGGAGGGCACAAGAAAAAAGGATGTGCGGTGGCGGTCAGGACCAGATGCCTGACACCACAGCACGGGGTGCAACAGAATTGCCGCGCAAAGACAGGCCGACCCGGAGGGACCGGTCGCCTGACCTGTGCGCGGCCCAATGAGGGAAAACCATGTCGAATTTCAAGGGAGCGCTGCTGGCTTCTGCCATTGCCATGACGGCAGGGCAGGCCATCGCACAGGATGAGACGATCAAGGTGGGGGTGCTGCATTCGCTGTCGGGCTCGATGGCGATTTCGGAAACCACGCTCAAAGACGTGATGCTGATGCTGATCGCCGAACAGAACGCCAAGGGCGGGGTGCTGGGCAAACAGCTGGAGGCCGTGGTGGTCGATCCGGCATCAGACTGGCCGCTGTTCGCCGAAAAAGCCCGCGAGCTGATGACGGTGTCGGATGTCGACGTGATGTTCGGCTGCTGGACCTCCGTGTCGCGCAAATCGGTGCTGCCGGTGATCGAAGAGCTGAACGGGCTGCTGTTCTACCCCGTGCAGTACGAGGGCGAGGAATCGTCGAAAAACGTGTTCTACACCGGCGCCGCGCCAAACCAGCAGGCGATCCCGGCCACCGACTATTTCCTTGAGGAGTTGGGCGTCGAGAAATTCGCCCTCCTTGGCACCGACTATGTCTATCCGCGCACCACGAACAACATCCTCGACAGCTATCTGAAATCCAAAGGCATCGCCGAGGCTGATATCTTTGTGAACTACACGCCTTTCGGTCATTCCGACTGGTCCAAGATCGTCGCCGATGTGGTCGCTCTGGGGGCCGATGGCAAAAAGGTCGGCGTGATCTCGACCATCAACGGCGATGCCAATATCGGCTTCTACAAGGAACTGGCCGCCGCAGGCATCTCGGCCGATGACATTCCGGTTGTCGCGTTCTCGGTCGGTGAGGAAGAACTGTCGGGCCTCGACACCTCCAACCTCGTCGGCCATCTGGCGGCGTGGAACTACTTCCAGTCGGCGGAATCCGAGCTGAACACCGAATGGATCGCCAAGTGGAAAGCCTTTGCCGGCGAAAACCGCGTGTTCAACGACCCGATGGAAGCGCATGTGATCGGCTTCAACCTCTGGGTTCAGGCGGTTGAAAAGGCTGGCACCACCGATGTCGATGCAGTGCGCGAGGCGATGTATGGCCTTGAGACCCCGAACCTGACCGGCGGAATTGCCAAGATGCTGCCCAACCATCACCTGACCAAGCCGGTGCTGATCGGCGAGATCCGGGCCGACGGTCAGTTCGACATCGTGTCGTCCACCGAACCTGTCCCCGGCGACGCCTGGACCGACTTCCTGCCGGAATCGGCGGTGCTGGAGGCAGACTGGGCCGAACTGGACTGCGGCATGTACAACACCGAGACCAAGACCTGCGTTCAGATCAAATCCAACTACTGATCGACCTGACGGGAGGGGGCTTGCCCCCTCCCGTCCTCCCGTCCCAAACCACAAGGCCCACCCATGCGCGCCGCCCTCGCCGCCCTTGTTCTTGCGCTGCTGTCGCTGATGCCCGTAGCGGCGCTCGCGCAGACCAGCCCGCCCGTCTCTGCCGCTGACATCGTCGAGGACAACCGCGCTCAGATCGAAAAGCCGTCGCGCCAGACCATCGGCCCGGTGATCGCGGCCCTGGCCGCCAGCGGGGACCCGCAGGCAACCGTGATCCTGTCGGCCTGGGCCAACCGGGGGCTGGGGGTGCGCAAAAGCGACGGCGTGTTCGTGCTGATCTCGGATTCGGCCGATGGCTACGCCCTGCGCCTGCTCGATGGCAGCGACGCGGGCACCGCGCCACGCGCCGATATCACCGAGCTGCGCCCCAATTCCGGGGTGCGCGGGGTGATCGCCAATGCGCTGGTGCAGTTCCAGCTCAATGATCCCGATCCGGCGCGCCGCGCGGCGGCGCTCACCACCATCGCCCGCGACCCCGCGCCCGAACTGCTGGAACCGCTCCGCGCCTCGATCGAGGCCGAGGCCGACCCCAGCTTGCGCACGCAAAAGGACCGGCTCAACCGCCTGCTCACCCTGCGCTTTGACCCCGATGCCGCCACCCGCATCGCCGCCGTCGAGAGCTTTTCCGGCGACCTTGGCCTTGATCTGCGCGCCGCGCTCAACCCGCTCTTGGCCACCACCCGCCGCGCCGCCCCCTTGGGAACTGCGATTGAGGGCAACATCGCCCGCGAGCTTGATCCCGGCAGCGATCTGACCGAAGTGGAGGCCTATGACCTGCTGGTCGCCGCCAACCTTGCCCCGGCCCGGCTGACCACCGCCGAGCTCAAGGCCTCGCTTGCCGCCAATATCGTGGACGGCGCGGTTGCGGGCATCCCGCTGGCCGAGCTGAACAGCCAGACCGCCCGCAACCGCGCCTACACTCTGCTGGAAGAGGCGGGCACGGTGCCGGTTGCCGCCACCGATGAAGAGGTGACCCAGATCGTCGCCGGTCACCGCTTTGTCGAGACCTACTCCGAACCCGATACCACCATCACCACCGCCGCACAGGCCGTGCTGACCGGCATCGAGGTCAAGCTGGCCTCGATGCAGGTGGCGGACCTCGCGCTGGATGCGCTGTCGCTCGCCTCGATCTACTTTCTGGCCGCCATCGGTCTGGCGATCACCTTTGGCGTGATGCGCGTGATCAACATGGCGCATGGCGAGTTCATCATGATGGGGGCCTACACCGGCTATGTGGTGCAGCTGTTCATCCCGAATTATACCCTGTCGCTGATCGTGGCGCTGCCGCTGGCCTTTGCCGTCACCTTCGCCGCCGGGGTCGCGATGGAGCGGCTGGTGATCCGCCACCTGTACAAGCGCCCGCTGGAAACGCTGCTCGCCACCTTCGGCATCTCGATTGCGCTGCAACAGCTGGCCAAGAACATCTTTGGCACGCAAGCAAGGCCGCTGACCTCGCCCGCCTGGCTGGATGGCGCGCTCAGCTTCAACGACATCGTGTCGATCAGCTATATCCGCGTCGCGATCTTCGTGCTGGCGCTGGTGTTCCTGCTGTTCTTCCTCTGGCTGATGAAGCGCACCCGGTTGGGGCTGGAGGTGCGCGCCGTGACGCAAAACCCGTCAATGGCTGCTTCGATGGGCATCAACCCCGACCGGATCAACATGCTGACCTTTGGCCTCGGCTCCGGCATCGCAGGCATCGCGGGCATCGCCATCGGCCTGTTTGCCAAGGTCACCTCGGAACTGGGCAACGACTATATCGTGCAAAGCTTCATGACCGTTGTGGTCGGCGGCGTCGGCAATATCTGGGGCACCCTTGCCGGGGCGCTGATGATCGGCACGCTGCAAAAGGGCATCGAGTTCCTGAACCCCTCAAACACCCTGGCCGCCCAGACCTACATGATCCTGTTCATCATCCTGTTCATCCAGTTCCGCCCAAGGGGCATCATCGCCCTCAAGGGCCGCGCGGCGGGGGATTGATGGCAATGCCTTTCCATTCATCTTGGCAAAAATACTCCGGGGCAGGCCATTGGCTTCGCCATTGGTTCAAGAAACCAATGGACTGGGGGGCTGGCCCCCGGTCCGACGGCAGGAGCATGATATGACCCGCACCTATCTTTCCCGGAACCCTTCCGTGTTGTGGTTCCTTTTGATCCTGTCGCTGTTCACGCTGGGCGTCACCGTGCTGTCCGAGGCGTATGGCGTCGCGTTCCTGTCCACCTCCTTCATCAAGACGCTGGGCAAAACCCTGTGCCTCTGCCTTGCCGCGCTCGCGATGGATCTGATCTGGGGCTATGCCGGCATCTTGTCGCTCGGCCACATGGCGTTTTTCGCGCTTGGCGGCTACATGATCGGCATGTGGCTGATGTATGCCCGCACCGAAGGCATTGTCATCACCGCCCTGTCCAACGAGGCGCTGCCCGCCACTGCGCAGGAAATCCAGAACGGCATCGCCGCGCAGATCTTCGGCGTGGTCGGCGCGTCCGAACTGCCCCCGGTCTGGAGTTTCGCCCATTCATTGCCGCTGCAACTCATGCTGGTGGTGCTGGTGCCGGGCGTGCTGGCGCTGGTCTTTGGCTGGCTGGCGTTCCGCAGCCGGGTGACGGGCGTGTATCTGTCGATCCTGACGCAGGCGATGACGCTCGCCCTTGCGCTCTATCTGTTCCAGAACGACTCCGGCCTGCGGGGCAACAACGGGTTGTCGGGCCTGCAGAACATCCCCGGTCTGGACGGGGTGTCGCAGGACCGGATCTCGGTATGGTTTCTCTGGGCCTCGGCCTTTGCCCTTGGCCTTGGCTACCTGCTGGTGGCCTGGGTGGTCTCGGGCAAGTTCGGATCTGTGATCCGCGCGATCCGCGATGATGAGGCGCGGGTGCGCTTCCTCGGCTACTCGGTGGAGGGGTACAAGCTCTTTGTCTTCACCCTCACCGCCATCATCGCCGCCATCGCGGGCGCGCTGTATTACCCGCAGGCGGGCATCATCAACCCGGCCGAACTCGCCCCGATCGCCAGCATCTACCTCGCGGTCTGGGTCGCCATCGGCGGGCGCGGGCGGCTCTATGGCGCGGTGATTGGTGCGGCATTCGTCTCGCTGTTGTCGTCCTGGTTCACCGGCGGGCGGGCGCCGTCGATCAACCTGGGCTTCTACACCATCAACTGGGTGGATTGGTGGCTGATCCTCTTGGGCCTGTCCTTTGTCGGCGTCACCCTGTTCGCGCCCAAGGGCATCGGCGGGTTGTTCGACCTGTGGCAGGGCTTGCGCAGCCCCGACCGCAAGGGTGCGACGCTTGGCCCCGATGACGGGTCACTCATGGAAAAGGAGGCCAAGGAATGAGCCAGCTTCTCGAAGTCTCCGGCGTGTCGGTCACCTTTGACGGCTTTCGCGCCATCAACAACCTGTCTTTCTCTATCGGCCCGGCGGAACTGCGCGCGATCATCGGGCCCAATGGCGCGGGCAAGACCACGTTCATGGATATCGTCACCGGCAAGACCCGCCCCGATGAGGGCCGCGTGCTGTGGGGGGATCGCCTGCAATCGCTGCTGAAGATGTCCGAGGCGCAGATCGCCCGCGCCGGGGTCGGGCGCAAGTTTCAGCGCCCGACGGTGTTCGAGGATCAGACGGTGGCCGACAATCTGATGATGGCGCTCAAGGCGGCGCGCGGGCCGCTGGCGGTGCTGTTCTGGTCGCCCAAACCCGCCGATCATGCCCGCGTGGCGGAGCTGGCGGCCGAGGTGGGCTTGGGTGACTCGCTCGCCCGCAAGTCGGGCGAGCTGTCGCACGGGCAAAAGCAATGGCTGGAGATCGGGATGCTGCTGGCGCAAGAGCCGCAGCTTTTGCTGGTCGATGAACCCGCCGCCGGCATGACGCTGGCGGAGCGCGAGCATACCACGCGGCTGCTGGTGGACCTTGCCAAAACCCGCGCGGTGGTGGTGGTCGAGCATGACATGGAATTCGTGCGCCGCCTGAATTGCAAGGTCACGGTGCTGCATGAGGGGTCTGTGCTGGCCGAGGGCACACTGGACCATGTCACCCGCAATCCGCAGGTGATCGACGTTTATCTGGGGCGGTCCGAGCGATGATCAGAACCGAAAACCTGACGCTGCACTATGGCGGCAGCCAGATCCTGCACGGCATCAGCATGGAGGCGCGGGCGGGGGAGGTGACCTGCGTGATGGGCACCAACGGCGTCGGCAAGACCTCGCTGTTAAAGGCGCTGGCGGGGACGCATCCGCGCTCGGGCGGGCAGGTCTGGCTGGGCGGGGAGGTGGTGCCGGTGGTGCCGCCACAGGCGATGGCGCGCCGCGGGCTGGCCGTGGTGCCGCAGGGGCGGATGATCTTTCCGCTGCTGACCGTGCGCGAGAATATGGAGACCGCCTATGCCCTGCTGCCCCGGGCCGAGCATCGCATCCCGGAGGAGATTTTCGAGCTGTTCCCGATCCTGAAAGACTTCCTCCACCGGCGCGGCGGCGATCTGTCGGGCGGGCAGCAGCAGCAGCTGGCGATTGCCCGCGCGATGATCATGAAGCCGCGCGTGCTGCTGCTGGACGAGCCGACCGAAGGCATCCAGCCCAACATCATCCAGCAGATCGGGCGGGTGATCGAGTATCTGAAAGGCAAGGGCGATATGGCGATCATTCTGGTCGAGCAGTATTTCGACTTTGCCTATGGTCTGGCGGACCGCTTTTACGTGCTCAAACGCGGCGAAGTGGCGCTGGAAGGCGACAAGGCCACGCTGTCGAAAGAGGTGCTGAAGGCCACGGTTTCGGTGTGAGGAAGGGGGGCTGTAACACAGGGGGAGGTTTTTAATATTGTTTGAAATCAATTGTTTGATATGTGGTCGTTAAAGATAAATTAATGTTTGACAGGTGGTGAGGAGGTTGTTCCCACGGCCCGCCTGTCCGTTGCGGATGTCATAGTCTTTCATCTGCAAGGGGACGCGTTTTGCCTGTTCCTGGTCCCGTGACCCGCCTGTTGCGCCCCAGCAGCCCTGCCGTGCGAACAGAGCCGGGCAGACCGATCAGGTGGCGACCGATCCTGCGGCAGGAGGCCCAGACCACATTGAGCCGGCTTTTTATCGGGCGATGGCCAAGAGCGTAAAACTCTTCTTCGGTGAGTTTGCGGGATGGGATCGGGAGGATCAGGGGTTGCATCGGCATCTCCATTTGTTCACTCATGAAATGATGGAGCAGCGATACGCCCGAAAAAACCCCGAGGAATGAAGCATGTCGTTCACTGGTGAAAGACTTGGCTGGGATGATCTGGAAATTTTCTTCCATGTTGCGCAGAGTGGCGGCCTTAGCGCGGCCAGTCGTCTGGTCGGCCTGAGCCCCCCGACCGTGGGCCGTCGCATGCTCGCGCTGGAACAGCGCGCGGGCCAGACGCTGTTTCACAGGACTCAGACCGGATACAGTCTGACCCTTGCGGGGCAGGCGCTGTTCAAACGGGTAAAGGCCATGCACGCCGCCGCCGTGCCGGTTCAGGAGGCTTTGTCCTCGAAGGCCGCCACACCCTTGATCCGCCTGTCTGCCGGGACAGCGACCGCGATGTTTCTTGCCGACAAATACACCCTTCTCAGCCGCCGCTCTGACGGGTTCCGGCTGAATTTTGTAACAACCGAGGCGACTCTGGACATTGCGCACCGCGAGATTGATCTGGGCATCCGGAACCGGCCTGCAGAAGCGGGAAACCTTGCCTCGCGCAGGCTGGGCACCTTGCGGTTTGCGCCCTATCGCAGCTGGAGTGTGCCGGACCCCGAGCAGTTGGGCTGGGTGGCACTTGATCCGGTACACGCAAGGCACCCTGCGGCGCAGTGGCTGCACCGTCAGGACCATATGATCTCGGTCATGGCCAGCACGGTTGCGACGGTTCATCAACTGGTGCGGGCCGGGGCTGGCATTGGGGTGATGCCCTGCATGACCGGGGATTGTGACCCGGCTTTGTGCCGGGCCGGACCTGTCATTGAAGCCCTGACCGAGCAGCAATATCTGGTCATGCACGATGATGACCGGCACCGCGCCCCGATCCGGCGACTTATCGAGAGAATAACAAAGATTTATGCCGACAATGCCGATTTGCTGTCAGGGCAGCAACCGCTGCGGGGGCAGACCGGCATCTGACCCCGCCGCATGGTCGGACGAGCTAGCACACCCGGCCCCCCCGAACGCAAAAAGCCCCGGATCGCTCCGGGGCCTTTGCTTTGCTGCCGATGGCAGATCAGTTCGTCGCTGCCGGAGCGGCTTCGCCCTCAGCCGCGGGTTCCATCGCGGGCGAGAGTGAGGCGATATAGGCCCAGACATCGGCCTTTTCCTTGGCGTTGGTCAGTTTGAACGACATCTTGGTGCGGGCGCCATTGTCATCCAGACGGGTTTTGAGGAACTTGGCCGGGTCGGCAACGTATTCGGTAAAGCTCGCCTCATCCCAGGTGAAGCCGGTGGCGCCGAGAGCAACCAGCGAGTCGCCGTAGCCGTTGAAATCGGCCTGGGTGCCGGCAGTGCGGCCCGGCAGGCCGTAGAGGTTCGGGCCGGTCTTGGCGTTGCGGCCACCCAGCACATTGCCATCGGCATCGGCGATGACGTGGCAGGTCTGGCATTTGTTGAAGACTTTCTCACCAGCGGCGGCATCCCCGGTCGCGTCCTGGGCCATGGCGGGGGCCGCAAGGGCGAGCGAGGCGAAAGTCAGGGCAGTCAAAGTGAGTCTCATGGGGATCCTCCCGGATGTCTGATGGTATGAAAGATGGACCTGCGGTTGGAAAAGGCAAGTCACGCCAATGTGCGCGTGATGGATTTGTGGGGCGCACACCGGCATTTGGGTGCCTCAGGCAACCGCATGAGCCAGCGCGCATTGATGCCAGAGCGACGACAGCGCCGCGACCAGATGGTCGATATCGGCATCCGAATGCAGCGGGCCGGGGGTGATGCGCAGGCGCTCCGTGCCCTTTGGCACGGTGGGGTAGTTGATCGGCTGCACATAGATGCCCCAGTCGTTCATCAGGATATCGCTGATCATCTTGCACTTGACCGGATCGCCGATCATCACCGGGATGATGTGGCTGTCATTGGCCATATGCGGAATGCCGGCGGCATCCAGCCGCGCGCGCAGCCGGGCGACGCGGTGCTGCTGGGCGAGGCGCTCTTGCGACGAGTCCTTGAGGTGTTTGATCGAGGCGGTGGCGGCGGCTGCGACGGCCGGGGGCAGGGCGGTGGTGAAGATGAAGCCGGATGAGAAGCTGCGGATGAAATCGACCAGCGGGGCCGATCCGGTGATATAGCCGCCGACGCAGCCAAAGGCCTTGCCCAGCGTGCCTTCGATCAGGTCGATGCGGTGGGCAAGGCCCTCCCGCTCGGATACGCCACCGCCGCGGGGGCCGTACATGCCGACGGCGTGCACCTCGTCGATATAGGACAGCGCGCCATGGGCTTCGCAGACCTCGATGATTTCGCGGATCGGGGCGACATCGCCATCCATCGAATAGACGGATTCAAACGCCACGATTTTGGGCCGGTCGCCGACGGCGTGCAGCTTGCGGTCCAGATCGCGCCAGTCGTTGTGCCGCCACAGCACCTTGTCGGCGCGGGAGTGGCGGATGCCTTCGATCATCGACGCATGGTTTTTCTCATCCGACAGGATCACCGCGCCCGGAATGCGCGCGCCAAGGGTGCCAAGGGCGGCCCAGTTCGACACATAGCCAGAGGTGAACAGCAGGGCGGCCTCTTTGCCATGCAGGTCGGCGAGTTCGGATTCCAGCAGGATATGGTGGTGATTGGTGCCGCCGATGTTGCGGGTGCCGCCTGCGCCGGTGCCGCAGGACCGCACCGCCTCGACCATGGCATTCACCACTTTCGGGTTCTGGCCCATGCCCAGATAATCGTTGGAACACCAGACGGTGACATCGCGCAACTGCCCGTCCTTGTGATTGTCGGCGCGGGGGAAATTGCCGCAGCGGCGTTCCAGATCGGCAAAGACGCGGTAGTTGCCTTCAGCTTTCAGGAGATCCAGATGGCTGGTGAAGAGGGCGTCAAAGTCCATGGGTCTTTTCTTTCAACGTCGGGCGCAGGGTCTGCATCACCTGCGGTTGCGGTTTGCGCTCGGGCAGCATCCAGCGCCAGAGCTTCTGGTCGGGAAGCGGGATCACCATGAACCAGTGCTCCAACAGGGCGAGCAGGGTCAAGGCGGACAGAAGAGTAAAGCCGATCAGGCTGCCGGGGGTGGGGGCGGTGAGGGCGCGCTCGGTAAAGCAGTAGGAGGCATAGCTGAGCGCGGTGATCGAAACCGGGAACACCGCGTTCATCGGCGCGCGGCGGAAGTGGCTGGCCAGATGCGCCAGCGGGCGGGGCAGGAACTCGGTATGGATGCGCGGCACGCCGAAGAACAGGTTCAGCTTGGCCGAGATCCGGGCAAAGAACAGGATGGCAAAGGTCCAGAGGCCAAAGATGTTGGGCGCGTCGTGGGACAGGATCACAAGGGCGCAGAGCAGGGTGATCAGCAGAATTTCGTGCCACAGGATGGTGCCGATCGCGCGCAGAAAGCGGTCTGGCAGCGCGGCACCGGGCGGGCAGGGGTTCGTGTTCGGCCCGGCGATGATGCCCGACAGAAACGCGAGTTCGACCCAGGCCCAGAGGGCAAGAGCGGAGAGAAAGGCGAGGTAAGCACCGGTGGCTGAGGTGTCGGTCAGCGTCTCGTTCAACCCGACCACGCCCCCCAGCAGCAAGGGCAGTCCCAGCAGTACCGACCACAGATGCGCGTCATGGCCCTGATTGTCGGCCCGGCGCACCCGCCACAGGATGATGCCGGTCGAAAACCACCACAGGAAAAGGGCTGACAGCGCCGCGATCCATGGGTTAGTCATGCTCCACAGGTCAGTCATTCGTGGCCCCCCTGATACCAGAGGGGCCACGCGCGGCGGCGGGACGCGCCCATCCTGCCGCCGCAATCACCGCTGTCGCGGTGATATGATGGTATGCGGTCAATATGCCGGTTCCAGCCGCACCGAGGCGGGCGGGGTCGTCTTGATGACCGGGATCGTGTAGAGCGAGACAAAGGCCGTCAGGGCGCGGATCGTGCCCCAGGCATTGGTCATGCGGCCCTTGAGACCGCCGGTTTTGCGGCCGCGCTCCATATCCAGCATGGCCGCGTTCATCCGGCGCAGACCGGGGATCCAGCGCGGGTGGTCGATGTCGAGCTCGACCGGGAACACCTGCCGCGCGATGGCCGAGGTTTTGCGGAACACCTCATGGTCATACCAGTCGATGTCCACCCCCAACGCCGCGTGGAAATCCTTGCGGGCATGGTCGCGCACCCACATCGTGGAATACACCGCCGTCAGAAAGAACCGGATCCACAGCTTGTTGGCCCAGGTCGTGGTCAGCTTGGGGTCTGTGCGCATCAAGAGGGCGAACGCCTCGCCATGGCTGAACTCGTCGTTGCACCATTCGCGGAACCATTTGAAAATCGGGTGGAACCGGTGTTCGGGATGCGCCTCAAGGTGGCGGTAGATCGTGATGTAGCGCGCGTAGCCGATTTTCTCGGACAGGTAGGTGGCATAGTAGATAAACTTTGGCCGGAAATAGGTGTATTTCTTGGCCTTGGTCAGGAACCCGAGGTTCACCGCCACCCCCGCCTCACGCAGCGCGTCGTTGATGAAACCGGCATGCCGCGCTTCATCGCGGGCCATGTAGTTGAACAGCTCGCAGATGTCGGGATTGTTGCCGCGGCGTTTCATTTCCTTGTAGAGCACGCAGCCCGAGAATTCGGCGGTGCAGGATGACACCAGAAAGTCGATGAATTCGGCGCGCAGATGCGGCTCCATCCCGGCCCAGTCCACATGATCCCAGTCGGCGTTTTTCTTGAAATGGCCCTTGTTGGGGTCGGATTTCATCTGCGCGATCAGCACATCCCATTCGGCGCGCACCGGGGTTACGTCGATGCGGTCCATCTCGTCGAAGTCGGTGGTGTAAAAGCGCGGGTTCAGCAGGGTGGCATCGGTCGCCATCGCCGTGGTGTCGAACTTGCCCGCCAGCTCGGCGTGCAACTCGCCATGGGTGGTGTCGTGGCGGGCCTCAGGGGTTGCGTCTTTCATACTGTCAACTCCTCTGAAAACGAAAACTCGCACAATTCCATGAAGTCGAGATCGCCGGTCAGCTTGACCCATTGCCGCTCGACCCAGGTGGCGCGGGTGATGGTGGCCATGCGGTCCTCGATGATCAGCTCGCCGTAGGCGGCCAGCACCGGCGCGCCATGCACCAGCACCTCGTCGCCGGGGTGCACGACGGCGCCGTTGTTGAATTTGACATGGGCGTGAAGCGCTTCAAAGCGGTGACTGACCTCGACGGTGCAGGGCACCTGTTCGGTTGTTTTGCTGAAGAATGCCATTGTTGTTTTCCCTTATTTTGTCTGATCAAGCAGCCGTTCGAACGCGGCTTTGTTGTCGCCGCCAAAGGCATAGAGCTCGGCGCTCCACCCCGTGGCCGGGTCTTCGGCCACAAGGCGGCCGTTGTCATAGCGCACAACCCGCATTGGCGGATTGCCCGGGATCTGGGCCACCAGACGCGCGCGCGCCATGGCAGACTGGATCACGGTGATGAAACCGCCATGCGGCAGATCCATCAGCAGGGTGCCGTCAGCATCGCGGACCACAACCGCCTGTGCTGACTTGCCTTCAAGAACCAGCCACCGCTCTTGTACGGCAGTCGCGGCTGGGGGAACGCCCACATGCGGGCGGTTGGTGACGACCGACAGGCTGACGATGGCCAGCGTGATCATGGCAAGGGCGAACATCGCCCAAAGCAGAACGCGGGGGATCATCTCGCGCTCGGGCGATTGACGGTCGGCGAGGGTGCGGAGCTGGGCCATCTGCGCGCTCCCTTATTCTGCGGCCATCACGGCACCCGAAGGGGCCATGGTGACAACGGGTTCGTTCAGCTTGGCCTGTGCCGCATCGGCCAGCAGGCGGGCCACGTTCTGCGCATCCGCGATGCAGCGGAACGCGGGCTGCGTGTGTTTGGCAAAGCCGGGCCGCAGGTGCGGCCAGAGGACCGCGAAGGACAGCCGCATGCCTGCGGTGATTTCCAGCGCAATGGTGCCGGTGCCGCCGGGTCTGACATCCAGCCGGGCGGTGGCGATGCGGACAAAGGGGATGGTGTAGGTGACCGGCAGCGCCGCCCCGATCCGCATGATCACGCGGGCGGTGGTGATGGTGTAGATCGAGGCGCGGGCTTGCGCCCATGCCAGCAGGTAGATCACGCCGTAGCCCGCGACCGACAGCACCAGATAGGGCAGGCCGGTGGCCAGCATCAGCGCGGTGCCGCCATCGGCATAGGCCCCGCCGGCGCGCCAGAGCACGACGGCCAGCATATACCCGGCGATCCAGTTGATCTTGTAAGCTTCACGCGCAAGCGCCATGGCCTGCGGTTTGCCCTGCCACAGGATCTGTTCATCCTTTGGCAGACCGGCGGGGACGCCGGGCATTATCTCGAAATCGAAGTCCTTATTCTGGCCCGACATCTCAGACCCTCCGTCGCTTGGGGTAAGACGGGGCGGCGCGGGCGCGCGCCGCCCCCCTTTTTGATCAGAACCCGTATTTGCGGTTCGTGGCGTACATCCAGCCCGAGGCGACATAGGCCGAGATCTTGTCTTCCTCGAGCTTGGTCACCGTGGTCAGCGATTTGGTCGCCGGAATGTCTGCGAAATGGTCCGAGGTGATCGAGCGCACGCGCACCCGGTCGGCCCAGATCCGGGCCATGGTCATCGGGATCAGGCGGCGTTCGCCGGAATTGAGCTCGATTTCCAGATAGCGGACCATCTGCTCGGGGGCATCGACCCACATGTCGCTGACGCGGCCCACAACCTCCAGATCGGCGGCCTGCACCGGCAGGCCACGCGGGTCACGCCCGGCGCTGACGGCAAAGCCATGGGCCTGCGCCATCGGCACGATCTTTGCATGGCCGTGGCCATCCAGCTCCGGCTCATCCCGGCGCGGCGCCCATGAGGCAGGACCGACGCCATCGAGCATCGGGTTGCCGGTGGGGGCGTGCGGGAACCCTTCCGACACCGCCGTGCGCGCCAGCGCCAGATCGGTGCGGCGGTGCGCCGCCTCATTCTCGGCCGATGGCACGGTGACAGTGCCCTTGCCGTTGGGCAAAAGGAAGGTTTTCGGCTTGGGCACCGGAAACGGGCCCTGATTGGGCGCGGGCAGACCGTCTTCGGTCTCCAGCGGATAGCCTTCGCGCATGTTTTCGGTTTGCAGGTAATAGATCAGCAGGGCGAAAAAGCCCCAGAACAGCCAGATCGACAGGCTTGCCAGATCGAAATTGCCAAAGAAAGTGACGCCAACCATGGAATGGTCCTCCGCGTTGTCAGGTGGGGAAGTCGGCAAGGGCGAGTTTGCCCCCGTCGGCGTCCGGTTTCGGTGGGGTCAGGATATTGACCTTGACCAAGGGGCCAAGGGCGATAAGCGTTAGAAAAAGCAGTCCGATTTCAAGGTGATAGACGGCGGAATAGCCGATGCTCGCATCAGTCAGCGCGCCCAGTTTGCCCGCTGTGGCCAGATGGCCGACCACATCGCGCAGGGTGCCGCCGATCAGGATGGCAAGGCCGGCGGCGGTGGCCTGCGCCGCCCCCCAGGCCCCAAGCGCCAGGCCCGCACCCGCCAGCCCGCGCGCAGGCATGGTCATGGCAGCGGTCAGGGTAGAGATGCCGAACAGCCCGCCGCCAAAGCCGATGCCAAAGGCGCCAGTGTAAAAGATCAGCGTGCTGTCGAGCGGGGCCGCAAAGATCACGCAGGAAAACGCAGCAATCCCGGCCAGAATGCCGCGCGCGGCCATCCGGTACGGGTCCAGCCCCCGCGTCAGCCAGCGCGCCGCGATCAGGAACCCGATCAGCGCCCCGCATGCCCATGCGGCGGTCAAGAGCGTGGTCGCCCCGACCGACAGGCCAAGAATCTCCCCGCCATACGGCTCCAGCAGCACATCCTGCATCTGAAACGCCAGCGTGCCCAGCATCACCACCGCCAGCAAGCGCCCTGCCGTGCCACCCGCCATCAGATCACGCCAGGCATCGCGGAACTGCGGACACGGTTCCTCGCGCTGCGCGCGTGTCATGGGGCTGACCTTTTCCTGCTTCCACAGCGCGATGATGTTCAAGACCAGCGTCGCCGCCCCGCAGCCCTGCACCACGCGGACCAGCGTGACCGGGTCATAGTCGCGCAAGAGGTAGCCCACGATCACCGCCGAGACGCCCATGCCAAGCAGGAACATGATGTACAAAAGCGCCACCACGCGAGGCCGGGTCTCATCACTCGCGCGGTCGGCGGCGAGGGCCAGACCGGCGGTCTGGGTCATGTGCATGCCCACCCCGGTCATGAGGAATGCCAGCGCCGCCAGCACCTCACCCGCCCAGACCGGCCCAAGATACTGGTCCCCCGACAGCACGATCAGCGCGAACGGCATCACCGCAAGGCCGCCCATCTGCCACAGGCTGCCGAACCACAGGTAAGGCACCCGCTTCCAGCCGATCGCGCTTCGGTGGGTGTCCGACCGATGGCCCAGAAACGCCCGGAACGGGGCCACCAGCACCGGAATCGCGATCATCAGCGCCACCAGCATGGCGGGGATCGACAGCTCGACGATCATCACCCGGTTCAGCGTGCCCAAGAGCAGCACCGTCGCCATGCCCACCGAGATCTGGAACAGCGACAGCCGCAAGAGCTGCCCCATCGGCAGGCCATCAGAGGCGGCGTCGGCAAAGGGCATCCACCCGGCACCAAGTTTCGCGATGTCCTTCTTGCGCAGGATCATGGCCGGTACTCCAGACAGTCGCTGATATAGAACCCGCTGCTGATCCGCCCCACGCGTGCCAGTCCCGGCCCGGCGGATTTTGCCAGGGTTTCATAGGCATGCGGGATCATGGTGGGCGACCGGTCGGCGCGCGGGAACAGCTTGCCCAGTGTGAAGAAGGTCATCAGGAACGGGGTGCGCGGGGCCACGGTAAACACGATCCCCGCTCGCGTGCGCTGCGCCAGACGGTGCAGGATCGCGGCAATATCCTCCCCGCTGTAGTAAATCAGGCTGTCCATTGCGATCACATGGTCAAAGTGCCCATGCGTTTCATCGGTCATGTCCCCGGCGGCAAAGGTGACCTGACTGGCAAAGCGGGCATCCAGCCGGTCGCGCGCAATGCGGATCAGCTGGGGCGAGATATCCACCGCCACCACCTCGGCCCCGCGCGCCGCCAGCTCTGCCGTCATCAGCCCGGTGCCACAACCGGCATCCAGCACCCGCGCACCCGACAGGTCTGCGGGCAATTGCGCCAGCATCATCGCCCGCATGGCATCACGCCCGGCGCGCACGGTCTGCCGGATCCGGCTGACTGGCGCGTCAGAACACAGACGCTCCCACACTTTGGTGGCGCTGCGGTCGAAATAGTCTTCGACCCGGGCACGGGTGGCGGAATAGTCGGCCATGATCAGTCAAACCCCAGCAATTCAAAGATCTCGCGGTCGGGCAACGGGTCGGGGGTCGATCCCTTGCCCTGAACCGACCGCCACAGCGTATCGGCCAGCCGCATGTATTCGGCCCGCGCCATCACCACGTCTTCGGCATCGTCCATCTCGAACAGGGTCTTTTTCTTCAGGCGACTGCGGCGGATGGCATCAATGTCGGGCATATGCGCCAGCCGGTTGAAGCCGACACGGGCACAGTAGCGGTCAACCTCATCGGTCTCGCGGGAGCGGTTGGCGACGCAGCCCGCCAGCTGCACCTTGTAATTGCTGGATTTTGCCTGCACGGCCGCGATGATGCGGTTCATTGCGTAGATGCTGTCGAAGTCATTGGCGGTGATGATCACCGCGCGGTCGGCATGCTGCAAGGGCGCGGCAAACCCGCCGCAGACCACATCACCCAGCACGTCAAAGATCACCACATCGGTGTCTTCCAGCAGGTGATGCTGCTTCAAGAGTTTCACCGTCTGGCCCACCACATAGCCGCCGCAACCGGTGCCTGCGGGCGGCCCACCGGCCTCCACACATTTCACGCCGTTGAAGCCGATGGCGACGTAATCTTCGGGCCGCAGTTCTTCGGCGTGGAAATCGACCTCTTTCAGAATGTCGATCACCGTCGATTGCAGCCGCCCGGTCAAGGTAAATGTGCTGTCATGCTTGGGGTCGCAGCCGATCTGCAACACCCGCTTGCCCATCATCGAAAACGCGGCTGACAGGTTCGAACTGGTGGTCGATTTCCCGATCCCGCCCTTGCCATAGACCGAGAACACCTTGGCCCCTTCGATCTTTACATCGCTGTCCTGATGCACCTGCACCGAGCCGTCGCCGTCAAGGCCTCTCAGGTCTGGTATCTCATCACGCGGGCTCATTGTCCGCTCCTTTCCAGAGGCGGGCGCGCCCCTTTCATCTTGGTGAAAATACTCCGGGGTCCGGGGCAGAGCCCCGGTCCGAAGGCGAAATCTGGAAACCACATCGTCATTCCGCTGCGATCCCTTCCAGACGGTCTTCCATCTCATCCGCCGCGCGTTGCAGCGCGGCCAATGTCTCGGCGTCGGGCTGCCAGTAGTTGCGGTCGGACGCTTCCAGCAGCCGCTGCGCCATGCGGTTGCTGGCTTCGGGGTTCAGGCCCGCCAGGCGTTTGCGCATCGCCTCGTCCAGCACAAAGGTTTCGGACAGGCGCTGATAGACCCAAGGGTCGACGTGCCCGGTGGTGGCCGACCAGCCGAAGGTGTTCGACACCTGCGCCTCGATCTGGCGCACGCCTTCGGCCCCGTGCTTCAAGAGCCCCTCATAGAACTTGGGGTTCAGGCTGCGCGACCGGGTCTCCAGCGCGATCTGGTCGCGCAAGGTGCGCACCGTGCCCGCACCACGGGTCTGATCGCCGATGAACACCGGGGTCTCCTGCCCGCCACGCGCGCGTTTCACCGCGCGGGCGATGCCGCCCAGCGTGTCGAAATAGTGGTCTACGCTCGTGACGCCCAGTTCGACCGATTCCAGGTTTTGATAGGCCAGATCGACATCTTTCAGCGCCTTTTGCAGCAGCGCCCCGTTCTGCACCGGCTTGCCCGAGCGGCCATAGGCAAAGCTCTTGCGCGACTCGTAGGCATCGGCCAGCTCATCCTCGGCGCCAAAGGCGGAGGATCCGACCAGCACGTTGACGTTCGAGCCATAAGCCCCCTCGGCATTGGAAAACACCCGCAGGGCCGCCACATCCATGTCGACGCCCATCTCCTGCGCATAGACAAGCGCATGGGCGCGGACAAAGTTCTGCGACAGCGGTTCCTCGGCGGTGGCGGCCTTGTACGCCGCCTCGGCCAGCATCCGGGTCTGCAAGGGCAAGAGGTCGCGGAAGATGCCCGACAGGGTCATCACCACGTCAATGCGGGGGCGGCCCAGTTCGGCCAGCGGGATCAGATCGGCCCCGCAGAGCCGCCCATAGTGATCAAACCGGGGCTTTGCGCCCATCAAGGCAAGCGCCTGTGCAATCGGGCCGCCATCGGATTTGATATTGTCGGACCCCCACAGCACCAGCGCCACTGAGCGCGGCAGCCGCTCTGCCGCGGCCAGCAGGCGCCCGGCCTGTGCCGCACCATCCTGCATGGCAAAGGCGGTTGGCATGCGGAACGGGTCAAAGGCGTGGATGTTGCGGCCCGTCGGCAGAATTTCCGGCGCGCGGATCAGATCACCCCCCGGCACCGGGCTGATGAACCGCCCCGACAGCGCGCGCAGCAAGGCGGGGATCTCATGCTCTTCGCGCAACAGACGGTCGGCTGCCGCCTTGTCGGCGGTGTCAGGCATCAGGTCGAGCATGGCGGCGCGGGCGGCATCGGTCATCTTGCGGCCCACGACGTGGAAGCCATCGGTGATCAGTGCGCCCTCGGTCTCCAGCAATTTGATCCACAGCGTGTCCAGATCGCTGGCATCCAGATCGACGGCAAGCGCCTGCACCATGAGCAGGTCGATCAGCTCCAGCCGCTCCGGCGCGTCCGCAGGCAAAGCACGCAGGCGGGTCAGCGTGTCCTTCACATCGGCCAACCCCTTGTAGAGCCCCGATTGCGCCAAGGGTGGCGTCAGATGGGTGATGGTGATCGCGTTCGAGCGGCGCTTGGCAAGTGTCGCCTCGGACGGGTTGTTGGCGGCATACAGGTAGATGTTGGGCAGGTTGCCGATCAGCCGGTCGGGCCAGCAGGTTTCCGACAGGCCCGCCTGTTTGCCCGGCATGAACTCCAGCGCGCCATGCATGCCGAAATGCAGCAGCACATCGGCGCGGAAGTCTTCGCGCAGCCAGCGGTAGAAGGTGGTGAAGGCATGGGTCGGGGCAAAGCCCTTCTCAAACAGCAGCCGCATCGGGTCGCCTTCATAGCCGAACACCGGCTGCAGGCCCACGAACACATGGCCCATCTCGCGCCCCAGCACAAAGACGCCCCGGCCATCGGTCTGGATGCGGCCGGGGGCAGGGCCCCAGGCAGCCTCGACATCGCGCAGCCAGCGGGTCTTGGCGACCACCTCGGCGGCAGGCACCATCGCCGCCACATTGGCGGGCTGGCCATACATCCGCGCCGATCCGCCCAACACCGCCTCGCGCAGATCCTCCACGCTTGCGGGCGGGTCCACCCGGTAGCCTGCGGCCTTCATGGCGTGCAGCATGTTATGCAGCGACTCGAACACCGACAGATAGGCCGCCGTGCCCGCCGCCCCGGCATTGGGCGGAAAACCGTAAAGCACGATGGCCACCTTGCGGCCTGCCACATCGGACCGGCGCAGATGCGCCAGACGTGCCACCTTGTCGGCCAGTGCGGTGATCCGCTCAAAGCAAGGGGCCATGGCGCGGGTTGCCAGCGCCTCGGCGCTTTGCGGCTGGCACTTCTGCGCGCAGCCAGTGCAGCCATTCAGATCATGCCGCCCGGCAAAGACGGTGGGGTTGGTCGCGCCGTCAATCTCGGGCAGGGCGATCAGCATGGTGGTTTCCACCGGGCCAAGCCCGCCTCCGCTCGCGCCCCATTGGCCAAGGGTCTGAAATTCCAGCGGATGCGCGGCGATGTAGGGCACATCCAGCGCCTGCAAGGCCGCCACCGCCGCCGGGCTGTCATTGTAGGCCGGGCCGCCGACCAGGCTGAACCCGGTCAGCGACACCAGCGCATCGACCGTCGCCCTGGCAGGCCCGGTGAAAAACGCCTCCATCGCCGCGCGGCCATCCAGACCCCCGGCAAAGGCCGGCAGCACGGCGATGCCCTTGGCCTCGAACGCCGCGATCACCGCGTCGTAATGCGCGGTATCGCCAGCGAGGATATAGCTGCGCAGCATCAGCATGCCGACGGTGGCCACCGCGCCTTCGGGCCGGGGGATCACGCTGGCATCGGTGGTGATGCGATGGGGCAGGCTGGGGTGATAGAGGCCGACATCGGGGTAGTCGATCGGGGCCGCCGCCTTGATCTTTGCCCAGTCGCGCTTGCCGGAATAGCGGCTGACCAGAAAGCGCACCATCGCTTCCAGATTGTCATCCGAGCCGCCCAGCCAGTACTGCATGGCCAGAAACCACGCCCGCAGATCCTGCGCCTTGCCGGGGAAATACTTCAGGATCTTGGGCAGCCGCCGCAGCATCGCCATCTGCTTCTGGCCAGACCCGGCCGACGGCGCTTTTGATCCGCGCAGCTTTTTCAGCAGCGCCATCGGTCCCGAGGCCTCGACGCTCATGTCCAGATCGCCCATCCGGGTCAGCTTGACCACCGACGGGTCGGCAATGACGCCGACAAAGGCATCACAACGGCTTCGTGCGGCCTGCAACTCGGGCAGGATGGCGGAAATGTGCTCTTCGATGAACAACAGGTTCGCCACCACGAAATCGGCGCGGGTCACCGCCGCTTTGGCCGCTGCCAGCGCGGCCGGGTTTTCCGCCCATTCCGCCGCCGCGTGCACCGACACTTCGATCCCCGGAAAATCAACTGCCAGCCGGGGCGCGATCCGCGCCGCCGGACCTGCCGCATGGGCATCCAGCGTCACGATCACGAAACGGTAAACCCCGTCGCCCTGCGGCGCAGTCATTTCCGGCGATGTGTATCGGTCATCGCGCATAATGGGCCTTTGCCTCATACAGGGTTTCAACAGAAATCTCGGCCACGCCCTGCTCTGACGCATAGGCCTCGGTGTTGCGCCGGGCCTTGCCACGCACAAAGAACGGGATCTTTTTCAGCTCGCGCTCGGCGGCGGCCAGCCAGACCGGCTGCCCTGCCTGCCCTTGCGCATTCATCTTGGCCAAAATACTCCCGCCGGAGGCACCCGCAGGTTCCGCGAAGGCCTCCGCCTCAGAACCGTCCCGCAGATCCGCCTTGCCGCCGTGGTGGCTGGGGCCTGCATCGGAGTGAAATTCGAAATCCTCGCGGAACATCGTCAGCAGGTGCTCTTCCAGCCCCATCACCAGCGGGTGGATCCAGGTGTCAAAGATCACATTCGCGCCCTCGAACCCCATCTGGGGCGAGTAGCGGGCGGGGAAATCCTGCACATGCACCGGGCTGGAAATCACCGCGCAGGGGATGCCGAGGCGTTTGCCGATGTGGCGTTCCTGCTGGGTGCCGAGGATCAGTTCGGGGGCGGCGGCACTGATCGCGTCTTCCACCTCCAGATAGTCATCGCTGATCAGCGCCTCCAAACCGTAAGCCTTGGCGGCGGCGCGCATGGGCCGCGCAAATTCGCGGTTGTAGCAGCCCATGCCGACCACTTCGAAGCCAATCTCGGTGGCGGCGATGCGGGCGGCGGCGATGACATGGGTGGCGTCGCCGAACAGGAACACACGCTTGCCGGTCAGGTAGGTGGAGTCGACGGAGGCCGACCACCAGGGCAGGCGCAGGGCGGATTCGTCAACCTGGGGTGACAGGCCGGTGAGCGCTGCCACCTCGTGCAGAAAATCGCGGGTCGCGCCGACGCCGATGGGGACCGTTTTGGTCCATGGCTGGTTGCAGGACCGCTCCAGCCAGCGGGCGGCGGATTCGCCGGTTTCGGGGTACAAGAGCACGTTGAAATGCGCCTGACCCATGCGGGCGATGTCGGCGGGCGATGCCCCCAAGGGGGCGGCCACGTTGACGGCAATACCCATCAGGCCCAGCAGTTTCGTCACCTCGGCCACGTCGTCGCGGTGGCGAAAGCCGAGGGCGGTGGCCCCAAGCAGGTTGCAGGTGATGGTTTGCGTGCGCGGCATGGGCTTTGCGAGGGCGCGGCACAGCTGATGAAAGGTCTCATCCGCGCCGAAGTTTTCCTTGCGCTGATAGCTCGGCAGATCCAGCGGGATCACCGGGCAGGGCAGGTCCAGTGCGCCGGCCAGACCACCGGGATCGTCCTGGATCAGTTCGGCGGTGCAGCTTGCCCCGACGATCATCGCCTGCGGCTTGAACCTTGCATAGGCGTCGCGTGCGGCATCCTTGAACAGGTTGGCGGTATCGGCCCCCAGATCGCGGGCCTGAAAGGTGGTGTAGGTGACCGGCGGGCGGTGGTTGCGCCGTTCGATCATGGTGAAGAGCAGATCGGCATAGGTGTCGCCCTGCGGCGCGTGCAGCACATAGTGCAGGCCGGTCATCCCGGTGGCGACGCGCATCGCGCCGACATGGGGCGGGCCCTCATATGTCCAGAGGGTGAGCTTCATGGCTGACCCCCGGTTCCGGGGCGCAGACCTGTCGGATGCAGCGCCCCCCCACCCCAGCCGTCGGGGGCATGCCCCGACCCCACGAGGGGGGAGGGAGCCTCCCCTCCCCCTTGTGGGGAGGGGATGGGGGAGGGGGGCATGGTGCAAGGTGTCCGGGCGGCGCGCGTCGTGGCAGCCCGCAGGACAGTCTGAGTATTTGTGCCAAGATGAAGGGCAAGTGTCATGCTGCACCTCCGGCGGTCAGCAGGGCCTTGCGGCGCAGCGGGCGGCTGAACAGGGCGGCGAGATCGCCCGCCTGTTCGTAGAAATGCACCGGCGTGAACACCAGCTCGATCGCCCATTTGGTGGTATGGCCCTTCGCCTCCAGCGGGTTGGCGAGGCCAAGGCCGCAGACGGTAAGGTCGGGCTTTGCCGCATGCTGGCGGTCGAGCTGGCGGTCGACATCCTGCCCCTCGCTGATGACCGGGCCTTCGGGCAGCAGGTCAAGGTCGGGGCCGGTGATGGCGGCGTGCAGAAACGGCGTGCCGACTTCGAGCGGGGTCATGCCGCATTCGCGGGCGAGAAAGCGGGCGAGGGGGATTTCCAACTGGCTGTCGGGAAAGAAGAACACCGATTTGCCGTTCAGGGTTTCCGCATGGGCGGCGACGGCTTTGGCGGCGCGGGCGCGGGGGGCGGCGGTGACCGCATCGAAATGCGCTCTGCTGACGCCGAATTCCTGCGCGATGGCCCAGAGCCACAGCGTGGTGCCCTCTTCGCCAAACGGAAAGACGGCGGGCAGGGGGGTGGCCCCGCGCCGGATCAGGGCGGCGTGGGTGTCGCCGAGAAAGGGTTGCACCAGCGCAAAGACGGTGTTGGGCCCGACGGCGGGCAGGTCGGTGGCGCGGCGGGCGGGCAGCATGCGGACCGGCGCGATACCAAGCTCCGCCAGCAGCGACAGGCACTGATCTTCGACCACATCGGGCAGCGCGCCGACCACCAGCAGCTCGCGCGCATCCGTTGCGGCCAGGGTCGGGACCATGGCGGCCAGGCAGGCATCTTCACCTTGGGTAAAGGTGGTCTCGATGCCGGAGCCGGAGTAATTGTAGACCCGCACATGCGGGGCGTGCAGTCCGGACAGCCGTTCGGCGGCGCGGGCCAGATCCAGCTTGATCACTTCCGAAGGGCAGGAGCCGACGAGGAAGAGTTGCTTGATGTCGGGGCGGCGGGTCAGCAGGCGGGCGACTTCGCGGTCAAGCTCGGTATTGGCATCGGCCAGACCGGCAAGGTCTTTTTCTTCCAGTATAGCGGTGCCGAAGCGGGGTTCGGCAAAGATCATCACCCCGGCGGCGGATTGCAAAAGGTGCGCGCAGGTGCGCGAACCGACCACCAGAAAGAACGCATCCTGCATCTTGCGGTGCAGCCAGATGATTCCGGTCAGGCCGCAGAACACCTCACGCTGGCCACGCTCTTTGAGCACGGGGGTGTCACGGCAGCCGCGGGCGGGGGAATCGAGGCTCATGCTGCCACCCCATTGGCATCGGGGGCCTGCGCCTCTGCCCCGGCATCAAGGCGGGCCTGCCGCAGTTTCCACAGGAACTGTCCAGCATTGATGACATAGGTGACATAGGCGGCAAGCGCGACGGTCATCTGCGCCGCCGGATCGAGCGCTCCGGTGATCAGGCCATAGAGATAATAGGTGTGCAGCGCGATGACGGCAAAGCTGACCACATCTTCCCAAAAGAACGCCGGCGCAAAGAGATACTGGCCAAACACCACCTTTTCCCAGATCGCGCCGGTGACCATGATCAGATACAGCAACGCGGTCTTGATCAGAATCGATACGGTGGCGGCAGCATAGCCATCGCCGGTCCACAGGAATCGCAGCACCAGCGCCAGCGACACCCCGAAAGCGAGGAACTGCAGCGGAGCAAGAATCCCCTGCACCAGCGTCCATTTCGTGGCATCGCGGCGGGCGCGTTCAGCCTTGGTGTAAAGCTGCCGGCGCGCTGCTGGCGGGTTGGATGAATATGATGGCTTTGGCTGCATGTGCCGCGGCCCCTCCCTTGGTCTATGGCTCTTACAGGTTAGACTCGGGGGTGAAAGTGTCAACTAAAACTTACACTAATGAGTCGATATCTGTCAGATGCGGCAGACGCAGGACGCGCGTGCACAATCCGAAGATGCGACCGTTTATTCCAGCGGATCAGAGAATTGCGCGCTGTTTTCAAACTGTGCCCGCTCAGGATGTGTCAATTTGATTTGACAATATACGGGTGCTGGGCGACATTCGGGCTCAGGAGCGCATCATGTTTGGAAAATCCTGTGCGGTTCTGCTATGCGTCCGGTCCGGCTGTTGAGGCGGGACCGGCAAGATGGTTTCGGAGCCAGGGATGCAGGATGGCAACTTTTCGGTGGATGGGCTGCGCGGATTGAGCGGTGTGGGCATCACCCGGCTTGCGACCGATGCGATGGCCCGAGTCGCGGCACGCGACAGTGCGGCCTGTGCCGCGCTGAAAGAGCCGGTGGTGGCTGCCATGATGGCGGCAGCGGGGGCTCGCGATCCGGGCGCGATGGACCGGCTCTGGTCCGATTTCAGGCGGTCAAAGATCTCTGACAGGATGCTGGCCGATCACTATATCCCCGAAGTGGCCCGCAGGCTGGGTCGCAAATGGGAAGACGACACCGCCTCGTTTGCCGAGGTGAGCATCGGGTCGGCCCGGCTGCAGACCTTGCTGCATGAGGTGAGCAAGGGCTGGGTGGCGGGCGGGACGGGCGCGCCGGCGGCGGGGACCGTGCTGATGATCGTGCCGATGGGCGAGCAGCACACGCTGGGCGCGGTCGTGGCGACGGGATGGCTGCGGCGCAACGGGGTTTCGGTCTGCCTGCGGATTGCGCCGACACAGGCCGAACTTGCGGCAATTCTGGCGCAACGGCGTTTTGACGGCGCAATGATTTCGGTTGCCTGTCACGAAAAGCTTGAAACTTGCACCGGCTTGGTGAAAACCCTGAGGGAAGACTCTTCAGCCGGACTGCGCATCGCCTTGGGAGGGGCGATACTGGAACTGCAACGGGGGGAAGACGTTTCGGCTGTATCAGGGGCGGATATCGTGACCAACGATCTGCCAAAAGCGGTAGAGGCCCTGGGCCTGACCGCCAGGCGGACCCTGATGGCGGTATAACTCAAAGCGCGCCAGCCGGTGTGCAGCAAAAGAACGGATAGTCAGGTGACTACGGATGGACGGCACCTTTTGAATGGCGGAAAGCTTCCGCTGATCGCGCCCGAGTTGTTGGGCGAAATCATTGCCTCTGCCGGTGATCTTGCGCTCTTGATCTCCCCCTCCCACAAGGTTGTCTCGGTTCTGGTGAACCCGGCGCATGGCATTCAGGCCCGGGTTGCGGATTGGGAAGGCGTGTCGCTGCAGTCAATTCTGGCGGGCGAAAGCTGGCGCAAGCTGGAGGCGCGGCTGGCCGATCTGGGCAACCGGCGCACCCCGGCGGTGATCGAGCTGAACCACGCCGACCGGACCGCCTGGGAATTTCCGGTGCGCTACAGCCTGCACAAGATCGGGTCCGACGACTCGGTGCTGATGATCGGCCGCGATCTGCGCCCGATTGCCGAGGTGCAGCAGCAGCTGATTTCGGCGCAACTGGCGCTGGAGCGGGACTATGAGGCGCAGCGCGAGGCGGATACCCGCTACCGCGTGCTGATGGAGGTGGGGCGCGATCCGATTGTCATCGTGTCGATGTCCACCGGGCGGATCACCGATCTGAACGCGGCGGCGGCGACCCTGTTGGGCGGCAGCCGGGCCGATATGATCGGGGCCGCCATCGCGCAGGAGTTTGAGGGCCGGCGCCGGGGCGAGTTTCTGGAAAGCATGGCCAATCTGGCGGTGGCCGAAAGTGCCGGGCCGATCGAGCTGTCGGCGCGCCGGTCGCAAAAGCGGCTGCTGGTGACGCCGACGATGTTCCGCGCGGCGGGTGAGCGGCTGTTGATGTGCCAGCTGGACCATGCCGACTCGGTGATGCCGCAGGGCGATGACCTGACCGGCAATCTGGCGCGGCTGTATCAGGATGGCGTCGACGGGATCGTGTTTACCGATGCCGATGGCGTCATCGTCTCGGCCAATGAGGCGTTTCTGAACCTGACCGACAGCGCCAATACCGCGTCGGTCCGGGGGCGTTCGCTGGGCGATTATCTGGCGCGCGGTGCGGTGGATCTGCGGGTGTTGATGGATAACGTCAAGCGTACCGGGCAGTTGCGGCTCTATGCGACCCGGCTGACCACCGATTTCTCGGGGCAGACAGCGGTAGAGCTGTCGGCCAGCTGGCTGAATGACCGGCCCAACCCGGTTCTGGCACTGGTGGTGCGCGATGTCAGCCGCGCCGACAGCCTGCGTCGTCCGGCGGGCGTGCCGAATGAAGAGGGCATGCGCAATGTGATGGAGCTGGTGGGGTCGTCCACGCTGCGCGACATTGTGGCCGAAACCACCGATGTCATTGAGAAAATGTGTATCGAAACCGCGCTGGAGCTGACCCGCAACAACCGGGTGGCGGCGGCAGATATGCTGAGCCTGTCGCGGCAATCGCTGTATGTAAAGCTGCGCAAATACGGGCTGATCAACAAGGACAGCGACTGATCCGGCATTTGTCACGGCCCCTTTCTTCGGGCTTTCACCTGGCTGAAATACTCTCTGGGGGTCCGGGGGGCGAAGCGCCCCCGGGGCTTGCCCTCAAGTGCCCGGCCTTCCCGCTGATCTGACGCCCTCGGGCAGAATGTGTAAGGATAAATTTACACAAATTGCCATCTGACCCCTTGCCCGACTCTCGATTGTCATGTGTAGTTGACAGATGACCGTCAGCATCGCCCCCTTTGCCCGCACCACGCCGCAGCCCCGCGCCATGCTGGAGTTGATCAAGCCGATTACATGGTTCCCGCCGGTCTGGGCCTATCTGTGTGGCGCTGTGTCGTCGGGCGTGGCGCTGTCGGGGAACTGGGGGATCGTGATCCTTGGCATGGTGCTGGCCGGGCCGGTGGTCTGCGGCATGTCACAGGCGGCAAATGACTGGTGCGACCGCCATGTCGATGCGGTGAACGAGCCGGACCGACCGATCCCCTCGGGCCGGATACCGGGGCGGTGGGGGCTGTATATCGCGCTGGCGATGACGGTGCTGAGCCTCGCCATCGGCTGGCTGCTGGGGCCATGGGGCTTTGGCGCAACGGTGGCGGGGGTGATTGCCGCCTGGGCCTATTCGGCCGAGCCCGTGCGGCTGAAACGTTCAGGCTGGTGGGGGCCGGGGCTGGTCGGCCTGTCCTATGAGGGGCTGCCATGGTTTACCGGGGCGGCGGTGCTGCTGTCAGCGGCACCCCGGTTCGAGGTGGTGATCATTGCGCTGCTTTATGCGCTTGGCGCGCATGGCATCATGACACTGAATGATTTCAAGGCGTTGGAGGGCGATCGCCAGCATGGCGTGCGCTCCTTGCCGGTGGTGCTGGGGCCAGAGGTGGCGGCGCGCATCGCCTGCACCACGATGGCGATGGCGCAGGCCGTGGTGATCGCGCTCCTGCTCATCTGGGGCGCGCCCTGGCATGCGGGGGCGGTGACCCTGCTGCTGCTGGCGCAGGTGCTGGCGATGCGTCGTTTGTTCCGCGACCCCAAGAAATATGCGCCCTGGTACAATGGCACCGGCATCGTGTTCTACGTCTCGGGCATGATGATCGCCGCCTTTGCCCTGCGAAATCTGGGGGGTGCGGGATGAAGCTCAGCTGGCTCCAGATCATCCGCCTTGGCCTTGTGCAGATGTGTCTGGGCGCTGTGGTGGTGCTGACCACCAGCACGCTGAACCGGCTGATGGTGGTCGAACTCGCCTTGCCCGCGCTGGTGCCCGGGCTGCTGGTGGCGTTGCATTACGGCATCCAGATCACCCGGCCGAACTGGGGGTTCCGGTCAGACACCCGCGGCAACCGGACGCTGTTCATCATCGGTGGCATGGCGGCCCTCGCCGCAGGCGCGTTTCTGGCGGCAGTTGGGGTTGTCATGATCCCGGCGCAGCCTGTGGCCGGGCTGGCGCTGTCGGTCGCGGCCTATGCGCTGATCGGTGTGGGCGTGGGGGCCTCCGGCACCTCGCTGCTGGCGCTGCTGGCCACTGCCACAGCACCCCAGCGGCGCGCAGCGGCGGCGACGATCACCTGGCTGATGATGATCTTTGGCATTGCCGTCACGGCGGGCACGGTTGGCCATTTCCTCAAGGACTACACTCCCGGTCTGTTGCTGGAGATTGTCGGCATCGTCACCCTCGGCGCGGTATTGCTGACCACGCTGGCGGTCTGGGGCATTGAAGCGCAGGTGATCGCCGAGCGTGAGGCCGATCCGGCCCCGTTCCGCGAAGGCCTGGCACAGATCTGGGCCGAGCCGCAGTCGCGGGCGTTTACGCTGTTCGTGTTCCTGTCGATGACTGCCTATTTCATGCAGGAGCTGATCCTTGAACCCTATGCCGGGCTGGTTTTCGGCTTCGGCGTCGGGCAGAGCACCCAGCTGTCGGGGGCGCAGAATGGCGGGGTGTTCCTTGGCATGCTGGCGGTTGGCATTGCCGCCACCGGCTTGCGCATCGGCACGCTGCGGCAATGGGTGGTGGCGGGCTGTCTTGGCTCTGCCGTCGCATTGGCGGGGATTGCGATGCTGGGGCAGATCGGGCTGGGGCTCTTGGTGCCTGCAGTGATCGCGCTGGGGTTTTTCAACGGCATGTTTGCGGTGGCGGCCATCGGCTCGATGATGGCGCTTGCCGGGCAGGGGCGCGGCGCGCGCGAAGGCACGCGCATGGGCCTGTGGGGGGCGGCGCAGGCGCTTGCGGCCGGGTTCGGCGGCCTGCTGGGCGCGGCGAGCGTGGATCTGTTCCGGCTCTGGCTGCCTGCCACTTCTGCCTTTGGGCTGGTGTTTCTGGCCGAGGCGGCTCTGTTTATGATCGCCGCCCTGATCGCCCTGCGGGTGATTGAGGCGACCAAAGGGGGGCGCGACACGCGGCCCCCTGCCATCGCCATTCCGGGAGAATGACCATGCAGTATGATGTGTTTGTCGTCGGCGGCGGGCCCTCGGGCGCGACCGCAGCCGAGGATCTGGCCCGCGCCGGCTACCGGGTGGCGATGCTGGACCGGGCCGGGCGGATCAAGCCCTGCGGCGGCGCGATCCCGCCGCGCGCCATCCGCGATTTCGACATTCCCGACGCGATGCTGGTGGCAAAAATCCGCACCGCCCGGATGATCAGCCCTACGGGGCGCGCCGTCGATATCCATATCGAGGGCGGCTATGTCGGCATGGTGGACCGGGAAGAGTTCGACGAATTCCTGCGCGACCGCGCCGCGATGACCGGGGCCGACCGGCTGACCGGCACCTTTCTGCGGGTGGAGCGGGATGCGGCCGGAACCCATGTGATCTGGCGCGACAAGGCCAGCGGCGACGAGCGGCGCAGCCGCACCCGGCTGGTGATCGGGGCCGATGGGGCGCGTTCTGCCGTGGCACGGGCCGAAGTGCCGGGCGGCGACAAGATTCCTTACGTCATCGCCTATCACGAGATCATCAAGGCCCCCGAAGGCGGCTTTGCTGCCAACGCCGATTACGACCCGATGCGCTGTGATGTGATCTATGACGGCAAGATCAGCCCGGATTTCTACGGCTGGGTGTTCCCGCATGGCAAGCATGCGAGCGTCGGCATGGGCACCGAGGTGGATGGGGTTGACCTGAAGGTGGCGACCGCCGCCTTGCGCGCCATGTCGGGCCTGACGGGGTGCGAGACGATCCGCAAGGAGGGCGCGCCGATCCCGCTCAAACCTTTGGATCGCTGGGACAATGGCCGCGATGTGGTGCTGGCGGGCGATGCGGCGGGGGTGGTGGCGCCTTCGTCGGGCGAGGGGATTTTCTACGCCATGGCCGGGGGCCGCGTGGCCGCCACGGCGGCACAGGCGGCGCTGCTGTCGGGCCGTGCGAAAGACCTGCGGCTGGCGCGCAAGATGTTCATGCGCGAGCATGGCACGGTGTTCCGGGTCTTGCGCTCGATGCAGGATGCCTATTACCGAAGCGACGACCGGCGCGAGCGCTTTGTCAGCCTGTGCCATGACATTGATGTTCAAAAGCTGACGTTCGAGGCCTATATGAACAAATCTCTGGTCAAGGCGCGGCCGATGGCCCACGTCAAGATCGGGATCAAGAATATGGCGCATCTGTTGGGGTTGGTATCGCCGAAGTGGTCATGAACGCAGAAGAACTGATCCCGGCTTGGGTCGATGGCACGCTTGTCCCCGTGGGCAAGCTGGAGGTGCATCAGCGCGGGCTGCGGCACAAGGCGGTGTCGGTCTTTGTGACTGACCGGGGCCGCGTGCTGATCCAGCGCCGCGCGCTGTCAAAATACCACACGCCGGGGCTTTGGGCCAACACCTGCTGCACCCATCCCCGCTGGGAGGAGGATGCTGCCACCTGCGCTGTGCGCCGCCTGCGCGAAGAGCTGGGGATCACTGGTCTGGTCCCGGCCTTTGCCGACCGGGTGGAATACCGCGCCGATGTTGGCGGCGGTCTGATCGAGCATGAACTGGTCGATATCTTTGTCGCCGAAGCCGGGCCTGGGCTGGGGATAGCCCCTGATCCGGATGAGGTGATGGACACCCGTTGGGTCGATCTGCACGATCTGTCGGCTGAGGTGCAGCGCAGCCCGGAGCGGTTCACGCCCTGGCTGCGGATCTACATGACCGAACATATGGCGCGGATATTCGGGGCGGGCGTCGGGGTGGGGCGCTAACGTCTTTCGGTGCGCCGCCCCCCACCCCCAGCCCCTCCCCACAAGGGGGAGGGGAGGCGCTTTTACGTAAATTGCCTGCCTGTGTTGCCACCCGAAGCGTTGACCATCGGACGCGCCGGTTTTGCCAATCGCCTCCCTCCCCCCTCGTGGGGGAGGGCTGGGGTGGGGGGGGCGCCATCAAATCCGCGCCGCCAGCCATGGCAACAGCACCGCCGCCACCTGATCCGCCGCCTCTTCGTGGACCAGATGGCCAAAGCCTGCGATTTCGGCATAGGTCGCGTCCGGCATATGCGCCACCGCATCGCGTGAGACCTTTGGCGGCACGGCCGTGTCGCGGTCTGACGCGATCAGCAGAACCGGCTCTTGCAGCGAGGGCAGCCGCGCCATCAGCCCGTCGAGCCGCCATTGCGCCATCATCCCCAACGTGCCGCCAACATGGGCGGCGTCGCGCACCAGCGTCAGGTACTGCGCCTGACCCGCCGCATCCAGCGGCGAGCCGGTGCCGGTCAGCAGTTTGTTGACCGTGGCCGGAGTGCCCCAGAGCTTTGCCACCGCCGCGCCGACAAAGGGCGTGGCGGCCAACGCGCGCGCCATCAGCGGAAACATCACCCCCGCCGCGCCGTCAAATGTGCCAAGGGCGGCGTTGATGCCGATGATCGCGCGCAGCGGGGTCAGGTCGGCCATGCGCAGGGCAATCGCCGCCCCCGCCGAATGGCCGATCACCGCTTGTGGCGCCACGCCCGCGCTTTGGCACAGGCGGGTCAGATCTTCAGCCATCGCGTCGAGGCCCAAGCGGCGCATGCCGCCCGGGCGGGTGCAGCCCTGACCGGGCAGGTCGGGCACGATCACACGGTACGTCTCTGACAGCAAAGGGATCAGCGCGCGAAAGCTGTGGCCCGATCCGCCCGCGCCGTGCAGCAGCAGAGCCACGGGCGCGTGTTTTGCCCCGGTGTCGATCACCCACCAGTCATGCGGGCTCACGCGGATGTGCCGGGCGTCGGCCCGGTAGGGCCAGTCGGCGGGCAGGCGGGCGCTGTCCATCCGCTAGTCCCCCAGGGCCGCAGACAGCACGCCCGACAACCGCCGCGCATCGGCACGCGGCAGGGCGAGGTAGGGGGCATCCATGCGGCGCGCCATCTCGGCCAGACTGGGTTGCGGGCGGTTGGCGGTGTCGATCACCACCGCAGGCACCCCCGTGGCGCGGATCGCGCGGGCCAGCCGCTGCGCGTCGTCGTCGGCCTGTGCGCGGTTGGCGCTGCCATCCAGCGCGATATTGCCGCGCCCGTCGGTCAACAGCGCAATCGTGGGCGTCAGCCCGCGCGCGCGGGCCTGCGTGGCGGTCGCCATCGCCAGCTGCATCCCGGCGGCCAGCGGCGTGCCACCGCCGCCCGGCAGACCGGCAAGGCGGCGCTTGGTCTGCACAAGGCTGCGGGTGGGCGGCAGGATCAGCTCGGCCCCGGTGCCGCGAAAGGCGACCAGCGCCACATGATCGCGCCTTGCATAGGCGGCGGCCAGCAGCAGTTCCACCGCGCCCTTGGCCTCGGCCAGCCGGGCAAAGGCCGACGAGCCGGAGGCATCGACGGCAAAGATCAGCACCCGGTCAGAGGTCTCGCGGAAGCGTTTCACCCGGATATCCGACGCGCGCACCAGCAGCACCGCATCGCTCTGCGCCGATCTGCGGCGCAGGGGTTGCCAGGGCGCGGCGGCGCGCAGGGTGGCGACCAGATCAATCCGCGCGCCGGACCCCAGCCTGCCGGGGCGTGACGGCAAGGGGCGGCCGCGGCGGTTGCCGCTGCGCGCGGCCCCGGTGCCGCTGGCGCCTTTGGCGGCGCGGGCGGCGCGGCCTGCGGTCAGCCGCGCCAGAAGGTCGGCGGGCAGCGCGGCGCGGGCGGCCTCGACCAGCATCTCCTCGGGGATCGACTGGCTTTGGTCGGCGCTGTCTTGCGGAGTTTCCTCGCCCGGATCGGGGGGCGGCGGTTCCGGCTGGTCTTGCGGGGCTGCCTCGGACACCGGCAGGGCGCGGTGGCCGTAGATCAGCTCGGCGGCCTGACGCAGGTCGGAGTCGTCAACGCTCATGCGCCCCGCCCATGCGGCCAGCGCCCGGGCGGCGGCCATCGCCAGCAAAGGCGCGCGCAGCGAGGCGATGCCCAGCTCTGCCGCCGCGCGGGTCAGGGCGCGCGCGGCATCGGGCGGCAGGGTGACGGTGGGCAGCAGGGCGCGGGCCTCGGCCAAGGCTTTGTGATCCATGGGAATTTCGGCGGTGTCGGACCACGCGATGCCGTCGAGATCCAGAAACAGCCCCAGCCGGTCGGTCAACGCGAGGGGCAGGCCCTCACCCTCCTCCGCCGCCTCATCCAGCGCAATCAGGCAATGGCCCCGGGCATCCAGCGCGTGGGCCAGCCGTGCCGACAGCCCCGGCGGCACCCGTTCCGCCATGGTCAGCACCAAAGCCGCAGGCTGCGACAGCAGCCCGCGCGACGTGACCGGGCGGCCAGTGGCCAGCGTGGCGGACAGGTCCAGCCCGCCATAGAGCGCGTCATCGGCAAGGCCGGGGTGCAGCCGCACCACCGGCAGCGGCAGCGCGGTCAGCGCCGCCGTCACGCGGTCACGCACGGCGCCTGCACGCGCGCGCAGCCACAGGCCCTTGAGCCCCTCGGGGTCGATGGCCAGCAGCTGCAGGGCGAGGGGGATGCGGGACCAGTCCATGAGTGCCTACGGCAAAACCTCATCCACCATGCGCGCCACGCGCACGCCAGACCCCGCCTCATCCAGCGGATCGCGGCGCAGGCGGTGCGACAGCGCCATCACCGCCACCGCTTTCAGATGGGCGCGGGTCACGGTCTGCACCGCCTCAAACGCCGCCTGCGCGCGGGCGGCGCGCAACAGCGTCAGCTCGCCCCGCAAGCCATCAGAGCCAAGCGCGATGCACAAGGACGCGCAGTCGTGCAGCAGGGTGTTGGGCGTGGTCAGCTGCGGCAGCGCCACGCGGGCCGCAAGGATACGGTCGCGCAAGGCACCATCCGCCGCCTGCCATTCCGGCATGAAGGCGTCATAGCCGGTCTCATAGGCATCACGCCGCAGGATCACTTGCACCCGGGTGTCCACATCGCGGGGGCTGGTCACTTCCACCGACAGGCCAAAGCGGTCAAGGAGTTGCGGGCGCAGTTCACCCTCCTCGGGGTTGCCGGAACCGACCAGCACAAAGCGCGCGGCGTGGCGGATCGACAGCCCCTCGCGCTCCACCACATTTTCGCCGGACTGGGCCACGTCGAGCAACAGGTCAACGATATGGTCTTCCAGCAGGTTGACCTCATCAATATAGAGATAGCCACGATTTGCGCGGGCCAGCAGGCCCGGCTCAAACGCCTTTTCGCCACGCGTCAGCGCGCGTTCGATGTCGAGCGCGCCGACAACGCGATCCTCGGTCACGCCGAGCGGCAGATCGACCACCGGGGTCGGTTTGCGGATGATCTGCGTGGCGGTCACCTGTGCCCAGTCGGGGCACTGATCGGGGCGGGCGGAGTTGACGGGGCAGCCCTCTACCGCGTCAATCTCGGGCAAAAGTGCTGCCAGTGCGCGCACGGCGGTGGATTTGCCGGTGCCCCGGTCGCCGAACACCAGAACGCCGCCGATCCCGGGGTCGATCGCGGTCAGCACCATGGCCTGTTTCATCGCCTCTTGCCCGACGATGGCCGAGAACGGAAACGGCTGGCGCGAGGGGGTGCGTTTGGGCAGGGCGTGAATTTTCGGGGCGGTCTCAGCTTGCATCAGGCGGCGTCCTTTTCCTGTCTCAGCCGGGCCAGCGGATCGCCGCCCTCCCAGCTGCCCGCTGTGCCCAACAGGGCAAAGCGGGCGTAAAGTTCCTCGGCAAACCAGTTGCCATCGCGGACGGCGGCAATCGCCTGCCCGTGCGGGCCGTTGCCGCGCGCGAACCGGGCCATGCTGGCGGCATCGGGCCAGACCGAAAACGTGACCTGATGCAGCAAGGGCACCTCGCCGATGCCGATCTTGAAGACGACATTCGGATCGCAGCCGATGGCGGCGGAAATGTCGGGCACCCGGTCCCAGAACCGCAACGCGCGGCCGGGGCGGATGGTGGCGCGGGTCAGGGCGATGACGGGGCCGCTGCCGGGGCTTTGGCCGGTGGGGGTGAAGGGGTTTACCCCCGCCCAGGCCCCGCGCGCCGAGGTGGGGTCCAGAAACAGCGTCCAGCTTTCCGCCGCGCGGCTGCGCCAGCGGGCAAAGACCGGGCTGGTCGCCACCGCATCGCGTGCCGTGGCCTCATCCGGCCAGGTCGCAAGGATCGCCCAGACACCCCAGTTCGGCTCTGGCGTAAAGCCCTGTCCGGTGCCTGATCCGCACAGCTTCCAGAACAGCGCGCGGCGTTCGCGGCGCAGGGTCAGGCGCGCGGCGGCCATCTGGCCGATCACCCAAAGCCGGGGCAGGGCCCCGGAAAAGCGGAACAGGCTGAGGGTGGCTGTGGGAATGGATCTGCCCTCCGTCTGGCGTTTGTGTAAACTTAGTCTGACATTAATCGCGCGCAAGAGAAAGCGACAACTCTGGATTTCTGAATGGAAAGGCTATTGTTGTAAATTAAAATGGACAGGTTATCATCAGCCTCATGCAAAACACATCACGCCCCTCCGCCAGCCTTGCCGCCTCTGATCCCGCCGATCCGGATCAGGCTATTGTCATCGGCGCAGGCCTTGGTGGCTTGGCTTCGGCCATGCGGCTTGGCGCCAAGGGCTACCGGGTGACGGTGCTCGACCGGCTGGACCGGGCGGGCGGGCGCGGCTCGTCTCTCAGCCAGGGCGGCCACCGATTCGATCTGGGGCCGACGATTGTGACGGTGCCGCAGGGCCTGCGCGACCTGTGGGCCGCCTGCGGGCGCGATTTCGACGCCGATGTGACGCTGAAACCGCTGGACCCGTTCTACGAGATCCGCTTTGCCGATGGCGAGACCTTTACCGCCCGGCAGGACGATGCCGCGATCAAGGCCGAGGTGGCACGGATTTCGCCGGGTGATTCAAAGGGCTATGCGCAGTTCCTCAAGGACTCCGAAGCGCGCTACTGGTTCGGCTACGAGGATCTGGGCCGCAAGCCGATGCACAAGATCTGGGACACGCTGAAGGTGATCCCAAAATTCGCCATGCTGCGGGCGGACCGGTCGGTTTATGCCCATGCGAGCGCCCGTGTGAAAGACGAACACCTGCGCTTTGCGCTGTCGTTCCACCCGCTGTTCATCGGCGGCGATCCGTTCAACGTGACCTCGATGTATATCCTTGTCAGCCATCTGGAAAAGGCGTTCGGGGTGCATTACGCCATGGGCGGGGTGCAGGCGATTGCCGACGCCATGGTGCGGGTGATCGGGGCGCAGGGCGGCACGGTGGTGCAAGGGGCGGAGGTGGATGAGATCACCATCGCCGCCGGTCGCGCTTCGGGCGTGCGGCTGGTCTCGGGCGAGACCCTGCCGGCAGCCGTGGTCGTGTCGAACGCCGATGCGGGCCATACCTATGACCGGCTGCTGCGCAACGCGCCCAAAAAACGCTGGACCCCGGCCAAGCTGAAGCGCGCGCGCTGGTCGATGGGCCTCTATGTCTGGTATTTCGGCACCAAGGGCACGGCAGGCATGTGGCGCGATGTGGGCCATCACTCCATCGTTGTCGGCCCGCGTTACCGCGAGCATATCAAGGATATCTTCATTCGCGGCAAGCTGGCCGGGGACATGAGCCTCTATGTGCATCGGCCTTCGGTCACTGATCCGTCTTGCGCACCCAAGGGGGATGACACGTTCTACGTGCTCTCGCCGGTGCCGCATCTGGGCCATGACAACGGGGTGGACTGGGCGGCAGAGGAGGAGCCCTACCGCGCAAAGATGCTCAAGGTGCTGGAAGAGCGCCTGCTGCCGGGGCTGACCGGGCGGGTGAGTGAAAGCCTGACCTTTACGCCCGAAACCTTTCGCGACCGCTACCTGTCGCCTTACGGCGCCGGATTTTCCATCGAGCCACGCATCCTGCAATCGGCCTGGTTCCGGCCGCATAACATCAGCGAAGAGCTGCCGGGGCTGTACCTGGCCGGGGCGGGGACGCATCCGGGCGCGGGTCTGCCGGGGGTGATCGGCACCGCCGAGGTGCTGGGCCGTCTGGTGCCCGATGCGCCGGGCGGGGCCGTACCCGCCGCGTTGCGGATTGCGGCAGAATGATCGCGCCCGACGATATGGCGGCCTGCCGCGCCGCGATCCGCACCGGGTCTTTGTCATTTCATGCCGCCTCGCGCGTGCTGCCCGCCCGGGTGCGCGACCCGGCGCTGGCACTCTATGCCTTTTGCCGGGTGGCGGATGATGAGGTGGATGAGGGCGCGGACAAGGCGGGCGCGGTCCTGCGGCTGCGCGACCGGCTGGATCTGGTCTATCGCGGGGCCCCGCGTGACAGCTATGCCGACCGCGCCTTTGCCGCCGTGGTCGAAGATTTCGACATGCCGCGCGCCTTGCCCGAGGCTTTGCTGGAGGGGCTGGCCTGGGATGCGATCGGGCGGCGCTATGACACGCTGTCTGGCGTGCTGGACTATTCGGCGCGGGTGGCGGCGGCGGTGGGGGCGATGATGTGCGTGCTGATGCGGGTGCGCGACGCCGATGCCTTGGCGCGGGCCTGTGATCTGGGGCTGGCGATGCAGCTGACCAACATCAGCCGCGATGTCGGCGAGGATGCGCGGGCGGGGCGGGTGTTTCTGCCGCTGGACTGGCTGCGCGCCGAGGGTGTTGCAGTGGAGCGGTTTCTGACGGAGCCTGCGGCCTGCGAGGGCGTGCGGCGGGTGACGGCGCGGGTGCTGGGCGAGGCGGACCGGCTCTATCTGCGGGCCGAGGCCGGGGTGGCGGCGCTGCCGCTGGCCTGCCGTCCGGGGATCTTTGCCGCCCGGCATATCTATGCCGGGATCGGCGGTCAGGTGGCGCGGGCCGGATATGATTCGGTGGGCCTGCGGGCGCGGACGGGCAAGGGGCAAAAGCTGGGCTGGCTGATGCTGGCCGGGCTGCGGGCTGCCGCCTCACCGCTGCTGCCGCGTCCGGCGGTGCTGCATGCAAGGCCGGCGGCGGAGGTTGCGTTTCTGGTCGACGCGGCGGCGCGGCAAGGGGCGGCGCGGGGCCGCTCGGAGGCCTTGTTCGAGGTGCTGGCCCAGCTGGAAGCCCGGTCGCGCGGAATGGCCTGACCGGGCGCGTGCCCCCTGTGTTACAGGCTGGGGTTTCCTTTTACATCAATGGGATAGAAGTCGACCGTTAAGGAATTGTTAGGGTTTTGACCGGGGTGCTGCGTGCAGGCGCCCACCCTGGGGAACCGGCGTGGTGCGTGCTGCGTTCATGCTCAAACCAGACGGGTGCGCGGCGGGGGCGCGCCTGCGATCATCGTGCTCTGGCTTGCGCTTTGGTGGGTCTGGTCTAGAAAGAACGGATCACCGAAAGGGCGGGTTCATGGATTTTACGTTGTTTTTCACCTATCTGGCGGCCTGCGGGGCTGCGGCGGCGACGGGGGCGATGTTTCAGCCCGGCGACTGGTATCGCAGCCTGAACAAACCCTGGTGGACCCCGAAGGACTGGATGTTTCCGGTGGCCTGGACGGTTTTGTATATCTGCATTGCACTTGCCGCGATGCGGGTGGCGATGGAGGCCGGGTTTGACCCGCTGGTGGGGCAGGGGCTGGCGCTGTGGGCGGTGCAGATTGCGCTGAACACACTCTGGACCCCGGTTTTCTTCGGGCTGCGCCGCATCCGGGCCGGACTGGTGGTGCTGGGCCTGTTATGGCTGGCGGTGGCGGCGACGTTGCTGGTGTTCTGGCGGATTGACCCGCTGGCCGGTTGGCTGTTTGTGCCCTATCTGCTTTGGGTGACGATTGCGGGGGCGCTGAATGCTTCGGTCTGGATGCGCAATCCTGTGGCCGTCCGCGCGGGCTGAGGCTGCGGGAGCGCTCCGCGCGGGAGTATTTTTGCCAAGATGAAAGCCCGGGCGCTTTGTCTTGCAGCTTTCCCAAATACTCTCGGGGTGAGCCAATTGGTTTCGCCATTGGTTCGAGAGACCAATTGGCTTGGGGGGCAGACAGCCCCCGGGGGAGTCAACGGGCGCAGCGCTTGGCCGGTCCAGACAGACGCGGCCCGGTTCAGTCCCTGAACGTCCAGCCTGCGCGGCGCGGGACGCGGACAGCGAGCATGGGTTTCAGCAAGGGCTGGCGGAAGCGGGTGAGGTCGAGGGCTTCGTGTACGCCGGTGGTGGTCTCGCCGTTGATCCGGGTTTCAACGAGGCTGCGGCTGTAGAATGGCGCGTCGAGCATGTTGAGGCGTTGGCGGGGCATTGTGCCGGCATCGGCGCGGGTTTCGCGGTTCACCTGCCACAGGCTGCGGGCAAAGCGGGTGCGGGGCGGGGCGGTGGTCTCGCGCACCGCGCCTGTGGCGTCGATCTCGACCGCAAGGTCGAGCGTGCTGCCGTCGCGGCGGGTGGCGTCGTAGATGCACAGCGCGCGGCCCTGCATCGGAAAGCGGCCCCAGGTCCAGAAATCGAAATCATCCTCCAGCGCGCGGCTGCCGGAATTGGCGTCGAAATAGCCGTGGCCCTGCCACTGGTGGCCCTGGGTCAGGTTCACCGAGATGTGGCAGGTCGGCGCAAAGGGGCGCCAGATATGGGCGGCGTCTGGGGTCAGCAACACCTCGGTCTGCGTGACCGCCTGCGGGGTCAGGATGATCTGGCCGCGCACCGGGGTGACCATCGGCGGCGCGCCCCATTCGTTGATGTCGATGATCAGCTGGCTGCCGGTCCAGTGCATGCGGCTGGGGCCGACTTCAAAGGTGTCGGCGCTGCGCCGCAAGCCACTGCGGCCCCGGTCGGTCATGGTAAAGCGACTGCCGGGGCCATAGGTGGCGACATTGATGCAGCAGTGATTCTCGGGGTCGCGGCGGCCTGACCAGCGATACCACGGCGAGAACACCGAGCCGATGAAGCCGATCACCGAGACGGCGCGCGTGCCGTCGGTGCTGACCCCGTCGATGTACCACCAGGCATAGCCATTTGGGGCAACGTGGACCCGGAAGTCCGGTCCTGCCAGATCGCCGCGACCGCGTGCCGGGCGGAGAGGGCTGCCATCGGCACCCCCGCCCCCGGATGCGCCCCGCCCCCTGCCAGTATCAGGCCCGGCAGGCGGGTCTGCGCTGTCGGACGCTGGAACGCCGCCAGCATTCCCTCGGGCGAGCGGCCGTAGATCGCGCCCAGTGACGCCGGGTACAGGCTGGCCAGTTGGCCGGGCGTGGTCAGGGCTGTGGCGGGCGGGTCCGGAGAGAAGGTCAGGCCGAACTCCTTCAGCCGGGGGAAGGTGCGCTGGCGGCATCGGGGTTCCTCATCTGGGGTGGGGGCAAGGTTGGGGGGGGCGTTCAGGATGATTTCAAACCGTTCAAGACCCGGCGGGGCGGTGGGGGTGCGGTCCTGCGCACAAAGGTAGAGCGTGGGCTTTTCGGGGGCGTGGCCCTGACCGATGGGGCCGAATTCCGCCTGCGGGTCATCGGTGAAAAAGACATTGTGATGGGTCAGATCAGCGCCATGGGGTTTGGCAGCAAAGGCCCAGACATGGGCCGAAAGGCTGCGCGGGGTGGTTTTGCTTTTTGGGATCGCGCGTTGCGCCTCGGGGCCAAGGTGGCCTTCGGTCAGGGCGGCTGGATCGCCATTGAAGACGCACATGTGGCAGGGCAGCAGATGGCCGCCTTCGGTCTCCACGCCTGAGACGCGGCCATTCCGGGTGACGATGCGGCGGGCGCTGGTAGCGTAGTGGAAGCGGACGCCCATGCTGGCGGCAAGGCCGGCGAGGGCGGCGGCGAGGCTGTGCATGCCGCCCTCGACCGCCCAGACGCCCTGCGCTTCGGCGCGCCAGATCAGGGCGAGCACGCCGGGGGCGTGGCGTGGGCGGCCGCCGACGTAAGTTGCGTAGCGGGCGAATAGCTGGATCAGGCGGGGGTCGCGGAAGTGCAGGCTCAGCAGGCGCTCCAGGGTCATGCCGGGCAGCAGCGCGGGCCAGAGCCGGGGCCGGGTCGCGGCGGCGCGGGCGATCTGCACCGGGTTCGGTCTGGCGGCGCGCATCACCGGGGCGTCGAAGGTGGTGAGCAGCGATTGCGCGAGTCGGTCAAAGCGGGCGAAGGCGGCGGCCTCCCGCGGGCCGGCAAAGGCGTGGATGGCGGCGATATTGGCCTCGGCCTCGGGGGAGAGGTCGAGCGTGGGGCTGCCCTGCCACCAGTGGCGGGCGAGGATGGGTTGCGCGATCAGGCGGATGTGATCGTCGAGGCGCTGACCGGCGAGCGCGAACAGGGCGTCAAACTCGCTGCGCATTGTCAGCACCGTGGGGCCGGTGTCGACCGGGCCGGCGGGCGAGGGCAGGGCACGCGCCTTGCCGCCGGGGGTGTCGGCGCGCTCGATCACGGTGACGGCCAGTCCCATGGCCCGGAGCCGGATGGCGGCGGCGAGGCCACCAAAGCCGGCGCCGATGATGACCACTGTGTCGTGCTGTTCCATGCCCGACATGATGGCGGGCTTGGGGCAGTTGTCCAGAGAGAATGACGTAAAGGTGTAAGTTTTAGTTTACACATGCGCTGTCCGCTGCCACGATGGCGACAAGAGGCGTCAGGAAAGGGCGGCAGATGGCACTGGACGTGCGGGTAGAGGCGGCGATGCTGCGGGCGATGGCTTTGGTGCAGTCGGGTGCGGCTCCGCCACGCCTTGGCGCGGCGCTGCCCTATGCGGTGTTTCCGGGCGGCGCGCGGATCAGGCCCACGATCCTGTTGTCGGTGGCCCTCGCCTGCGGCGATGACCGGCCCGGGCTGTCGGATGCGGCGGCGGTGGCGCTGGAACTGATCCATTGCGCCAGCCTTGTGCATGATGACCTGCCCGCGTTTGATGATGCCGATCTGCGGCGCGGCAAGGCGACGGTCCACCGGGCCTTTGGCGAGCCGCTGGCGGTGCTGGCGGGCGATTCGCTGATCGTGCTGGCGTTCGAGGTGCTGGCGCGTGCGGGGCGTGATTCGCCGGAGCGGGCCTTGCGGCTGGTGAGCGCTTTGGCGCAGCGCACGGGGATGCCGCATGGCATCTGTGCCGGGCAGGGTTGGGAGAGCGAGGCGCAGATTGATCTGGACGCCTATCACCGGGCCAAGACCGGGGCGCTGTTCATTGCCGCCACCCAGATGGGCGCGCTTGCGGCGGGGCAGGATGCCGAGCCGTGGGAGGAGTTGGGCGCGCGGATCGGGGCTGCGTTTCAGGTCGCGGATGACCTGAAAGACGCGCTGCTGGGGGTTGAGGAAACCGGCAAACCGGCGGGGCAGGATGCGGCGCATGGCCGCCCGTCCGCCGTGGCAGAGCTGGGGGTTTCGGGCGCGGTGGCGCATCTGCGCGACATCTTGGGCGGGGCGATTGCCTCGATCCCGGCCTGTCCGGGTGAGGCGATGCTGGCGCAGATGGTGCGGGCCTATGCCGAAAAGATGACCCCGGCGCGGCTGACCGCCGCAAGGGGGTAGGGACATGGCCGATGTGCCGCTGACCGGGCCGGAGCGCTTGCGCAAAGCCGGACCCGGCTGGCTGACCCGCATCGCCATGTCGCCGCGGTTTCATGCAATTGCTGAACGTATTCCCGGTCTTAGGCTTAAGTCGCGGGCCGAGGGGCGTGCGCTTTTCGATGTGGTGTCGGGCTTTGTGCAATCGCAGGCGCTGCTGGCGCTGGTGGAATTGCGGGTGCTGCACCGGCTGGTGGAGGCGCCTTTGACGACCGCCGCATTGGCCCAGGGGGCAGAGGTGCCGCCGGAGCGGATGGCGATTCTGTTGCAGGCCGGGGCGGCCATGAGGCTCGTGCGCCACGCGCGCGGCCTGTGGCATCTGACCCCGCGCGGCGGCGCGTTTCTGACCGTGCCTGGGCTGGAGGCGATGGTGCGGCACCATGATGTTTTGTACCGCGATCTGGCCGACCCGGTGGCGTTCTTCCGGGGGCAGACCCAGCCGGAGCTGGCGCAGTTCTGGCCCTATGTCTTTGGCGCGGGGGGGGCTGCGGACCCGGCCCTTGCCGCGCGCTACAGCCGGTTGATGAGCGACAGTCAGGCGCTGGTGGCGGCCGATACGCTGCGGCTGGTCAGCTTGAACGCTACGCGCCATCTGATGGATGTGGGCGGCGGCACTGGCGCATTTCTGCGCGCGGTGGCGGCGGCCTATCCGGGGCTGCGGCTCACGCTGTTTGACCTGCCCGCCGTGGTGGCGGGGGCGGCGGCGGTGCCCGGTCTGACCGTGCATCCGGGCAGTTTTCGTGACGATTCGCTGCCGCAGGGTGCGGATATGATCAGCCTGATTCGGGTGCTCTATGACCATTCCGACGACACGGTGGCGAAGCTGCTGGCGGCGGTCTTGCAGGCATTGCCGCCCGGCGGGCGGCTCTTGATCTCGGAACCGATGTCAGGCGGGGCGCGGCCTGACCCGGCGACGGATGTCTATTTCGCGATCTACACTCTGGCGATGCAGACTGGCCGGACCCGGTCAGCGGCAGAGATTTCGCGCCTGCTGGCGGCCGCAGGCTTTGCCGATATCCGGGTTTTGCCCGGCGCGCGACCCTATGTCACCTCGGTCGTGACCGCGCAAAAGCCTGCGGCGTAAGGCTGGCAGGGGCGTTTCCAACCCGCCCCACAGCTATCTGCCGAAAAAGTGTCCATTTAAATTGACACAGGCGAATGTAAGTTTAAACTTACACATAACGCAACGGCCCCAAAGGATCGCGACTCTGTGATCAAGGGGAGGGGAGGAGACCACGTGAGAACATCTGCCGTCATCCTGTCCGGGCCGCGCGATCTGGGGCTTGCGACTTTGGGCCTCTGCGCTCCGACGGTCGGGGATCTGGTGGTCGAGGTTTCGCATTCCGGCATTTCGACTGGCACGGAAAAGCTGTTCTGGTCCGGCACGATGCCGCCGTTCCCCGGCATGGGCTATCCGCTGGTACCCGGCTACGAGTCGTTTGGCGAGGTGGTGGAAGCCGCCCCGGAAAGCGGCTTTCGCATCGGTGAGCATGTGTTTGTGCCCGGGGCCAACTGTTTTCAGGACAATGTGCGCGGGCTGTTCGGCGGCGCGTCGCGTCATCTGGTCACCCCTGCGGCGCGTGTGGCGCGGCTGGACCGGAGCATGGGGGCCGAAGGCGCGTTGCTGGCACTGGCCGCCACCGCGCGGCATGCGCTGGCCGGGTTCAACACCGCGCTGCCCGATCTGATCGTGGGGCATGGCACGCTGGGCCGGTTGCTGGCGCGGCTGACCGTGGCGGCAGGCGCGCCTGCGCCGACAGTGTGGGAGACCAACCCGACGCGGCGCAGCGGCGCTGTCGGCTACGAGGTGTTCGACCCCGCCGACGATTCACGCCGCGATTACAAAGCGATTTACGATGCCAGCGGCGCCAAGGGCCTGCTGGATCAGCTGGTGATGCGGCTGGCCCGGGGCGGCGAAGTGGTGCTGGCCGGGTTTTACACCGAGCCGGTGAGCTTTGCCTTTCCGCCCGCCTTTATGAAAGAGGCGCGATTCCGGATTGCCAGCGAATGGACGGCCGATGACCTGACTGCCACCCGCGCCCTGATCGAGAGCGGTGCCTTGTCCCTGTCGGGTCTGATCACCCACACCCGCCCGGCATCGGATGCAACAGAGGCCTACAGAACGGCCTTTGAAGACGCATCCTGCCTGAAAATGATCCTAGACTGGAGCGGCCACGCATGACCCTGGATATCCCGAACCTCAAGGACTTTGACGCCCGTCTGCGCGACGAGGCGCATGAAGAGCCGACGCTGGAAATCCCGCAAGGGGAGCCGACCAAGAAGACGCAGATCATCGCGATCTATGGCAAGGGCGGCATCGGCAAATCCTTCACGCTGGCGAACCTGAGCCATATGATGGCCGAGATGGGCCAGCGGGTGCTGCTGATCGGCTGCGACCCGAAATCGGATACGACTTCGCTGCTGTTTGGTGGCAAGGCCTGCCCGACGATCATCGAGACCTCGACCCGCAAGAAACTGGCGGGCGAGGAGGTCAAGATCGGGGACGTTTGCTTCAAACGCGGCGGTGTGTTCGCGATGGAGCTGGGCGGGCCGGAGGTCGGTCGCGGTTGCGGCGGGCGCGGAATCATCCATGGCTTTGAATTGCTTGAGAAACTTGGGTTCCATGACTGGGACTTTGACTATGTGCTGCTGGATTTCCTCGGCGATGTGGTCTGCGGTGGCTTTGGTCTGCCGATCGCGCGGGACATGGCGCAAAAGGTGATCCTGGTCGCGTCGAACGACCTGCAATCACTCTATGTCGCCAACAATGTGTGCTCGGCGGTGGAGTATTTCCGCCGTCTTGGCGGCAATGTCGGCGTGGCGGGGCTGGTGATCAACAAGGATGACGGCACCGGCGAGGCGGCGGCCTTTGCAGCCGAGGTGAAAATTCCGGTGCTGGCGGCGATTCCGCAGGATGATGACCTGCGCAAGAAATCGGCCAATTATCAGATCGTTGGCAGCTATGAAAGCCAGTGGGGACCGATGTTTGCCGATCTGGCGACGGCTGTGGGCCTTGCCCCCCCGGTGCGTCCGGCACCGCTGACGCAGGACGGGCTCTTGGGACTGTTCAGCGCCGAGCATACGGGGGCAGATTTCGTGCTGACCCCCGCCACCGACGCCGACATGCGCGGCAAATACGCCGGGGTGAAAGCCTCGCTGGAAGTGGTGTATGACAATGTTTGATCTCGAAGCGCTGCGTCAGATGGAAGAAGCGTTGCGCGCGATGCAGCGCAAGGCGGGCCAGCAATGAGCGGGCTGCGCCATGTCAGTACTGATCCGGTACCATCGGTGGATGGCTTCGGCTGTCATGCCGGGGCGGATCAGATGGCGGCGGCGGCACGGGCGGCGGGCAATTCGGACCTGTTGAACCGTTACGCGAAGGATTACCCGCAAGGCCCTCATGACAAACCACAATCCATGTGCCCGGCCTTTGGCTCCCTGCGGGTGGGTTTGCGGATGCGGCGGGTGGCGACGGTGCTTTCGGGCTCCGCCTGCTGTGTGTATGGGCTGACATTTGTGTCCCACTTTTATGGTGCCCGCCGGTCGGTTGGTTATGTGCCCTTCAACTCTGAGACGCTTGTGACCGGCAAGCTCTTTGAGGACATCCGCGACGCTGTGCACGAGTTGGCCGACCCCGCGCGCTATGATGCGGTGGTGGTGACCAATCTGTGCGTGCCGACTGCGAGCGGCGTGCCGCTGCGGCTGTTGCCGAATGAAATCAACGGGGTGCGCATTGTCGGCATTGATGTGCCCGGCTTTGGCGTGCCGACCCATGCCGAGGCCAAGGATGTGCTGGCCGGCGCGATGCTGGCCTATGCGCGGGCCGAAATCATGGCGGGGCCGGTGGCCGCGCCCGCCTCGGGCCGGTCGGACCGCCCGACGGTGGCGCTGCTGGGCGAGATGTTTCCCGCCGATCCGATGATGATCGGCGCGATGCTGGCGCCGATGGGGCTGGCGGCGGGGCCGGTGGTGCCGTGCCGGGAATGGCGCGAGCTGTATGCCGCACTCGACTGCAAGGTCGTGGCCGCGATCCACCCGTTCTACACCGCTGCCGTGCGCGAGTTTCAGGCGGCGGGCCGTGCGGTGGTCGGATCGGGTCCGGTCGGGTTTGATGGTACGATGGACTGGTTGAAGAACATCGGCGAAGCCTATGATGTTTCATCAGAAAAGATCGTGGCGGCGCAGAATGCCTTTGGCGCTGCGATCAAGGCTGCACTGGCCGCGAACCCGATCAAGGGCCGGATCACGCTGTCGGGATATGAAGGATCGGAGTTGTTGGTGGCGCGCCTGCTGATCGAGAGCGGGGCCGAAGTGCCCTATGTCGGCACCGCCTGCGCACGCAATGAATGGAGCGAGGCGGATCGGGCCTGGCTGGCCGACAAGGGGGTGGCGGTGAAGTTCCGCGCCAGCCTGGAGGATGATTGCGCGGCAATGGCGGGGTTCCAGCCGGATCTGGCGATTGGCACAACGCCGGTGGTGCAAAAGGCGAAAGAGCTGGGGATTCCAGCGCTTTATTTCACGAACCTCATCTCGGCCCGCCCCCTGATGGGGCCTGCCGGAGCGGGATCGCTGGCGCAGGTGATCAATGCGGCGATGGGCAACAAGGCCCGGATGCTGGGGATGAAGACCTTCTTCGAAGGGGTCGGCTCGGGCGATACCGGCGGCATCTGGGAGGGCGCGCCAAACCTGCGGCCCGATTTCCGGGCGGCGCATCAGAAGAAGCTGGACAAGCTGGCGAAGGCCGCCAAGGCGGAGGAGATGATATGATCCGCCGCAACGATTTTTCTGCGAAAAATCTGAAGACCAAAGTTTCTGCGAAACTTTGGCGGGAATGTTCGCAGAACATTCGTGGGCTTGATCTTTCGCAGAAAGATCGTGGGGGGGCAGGGACATGCTGATCCAGGATCATGACCGCGCCGGCGGCTATTGGGGCGCAATCTATGCCTTCTGCGCCGTCAAGGGCTTGCAGGTGGTGATCGACGGCCCGGTGGGCTGCGAGAACCTGCCGGTCACTTCGGTGCTGCACTACACAGATGCTCTGCCGCCGCACGAATTGCCGATTGTGGTCACGGGCCTGGGTGAGGATGAGATGACCTCGGGCACCGAGTCCTCGATGGCGCGGGCGTGGAAGACGCTGGACCCGGCGCTGCCTGCGGTCGTCGTCACCGGCTCGATTGCCGAGATGATCGGCGGCGGCGTCACGCCTGCGGGCACCAATATCCAGCGGTTCTTGCCGCGCACCATTGATGAGGATCAATGGCAATGCGCCGACCGGGCGATGACCTGGATCTTCACCGAGTTCGGCATGACCAAGGGCCGGATGCCGCTGGAGAAAAAGCGCGCCGAGGGCGACGCCCCGCGCGTCAACATTCTGGGGCCGATGTATGGCACCTTCAACATGGCATCGGATCTGTACGAGATCCGCCGTCTGGCCGAGGGCATCGGGGCCGAGGTCAATATGGTGATGCCGCTGGGCGCGCATCTGGCCGAGATGCGCAATCTGGTGAATGCCGATGTGAACATCGTGATGTACCGCGAGTTTGGCCGGGGTCTGGCCGAGGTGCTGGGCAAGCCGTATCTGCAGGCGCCATTTGGCCTCGATTCGACCACCAAGTTCCTGCGCGCCCTGGGCGACCTCCTTGGGCTGGACCCGGAGCCGTTTATTGAGCGCGAGAAGCATTCGACGCTGAAGCCAGTCTGGGATCTGTGGCGGTCGGTCACGCAGGATTTCTTTGCCACTGCCAATTTCGCGATTGTCGCCAATGACACCTATGCGCGCGGCGTGCGGGCTTATCTTGAGGATGATCTGGGCCTGCCTTGTGCCTTTGCCGTGTCCCGCGTGGCGGGGTCAAAGACCAACAACGAGGCGGTGCGCGCACAGCTGAAGCAGCACCGACCGCTGATCGTGATGGGGTCGATCAACGAGAAGATGTATCTGGCCGAGCTGAAGGGCGGGCATGGACCTGCGCCGAGTTTCATCGCCGCGAGCTTTCCCGGCGCTGCGATCCGGCGCCATACCGGCACGCCGTTCATGGGCTATGCCGGTGCGGTCTGGATCTTGCAGGAGGTGTGTAACGGGCTGTTCGAGGCCTTGTTCCACATCCTGCCGCTGGGGTCCGAGATGGATTCGGCTGCGGCCACCCCCACCACGCTGCGGCGTGATTTCCCCTGGGATCTGGATGCGCAGGCCGCATTGGACCGTATCGTTTCCGAACATCCGGTGCTGACCCGGATCTCTGCCGCCAAATCCCTGCGGGATGCGGCGGAAAAGGCCGCGCTCGACCAGGGGGCCGAGCGGGTGATTGTCGAATTTGTCGAAGGATTGCGTGGGGATGCCCGCCAGTCCGTGAGCCGGGAAACCAAGGGAGGCACCCATGAGTGACCAGACCGCAGGCGGGCATGCGCACCGCACGCCGAAAGCCGAGTTCTACATCTATTTCACGATGATCTTTGTGGTCGCCGTACCCTTGTCCCTGGCGGCCTGGGTCTGGGCGGTGATCCGTCACCAGCGCCTGCCGGTGCATGGGCCGCTGGCCCGGGCCTGGCTGGAGGCCAAGGCGATCACGCCCGCGATTTTCCGGCCGTAACCCGGCCACGCAATTCCCTTCCGCCGCGCCCGTCGGGAGTCACCGCTTCGTTCTGCCGCCAACCATCGCGGCGGATCGGAAAACACGGGTTCGGCACTCCGCCGATCCGTGACCCCCGCCGCAGGGTATGCGGCGGCAGTCTCCAAATCCGGAGGATACTATGGCTGATAGAACCGACCTGAGCTTCACAGGTCTTACCGACGAACAGGCGCAGGAACTGCACTCTGTTTACATGAGCGGGCTCTGGCTCTTCACGGCAATCGCCGTGGTTGCCCACCTTGCCGTGTATATCTGGCGCCCTTGGTTCTGAGGAGGATCACACAATGTCGAAATTCTACAAAATCTGGCTGATCTTCGATCCCCGTCGCGTGTTTGTGGCACAGGGCGTTTTCCTGTTCCTGCTGGCGGCGATGATCCACCTCGTCCTGCTGTCGACCCCGTCCTACAACTGGCTCGACATCGCAGCGACGAAGTACAACCGCGTCGTGGTTGCGGAGTAATCCGTGACCCCCTTCACGGGCGGCCCGCTGGCCGGGTCGCCCGCGAAAACCACACTGAATGTCAAGTCGGCCTCCCATGGCGCATTCCGCCCATGACGGGACCGCCTCCATAAACGCGGAGAGGGAAGCATGGCACTGCTCAGCTTCGAACGAAAATACCGCGTGCCGGGCGGCACGCTTGTCGGCGGGAACCTGTTCGACTTCTGGGTCGGTCCTTTCTACGTCGGCTTCTTTGGTGTCGTGGGCTTTTTCTTTGCCGCCCTCGGCACGATCCTGATTTTTTACGGCGCGAGCCTGCAGGGGACATGGAACCCCTGGCTGATCTCGATCGCGCCGCCGCCGGTAGAGATGGGCCTTGCCGCGGCACCCCTGCGTGAGGGCGGGCTGTGGCAGGTGATCACGATCTGCGCCATCGGGGCCTTCACGGCCTGGGCGCTGCGCGAGGTGGAAATCTGCCGCAAGCTGGGCATGGGGTATCATGTGCCGGTCGCGTTCGGGGTGGCGATTTTCGCATACCTGACGCTGGTGGTGATCCGCCCGGTGCTGATGGGGGCCTGGGGCTATGCCTTTCCTTACGGGATCTTTACCCACCTCGACTGGGTGTCGAACACCGGCTACCAATATGGCAACTTTCACTACAATCCGGCGCATATGATCGCGGTGAGTTTCTTCTTCACCACGGCGCTTGCCCTGTCCTTGCACGGCGCGCTGATCCTGTCGGCGGCCAACCCTGAAAAGGGCAAGGAGATGCGGACGCCGGATCATGAAGACACCTATTTCCGCGATCTGATCGGCTATTCGGTCGGCACCTTGGGCATTCACCGCGTCGGGCTGTTGCTGGCGCTGAATGCCGGGTTCTGGTCGGCGATCTGTATCGTGATCTCGGGCACCATCTGGTTTGATCAGTGGGTGTTCTGGTGGGACTGGTGGCTGCAACTGCCGTGGTGGGCCGGAATTGAGGGAGGCATCAATGGCTGAGTATCAAAATATCTTCACGCAAGTGCAGGTCCGGGCCGAGCCTGAACTGGGGCTGGTCGAAGGTGTCGATCTGTTCAACCGCACCAAGACCGCCGGGTTTTCCAACCTGATGGGCTGGATCGGCAACGCGCAGCTGGGGCCGGTCTATCTGGGCACCATGGGCGTGATCTCTCTGGTCTCCGGTGCGATCTGGTTCTTCACCGTGGGCGCGTGGTTCTGGTATCAGGCGGGTCTGAACCCGGCTGTGTTCCTGCGCGACCTGTTCTGGTTCAGCCTTGAGCCACCGGCCGAGGAATATGGTCTGGGCTTTGCCCCGATTGCCGAAGGCGGGTTGTGGATCATCGCCAGCTTCTTTTTGCTGATCTCTGTCTGTGCCTGGTGGGTGCGGACCTATCTGCGGGCGCAAGCGCTGGGGATGGGCAAGCATGTGTCCTGGGCCTTTGCCTCGGCGATCTGGCTGTTTCTGGTGCTCGGTCTGATCCGGCCGATCCTGATGGGATCGTGGAGCCATGCTGTGCCTTATGGCATCTTCAGCCATCTGGACTGGACCAACCTGTTCAGCCTGACCTATGGCAACCTGTTCTATAACCCGTTCCATGCGCTTTCCATCGCGTTCCTGTACGGCTCGGCCCTGCTGTTTGCCATGCATGGCGCGACCATTCTGGCGGTCAGCCGTTTCGGCGGCGACCGCGAGCTGGAGCAGATCATCGACCGGGGCACGGCATCGGAACGGGCGGCGCTGTTCTGGCGCTGGACCATGGGCTTTAACGCCACGATGGAGGGGATTCACCGCTGGGCCTGGTGGTTTGCGGTGCTTGTCACGCTGACCGGCGGGATCGGCATTCTGTTGACCGGGACTGTGGTGGACAACTGGTTTGTCTGGGCACAGGAACACGGCTACGCGCCGCCACAGTGAGGGAGCATCATGTCTGACAAACCGTTCTACGAGACCGAGAGTCCGACCATCCGTCTGCGCACCTGGGTCTTTGGCCAGATGGTGTGGGGGGCCTTTCTGGCCGGGGTGTTTCTGCTGGGGATCGGGATCTTTATCGGCGCAATCTATGCCATCGGGCTGTTGTTGCCCGAGGAAAGCCGCCAGACCCCGGACCCGATGCCACGGTCCAGCCTTGAGCAGCCGTTGGCAGCGCCGGGGCACGATCTGGCCTGATGCTTTGCGCGGGCGGCGGTGTCGCCCGGGCCAACCTTATTCGGGCCAAGATGCCGGTCCGGATCCGGGGCGCAACCACAGCCCGGTTCCCTTCCTGTTGGCGACAGGGACCTGGTGCCGTGTGGAGCTGATCCATGCGGCACTTTTTTGCATTTGGCCCTCAGGGGTCGGACGACCGCTTTGGAGGAGGCGACGATGGGAGATTTCACCATTCACACCCCAGTTCTGGACCGCGTGTCCGGCCCCGCTGACCTCAAGGCGCTGTCTGACGCCGAGCTTGCGGCACTGGCCGGTGAGCTGCGGCGCGAGACGATTGAAGTGGTCAGCCGGACCGGCGGGCATCTGGGGTCGTCGCTGGGTGTGGTCGAGCTGACGGTGGCTATTCATGCGGTGTTCAACACGCCGCTGGACAAGCTGATCTGGGATGTCGGGCACCAGTGCTATCCGCACAAGATCTTGACCGGGCGGCGCGACCGGATGCTGACCCTGCGGCAGGCGGGGGGGCTTTCGGGCTTTACCAAGCGGTCGGAGTCGGAATTTGACCCCTTTGGTGCGGCGCATTCCAGCACCTCGATCAGCGCCAGCCTGGGCTTTGCTGTGGGGCGCGAGATGGGCATGCCGGTGGGCGATACGATTGCGGTGATCGGCGACGGCGCGATCACGGCGGGCATGGCTTATGAGGCGATGAACCATGCCGGGCATCTGAAAAGCCGGATGTTCGTGATCCTGAACGACAATGACATGAGCATCGCCCCCCCGGTCGGGGCCTTGCAGCGCTATCTGAATGACATTGCGGTCAAGGGGCCTCTGGCCACGCTGAAAGCGGTGGCCGAAGGGGTGGAGGCGCATCTGCCGGGTGCGGTGCGCGAAGGCGCGCGGCGGGCGCGTCAGATGGTGACGGGGATGCCGGGCGGCGGCACCTTGTTCGAAGAGTTCGGCTTTACCTACATCGGGCCGGTGGACGGGCATGACATGCCGTCGCTGCTGGCCACGTTGCGCGCGGCGCGGGCGCGGGCCACGGGGCCGGTGCTGATCCACGCCGTGACGGTCAAGGGCAAGGGCTATGCCCCGGCGGAAGGCGCGGATGACAAATATCACGGGGTGGCCAAGTTCGACGTGGCGACCGGCGCGCAGGTGAAAGCAAAGTCGAATGCGCCGAGTTATACGGCGGTGTTCGGGCAAAGGCTGACTGAGGAGGCGGCACGTGATCCGCGCATTGTGGGCATCACGGCGGCGATGCCGGGGGGCACCGGCCTTGACGTGATGGCGCGGCGGTTTCCGGCACGGGTGTTTGACGTGGGCATCGCCGAGCAGCACGGGGTGACCTTTGCCGCCGGGCTGGCGGCGAGCGGGATGAAACCGTTCTGCGCAATCTACTCCAGCTTTCTGCAACGCGGCTATGATCAGATCGTGCATGATGTCTGCCTGCAAAATCTGCCGGTGCGCTTTGCCATCGACCGGGCGGGTCTGGTCGGGCAGGACGGTGCGACCCATGCCGGGGCGTTTGATGTGGCGTTTCTGGCCAACCTGCCCAACATGACGGTGATGGCCTGCGGCGATGAGGCCGAGCTGTGCGACATGATCGCGACGGCGGTGGCGCATGATGCGGGGCCGATTGCGTTCCGCTATCCGCGCGGCGAGGGGCTGGGCGTAGAGATGCCCGAGCGTGGCCGGGTGCTGGAGATCGGCAAGGGCCGGGTGCTGCGGCGCGGGCGCGACGTGGCGCTGGTGTCGTTCGGCGCGCATCTGGGCGAGGTGCTGGCGGCGGCGGAGCTGCTGGAGGCCGAGGGCATCTCGGTCACGGTGGCCGATGCCCGCTTTGCCAAGCCGCTGGATGTGGGGCTGATCGAGCAGCTGATCGAGGATCACGCGGCGCTGATCACGGTGGAGCAGGGCAGCACCGGCGGCTTTGGCGCGCTGGTGCTGCACCATCTGGCCGGGGCAGGGCTGCTGGAGCGCGGCCGGGCGATCCGCACCATGGTGCTGCCGGACCGGTTCATTGATCAGGCGGCACCAGGGCAGATGTACGCCTGGGCCGGGTTGCAGGCCAGCGACATTGCGACAACGGCGCGCGGGGCGTTGCGGCGCGAGGTGGCGGGCAAGGGGCTGCGGCTGGTCTGAGGCGGTGCCTCTGGTTGGTGGCGGACGCGCGCCGCGCGGGAGTATTTTGAAAGCAGCAATGCGCAGGGGGGAGTCCTGAGCTGGCCGGGTCTTTGGCCGGGCCGGTTTTTCCCCCGGAATGGCTTGCAAAACTGAAGCGGGCGTTGGACAAGTTGCGCGACAGGGGCAGCCGGGCGCGCCGTGGGTTTGGCGCGCAGGATGTTCTCGCAGGCAGGAGGTCTGAGGTGCGGCAACGTTTCATGCAGGCAGTGCTTTGGGCGCTGATGCCCTTGGCGGGGCTGGCGGAACCGGTGACGGTCAACGTGACCGCGCTGCTGCCCGAGGGGGGGACGGCGGGTCCGGTGTCGTGGTCGGCGGTGCCGCTGGACCTGCCGGAAGAGGCGGATGTGCTGGAGGCGATGATCATGACGCCCGAGCCGGTGGACGGGCCGTGGCAGGTCGTGCTGGAGCCGGGGGAGTATCTGCTTTCCGGCTTTACCGAGGCAGAGCTGTTTGAAGCCAAGGCGCTGGTGACCGCGCAGACCACGCAGATCGCGGTGCCGGTGCTGGCGATCGAGCCTGCGGTGGCGCTGCGCTGCACCGAGCCGCGCTGTGATTACACCGACGCCAAAACCGGGCTGCGTGTGACCCTGCCGCAAGGCTGGGCGGTCGAGACGCCGTATCACGCCGATCTGGGCGAGGGTCAGCTGGCCGAAGAGGTCTCGGCGGTGTTTTTCGAGGATGTCGAGGGCGATGGCGGCGCGGTGTGGTTTCTGAACCCGGTGGACTGGATCACCGGCGACACCGGCCCCTGTCGTGCGGTGGCGCAGGGCAATCTGTGCAGCTTTGATCTGACACCGGCGGCAGAGGCGGCGTATTCGGTGATTGCGCCGTCTTTACAGATGGTTAACATGCCTGCGGAATAGGCGGCGCGGGCAGAAGGCACCGGGTCGCAACCGGAAAAGCGTGGGAAAAATGCTATACGGTTCCGGGTGGGACAGTCTGTGCCGTTGCCCCTGCCGGGGAGATGTGGCAAGACTTGACACAGCCGATCCAGACCCATGAGTTCAGCCCATGACCGATTTTTCTGCCCGCCGCGTGATGATGGTTGACACTCAGGTGCGCCCGTCTGACGTGACCAAGTTTCCGATCATCGAAGCCATGCTGAGCGTGCCGCGCGAGACCTTTGTGCCGCGCGACAAGCGCGAGGCGGCCTATATGGGGGAAAACCTGCTGCTGCGGCCGGGTCGGGTGGTGCTGGAACCGCGTACTTTGGCCAAATTGCTGGATTCGCTGGACATTCAGCCGGATGAGATGGTGCTGGATCTGGGCTGTGGCTTGGGCTATTCCGCCGCCGTGCTGGCGCGTCTGGCCGATGCGGTGGTCGCGGTCGAGGAAGATGAAGCGATGGCGACAGAGGCGCAGCATCTGCTGTCGCAGGCCTCGGTCGACAATGCGGCGGTGATCGTCGGGCCGCTGGCGGCAGGGGCTGCCAAGCATGGGCCCTATGACGTGATCACGGTGCAGGGCGGGGTGGAGGTTATTCCACCGGCGCTGCTGGACCAGCTGAAAGACGGCGGCCGGATCGCGGCGGTGTTTATGGAGGGCGCGCTGGGCGTGGCCCGGATCGGTTACAAGTCAGAGGGCAAGGTCAGCTGGCGGTTTGTGTTCAATGCTGCGGCGCCGGTGCTGCCGGGATTTGCCGCGACGGGTGGATTTACGCTCTGACGGTTTTGGTTTGACTTTGTTTCGACGACGGAAAGCGGTCCCCGGCGCGTAAAGAACCGGGGCGAAATGACAGGAGCAGTCTGGAAATGCGTGGATTCTTTGCAGCAGCGGCGGTTGCGGTCAGTGTTCTGGCGGCACCGGTTGCCCAGGCGGAGACGCTGACCGACGCTTTTATCGCGGCTTACCGCACCTCGAACCTGCTGGACAAGCAGGCGGCGACCTTGCGGGCGGCGGATGAAGATGTGGCGCAGGCGATGTCGACGCTGCGGCCGGTGGTCGATTTCGTGCTGGGCAGCGGCTATTCCCGCGCCCGTCAGGCCAGCAACGCCCCGGTGACCGAGGGGGTGCGCACGACCTTTGATCTGACGGCGCAGTTGGTGTTGCTGGATTTCGGACGCCGGGCGCTGCAGATCGAGATCGCCAAGGAATCGGTGCTGGCCACACGTGAATTGCTGCGCGGCGTGGAACAGGATGTGCTGTTTGCTGCGGTTGCGGCCTATGTCGATGTGCAGGTCAACCAGCAGCTGCTGTCGCTGCGCGACTCGAACGTGCGGCTGGTGACCCAGGAATTGCGCGCGGCGCAGGACCGGTTCGAGGTTGGCGAGATCACGCGGACCGATGTGTCGATTGCCGAGGCCCGGCTGGCGGCAGCGCGGGCCGGTTATGCGGCGGCTGAGGGCAATCTGATGGTCGCGCGTGAGGCGTTCAAGGCGGCGACCGGGGCCTATCCGCGCAATCTGGCGCGGCTGCCGACATCGCCGCGCCTGCCCGCCTCGATGGAGGCGGCGCGGACGGTGGCGCTGCGGACGCATCCGTCGCTTCTGGCAGCACAGCGCCGGGTCACAATCGGCGATCTGGCGGTGGAATTGCAAAAGGCGGCCTTCCGCCCGACGCTTTCGGCGCGGGCCGGGGTCGGGCTGAATGATGCGGGCGGTGATGACCAGAGCTTTGGCCTGTCGCTGAACCAGCGGGTGTATTCGGGCGGCAATCAGGCGTCGTTGCTGCGCCAGTCGATTGCCAACCGCGACGGCGCACGCGCCGATCTGGGGCAGGCCGGGGTGCAGATCGCGCAGGCGGTCGGCAATGCCTGGGCCGGGCTGGAGATTGCCAACGCGCAGGTGCAGGCCGGTGACCGGCAGATCCGCGCCGCGCAGACCGCGTTTGACGGCGTGCGCGAAGAGGCAAGCCTTGGCGCGCGCACCACGCTGGATGTGCTGAACGCCGAGCAGGAACTGCTGGACGCGCGGGTCACCCGGATTCAGGCCGAGGCGCAGCGCTATCTGGGCGTGTACCAGATTCTGCAGGCCATGGGCCTGTTGTCGGTCGAACATCTGCAGCTGGGCATCCCGACCTATGATCCGGCGGCCTATTACAACACGGTCAAGAACGCGCCGGTCCATTCGGCGCAGGGCAAAAAGCTGGACCGGATTCTGGAAAAGCTGAAGTAAGCGCGGCGCAGAAGCGGGCAGCGGCGGAAATGCGTTAACGCAGCATGCGTCCTTTTCTTGTGCTGCGGCCCGTGTGGGATTAGACTGGCGCAAAGAACCGGCAGGCGGCGTGTTGTGCGCCGTCACTCAAAGCCGGGCATGTGGCAGGATAGCGGGCTGGGTGACCGGCCTGAATACGGGCAGGGGCGTCATGTCGGAACCGATGAGCAATCATGAAATCGAGGACGTTCTGTCCTCTATCCGTCGTCTGGTGTCAGAAGATCTGCGCCCGGCACCGGCCTCTGCGCCAGAGCCGGCGGCGGAAAAGCTGCTGCTGACCCCGGCGCTGCGGGTGGTGACGGCGCAGGATGCGGTCCCACCTGAGCCTGAGGATGCTTTTTTCCCTGAGCCAGAGCCGCTGGCCCCGGTCGAAGATGTGGTGTCACGGCTGGGCGCTGCGGTAACCGAAGAAGAATGGGAATCGCCCTTTGGCGATCCCGAAGTCTGGCCGGGCACCCTGGCATCCGATGCCCCGCCGCGGGATGCGGCTGTCGGATCACGCCTGCAGGACACGGCGGCGCCGCCCGACTTTATGGAAGCGCCAAGAACCGGATTTGCCGAGGTCGAGGATCTGCCGCCGGAAACGGCAGAGGCAGAAAGTGTCGGCGCGGCAGCCGATGCGACTGTGACCGCTGCCCCGCATCGCCTGACCTTGCGAGAGGTGACCCCGCCGCCGCAGGACAACAGCTGGGAGGATGACGGCTGGGCCGACGAGGCCGAGGCGGCGGTGCGGGCCGATCTGGCGCAGGAGACCGAGGACGAGGTGATCTCGGGCCTCTATGACGCGCAGGCGGGCGGCATGGTGTTTGACGAAGAGGTGCTGCGCGATCTGGTGCGCGACCTGATCCGTGAAGAGCTGTCGGGCACTCTGGGCGAGCGGATCACCCGCAATGTGCGCAAACTGGTGCGGGCCGAGATCGCCCGTGCGATGGCGCTGCGCGAGTTCGAGTAACCCCGCCCCCTTAACCCTTGTACCGGAGCGGAAACGCAAAACGCGCCCCGTGGGGCGCGTTCTGGTTTCCGGCCAGCGGATGGATCAGGCGGCTTCGCCCATTTCCGATTCCAGCGCGTGGCGCCGTTCGGATTCTTCGCGGCTGAGCGCGACAGAGGTGCGCACACCTTTGGACACGAATTCCATCAGGCCCTTGACCACCCGTTCGTTCGGGTCGATCCCGGCACAGGACAACACCTCACGCCCGTCGCGCGAGCGTGCCCAACGTGCAATCTGTTCAGGCCCGTTGCCGTATTTTTTATCATCTGCGATGGCATCGTCCAGCGCAGCAAGCACCACGGCGGCAAAAAGCTTGCGCGCGCGTTGGCCTTGTTCGTAATTGAAAGCGGTGCTGTCAACGAAACCAGTCATTTTGGCAGTCCTTATTCTTGCTCTTGTCTTTCTCGGTGTCGGGCGAACCTAAACCTTTCGGAGCGATTCGGCACCACCCGTTTTGCAATCCTGTCATGCACGTGATGCATGGCTGACGCAAAGGAATACTGTATTTAGTCTGCTTGCCCGCGTTGGACTGCCCAGATATAGGTGTGGCGCTTTCGACTTCAACCTTTTGTCAAGGTTTTGCCACAAATGCCTAAAATCAACGGAAACGAAATCAAGCCCGGAATGGTGCTGGAGCATGAGGGTGGCCTGTGGGCTGCCGTAAAGGCAAACCATGTAAAGCCGGGAAAAGGCGGGGCTTTTGCCCAGGTCGAGCTGAAGAACCTGCGCGACGGCCGCAAGCTGAACGAGCGCTTCCGATCAGAGGACAAGATCGAAGAGGTCCGGCTGGAGAACAAGGATCAGCAGTTCTTGTACGAGACCGACGGGCGGCTGGTGTTCATGGATTCCGAGACCTATGAGCAGATCGAGCTGGATGCCGAGCTTCTGGGCGACCGGCGGCCCTTCCTGCAGGACGGCATGACCGCAACGGTGCGCTACTACGGCGACGAGGCGTTGGCGGTGACGCTGCCGCAAAAGGTGAAATGCCGGATCGTCGAGACCGAGCCGGTGGTCAAGGGCCAGACGGCGGCGAACAGCTTCAAGCCGGCGATCCTGGACAATGGCGTGCGGATCATGATCCCGCCGTTCATCGGGCAGGATGAAGAGATCCTCGTGCATACGGAACTGATGGAATATTCCGAACGCGCCTGACGGGGCGAATTTTCTGCGAAAATTCTGAGGAACGCGTTTTCTGCGAAAACGCCGGTTTACGGATCTTTCGCAGATAGATCGTGATGGAGATTATTCGCAGAGAAATCGTTGCTCAGGTGATGGGGGAAAGGCGGGCGCTGCCCGCCGTCATCTCCTGCATCCGGTCAAACCGCAGCCAGGCAATCGCCCGCCCGCCCGATTGGGTGAACAGGGTGCCCGCCTCCTTTTCGCCGGACAGGATGGGCGTGCCGACCGGGGCCGCGCCGTCGATGGCGACGGTAACAAGGCCCTTTTTCAACTCGGTCTTGTGCTTCATCCGCGCTGTCACCTCTTGTCCGACATAACAGCCCTTGCGGAAATCGACGCCATGCAGGCGCTCGAAGCCGGATTCGAGCAGGTAGCTGTCATTGGGCACCAGCTCGATCCCGGTTTCCGGAATGCACTGGGCAACGCGGATCGCGTCCCAGTCGATCACGGGGGCGGTGCCGGGCAGGCCATAGCCGCGCCAGCCAAGCGCCGGGTGGCGCGGGTCGGGCCAGGTGCCGGGCAGAGCGGCCCCGAGGCCACGGGTGACGGTCAGATCGGCGGGCGTGATCTGCACATCGGCGCGCAGGCGATACAGCGTCAGCCGGCGCAGCGTGTCGGCGGCGATGCTGGTCTTGATGTCGATCAGCAGGTGATCCGCGTCGCCGGGGCGGATCACGAAGAAATCGGCCAGATACTTGCCTTGCGCGGTCAAGAGGGCCGCCCAGAGGATGCCGGGCGCACGCTCAAGCGGCAGCATGTCATTGCTGATCAGGCCCTGCAGAAAGCTGACCCGGTCCGTGCCGGTGACGGTCCAGACCTGACGGTCGGGGGCGGTCTCGCCGAGGGGGGCGTCGGTCATGCGAGTCTCCTGCTTTGGGCGCGCGCGGCGGTGAGTGCGGGGTCCGGTCTTGCCGGGTCAGGCATCGCGCTGTGCCTGATCTAATGCCTAAGACCCTGCGGCTGCAATGGCGGGGCTGAAATTCAGCTGCCGGGCAATTGACCTTGGCTGTGACAGGGCCTAGCGATTGCTGCGTCTCCTTCTTTAGGTTCATGATGACGCAAGCAAACTCCCCCCGTCCGAATGTTTCCCGCGCCGATCTGTCGCGCGGGCGCAGCTATCTGGCCATTCCCGGCCCTTCGGTGATGCCCGACCGCGTGCTGAACGCGATGCACCGGGCAGCACCCAACATTTACGCGGGCGATCTGACCGAGATGGTGGCGGCGATGTGGCCCGATCTGCGCGCCGTGGCGGGCACCACGCAGCATGTGGCGGGCTTTATCGGCAACGGCCATGCCGGGTGGGAGGCGGCGAATGCCAATCTGTTCAGCCGGGGCGATCTTGTGCTGGTGGTGTCTACCGGCCGCTTCGGGATCGGCTGGGCCGAGAGCGCGCGGGCGATGGGGGTCGAGGTCGAGCTGATGGATTTCGGCACCTCAACGCCGGTCGACATGGCGCGGGTAGAGTCGCGGCTCAGGCAGGATTATCACGGCCGGATCAAGGCGGTGCTGACCACGCATGTCGACACCTCCAGCTCGATCCGCACCGATCTTGCCGCGTTGCGGGCGGCAATGGATGCGGCGGGGCATCCGGCGTTGCTCTGTGTCGATTGCATCGCGTCTCTGGGGTGCGATGAATATCACATGGATGCCTGGGGGATCGACCTGACGGTGGCGGCGAGCCAAAAGGGGCTGATGACCCCGCCGGGCATGTGTTTCGTATGGTTTTCCGAAAAAGCGCGGGAGGCGGGGGCCAAGGCCGATCTGCGCACGCCCTATTGGGACTGGCGCAAGCGGGCCGAGCCGGAGGAGTTCTGGCAATACTGGGCCGGAACCGCGCCGACGCATCACCTGTTCGGCCTGCGCGAGGCGCTGAGCATGCTGCATGAAGAGGGCATGGCCAATGTCTGGGCCCGGCATGAGGTGCTGGCCCGCACGGTCTGGGCCGCGTTCGACGCCTGGGGCGCGGGGCATCCGCGCATCGGGCTGAATGTGGCGGACCCGATGTATCGCTCGCGTGCGGTGACGGCGGCGCGCTTGGGCGCGCCGGATGCGACGCGGCTGCGCGAATGGACGGAAGCGCAGGCCGGGGTGACGCTGGGCATCGGTCTGGGCATGGCGCTGCCGTCGGACCCGGAATGGCACGGGTTTTTGCGGGTGGCGCATATGGGGCATGTGAATGCCCATATGACGCTTGGCGCGCTGGCGGTGATGCAGGCGGGGCTGATCGCGCTGGACATCCCGCACGGGCCGGGCGCGCTGGACGCCGCCGCGAAAGTGATCGCGGCGGGGTAGTGGGACGATTTTTCTGCGAAAAATCAGGGTGCGCCACATGTGTTGAGAGTGTGTGACGCGGGCCGGGAATTTTCGCAGAAAATTCGAGCTTATTGGCCCTGTGCTGCCAGCCACTCCGTCATCCAGGCGATTTCCGCCTCCTGGGCGACAATGACCGCTTCGGCCAGTTTGCGCACCTCGGGGTCGGTGCCGTGCTCCAGCACGATGCGCGCCATCTCGACCGCGCCCTGATGGTGCGGGATCATCCCGGCGATGAAATCGACATCGGCGTCGCCGGTCAGCGGGATGGTCATGGCGCTGTGCATGCGGGCATTGGCCTCGGCATAGGCGGCGCTGGAGGGGCTGTCCATGGTGTGCGCCGCACCGTGACCGGAGTGATCCATCTGAGCCAGTGCCGGGGCTGCGGCGAAGGCGATGAGGGGGGCGGTGAGGGTAAGCAGGGCGAAAAGCGGGGATTTCATCGGCGACTCCTGTGAATTTTGGCCAGTGTCGCAGCTTCCAGTGGCGGGAAGCCAAGTCACGGCCGCGTCATCTGCCGCGATTTTGTCCTTTCGCCGGGAAAGGGGGCTGTTCCGGGCTGTCGCCTCAGGTGCGGACTGGTTGTGCGCGGCTGCGGACTTGGCCTGCGGCGGCTTTGCGCCTATTGTCTGAGCATGCAAAATCATCCTGGCTGCCCGTCCATGACATTCTCCGCCACCCGCCGCCCGGTTGTGGGCATCATCGGCAACATGAGCCTGCTGAATGAGAGCTATCCGGTGCATGCCGGGGGCACGATGAATTCGGAAGCCGTGGCCGAGGTGTCGTGCTGTCTGCCGATCATCATCCCCTCGGACCCCCGGCTGGTGGTGGTCGAGGAACTGCTGGAGCTGTGCGACGGCTTTCTGCTGACCGGCGGGCGGCCCAATGTCCACCCCAGCGAGTATGGTGAGGATGAGACCCCGGCGCATGGCAGTTTTGACCGCTGCCGCGATGCGATCACCCTGCCTTTGGTGCGGGCCTGCGTGGAACGTGGCCAGCCGGTGTTCGGCATCTGCCGGGGCTTTCAGGAGGTGAACGTGGCCATGGGCGGCACGCTTTACCCCGAGATCCGCGATCTGCCGGGGCGGATGAACCACCGCATGCCGCCCGATGGCACGCTGGAGGAAAAGTTCGCCCTGCGCCATCCGGTGACATTCACCCCCGGCGGGGTGTTCCATCAGCTGATGGGGGCGACAGAGGTGATGACCAACACGCTGCACGGTCAGGGCATCAACCGCCCCGGCGCGCGCATCGTGATCGACGGCACCGCCCCGGACGGCACGCCCGAGGCGATCTATGTGCAGGGCGCGCCGGGGTTCACCCTGTCGGTGCAATGGCACCCGGAATGGAACGCGGCGGGCGACCCGGTGTCGCGGCCCTTGTTCGCGGCCTTCGGGCAGGCGGTGGCCGATTGGGCGGCGGGCAAACGCCCGGCGCTGATGCGCAGCGCGTGAGTGCTTGTTTGCGCTAACCGGGCAGGTATAGTCCCCGCCAGATGTGCAGGGAGGAAGCCGTGACCCAATCAGTGACCCATTCGATGAAACGCAGCCGGATCAATGACATCATGGCGGCGGCGGATGAGATGATCCGTCACCATGGCTTTGTGCTGCCACCCTTTGCCTATTGGACGCCGGATGAGTTCGCGGCGCACAAGGCGCAGGCGGGCCGGATCATCGGATCGCGCATGGGCTGGGACATCACCGATTACGGGCAGGGCCGGTTTGACCAGATGGGGCTGTTCCTGTTCACCCTGCGTAATGGCGACCTTGCCGATCTGCAGCGCGGCGGGGGCATGTGCTATGCCGAAAAGCTGCTGATCTCGCGGCAGGATCAGCTGTCGCCGATGCACACCCATGTCATCAAGGCCGAGGACATCATCAACCGGGGCGGGGCGACCTTGGTGGTCGAGCTCTTTGGCAGCGACGATCAGGGCCGCTTTGCCCGCGATCGGGGCGGCGTCGTGCGCTGTGACGGGATGACGCGTGCCTATGCGCCCGGCGACAAGCTGAAACTGGCCCCGGGGGAGAGTGTGACGCTGATGCCGGGCGACTGGCATGCGTTCTGGGGCGAGGGCGGCGATGTGCTGATCGGCGAGGTCTCAACGGTGAATGACGATCTGACCGACAACATCTTTGTCGAACCGATCGGGCGTTTTGCCGAGATCGAGGAAGATGTCGCCCCGACCCATCTGCTGGTCAGCGATTATGATCGCTGGCTGTCGTAGACCCGCACCCCGGCCATAAAAAAACGCGCGCATCCGGGGATGCGCGCGTTTTGCTTTGAGGGTCGTCGCCTTAGCCCTGCGGGCAGGTGCCGTTGACCAGCGGCACCGCACAGGCCGGGGGCGTGTCGGCCGCCGGGGCGGCCGGTGTCGCAGCGGCGGGCGCTGCCGGGGTGGACGGCGCGGCCGGGGCCACGGGGGCCGCCGGGGTCACGGGTGCGGTGACGGCGGGCGTGGCCGGAGCCGGTGTTGCCGGGGCTGCGGGCAGGCTGGGCGTGGTCGTGCCCGGTGCCGGTGTCACCGTCGCCGGCGTGGGCAGAGCGGGGCCGATGGCCGAAGGCACGGCGGGCGCGGTGTACATTGGCCCCATCACCGGCGCGGTGCCTGCCGCCGGGGTGGCCGTTGCATCAGCCTCATCCGTCGTGGCAACGGCGGCCTCTGGCGCTGGGGCCGGCTTTTTCTTTTTGGGCGCAGGCGGTGGCAGGCTCAGGCCCTTTGGGATCTGGCCGCTGGCGGTCAGCACGATCACCTTGGCCCCATCGGGCACGCGGTTATACAGGTCGATCACATCCTGATTGATCATGCGGATACAGCCGGACGAGGCGTTCTTGCCAATCGACCACCAGTCGGGGGTGCCGTGAATGCGGTAGCCGTAATCGACGCCATTGGTGGTCAGGTACAGCGCGCGCGAGCCAAGCGGGTTGGTCGGCCCGCCGGGCTGGCCGTTTTCCCATTTCGACAGCTCGGGCTTGCGCTCGATCATCTCTTTCGGCGGCGTCCAGGTCGGCCATTGGCGGCGGTTGGTCACCAGCGCCTGACCCGACCACTGAAACCCTGCAGCCCCGACGGCGATGCCGTAACGGATTGCCTTGTTATTGCCGGCGATGAAATACAGATGCTTGGTCGCCGGGTTGATGATCACCGTGCCGGGCGCTTCGGTCGAGGGGAAATCGACGATCTGACGCTGGAACTGCGCAGGCACCTTGGCCGGATCAATGGCGGGAATGTTGATGCCATTGTCCTTTGTTGCCAGATAGATCCCCTCTTGCGGGACCGAAACGGCGGGCACAGAGGCGGTCGAGGTGGTGGTGGTCGGCACACAGGCCGACAGTCCTGCCGTGAGGGTCATGGCAAGTATGGCCCGGAGCGCGAAAGATGACATTGTGGAAATCCTGTTAGAAATTCAGTGCCGGAGCGGCAAAGCCCCTGCGCTATCTGATCAAACTTAGCTGAGCTCGCAAGCGAGGTCAAAGCCCCTGCGCGGACAGTTGCCCAAACCGGGGGATGCTCTCGGAACTGTGATTTCAGGGGCGCGGATTGGCATCAGGGTGCAGCAGAATCTGCATCGCAAAGCGGCGCAGGGTGACCGGGCCGACCGGGTGATCCTGGGTTTGCTCCACACGCCAGCCCCGGCGCGCAAAGAACGGGAGGGCCAGCAGGCTGGCATGGGCGGTCAGCCGGGGCAGGGCGCGGCGCTGCGCCTCGGCCAGAATGGCATCATAAAGGGCGGCGGCATGGCCCTTGCCCCTGACTTCGGGCAGGACAAACGCCATGTCGAGATAGCCGTCATCGCACAGCGACATGAAGCCGGTGATCTGCCCGCCGCTTTCGCTGAGCAGACAGAACTGCCCCGCCAGCCGGTCAGGCTGGGCCGGGTCCACGCCCGGGTCGGGGGCCCATGCGGCACGTTGTGCGGCGGTGTAATGCCCGGCAGCCCCCTCATGCACCGCGCGGTAGAACACGGTTTTCACCGCCGCCCGGTCACCCGGCGCATAAGGCCGCAGCCGAATCATGTCACCTTGGCGCGGGCCTTGAATTCGGGCCGGTCCCAGGCGCGCATCGCCATGATCTCGCCGAGGATGACGACAGCGCCATGCACATCGGCGTCCGACGTATACAGCGGGGTGAAGCCAAAGCGCAGGATGTCGGGCGCGCGGAAATCACCGATCACACCGCGCGAAATCAGCGCCTGCATGATGGCATAGCCCTCGGGGTGGCGGAAACTGACCTGCGATCCGCGCTGTGCCGCATCACGCGGCGAGGCGAGGGTGAGGTCAGGGCAGGCGGCCTCGACCCCGGCGATGAACGCCTCGCACAGCGCGATCGACCGCGCGCGCAGATCGGTCATGTCGACCCGGTCCCAGATGTCGAGGCTGGCCTCAAGTGCTGCCATCTGCAGAATGGCGGGGGTGCCCACGCGCATCCGTTCGATCCCGGCACCGGGGCGGTAGCTCAGGTCAAAGGCAAACGGGGCCGCATGGCCCAGCCAGCCCGACAGCGCCGGGCGGGTGGTATCCTGATGGCGGGGGGCGACGTAGATAAAGGCCGGGCCGCCGGGGCCGGAGTTGAGGTATTTATAGGTGCAGCCGACCGCGAAATCCGCCCCACAGCCCGCCAGATCGACCGGCAGCGCGCCCGCCGAATGCGCCAGATCCCAGACCGCAATCGCGCCCTTGTCATGGGCCAGCGCGGTCAGCGCGACCATGTCATGCTTGCGCCCGGTGCGGTAATCCACCTCGGTCAGCATCAGGACCGCGACTTCATCGGTGATCGCCGACGCCACCTCTTCGGGGGCCACGGTAACAAGACGGTACTCGGGGCCAAGGGTGCGGCACAGCCCTTCGGCCATATAAAGATCAGACGGGAAATTGCCGGTATCAGACAGGATCACCCGGCGGGTCGGGGTCATGTCCAGCGCCGAGGCAAGCGCCTGATACACCTTGATCGACAGCGTATCGCCCAACACCACAGATCCGGGTTCCGCCCCGATCAGCCGCGCGATGCGGTTGCCCAGCCGGGTCGGCTGATCCATCCAGCCCGCAGCGTTCCAGCCCCGGATCAGCATCTGACCCCATTCGTCGGTGACGCAGGCGGCAACGCGGGCCGCCGCCGCATGCGGCAGGGGGCCGAGCGAATTGCCATCCAGATAGATCACCCCCTCGGGCAGGTGAAACTGGTCACGGGTGGCGGCAAAATCGGTCGGCATGGCGGTTCTCCGGTGTTGGCGCCGACAATGACGAAAGCAAAGCGTCGCGCAAGGGGGGCGGTGTCATTTCAGGCTGCGCTTTGCCGGGCCTGAAATGACACCGACCCACCCGGAATCTGCGCATCAGGCAGGCGCGGCGCGGGGCATCGTCGCAATCTGCGATAGAAATGCCGCAAATGTGTAGAAGTCTATGAAATAATCTTGCGCGGTGCTAATTGGATCGCAATACAGAGCCGGACTGCGCTTTGGCGCGGGACCAATCTGAGAAGCGGGGGAGAAACTGTGAAGATCGGGGCACCGAAAGAGCTATTCGAGGGCGAGAATCGCGTCGCCATGACGCCGGAATCGGCCATACAACTGATCAAGCTGGGCCATACCTGCGTGATCGAGACCGGCGCAGGCGCCAAGGCCGGATTTTCCGACGCCAGCTATCAAAAGGCCGGGGTTGAGGTCGTGGCCTCAGCGGCGGCGCTCTATGACGCGGCGGATGTCGTGGTCAAGGTGCGCGGCCCCGAGGCCGATGAGGCCCGGCTGCTGAAACCGGGTCAGACGCTGATCTCGTTCTTCTGGCCCGCGCAGAACCCTGATCTGCTGGCGCAGATTTCCGGGCAGGGTGCGACCGCCGTCGCCATGGACATGGTGCCGCGCATCAGCCGCGCGCAAAAGATGGACGCGCTGTCGTCGATGGCCAATATCGCGGGCTACCGTGCGGTGATCGAGGCCGGCAACAACTTTGGCCGGTTCTTCACCGGGCAGGTTACCGCAGCAGGCAAGGTGCCCCCGGCGAAAGTTCTGGTCGTGGGCGCGGGCGTGGCTGGTCTGGCCGCAATCGGCACGGCGACCTCGCTGGGCGCAATCGTGAACGCCTTTGACGTGCGGCCCGAAGTGGCCGAACAGATCGAATCGATGGGCGCGAATTTCGTCTTTCTGGAATTTGATGCCAGCGAATTGCCCGATGGTGCCGCGACCGGCGGCTATGCCGCCCCGTCCAGCCCCGCCTTTGCCGCCAAGCAGCTTGCGAAGTTCCGCGAGCTGGCGCCAGAGATGGACATCGTGATCACCACCGCCCTGATCCCGGGCCGGCCTGCGCCAAAGCTGTGGACGGCGGATATGGTCGAGATGATGAAGCCGGGATCGGTGATCATCGACCTTGCCGCCGAGCGTGGCGGCAACTGTGACCTGACGGTGCCCGATCAGAAGATCGTCACCGACAATGGCGTGACCATTGTCGGCTATACCGATTTCCCCAGCCGGATGGCAGCACAGGCATCAACACTTTATTCCAACAATATCCGTCACATGCTGGCCGATCTTACACCAAAGAAAGACGGTGTGATCGCGCATAACATGGAAGATGACGTGATCCGGGGCGCGACCGTGACCCATGCGGGCGCCGTCACCTATCCCCCACCACCGCCGAAAATCGCGGCGATTGCAGCGGCCAAGCCGAAACCGAAAGCCGTCGAGCTGACCCCGGCCGAAAAGCGCGCGCAGGAAGTGGCGGCGTTCAAGACCCAGACCCGCAATCAGGTGAGCCTGCTGGCGGTGGGGGCGGTGTTGCTGCTGGGCCTTGGTCTGGTGGCCCCGGCAAGCTTCATGCAGCACTTCATCGTCTTTGTGCTGGCGGTGTTCATCGGGTTCCAGGTGATCTGGAACGTGTCGCATTCCTTGCACACGCCCTTGATGGCCATCACCAATGCGATTTCGTCGATCATCATCCTTGGCGCACTGATGCAGATCGGATCGGGGTCGTACCTTGTGATCCTGCTGGCGGCGCTGTCGGTTTTCATGGCTGGAATCAACATCTTTGGTGGCTTTCTTGTCACCCGGCGCATGCTTGCCATGTTCCAGAAATCGTAAGGGGACCGGTCGATGGATTATGGATTTACGACGGCCGCCTATGTCGTTGCGGCTATTCTTTTCATCCTGTCGTTGGGGGGGCTTTCCGGGCAGGAAAGCGCCAAGCGCGCGGTCTGGTATGGCATCGTCGGCATGGGCCTCGCGATTGTCGCCACCCTGATGGGGCCGGGCGCGGGCAACTGGTTCGCCTCGCTGGTCATGATCGGCCTTGGCGGCGGGATCGGCTATGTGGTCGCACAGCGGGTGCAGATGACCGAGATGCCGCAGCTGGTGGCGGCGATGCACAGCCTTGTCGGTCTGGCGGCGGTCTTCGTCGGCTTCAACGCCGATCTGGAACTGACACGCGTGCTGGCGATGGAGCCATCGGCACGGGTGGGGCTGGAGGGCTTTGCCGCCCTTCTGGCCAAGAAAACCGCCGTTGAAATCTCGATCCTGCGGGTCGAGGTGTTTCTGGGCGTGTTCATTGGCGCGGTGACCTTTACCGGCTCGGTCGTGGCTTTTGGCAAGCTGGCAGGCAAGGTCAACACCACTGCGCAGAAACTGCCGGGCGGGCATCTGCTGAACGCAGGCGCGGCCATCGGCTCGGTCATTCTGGGCGTGATGTATTTCAACGATGCCGGGATCTGGACACTGGTGGCGATGACGCTCTTGGCGTTTTTCATCGGCTATCACCTGATCATGGGCATCGGCGGCGCCGATATGCCGGTGGTGGTGTCGATGCTGAACAGCTATTCTGGCTGGGCGGCGGCGGCGATCGGCTTCAGCCTCGGCAATGACCTGTTGATCGTGGTCGGCGCGCTGGTCGGCTCGTCCGGCGCGATCCTGAGCTATATCATGTGCAAGGCGATGAACCGCTCGTTCATCAGCGTGATCCTTGGTGGCTTTGGCGGCACCTCCGGCCCGCAAATGGAGGTCACCGGCGAGCAGATCGCGATTGACACCGAAGGTGTCGCGGCGGCGCTGAACGAGGCCGACAGCATCATCATCATTCCGGGCTATGGCATGGCGGTGGCGCAGGCGCAGCAATCGGTCAGCGAGCTGACCCGCAAACTGCGCGCCAAGGGCAAAAACGTGCGCTTTGCCATTCACCCGGTTGCCGGGCGTCTGCCGGGGCACATGAACGTGCTTTTGGCCGAGGCCAAGGTGCCCTATGACATCGTGCTCGAGATGGACGAGATCAACGAAGATTTCCCGTCAACCGACGTGGCCATCGTGATCGGCTCGAATGACATCGTGAACCCGGCCGCACAGGAAGACCCGAACAGCCCGATTGCCGGCATGCCGGTGCTGGAGTGCTGGAAGGCCAAGCAGGTGTTTGTCAGCAAGCGCGGGCAGGGCACCGGCTATTCGGGCATCGAGAACCCGCTGTTCTACAAGGACAACACGCGGATGTTCTATGGCGATGCGAAAAAGTCGCTCGATGCGCTGTTGCCGCTGATCGACTGACCGCCGCGATTTTTCTGCGAAAAATCCTCTCAAAGGCCCCGGCGACATGCCGGGGCCTTTGGCATTCGCGCAACAGCCGGGCTGCATACCCGTGTATTCCGGCAAATCGCTTTTCCCGAAGGCGCTGAGCGGCCTAAGTCATTCAAGACCTCTGGCTTTGAGTATGCTTCATGACCCATCTTGCCGACCACCCGCAGCGCTATACCATCGTCAACGAATTGCATGCCCGGCCGTTTCCGGCGCTGGAGGTGCCGGGAACGGCGGTCTATCTGGCAATCAAGGAGCCGGAGGATGCGGCCAACCGCGACCGGATGCGCGACCGGGCGCATCTGCTTGACTTGCTGGACCGCAACGGCGGCGCGCATCCGCAGCCTGACGCCACGCATTTCTTTGGCGAGATCGGCCGCAATCAGCTGAAATGGGAAAGCCATACCGAATTCGTGACCTATTCCGCCTTTGGCAAGGGCGTCTCGGCCCGCGCGTTTGACCCGGCAGAGGCATCGGTGTTTCCCGAAGACTGGCTGGCGCAGGCCCCGGGCAAGCGGCTGTGTTCGGTGCTGATCCGGATCGAGCATATGCCCGAGGACGAAAATGAAGCCTTGGCGCGGCTGGAGGACTGGTTCGTCGGCGAAAGCCTTGCGGTGTCAAAGGTGGTGGATGGGGCCGCGCTGGTGGCGGGGGATTTCCGCATTGATCCGGCCGGGCACATGCGCTTTGCGGTGTTCGTGCGCCCCGGCACCTCGCAGCGCCGGGTGGGGCGCATCGTGCAGCGGCTGTGCGAGGTGGAGACCTACCGCGCGATGTCGATGCTGGCGCTGGTACGGGTACGCCATCTGACCACCCGGCTGAACGCGCTGGACCCGCGGCTGTCGGGGCTGGTGACGGCACTCGACGGGGCCGACCGCAGCCCCGAGGTGATGCTGCACGACCTGCTGGCGATCTCGGCCGAACTGGAGAGCCTGTCGGTGAAATACACCTTCCGCTTCGGGGCGACGGCGGCCTATGAGGCGATCGTGAACCAGCGGATTCAGGTCATGCGTGAGATCCGGCTGAACGGCCGCCAGACCTTCGCCGAATTCATGATGCGCCGCTACGATCCGGCAATGCGCACAGTCAAATCGGCGGAAAGCCGGTTGCGCAGCATGGCCGAACGCGCGGCGCGGGCGGCGGAATTGCTCAGCACGCGGGTCGATGTGGACCGCTCCGCGCAGAACCAGAAACTGCTGGAATCGATGGACCGCCGCGCCGATGTGCAGCTGCGCCTGCAGCGCACGGTCGAGGGGCTGTCGACGGTGGCAATCAGCTATTACGCGATCAATCTGGCCAGCTATGCGATCTATCCGCTGACCGAAGGCATGGGGATCAGCAAGGGCCTCGGCCTTGCGGTGCTGACGCCGGTTGTGCTGGTGGCGGTCTGGCTGATGGTGCGGCGGATCCGCCATCATCTGGACTGAGGCGCCCGGCGGCACTGGTGATGCCTCCGGCGGGAGTATTTGGAAAAGCTGCAAATCACAGGGGCGTCCCTCTGTTGGCTTGCACCTTTGGGAAATACTCCGGGGGTCCGGGGGCTGGCCCCCGGTCCGCAGGGGCCACAGATGGCAACGCCCGGAGGTTTGCTCCGGGCGCTGGTGACATGGGTGACGGGCGTACTTATTGCAGCGCCTTGTCGCTGATGGCATGGGTCCAGGCGCCTTCGGGCGCTTTGGAGATCACCGGGTCAGAGCCGGGCGACAGCAGCGAGGCCACCGTGCGCTCATAATCAGCCGGATCAAGCGCGCCGTTGGAGCCTGCGGTCAGTTTCGCCACTTCGGACATCATGCGTTTCTGGTGGCTTTCGGTCTGCGCGCCGGTCTCGTCGTTTTCCAGCACGATCATCGCCGCCTCGTCGGAGTTTTCTTCGGCGTATTTCCAGCCTTTCATGCTGGCGCGGACGAATTTCACCATTTTCTCTTCAAACGCCGGGTCGGCGAGGTTTTCTTCGAGCACGTAAAGCCCGTCTTCCATCGTCGCCACGCCCTGATCCTGATACTTGAAGGTGATCAGATCGGATTCGGCGATACCGGCGTCGATGACCTGCCAGTATTCGTTATAGGTCATGGTCGAGATGCAGGCGGCCTGCTTTTGCAGCAGCGGATCGACGTTGAAGCCTTGTTTCAGCACGGTCACACCGCCGGGCGAGCCGTCGGTTTTCAGGTTCAGCTGGCTCATCCACGACAGGAACGGGTATTCGTTGCCAAAGAACCAGACGCCCAGCGTCTTGTCGGCGAAATCGGCAGGCGTGGTGATGCCGGACTCGGCCAGGCAGGTCAGCATCATGCCCGAGGATTTGAACGGCTGGGCGATGTTGACCAGCGGCAGGCCCTTTTCACGGGCCGCAAGCGCGGCGGGCATCCATTCGACGACCACATCGGCACCGCCCCCGGCGATGACCTGCGTCGGCGCAATATCGGGGCCGCCGGGCTTGATGGTGACGTTCAGGCCCTCGTCTTCGTAAAAGCCCTTGGCCTGCGCCACGTAATAGCCTGCGAACTGCGCCTGCGTCACCCATTTGAGCTGCAGGGTGACATCCTGCGCCTGCGCCCCGGTGGCGAATGTCGCCAGTGCCGCAGCGGTTAATAGTTTCTTCATGGTCGGACCTCCGTGTTGTGCCCCTCTCGCGGGGGCGTTGCTGGTGTTATTTTCGCTGAGACGGGTGCCAGAACGTCACGCGGGATTCGATGAACGCGATCAGCCCATAGAGCGCTGATCCCGACAGTGCCGCCACTGCAATTGTGGCCCAGACCATATCCAGCCCCAGTTTTCCCACCTCGGTCGAGATGCGAAAGCCCATGCCGACGATGGGGCTGCCGAAAAACTCGGCAACGATGGCCCCGATCAGGGCGAGGGTGGCGGCGATTTTCAAGCCGTTGAAGAAAAACGGCATCGCGGCGGGCAGACGCAGCTTCAGCAGGCGTTGGGTGTAGCTGGCGGAATAGGTGGCCATCAGGTCGCGGTGCAGCCGGTCGGTTGCCTGCAACCCGGCCACCATGTTGACCAGCAGCGGAAAGAACACCATCACCACCACCACCGCCGATTTGGACTGCCAGTCAAAGCCGAACCACATCACCAAGACCGGGGCGAGGCCGACGATGGGCAGAGCCGAGACGAAATTGCCCACCGGCAACAGCCCCTTTTGCAGAAAGGGCGAGCGGTCGATGGCAATGGCGGCGGCGAATGCCGCAAGCGCCCCGATGGCAAAGCCGGTCAGCGCGCCCTTGATCACGGTCTGTACGAAATCAGCCCAGAGGATCGGCAAGGACGAGGCGATCTTTGGCCCGATCACCGATGGCCCCGGCAGGATGATGGGCGAGACCGCAAAGCCGCGCACCAGCCCTTCCCACAGCACCAGCAGGGTGATGCCGAACAAGGCCGCCACGGTGATGCGGCCCGCACGTGTGGCCCCAAAGCGGCTGGCGGCCAGCCGCACATTCAGCCCCCAGGCCGCCAGCCAGAACAGGACAGCGCCAATCAGCCAGCTCATGCCGGCACCCCCATGCGGGCCTTTGCCATCCGCTCGATCAGCCCGACGATCAGGATCAACCCACCCGCCAGAATGGCGGCGGCAAACAGCGCGGCCCACATGATCAAAGGTTCGCCGAATTGCGACCCGATCAGCATGCGCGCGCCCAGACCCTCGATCGCGCCGGTCGGCAACTCACCCACGATGGTGCCGATCAGCGCGGCGGCAATCGCCACCTTCAGCGAGGCAAAGAAATAGGGCAGGGACGCGGGCAGCCGCAGTTTGCGAAACGTCTGCCCGTCGGACGCGCCATAGGTGGAAAGCAGGTCCAGCTGCATGTGGTCGGGGCTGCGCAGGCCCTTGACCATGCTGACCAGCACCGGAAAGAACGACAGGTAAGCCGAGATGATGGCCTTTGGCACCTCGCGGTTATCAATCCCGATCTGGTTCGACACTGTCAGGATCATTGGCGCCAGCGCCACGATGGGGATGGTCTGGCTGATGATGGCCCAGGGCATCACGCTCAGCTCCATCACCCGGAACCGGACGATGGCCATGGCGAGGGCGACCCCCAGCACGATGCCAAGCGCAAAGCCCATCATGGTGCCGCGAAAGGTGACATATCCGTGATACACCAAGGATCGTTTCGAGGTGACGGCCTGCGCGGTGACACCCTTCCACAACTCAGCCGCCACCTGATGCGGCGGCGGCAGCAGCGGGCGGGGTTGCGCCATGGTCTGCGGGATCACTTGCGTCAGCGTCACCGTGGTGCCTGCCCGCTGCGCCTGATCATAGACCCAGGTGGCATTCATCCAGATCGCGGCCAGATACCACAGCGCGAAAATCGCCGCCAACACGGTCAGTACCGGCATCGCCCTCGTCATGCGCGCCCCCCGAACCGACGCGCGGGCGCAGCCCGACGCTTGCCATACGTAAACCCGACGCGGGCCATACCGTCGCTGGCTGTGGTTTTTCGGGCCTCAGTCATCCTGATGCCCCGCCCGCAGCCCTTCACGCACCCGATGGGCAATCTCGATGAATTCGCGGCTGTCGCGAATATCCAGCGGCCTCTCCTTCGGCAGCGGGCTGTCGATGACATCGGTGATCCGGCCGGGGCGGGGCGACATCACCACGATCCTGGTCGACAGATAAACCGCCTCGGGGATCGAATGGGTGACAAAGCCGATGGTCTTGCCGGTGCGCGCCCAAAGCTTCAGCACCTCTTCATTCAGCCGGTCGCGCACGATTTCATCCAAAGCGCCAAAGGGTTCGTCCATCAGCAATATGTCGGCGTCAAAGGCCAAAGCCCGGGCGATGCTGGCACGCTGCTGCATCCCGCCCGACAGCTGCCAGGGGAACTTGCCGCCAAAGCCTGACAGCTCGACCAGATCCAGCACCCGCTCCACCCGCGCTTGCTGGTCCGCTTTTGAGAAGCCCATGATTTCCAACGGAAGTTTCACATTTCCGGCAATCGTGCGCCACGGATAAAGCCCCGCCGCCTGAAACACATAGCCATAGGCGCGGCGCATGCGTGCCTCATCCGGGGTCAGGCCGTTGACCGTCAGCGTGCCCCCCGTCGGATGCTCAAGCGCCGCGATACAGCGCAGAAAGGTGGTCTTGCCGCAGCCCGACGGGCCGATGAAGCTGACGAAATCGCCCTTGTTGATGGTCAGGCTCACGTCGCGCAGCGCATGCACCGGGCCGTCGCCGGTCTGAAAGGTCAGATCCAGATTGCGGGCCTCGATCACGGCCGGGCCACTGTGTGTGGTGTCCTTCATGCTGCCTAGACACCCGTCGCTGGAATGCCGGACCGCAGCACCGGGCGGGGCGCGGTCAGGTCTTTCCACTGGCTCAGCGCGCGGTTGACCGGGGGTCGGGCCTCGCGCGCGACGAACTGGCCATGGCCCTCATGGCTGGTCATGGCGCCTTCGGTTGCCGCGACATGGCCACGGGTCAGGGTGAACCGGGGCAGGCCCTTGACGGTCTGACCCTCGAACACATTGTAATCAATCGCGGATTGTTGCGCGCTGGCGGTGATGGTCTTTTCCTTTTCCGGGTCCCAGACGATCAGATCGGCATCCGCCCCCACCAGAACCGCGCCCTTTTTCGGATAGCAGTTCAGGATCTTGGCGATATTGGTGCTGGTCAGCGCCACGAATTCATTCGGCGTCAGCCGCCCGGTGCCCACGCCATGGGTCCAGAGCATCGGGAGACGATCCTCCAACCCCCCGGTCCCGTTGGGGATTTTCGAGAAATCCCCCTGACCGAAACGCTTCTGCTCGGTGGTAAAGGCGCAATGATCCGTCGCCACCACCGACAAAGAGCCAGACATCAGCCCGGCCCAGAGAGAGTCCTGATGCGCCTTGTTGCGGAACGGCGGCGACATCACCCGGCGCGCGGCATGGTCCCAGTCGGGATGGAAGTATTCGCTCTCATCCAGCGTCAGATGCTGGATCAAAGGCTCGCCAAACACCCGCTTGCCCTGCTGGCGCGCGCGCCGAATGGCCTCGTGGCTGTCCTCACACGACACATGCACCACGTACAGCGGCACGCCGGCCATATCGGCGATCATGATGGCCCGGTTGGTCGCCTCCCCCTCCACCTGCGGCGGGCGGGAATAGGCATGCGCCTCCGGCCCGGTGTTGCCCTCGGCCAGCAGTTTCGCGGTCAGTTCCGCCACCACATCGCCGTTTTCGGCATGGACCATGGCCAGCCCGCCTAATTCGCCGACCCGGCGAAAGCTGGCGAACAGCTCGTCATCATTGACCATCAGCGCGCCCTTGTAGGCGAGGAAGTGCTTGAAGCTGGTGATCCCGGCCTTGACGCTGTCTTCCATCCCCTCCCAGACCTTTTCCCCCCACCAGGTCACCGCCATGTGATAGGAATAGTCGCAGTGCGCGCGGGTGGATTTGTTGCTCCACACCTTGGCCGCATCCATCAGCCCCTGACCTTGCGCCGGCAGCACGAAATCCACCACCATCGTGGTGCCGCCCGCCAGTGCGGCGCGGGTGCCGGACTCGAAATCATCCGCCGAATAGGTGCCCATGAAGGGCATCTCGAGGTGCGTATGCGGATCAATCCCGCCGGGCATGACGTAGCAGCCGGTGGCATCCAGCACAGTATCGCCCGACAGCCCCGCGCCGATCCCGGTAATCACTCCGCCCTCGACCAGCACATCCGCCACATAGGACAGATCTGCCGTCACAACCGTTCCGCCCTTGATCACCACTGAGCCCATTGCACCGCTCCTTGCCTTTATCTTGGAAAAAATATCCCGGGGTCCGGGGCAGAGCCCCGGCGGTCAGCCTCAGGAAACCACTTCAGCCACTTCAAGCACCGCATGCAGCAGCACATCCGTGCCTGCCGCCGCCCATTCGGGGCTGATCTCTTCGCCTTCGTTGTGCGACAGGCCGTCGACACAGGGGCACATGATCATCACCGTGGGGGCGACCCGGTTGATCCAGCAGGCGTCGTGGCCTGCCCCCGAGACGATGTCCATATGCGAATAGCCCAGCGTTTCAGCGGCTTGCCGGACGGTCTTCACCAAGCCTGCATCAAATGTCACCGGGTCGAAGTGGCCGACATCCTCGATCTCGCAGCCAAGCCCCAGCTCTGCGGCCACCGCATGGGCGGCGCGGATCACCTCGGCCTTCATCGCGTCGAGCTTGGCCTGTTCGGGCGAGCGGATGTCCACCGTGAACACCACGCGGCCGGGGATCACGTTGCGCGAGTTGGGGAAGACCTTGACCTGACCCACCGCGCCTACGGCGTTTGGCTGGTGGCTCATGGCGATCTGATGCACCCGCTCGCTGATCCGCGCCATGCCAAGGCCCGCGTTGACCCGCATGGCCATCGGGGTCGATCCGGTGTGCGCATCCTTGCCGGTCAGCGTGATTTCCAGCCACCACAGACCCTGGCCGTGGGTGACGACACCAATCTCCTTGCCCTCCGCCTCCAGAATTGGGCCCTGTTCGATGTGCAGCTCCAACATCGCATGCATCTTGCGCGCGCCGACCACCTCATCCCCGACCCAGCCGATGCGCGCGAGCTCGTCGCCAAAGCGCAAGCCGTCCGGGTCTTTGCGGTCATAGGCGTAGTCCTGGCTGTGAATGCCCGCAAACACGCCCGACGCCAGCATCGCGGGCGCAAAACGGGCGCCTTCCTCATTGGTCCAGTTCGTCACCACGATCGGATGGCGGGTTTTGACGCCAAGGTCGTTCATCGTGCGCACCACCTCCAGCGCGCCCAGAACGCCGAGCACGCCGTCATATTTGCCGCCCGTGGGCTGGGTATCCAGATGGCTGCCCATATAGACCGGCAGCGCGCTGTCGTCGGTGCCGGGGCGGGTGGCGAACATGTTGCCCATGGTATCCACGCCCAGGGTCAGGCCTGCGGCCTTGCACCACCCGGCGAACCGGTGCCGCCCTTCGGAATCGGCATCGGTCAGGGTCTGGCGGTTGTTGCCCCCGGCGATGCCGGGGCCGATTTTGGCCATGTCCATCAGGCTGTCCCACAGCCGTTCGGAATTTATGCGGAGATTCTCTCCGGGTGCTGGCATCAGCTGGCTCTCCCTGTTTGCGCAGGTGTCTTTGCACCCTTGCCGCGACTCGTTTCCTGACCGTATGGTCAAGGGGAAGCGCACCACAACCTGACCATCCGGTCAACATAATTTCCGCAAGGCCGATGAACCAGACCGCACAAGTTTCACGCATATCCAAGGGCAAACGCACCGAAATCCGGCGCGAAAATGAGCGTGTGATCCTGGATGCAGCGGAAAAGGTGTTTGCCGAGGCCGGCTATGGCGGCGCGACGATGCAGCTGATTGCCGATATGGCGGGGCTGCCCAAGGCCAACCTGCATTATTATTTTCCGACCAAAGAGGCGCTGTATCGTCAGGTGGTGCGCAACATTTTCGAGATCTGGCTGCATGCTGCCGATACTTTTGATGAGGCCCCCGGCCCGGTCGAGGGGATCGGCGGCTATATCGAGGCCAAGATGGCGATTTCGCGCCGCCACCCGTTCGGCTCCAAGGTCTGGGCGTCGGAGGTGATGCATGGCGCGCCGGTGATTCAGGATTATCTGGAAACCACGCTGCGCGACTGGACCGCGGGGCGGATGGCGGTGATCCAGCGTTGGGTGGATGCGGGCAAGATGGCCCCGGTCGATCCGCGGCATCTGCTTTATATGCTCTGGGCGATGACCCAGCATTACGCCGATTTCGGCCATCAGATCGAGACCTTGAACGGTGGTCGCCCGCTATCGGATGCGCAATGGCACGAGGCGACCGAGACGGTCAAGGCAGTGATTTTGCGCGGGATCGGGGTAATTTAGACCGACCGGCACGCCCCCCACCCCCAGCCCCTCCCCACGAGAGGGAGGGGAGGCGCCTGATCGGACAGGACGGTGTTTGCGGCGGCGGTCAGCCCACCGGCACCCACAGCACATCGTCAATGCGCGGGGCGCCGGTGGCCAGCATGACCAGCCGGTCAAAGCCCAGGGCGCAGCCGCTGGCGGCGGGCATATCGGCGAGGGCGGCGAGGAAATCCTCATCCAGAGGGTAGCGGATGCCGTAAATCCGGGCCTTTTCATCCATCTCGGCGGCAAAGCGGCGGCGCTGCTCGGCCGGGTCGGTCAGCTCGCCAAAGCCGTTGGCGAGTTCCACCCCGCAGGCATAAAGCTCGAACCGCTCCGCCTCACGCGGGTCATCAGCGCAGGGCCGGGCGAGGGCCGCCTCGACCACCGGATAGCGGTCGAGGATCGTCGGGCGGCCATGGCCCAGATGCGGCTCCACCCGGTCCGACAGCAGGCGGCTGAAGATATCGGACCAGGTGTCATCTGTCGCCACGCGCAGGCTGACGGCGGTGGCCTGAGCGGCGAGCGCATCACGGTCGGCCCGGCCATCGGGCGACAGGGTGGCCAGCAGGTCGACGCCCGCGTGGCGCTGCATGGCTTCGGCCACCGACAGGCGCTCTGGCGTGGCGTCTGGATCGCAGGTCGCGTCGCGAAAGCGCAGCTGCGCCGCGCCGGCGGCCTGAGCGGCAAGCCGCAAAAAGGCCGCGCAATCCTGCATCAGCGTGCTGTACTCCTGCCCCACGCGGTACCATTCCAGCATAGTAAATTCCGGGCTGTGCAACGCCCCGCGTTCGCGGTTGCGCCAGACATGGGCAAAGGCGTGGATCCGCGTCTCGCCCGCCGCGAGCAGCTTTTTCATCGCGAATTCCGGGCTGGTGTGCAGATACATCGCGCGCGGCGCGCCATCATTGCCGATCGCCTCGGTCGCAAAGGCATGCAGATGCGTCTCATTCCCGGGGCTGATCTGCAGGCAGGCCGGATCGACCTCGGTAAAGCCATCTTTGGCCAGATGGGTGCGCAGGGCGGTTTGAATCCGGTTGCGGGCCAACAGCAGCGGGCGGCGGTCGGCATGACGTGTGGCGGACCACCATGAACTCGATTCCGGCATGATCCCGGATCCTCCGTCATTTTTGCGCAAGCTTGCGCTGGAAATTTCCGTTCAGATGCGTTAGGCGCGCATCAATTCGGTGCCGGGGCTTTCCTTCGGCCTCTCAAACCACAAGGAAAACCTGACCGTGAAAGTCATCGCATCCTCGCTGCGCAAGGGCAATGTTGTTGAAATGGATGGCAAGCTCTATGCCGTTCTGAAAGCTGAAAACTTCCACCCCGGCAAGGGCACGCCCACCACCAGTGTCGATATGCGCCGGATTTCGGACGGGGTGAAGGTGTCAGAGCGCTGGCGCACAACCGAGATGGTGGAAAAAGCCACGGTCGATGAGCGGGAATATGACTTCCTGTACGAAGATGGCGAAGGCTACCACTTCATGGAACCCGCCACGTTTGAGCAGATCACGGTGACGCCGGATGTCATCGGCGATGACAAGGTGTTTCTGACCGACGGGATCAAGGTCTATCTGCGCACCTTTGAAGGGGTGGCGATTGCGATCGAGCTGCCGCAGCGGGTGATTGTCGAGATCACCGAGACCGAGCCGGTGGTCAAAGGGCAGACCGCGTCTTCGTCCTACAAGCCTGCCATCTGTTCCAATGGGTTGCGGGTGATGGTGCCGCCGCATATCGGCGCGGGGACGCGGGTGGAGATCAATACCGAAGATTACTCTTATGTCGGTCGCGCCAAGGACTGAGCCTGCTTGGGCCAGTGTCACGTTGCGCGTGCTGGCTTGCTGAAAGGGAGGCCGGACCTGTTGCTCAGGTCCGGGCTTTTTTTTGCTCAGAACGCTTCCCAACCTTCTGCTGCCGGGGATTGCAGCGCCAGATTGTCACGAGTGGCGGAACGGGCAGGAGCATTGCGGGACGACTGAAATGTGCCGGGAGCAGGTTTGGCGGCGGGTTTTGGTGCCCCCCAGGATCTGGCGGTGCGGCTGGTCAACGGATCGGATGTCCGGTCATTGGCCCGGTCGTTTGCAGGATGCAGGGTGAATCGCTCTGTCGTTTCGGCCAGAGCAGTCGCGGCGCGGTTCAGGGATTGCGAGGCGGCAGAAGTTTCCTCGAACATCGCGGCATTCTGTTGGGTCACCTGATCCAGATGTTTGACGGCGGTGTTCAACTCGGCGATGCCGTTGGATTGTTCGCGGGCAGATCCTGCGATTTCCGATACCAGTCCATGGATTTCCCCCACCGCCGATTGGATGCCGGTCAGGCTGCGGCCCGCCTCGGCCACGAGGCTGACACCGCGCTTGACCTGATCGGAGGAGGCGGTGATCAGCCCGGCGATTTCGCGCGCAGCTTCGGACGAGCGCTGTGCCAGATCGCGTACCTCGGAGGCGACGACGGCAAAGCCACGACCCGCCTCACCGGCGCGGGCTGCCTCGACCCCGGCGTTGAGCGCCAGAAGGTTGGTCTGAAAGGCAATTTCGTCGATCACCGAGGTGATGCGCGAGATTTTGGACGAGCTCTGCTCGATCTCGCCCATGGCCGATACCGCTTCGCGCACGACGCGGCCCGAGGTTTCGGCATTCTGTTTGGCCACCTCAACCTTGGTATTGGCGTGATTGGCCACCTCGGCTGTGGACTTGACCGAGTTTGTCATCTGATCGAGTGCGGCCGAAGTTTCCTCCAGGGTGGCGGCCTGCTGTTCGGTGCGGCGGCTGAGATTGTCGGCTGCGTTGCTGATATCGCCGACTTCGCCGCGAATGGCTGCGGAACTGCTGACCACATCCGACATCGCAGCGCGCAGACGGTCGGTGGCTTCATTGAAGTCAGAGCGCAACCCCTCGTACCTTGTCTCAAACTGATCTTTCAGGGTGGCGGTAAGATCGCCGTTTGACAGCTGGGAGAGAGCGGCGCGGAGGGCATCGACCACCTTGGTCTGCGCCGTTTCCATTTCACGGCGCTTTTCGTCGGCGTCACGCTGCTCCATTTGCTGGCGGGTGACATCTGATGCGAGCAGAAGATAAGACTGCGCCATCCCTTTGTCATCCTTGACCGGCGTAAGACGCGCATCAAGCAGGGCCTGGCCGCCCGTGGGAAGTGCAAGACGGAGCACCCCCTCGACCGTGTCCCCCGACCGGATTGCAGACCACAGATCGCCCGAAGTCTGGGTGTCAAAGCTGAGCACAGAGCGGCAGTCCCGCCCTGCAATGGTGGCAGCGGATTGCGTGAACAGCGCAGCGAACCGGTCGTTCGCAGCTTCGATCTGGCCGTTTCTGGATATTTCTGCCCGCAACTGGCCGGCGTCAATGGCCGAAAGCACAGCGGCGTTGCGGCGGTCATGGGTGGTCATCCGCCATTCCAGCACATAGCCTGTCAGCACGCCCGCAGTGTCGGTGATCGCGGCCAAAGACACCTCGAACATTTCGCGGCCCCGGGAAAAGCCGATGCGTTTCTGCTGGCCCGCGCCCACCATTCCGGACAGCGCCCCAAGAGCCGGATCAAGGCCAGTGGCAGACCGTCCGATCAGCGCAGCACCAGAGCCAGCAGAGAGATGGCTGCTCATCAGGGATTGGGCCGCGCCATTGGCGAACAGGATGCGGAAGTCTGGATCGGTGATCATCAATGCGGCAGAGGCACCTTCGAAGGCCGACCCTTTGAACATGCCGATCCGGGTGATGTCGAGCGATGCCGCCAGATCTGACCGGAATCCTTCGAGGGCACGGGCGATATCGCCGATTTCGTCAAAGGACGTGCGCCCCGGCACCTCGACCGAGTATTCGCCTGCCGCCACTTTGCCGACTGCCGTGCTCAGCCGGCGCAGCGGGCGCGCGATGAACAGGCGGAACAGCAGGGCCGCGACGATCAGCATGATCGCAAAGATTGCGGACCCGAAGACAAGATTGTTGCGCATTCTGGAGCTGATTTCCGCCTGCAGCCGGGCATCGGACCAGCGGGTGACAATGACACCGACCAGCTGACTGTCAGCCCCGAAATAGACCGGATGCGCGGCGATCAGGCCGGTGGAGTCAAAAAGCAACTCTTCTTCGTGGCTGGGCTGCCGGCCCTGGGCAAGCCAGACCGCGGTCTGAGACACGAGGGCCTTGCCCAGAGTCAGAGTGTCGCCTGTCTGAATTGTACCGGGGCGGCTGGCCTGAGAGAACACGCTGCCATCCAGTCGCAAAGTCAGCACCTCTGACAGGTCGGTGCCGACCAGGTCGAACAGGTCCTGTTCGATAACCTGCGCGGCCTCTGGCTTGTTGAAGCGCAAGGCGCCGCCCGCGTTGTGGCCTGTCATGTTGGTGACTGTGCCGGCGGTGTCTTTCAGCGCGGTCCGCAACAGGGCTTCGGTATCGCTGTTGCCATGATAAACGGAGGCTGCGGCCACAACTGCCACGGTCAGCGCGGTGATGGCCGTCGCCTTGAGAAAGATGGAGCGCAGGTGGAACAGGGAGCGGGCTGGCAGGGTCATCGGGACAGTCCTTGGATGCGACAACTGGGAAAAGCGATGTCAGCGGGGCAATGGTCAGAGCTGTTCGGCATTCAGCCCGACGGTGACAGCACCAATGACGGTACCATCAGCGGGGTCAGCCAGCGAAAACGACACCTGAATCTGATAGATCTGCGCGCTTTCGTCGAACTCGATATCGCTGATGTGGATCGCGCCGGCCCCCTTGGGATAGGTTTCGCTGAATTTCGCTTCATCCCCCTGCCAATAGTCGGAGGTTGCCGCAGAGGCGGTGACATTCAGGCCGAGAGCATCCATGACAAAGACCTCGGTCATCTGCCCGGCAGAGGCTTCTACCTGGGCGCGCAAAAAATCGGATGGCGCGGAGGACAGCACGCTGTTGATGGTGGGCTGCACGGATTTGCCCAGCTCTGCCTTCCAGGCCTGATCCAGCCGGTCGATATCGGCCTGTGTCAGCGTGGTGTGGCGGGTGTTCTGTTCACGGACAGCGGCAATGATCGCCGGATCGGCGGCCCAGCCTGTCAGGGCCTGTGCCGCATAGGCCCTGGCCTTGGAGTCGGCGCCGCCGGTATCGGTGGCAAAGGCGGGCAGGGCACAGGTGCACAGCAGAATGAAGGCGACACGGCGCATAAAAACACTCCTCCGACAGAGCCCGGTCATGGGCGGTTGGAGGACAGTTAGCCTGTCTCCGATTGCCGTCTTCTTAACAGCCGCGGCGTTTTCTAAAATCCGCCCGATATTTCCCCAAGCCATCCGCCCCTTGGATTCCCGGCCGGATCGGGTATTCCGGCCCCTGATGATTGACAAAGGGCTGGGGTGATGGCGCAAAGGTTCGGATTCAGCGTGGCGGCAACGGATGGCACGGCGCGCAAAGGGGTGATCAGCACGCCGCGCGGCGAGATCCGTACCCCGGCGTTCATGCCGGTGGGCACAGCGGCGACGGTCAAGGCGATGCTGCCCGAGTCGGTGCGTGCGACCGGCGCCGATATTCTTCTGGGCAACACCTATCACCTGATGCTGCGTCCGACGGCAGAGCGGATCGCGCGTCTGGGGGGCTTGCACAGGTTCATGAACTGGGATCGGCCCATCCTGACCGACTCGGGCGGGTTTCAGGTGATGTCGCTGGCGTCGTTGCGCAAGCTGACTGAAGAGGGGGTGCGGTTTTCCAGCCATATCGACGGCTCCAAACACATGTTGAGCCCGGAGCGCAGCATGGAGATCCAGAAGCTGCTCGGCTCTGATATCGTGATGTGCTTCGACGAATGCCCGGCCTTGCCCGCCACCGATGCCGAGGTGGCAAAGTCGATGGCGCTGTCGATGCGCTGGGCGCAGCGGTCGCGCGATGCGTTTGGCGACCGGCCGGGCCATGCGCTGTTCGGGATCATGCAGGGCGGGGTGACCCGCGATCTGCGCGAGGAATCGGCCAAAGCCCTGACCGGGATCGGCTTTGACGGCTATGCCGTCGGCGGTCTGGCGGTGGGAGAGGGGCAGGAGGCGATGTTCGGCGTGCTGGACTATGCGCCGGGCTTCCTGCCCGAGGACAAGCCGCGCTATCTGATGGGGGTGGGCAAGCCCGATGACATCGTCGGCGCGGTGGAGCGCGGCATGGACATGATGGATTGCGTTTTGCCGTCGCGCTCTGGCCGCACCGGGCAGGCCTGGACCCGGCGGGGGCAGGTCAACATCAAGAACGCGCGCCACATGGATGACCCGCGCCCGCTGGATGAGCAGTGCTCCTGCCCGGCCTGCCGCAATTATTCGCGGGCCTATCTGCACCATGTCTTCAAGGCGCAGGAGATGATTTCGGGCATGCTGCTGACCTGGCACAACCTGCACTATTATCAGGAGCTGATGCAGGGCCTGCGCGATGCGATCGGCGCGGGGCGTCTGGCAGAGTTTGTCTCGGCGTTCCATGCGCAGCGGGCCGAAGGCGATATCGAACCGGTCTGAGCTTTGTTGCAAGAGGCCGATGTGGCCCGTCACGCTCCGCCTTTTATGGGCCGGGTGGGTTGGGTCATGCGCACAGAACGGGTACGGCCTGCATTGTCAATCTGTCAGAGTTGACAGATTTAGAGCGCCGATGGACCGCCAGATCCGGTCGTGCCGGGCCACGCTTTCGCCCGTTTTCGCAATTGTACCCCGCAGTACACAGAAAAATGACCCAAGTGTAAACTTCTGCGCGCATTTTTTGCAAAGCGCTGCTAATGTTATCGTGCAGCGCCCTGCAACGACGGATAAGAAGTTGAAATTCCTGCATTGCTTCTGTGTGGTCGACTCGTCGCTCCGCATTTTGTGGGTCGGGGGAGATTGGGATGATTTTGCCGCGCGCAACGGCGGCGGGGCCATTCTGGCCAATGACGTGCTGGCCACCCGGCTGACCGATTACATTTCCGATACGGCGACGGCTGATACCGTCGAGCAGATGGTGCAGGCGGTGATCGACACCAAGGGCACCCTGCGGATGGATTATCGCTGCGACGCCCCGCAAGAGCTGCGCCGCATCCGTCTGACGATCAAGCCGATGAAAGACCAGCGCGCGATCATGGTGCATGAATTGCGCGACGCGGTTCAGCTGGAGCCACCGATGGAGCCGTGGCATTTCGATCCGGCGGCGCGTGAGCTGAAATGCTCGGTCTGTGGCATGGTGCATCGGCCGGGCAAAAGCTGGCAAGACCCGACCCGGCCCGGAAACCGGCACCCGCAGCTGGTGAAATACACGGTCTGCCCGTCCTGCGTGACCCGGATTGATGCCGCGATTCATGGCATTTTCGACGGCGCCGAGGCCGGGGAGGTCGGGGAGCTGACCCTGAAGCCGGGCTTTAACCGGGTCTGAACAGATCGCGCCGGATACCGGATAAATCTGACCGGGATTGTGACTTGCCGCCACCCGCGGCAAAGCGCAGAATGGCGGCAATCGGATGGCCAGTCCCGGCCGAAAGGTTGCGCTGGTTGACACCCCTTGATCGACTCCCCAGATAGAGGGGCCAAAGAGGGGAAGGTCGGGATGCTGCCGATGCTCGGGGCCGTGACCTTCCTGCCGTGATAAGGATACGCGACATGAGCGAGCAATTTTCGACCAGCTACCCGGTTCTGCCTTTGCGCGACATCGTGGTCTTTCCGCATATGATTGTGCCGTTGTTCGTCGGCCGTGAAAAATCGGTGCGGGCGCTGGAAGAAGTGATGCAGGATGACAAGCAGATCCTGCTGTCCAGCCAGATCGACCCGACCGTGGATGATCCGGGCACCGACGGGATCTACCGTGTCGGGGTGCTGGCCAATGTGCTGCAATTGCTGAAACTTCCCGACGGCACCGTCAAGGTGCTGGTCGAGGGCAAGACCCGGGTGAAGATCACCGAATTCGTCGAGAACCCCAGCTTTTTCGAAGCCGGGGCGGCGCCGTTGACCGAATCCGCCGGCGATGCGTCGGTGGTCGAGGCGATGCTGCGCGCCGTCGCCGACGAGTTTGAACGCTACGCCAAGATCAAGAAGAACATCCCCGAAGAGGCGCTGTCGGCCGTGTCGGAAACGCGCGAGCCTGCGCGTCTGGCTGACCTTGTGTCGGGGCATCTGGGCGTGGAAGTGGCCCAGAAACAGGCGCTGCTGGAAACGCTGGACGTGTCCGAGCGTCTGGAAAAGGTCTATGGCCACATGCAGGGCGAGATGAGCGTGCTGCAGGTCGAGAAGAAGATCAAATCGCGCGTCAAGACCCAGATGGAAAAGACCCAGCGCGAATATTACCTGAACGAACAGATGAAGGCGATTCAGCGCGAGCTGGGCGATGGCGAAGAGGGCCAGAACGAGATCGCCGAGCTGGAGGCGCGGATCGCGGCCACCAAACTGTCGAAAGAGGCCCGTGAAAAGGCCGATGCTGAGGTCAAGAAGCTCAAGTCCATGAGCCCGATGAGCGCCGAGGCGACGGTGGTGCGCAACTATCTGGATTGGCTGCTGGGCGTGCCATGGGGTGTGAAATCGCGGGTCAAGAAAGACCTGGGTGCGGCCCAAAAGGTGCTGGATGCCGATCACCATGGGCTGGACAAGGTCAAGGAACGCATTGTCGAATATCTGGCGGTGCAGGCGCGCTCGACCAAGCTGAAGGGGCCGATCCTGTGCCTCGTCGGCCCTCCGGGTGTGGGCAAAACCTCACTTGGCCGGTCGGTGGCCAAGGCGACGGGGCGCGAGTTCATCCGCATCTCCTTGGGCGGTGTGCGCGACGAGTCGGAAATCCGCGGTCACCGCCGGACCTATATCGGCTCGATGCCGGGCAAGATCATCCAGAGCCTGAAAAAGGCAAAGACCAACAACCCGTTGATCCTGCTGGATGAAATCGACAAGATGGGCCAGGACTTCCGGGGCGACCCGGCAAGCGCCCTGCTGGAGGTGTTGGACCCGGAACAGAACGGCACATTCGTTGACCACTATCTGGAGGTGGAATACGATCTGTCGAACGTGATGTTCATCACCACGGCCAACAGCTACAACATGCCGGGCCCGCTGATGGACCGGATGGAGATCATCCCGCTGGCGGGCTACACCGAAGACGAAAAACGCGAGATTGCGCGGCAGCATCTGTTGCCAAAGCAGATTGCCGCCAATGGGTTGAAAAAGGGTGAATTCGCGATTGATGACGCGGCCCTGACCCATGTGATCCGCTACTACACCCGCGAAGCCGGGGTGCGGAGCCTGGAGCGGGAGATTGCAAAACTCGCGCGGAAAGCCGTGACCGAGATCCTGAAGGGCAAGACCAAGGCCGTGTCGGTCGATGAGGCCAAGGTCGAGGACTATCTGGGCGTGCAGCGGCACCGCTATGGTCTGGCGGAGCTGGAGGATCAGGTTGGCGTGGTGACCGGTCTGGCCTGGACCTCGGTGGGCGGCGATCTGCTGCACATCGAAGCGCTGAAACTGCCGGGCAAGGGCCGGATGAAGACGACAGGCAAACTGGGCGATGTGATGAAGGAATCCATCGACGCGGCGGCCTCTTACGTCCGCTCGATCAGCCCGCAGATCGGGGTGAAACCACCGAAGTTCGAGACGATGGACATTCACGTTCACGTCCCGGACGGGGCAACGCCAAAAGATGGCCCGTCGGCGGGTCTGGCAATGGTGACCTCGATCGTCTCGGTTCTGACCGGGATCCCGGTGCGCCGCGACATCGCCATGACCGGCGAAGTCAGCTTGCGCGGCAATGCGATGCCGATTGGCGGTTTGAAAGAGAAACTGCTGGCGGCGCTGCGGGGCGGAATCAAGACGGTTTTGATCCCGCAGGAGAACGAAAAGGATCTGGCCGAGATCCCGGACAATGTGAAACAGGGGTTGAAGATCATCCCTGTCACCCATGTCCGCGAGGTGCTGGCCGCAGCTCTGGTGCGCCAGCCGGAGCCGATTGAATGGGACGAAGCGGCTGAAGAAGCCGCCGCTGCGGCCCGCCGCGCCGGGGATGCGACCCCGCCCTGGCAAACCGCGCATTAAGCGCAGACCCAGGATGCAAGCTATTGAAAGCGCCCCCGTTTCGGGGGCGCTTTTTTTGGATGCAGAGGCGCGTAGTGATCGCGTGCGGTGGGCCTTGTTTGACGCAATTGTCAGTGACATTGTCGCGAAATCGTGACTAATCTGCGCGATACGCCGCCCATCATCGACACAAGGGAGTTGTCCATGTCCAGCAAGCCCACACCTAAACCTGGTCCAAAGGGCATTCCCGCCCCCAAACCCAAGGTCGTGGCAGAACCCGCAGCCGAACTGCCGGAGGCGGTCGCCGTTGAGGCGGGGTCAGAGCGTGCGGTTGCGCTGAAACTGCGTGAGCTGGTCGGGCGGGTGGTCGAGGTGACCGGCGGCAAGAAAAAGGGCGTGAAAGAGATCGTCGAGGCCACGCTGACCGCTTTGGGCGATGCGCTTGCCAAAGGCGAAGAGCTGAATCTGCCCGGGGTGGGCAAGGTGCGGGTGGCAAAATCGGTGGACCGCGAGGGCCGGTCGATGATGACGCTCAAGGTGCGCGGCACCGGCACGCCCAAGGCAAAAGAGCCGAAAGAGGCTCTTGCAGACGCCGAAGAAGCCGTCTAAGACACGCTCCATCGGGCGATTAGCTCAGCGGTAGAGCGCTTCGTTCACATCGAAGATGTCAGCGGTTCAAATCCGTTATCGCCCACCATGAATTCCCCAGCAAAATAAAGAAACGCCTTGTTTTGCTGGGGTTATTCCGCTTTGCTGTTACAAATCATGTTACAAAACAGGTCTGTGATGGCTGGCGCACAACGTTATCTCCTGAACCGCGATGGACGATTCTTTGCCCGGCTGGTGGTGCCGAAAGATCTGCGCGCTGTCGTGGGCAAGTCTGAGCTTCGGGCACCTCTTGGCCCTGATCGTCGGACGGCCATAAAGCTGCTGCCCGGCGCGGTGGCGCAGCTACAGCACCAGATCGCCCAAGCTGAGCGCACCGCATCCCCGGCAAATCTTTCAGCCGCCCCGGCCCGCTATCCGCTGGCCCCTGAGCAGATCGCATTGAGCCACTATCACGAGCGCCTTACCTTCGATGATGAGTTGCGGAATGACGTTCGATATTCTTTTGGCTCTATAGACGACATGCACGTGCAGAGCCTGCGCGATGCCATGGCGGGCAGGTTGAACGACGAAGAATTGTCAGGGCTGATAGGATCAAGCATAGAGCGCTTTCGCAGGGCCGGGAACCTGACTGCACAGATCGGTTCGGATGAATGGCGCCAGATCGCCCGCGCCCTGTGTGCGGCAGAGTATGAAGCGTTGTCCCGCGTGGCAGAGCGCGATGAAGGCGACTTCACCGGCCAGCCGGAACACCCGGTGATAGTGAACGCGAAGCCGCCAGAAGATCAGCCCGCCCCGGTGAGCCTGTCTAAGCTATGGGATGATTACATAAAGGCGCGCACAACGGCAGGCTTCATGAAGGATGGCGGAAAGCGGATGCGCCCTGTCGTAGCCAGCTTGCGAAAGTTCCTTGGGCACAATGACGCGCGGCAAGTCACCAAGAAAAACCTGCTGGACTGGCGAGACACTTTGCTTGCCACGCTTTCCGCGAAGACGGTTTCCGACATGTATCTGTCTGCCGTGCGGTCCCTGTTTCAATGGGCGCACGACAATGAGCGCCTGCCTGAGAACCCAGCCGCCGCTGTGAAACAGGACAAGCCAAAGAAACAACGCCCCCGCGAAGCTGGCTATACCGACACGGAAGCCAGTAAGATTTTGAAGCTGTCCCGGTCCTATCAGCCGAATGCCGATCAGTTCGGATACGTGCGGGAGACTCCCGTGTCTGTGAGTGCAAAGCGATGGGTTCCGCTCCTGTGCGCGTTTAGCGGTGCCCGCGTGTCTGAGATCACCCAGCTTCGCAAAGAGGATATCCGGCAAGAGGGCGACCGCTGGATAATGCGTATTACACCCGATGCAGGCACGATGAAGGCAGGGCACTACCGCGATGTTCCGCTGCACCGGCAAGTGATCGAGGAAGGCTTTATTAAGTTCGTGGAAGAGGCAGGGCAGGGGCCGCTGTTCCACAACGGCAAAGACCCCGCCACGTTCGCAGCCAAAGCCGTTCGGATGACAAATCAAGTCGGGACATGGCTTGTCGATAGCGGTCTTGTCCCGGACGGATTGCAGCCAAACTACGCATGGCGGCACCGCTTCAAAACCCAAGCGCGAGATATGGGCGCTGATATTCGTGTCGTGGATGGAATTCAGGGACACGCCGGGCGCAGTGCATCCGATGGATATGGTGATGTGAGCATCACGGCAAAACTGCGGGTGATAGATGCGCTGCCGTCTTACGTGATAACATAACAAATCGCTTGCCGTAACGCGCTATATGTGGCATTTTCGCCACTGTAGCGAGTGTCCTTGTTTTCTGGTGCGGCGTAGTGAGTTCTTTGTTTTCCCGGTTCAAGACTGCTTTGGGCGGGAAGGGTGAGGCGAAAGCCTTTGCTCTTTCCGACCCCGAAGCTTTTGCCCTGTTCGCTGGTGCGCCATCTGTCACAGGGCAGCATGTCGGACCTTTGACCGCGATGCAGGTTCCGGCGGTGATGTGCGCTGTTTCCCTGATCAGCGAAACCGTAGGCACCTTGCCTGCAAAGCTCTTCGATCGCGAGTCCCGCCAAGCCCTGACTGAGCATCCGGCCTACAGCCTGATGCACGGTGAGGCGAATGACTGGACCAGCGCCGAAGCCCTGCGCACAGCCCTGACCGCCGATGCCCTTTTGAACGACAAGGGCGGCTTTGCGGTGGTGGTGCGCAACGGTGCCGGTGAGCCGATGGAACTGCACCGCGTTCCGCCGTCTTCTGTCAGTGTTCTTGCCGAACCCGATGGTGAGCCGTTCTATACCGTCCAGACCGATCGGGGGCAGGTGCGCTACGGCTTCCGCGATGTGGTGCATGTCCAATCCTTCGGGGGCCGTGCGCCGATCACGCTGGCTAAGAACGCCATTGCCCTTGCCGCCGCCTTTGAAAGCCACATCGGCAAGGTCTTTGCCAATGGTGCGCAACCCGGCGGCATCATCACTTCCCCCAAGCGCTTGGATGAGGTCGCAAAGCAGAACCTCAAGACGGCTTGGACAGATACCCATTCCGGCCCCAAGGCCGGTGGTGTGGCGCTGCTTGATGAAGGGATGCTTTATCAGGCCGTCACCATGACCCTGACCGATGCGCAGTTTGCCGAGAACCGCCTTGAGCAGATCCGCGAGATCGCCCGCGCGTTCCGGGTGCCCCCGACAATGCTGTTTGAGCTATCGCGCGGCACTTGGTCCAACACCGAAGAGATGGCGCGGCAGTTCCTGCAAGTGACTTTGCAGCCATGGCTTCGCTCTTGGGAATGGTCCTATTCCCGGTGCCTGCTGACCCCGGATGAACGCCGCGACGTTTACGCGGAATTCGTGATCGATGATCTGCTTTCCACCAGTCATGCCGCCCGTGCCGCTGCCTATGGGCAGTATCGCAGCATGGGGGCGATGACCGCCAATGAGGTGCGCGGTGGCCTGAATCTGCCGCCGCTGGCTGGTGGTGACGTTCTGGAAAACCCCTACACCACGACCAGCGCAAAGCCTGACCCGGCATCCGAGGAAGCCCCAAATGAATGACCTGATTAACCACCGCGCGTTCCTGGGGGAAGGTGAGCATGACTTCTGCCTGACAGATGCAATGATCACCGAACTTGAGCACCAGACCGGCACCGGCATTGGTGCCCTGCAAATGCAGATGATGCAGCTACAGTTCAAAGCTGACCATCTGGCCCTGATCATCCGCCTTGGGCTGATCGGTGCGGATATGAACCCTGAGAATGCACACCGCCTTGTCGAAGCCTATGTGCGCAACCGGCCTTTGGGTGAGGTGTTCCCGCTGGCGCTGGATATCCTTGATGCCCGCTGGAACGGGAAAGCCCAAGAGGTGGCAGCATGACCGAACATATTGAGTTCAAGGCGCAGCTTGCCGTCACCGATGCGGGCGAGATCACCGGCCTTGCGTGGCCTTTTGGTTCCGCTGACCGCGTGGGTGATGTGATCGAAAAGGGTGCATTCACTGCGCCTGCATCGCTGCCCATGCTGTTCGCCCATGATCAGACCCAAGTGATCGGCGTCTGGAATGAGATCGGTGAAACTGCCGATGGTCTGACCGTCAAGGGCAAGCTCTTGGTGGAGGACGTGGAACGCGCCCGCGAAGTGCGCGCCATGATCCGCGCCGGTGCTGTGTCCGGCCTGTCGATTGGCTTTGTCGCCAAATCTGCAAAGCGCAATGCTAAGGGCCGCACGATCAGCGCCCTTGAGTTGCACGAAATCTCTGTTGTCGCGGTCCCGGCACATCCGGGCGCACAGATCACCTCTGTTAAAACCATTGTAACGAGTGAGACCCAAATGGAACTTGAAGATACCCAAACCCCGGCCAATGCGCCGACCATCGACACCAAGGCTTTCGATGACATGAAAGCCCGTCTGGACAAGCTGGAAGCCAAGGGCAACCGCCCCGGCATTCCCGCGATTGTTCAAGGTGCTGCCAATACCAAAGCCTTTGTCAGCTTCCTGCAAGGTGCTGAATTTGACAAAAAGGCGCTGACCGTCGCCGCTGATGCCCCGGCCTATGTGCTGGCACCGGAAGAAACGTCCGGCGAGTTCATCCGCAATCTGGTGGAATTCAGCCCGATCCGCGCCATCGCTGATGTGCGCACGACCGGCAGCCACACGATCCTTCTGCCCAAACGCACCGGCATCACGAATGCCGTCTGGGTGGGCGAGACGACCGCCCGCACGGGGTCCGAGCCGACCTTTGATCAGTCCGAGATTGCGGTCAAGGAACTGGCAACCTTTGTGGACCTGTCGCTGCGCATGCTGGAAGATTCCGGCAACGTCGAAGCCGAAGTGCGCCTTGCGCTGGCTGAAGACTTCGGCGCGAAAGAGGCGAAGTCGTTTGTGAACGGCACCACGGCTTTTGAACCGCAGGGCTACATGATCGCCCCCGGCATCGCAGTGACCAACAACGGCCATGCAACGGTTCTGTCTGCTGATGCCCTGATCCGGCTGATGTATGCCATGCCCGCGACCTATCGCAACCGGGGTTCGTGGGTGATGAATGGCACGACCCTTGCCGTGATCCGCACCCTGAAAGACGGCGCAGGCAACTACCTGTGGCAGCCGTCCTATCAGGCAGGCCAGCCGGAAACGATCCTTGGCCGTCCTGTCGTGGAAGCGCTGGACATGCCGAACATCGCCGCCGCCGCCACACCGATCATCTTCGGTGACTTCAAAGCGGGCTATCGCATCTATGACCGGGTGGAACTGGACGTGCTGCCTGATCTGCTGACACAGCGCACGGTTGGTCTTGCCCGCTTCCATGCCCGCCGCCGGGTGGGTGCAGGCGTGGTGCGCAGCGATGTGTTCCGCAAGCTGTCGATGGCAGCCTGAGCCTGATGCCATGCTTGCCGGCGAGGATATCAGGCTTGCGCACGGTTCTTATACCGTGCGCCTGCGCCCGACCTTGCGGGCAGCAACGCGCCTTGAGCGCCTGCACAACGGATACGGCCCGCTGTTCGATCGGCTGGCCGCGTTCCACATCGGCACGGTGCATGAGATCATCCGCACCGCAGCGACTGACCCCGATCAGGCAGACCGCTTCCTTGCAAGCTTCAGCGCAGCGCCGCTACAGCACCTTGCAGAGATCACCCAAGCCCCGCTTGCAGACCTGATCACCGGCTTCCTGCCGAAGTCATCCAAGGGTGACACAGGACAGGGCAGGGCGGTGCCATGGCACGATGCCTATGCGCAACTCTTTCGGTTCGGCACCGGCTGGCTGCAATGGACGCCGCAACAGACATGGGCGGCAACCCCTGATGAGATCCTTGAGGCTGTCGAAGGCCATATCGGCAAGCTCAAAGCCATCCACGGTGCCGCCGATGATGATGACGCGGAACACACCCAGGACGATTATACCGCCGATCGGCTGCACCAGATCGCAGAACAAGGCTTCGATCCCGAGTTTGATCGGGAAGGGCTGCATGCCCTGAAAGTGAAGCTCTGATGCCCCGCCCACCACATTTATGTTCCTGTGGCAAGCTGGTGCCGCATGGTGCCCTGTGCGCCTGTCAGATCGCCGGAAACCGCGCCCGCAATGCACGGCATGACGCCAAGCGCCCAAGTGCCCGCCAGCGCGGCTATAACCACGAATGGGAGAAAGCGCGCAAAGCCTTCCTGACCTGTCATCCGCACTGCGCAATGTGCCGCGCGCCCGCGACGGTGGTGGATCACATCATTCCGCATAAGGGTGATGATGCCCTGTTCTGGGATCGTCGGAACTGGCAGCCCCTGTGCAAGCCCTGCCACGATCGCCACAAGCAACGGCAAGAGCGCGGCCATGTCCGTTGAACCCGCCTATAAGCGCACCCATGGCAAATACCCGGAGCAAGACCTGTGGCAGAACGTCTTGCTTTTGGTGGTGCAGGATGCCCTTCATGGTTCCGTCAGCGATAGCTCCAAATTGCCAACTCGCCGCGCCCATGCCTGTCAGAGCGCCCGCGACTACCTGACAACCCCAAGCCTTGATCTTTCCATGGTTTGCGCGATGGCAGGACTGGATATGCAGGCGGTCATCGACAACATGACGCGCCAGATTGCCGCTGCACCCTCACCCGAGGAACTGGCAGCATCCCCTGTGCCAAGGCGCACGGTGCCAGCGGGGCCCAAGCCTGAGCCGAAGCCAAGGGCAAAGCAATACACCTACAACGGCGAGAGCCTGACCCTGAAAGAATGGTCAGTGCGCACCGGCTTGGCTGAGGGCACCCTTCGCAGCCGCATGTTCGAACACTGGCCTATAGATCGTGCCATGACAGAACCTGTCGGCTATCGGATCAATCGCCCGCCCGAGAAAAAGCCCAGACCGGCCAAACCTGATCCGCCCGCCCGCATTCTGAGACCGGCAAAGACACTCACCCATGCCGGGGAGACGATGACCCTGAAACAATGGGCTGCACGTCTTGGGCTGAGCAAGCCCACTATTGAAAAGCGCCTGCGCATGGGCTGGCCTATCGATCAGGTGCTGTCATCGCAGAATATGCGCGGGAAGAGGTTTGCAGGTAGGTAGCTTGGTGTAGACTTTCGGTAATGAAAGTGCAGCGCTTTGCCCTCTGTTTCCTGAAGCGATTAATTCAGTCAGCTTAAAATCTCGCCATTATATCACTAGTTCTTTGTGAATCGAGGCGACAACTTTGAAAGGACTGCTGCGATCTCTGAGCCGTCTAGCGCCAATGCCTCTTCCAAATGAAACCATTGAGGCCAAGCCACCTAGAGCGCCTCCAACAAGAGGCAGGCCTGTAGTAACTAAGCCGATCGCCTCCCAAGATACTGCGCGATTAAAGGCACTTTCAATCGCATCAACAGAAAGCGAGTAACTTACTTCCCCGAGATGAAATTTCCATTTACATTCCTTACTTACTTTGATCATGTCCGCGCAATGGCGATCGATCACTCTGATAAGCCGATTCAGTTCAAAATTTTGATCTGCTGCGTTTGATACTTGGGAGTAAAACTTATCAAGTTCGCTAGTAAGGCCAATGATCTCATCACTGCGTTTGAGCTTAAACTCTAACAGATCATTGATAGGAAAGTCCGCACTTGGAAGTGGAATCGCATTCGCTAAGGTAACTAGCTGACCACGCCCAGATCGAAAATTATCATTCTCTAGATAAAATGACTTTTCCCCTTCAGACAGAACCCACTGGCCCGGCTCCTTCTGATCTAGTGATAAATACTCCTCAATATGCTCTTTGGCAAAAAGTCTACCAGTTTCTCCACCAATAGATGCATTGCTTCCGTGCTCAATTCGAATCAAGGACAGCATATCTCCTATCCCAAGCTGCTCATCGAATCGGTTGGGACGCGGCCTAACTAGGATACCTGCGTTTTCAAGAAATTTCTCGTCTGAGTTAGAGGCAACGCTGACTATTCTGCTATCTGGCCATACTAAGCGATCCCAAAAAAGAGCCGCACGTCTTAATTCGGCAGAGTCGATATCATTGCTAACTTCCGCAGTTTTCCCATCAAACCTCATGGGCGCACTCAAGAAAATACCTCTCCCGAGTTTCGGTCGCATTCCGTAGTAAGGATCTAGTGATTTTCTTCGTTTTGCTTCGCCCAATTTTCGCTCCAAAACTTTACGGATTTTCGCATAGTAGCGCACATGCAGAGCTATCCAATACAAATACGCACTATTGTGCAAGAAAACCAACCCCGAAAAAGCAGATCAGAATAAGTAAGGGGGGGTGGTTCACGACTCCTGTCCCTCCTAGGGAACCGGCGGGGGGAGGCTCACGCAAGATACCCGACATATAACTTTTCCAAATCGAAATACTGTGATAGATAAGCAACAGTAATGAGTTGCGAGTATCGAGTATGGCTGTTTCAAACATCTGGGATCACCTGAATCTGCCTGATCAGGATGAGGCTCTTCTGGAAGACCTTGCCGCAGCGGCTTGGGCTTATGTCGGGAACGTCATAGGCGCACCTGTTCCTGATCCTGCACCGCCCGAGCTTGAACAGGCGGTGCGCATGCTGATCGGGCATTGGTATGAGAACCGCGAGGGAACTTCCGCAGATGGGGTTCGCTCTGTTCCCTTCGGTTTCGATGAACTGGTGCAGTCCTATCGCAAGTGGGTGGTCTGAATGTCAGACCTGATGAAGCAATCCGCCAAGCTGTCAGCACGGTTGAACGCCATCCCGCAAGAGGTGGTGCAGCACCTGCGCCCTGCCTTGATCGCCGCTGCACAGAATACAGCCGGAGTCATGCGCGCCCTTGTCCCGGTTGATGAGGGCGACCTGAGAGACTCCATTGAAGTCACCCCGCCCGGTGCTGTGACGCCACCTTATGCCGCTGGTGGTGGCAAGCGTATGGCAGGTGAGAACCAAGCCCTTGTGACTGCCGGAAACCCCGATGTGCGCCATGGTCACTTGCAAGAATTCGGGACGGTTGACCATGCTGCGCAGCCCTTCCTTCGCCCTGCTGAGCGCCTAACCCGTGATCAGAACCGCCGCCGCATTGGCCGTGCGGTGGGGCAGGCTATCAGGAAGGCGGGTGTGTGATGTTTGAACCGTCGCTTGCCCTGCAAACCGCCATTCGTGCCGCGCTGATCGCATCCCCGGCCGTCACTGCCCTTGTGCCGGCCGATCGCATCCGGGCTGGATCATCTAGGCCAGATTTTTTCCCTACGATCGTCCTGGCTGCTGGTAAGACTCTATTCCTTGGCCGCGCGTCAGGTTCACAACTTTGCGCGCGGGTAATTCTGGACCTGCATGTATGGGCTCTTGAGGATGGCGCTGACACTGCCCGGATGATCGGCGGCGCAGTGATGCAGACCCTGATCGATCCGCCCCAAGCCGAAGCCTTTGGCATCGATCAATGGGATAAGCCGTCTGTGCAGTGGATGCGCGACCCCAAGCCGGAACTGACTGCATGCCATGGGGTGATGCAGCTTTCTGGCGTTGTTCGGTGGAGGGTGTGATGCGCGCAGGATTACTACGCCATGAGATCAGCCTTGAACGCGAAGTTGAAACCGTTGCTGCATCGGGTGCGGTGGTGAAGACTTGGCAGGGGTATGCCAGTCGCCGCGCAGAGCTACGCGAAAGCACCGCCGATGAGTTCTTGAACAACACCCTTGAGGGCACCAGTCAGAAAGCTGTTTTCGTGATCCGCTGGACCGAAGGGGTGCAGATCGGTGATCGCCTTCTGCATGCGGGGAAGGCTTGGCAGATCGTCGGGCTGGTGGAGATCGGTAATCAGCGCGGGCTTGAGCTTCGGGTGGTAAGCCCATGAGCATGCACCTGCGCGGTGTGAAGCCGCCGATCAAGCCCGATCAGGAACCCCTGACCAAAGCACCCAAGGCACCGGCCTATTTCTCCACCTATGCCGTGGCAGAGTGGAAGCGCGTCATGCCGGTGCTGGTGCAGCGCCGGGTGATCTGTGCTGCTGATCTGGCACAGGTGGAAACCTACTGCTGCATGGCAGGACTGGTGCGCCAGATCGAGACAGAGCGCCAGCTTGGCGGTGGCGTCATTGATGTGAAGCTCTTCGGTGTCCAGAACCGGGCAGCACAGACCGCGCGCCAGCTTGCCGCGACACTTGGGCTTGATCCTGTATCCCGTGCCCGCCTTGGCAGTGCTGCACCTGATGGTGATGCCAGCCCGAACCCGCTGGATGTCTGACCATGGCGGCACCTTCCACCTTCCCGGAATGGGTATTCGATAACAGCCCGATTCCCGATCCTCTTGGCAAAGGGCAGAAGGCGGTGGACTTCCTGCGCAGCCTTCGGCACCCGAACAGCACAGAACCGGGCAGGGCTTTCCAGCTTTACGATTGGCAGGAACGTATCGTCAGAAAGATCTATTCGCCGCGTAATTCGGATGGCACCAGAGTGGTGAAGACGGTTCTGCTTTTGCTGCCCCGAGGGTCGAGAAAGACTAGTTTAGCCGCTGCCCTATCCTTGCTGCACCTGTTCGGCCCTGAGCGCCGTGCGGCAGGACAGGTGATCTTTTGTGCCTGCGACCGGGAACAGGCTTCGATTGGCTTTAAAGAGGCTGCAAATATCATCCGGGAAGATCGGCGGCTGATGCAGGCAGTGACGATCAGGGACGCCTTCAATAACAAAAAGCAGATCACGTTCAAAAACAACGGTTCTACGCTCACCGCTCTGGCGTCGGAATCCGGATCAGCACATGGGCTAACACCCGGATTCTCGCTTCTGGACGAAATACACGTCTGGAAAGGTCGTGATTTATGGGAGGCCATCAAGAGCGGGCAGGCGAAGACTGACGATTCTCTCATGGTGATCTGCACCACGGCAGGCCGGGGTTCCGAGGGTCTTGCCGCTGACCAGTTCGACTATGCCGTGCGCGTGGCGAAGGGCGAGATCGTCAATCCGGAATTCTTGCCTGTGCTGTTCATGGCTGAGCCGGGGGATGATTGGCAAGATGAGGATGTCTGGCGCAGGGTGAACCCCGGTCTTGTGCATGGATTCCCGTCGCTGTCTGGTCTGCGCGCCTTGGCAAAGGAAGCCGAGGGCAATCCGTCTGAGCTTGCCAGCTTCAAGCAGTTCAACCTGAATATCTGGCAGGCAAACAGCCGTGACCCGCTGTTCGATCTACTGACCTACGATGCCCGCACCTTCGTTGATGATGATGATGCTGATCTTGCGGAAATGCCCTGCTATGTCGGCTGCGATATGTCGATTAATGGCGACCTTACCGCCGTTGTGGCAGCATGGCGGCACCCGGATGGGCAGATCACGATCAGGCCGACTTTCTTCCTACCGTCCGAAGACCTTGAGCTTAGGTCGCGACGGGATGGGCTGCCCTACAAGCGGTGGGCTGATGATGGGCTGATCAAGCTTTGTGAAGGGCCGATCATCGATCCGGAAATGGTCAAGGATGCAATCCGCGACCTGTGCGCCAGTAACGAGGTGGAAGAGATCGCCTTTGACCCGCACCTTGCCCGCGTGACAATGCAGAACCTCTTGGATGAGGGCCTGCCGGTGATCGAAATGCGGCAAGCGCCCCTGACCATGGGTGTTGCCGCCGGTGATCTTGAGCGCTGTGTGAATGGCCGTTTGATCCGTCATGATGGGCATGCGGTGCTGCGCCAGCACTTCGCATCGGTGGTGGTGTCGCGGGCTGCCACAACCGGCCTGATCCGGATGCACAAGGGCAGGGCGACCGATCGGATAGATGGCGCAATCGCCAGTGCGATGGCCGTTTCCCGTGCATGCCAAGCTGGTTCGAACGCCAGTTTCTACAACTCCCCTGAGTCCTGTCTGTTCACCTTCTGATAGTAGCGAGTAACAAAATGAGTGTAGATCTTCCCGGCTTGATAATCCCCGTAGAAGCTAGAATTACAAAACTAGAACAGGGGCTTAAGCGCGCAGCGCAGGTGCAAGCCCGATCGGCTGTCACGATGGAACAGCGCGCCAAGGTGTCTGCAAAGCGCATGACCGATACCTATGAAAGCGCTGGCACCGGCATGAGTGCCGCCATGGCGAAAATCGCCGCGCCGATTGCCGGTATCGTGGTGGCTGACATGCTGATGGATATCGGGCGGGCGGCACGGCAGACAGTGGGTGCGATGGCCCGCGTTGGTGACGAAGCCAAGCGGGCAGGGGTAGGGCTTGAGGCTTTTCAGGAATGGTCCTTTGTCGCTGATCAGAACCGGATCAGCGTGGATAGCGTGATCGATGCATTCAAGGAACTGTCGCTGCGTTCGGATGAATTCATCCAGACAGGCGCGGGGCCTGCCAAAGAATCCATGGAGCGTCTGGGAATTTCAGCAACAGAGCTGAAAGAGAAACTGAAAGACCCTTCGGCGCTGATGCTGGAAATCATCGGTCGTTTGGAAGGTATGGACAAGGCCGCGCAAATCCGTATCGCAGATGAGTTGTTCGGCGGCACCGGCGGTGAGCGATTTGTCGAATTGCTGTCGCAAGGCGAAGAGGGCCTGCGAAAGACAATTGAGCGGGGGCACGAGCTTGGTGCGGTGCTTGATGCAGATGTGATTGCGAAAGCAGATGCATTGGATAGAAGATTTGGAGAGCTGAGCACCACTTGGCAAACCCTCTGGCGCACAGGCTTGGTTCAAGCCGGTGAGCTTTTTGGGCTGATCGACCGGGAACGCGCCAAGCTGGAATTCATCCCGGCAGATGTAGGCCGCGCAGTCGGCAACGATCTGGCACGGCAGCTTGAGCAACAGGGCGGTGCTGGACAGGAAGCGCTTGGCGTGATCGCATCTGTCGGTGATGAGTATCGGAACCTTGGGCGGGAAGCGCAGACCCTTGCAGCGGCTTTGAACGATGCCGCGACGATGATGCGCGGTGTGGGGAATGAGGCCGGGGCTGATGCCCTGACCGGCCTTGCCGCCCGTCTTGGTGATGCAGCTGGTGCCTTCGATGATGGTGTGATCAGCGGGGGCGAGTTCGCCGGGACTCTTGGGGAGATCGCGACCGAAGCAGATACCACGATCAGCGCCATGGATGATCTGGACAAGGCTTCCCTGTCCGGCATCATCGGGCAGGTGTCGAACTTGTTGTCGTGGATTCAGGAATTGCCCGCCGCTGTCCAAGCCGCCAGAGCCGAGATCAGCGCACTTGAGGCACCGGGTGTAACAACAGGGACACCCTTGACAGGCCCTGTAGACGGCTTGATGCCGCCAAGCGTCCAGTTGCCAGCCACATCACCACGCCCGCGAAAGGCACCGCCGATGCTGGGGGAGCCTGAGAAACCGAAAGCCGCTGGTGGCGGTGGTGGCGGTGGCGGGGGCCGCGATGAGTGGGGAAGTGCTGTCGAAGCTATCCAGCGCGAGACGCAAGCCCTTCAAGCCGAAGCCGCTGCACTGATCGCTACAGCCGCAAGCGGAAATCGCTACGGTGATGCAATCGAATACGCGCGGCAGAAAGCAGAGTTGCTTGTCGCTGCACAGCGCGCAGGAATTCAGATTACGCCAGAGGTCACAGCGAAGATTGACGCTCTGGCCCGCGCAAATGTTACGGCTGGTGCATCTGCCGAAGACGCCGCGAAGAAATTGCAGTCAATCGAGGATTTTGGAAAGAACAGCGCAGATACGATGGCTGATCTTTTTACAGGTATCGTCACCGGATCAATGACCGCCGAAGATGCTTTGAAGCAACTTATTGCGCAACTGATCAAGATGGCCGCGCAAAAATTCTTTCTGAAACTGTTCGCCGGTTCATTTGGATTCGCAACAGGCGGCTATACTGGAAATGGACCCCTCATGCAGCCAGCCGGGGTCGTGCATCGTGGAGAGTTTGTTTTAAGCGCTAGAGCTACAAAACGTCTTGGCGTCGATAACTTGAACGCTTTGCATGCGTCTGCATTGCGCGGATATTCAGGTGGCGGTGCAGTTGGTGCAGTTCCGAAACTGAATTCTGACGCTTTTGGGTCTGGCAAAGCGTCATCTGTCGCGCAAACAGTGACAATCAACGCGCCGGTAAGCGTTCAAGGAAGTTCCGGATCACCGGAGCAGAATAACGATCTTGCGCGTCAAATCGCATCGCAGATGGAAAACAGCATGAAACTTGTTTTTGCCAACGAATTGCGCAAGGCAACCCGTCCGGGAGCTGTTCTTAACAACCGAGCCTGATTTTAGGCTCATAGAGCGGCCTTGGATGGTTCGCCGGTGGTGCCACATATCCGAACCCCTCAAGGGCGCTGTGGCAGCCTATTTGGGCGTTGCATTCGCGCAACACAGGCGGTTCTGCGCGGCAAAGGCGCATCTTGCCCAAAGGCAGGCGAGGGGCGCGGCAGCGCCCTGAGCGCCGAGATGGTAGTCTGCTTAGGCCGGGGAGGGTTCCTGGGACCGGGAGAGATTATTCATTCCGGATGGTCACGCGAGGGCGCGGCAGCGCCCGAGGGGACCGAGAGGATATTGATCAGAAAGCAGATGTGTCCCGCTTAAGTGCGACATTTCCGAAGGTTATGAGGGAATTCTACGCTTTTGCGCGTAGTCTTCTTCTTCTTCTTCTTCTTCTTCTTCTCTTGAATCTTTCTATTACGTGCAAAAGCGTAGAAATCTTTTACGCGCAAAAGCGTAGAATTTGGACCCTCTTCCGGGCCAGAACAGGTGCTTAGGTGTATGCCTCTTGGTGGGCAAAAGCGTAGAATCTGGAAATGCCTTCGGCTATTGTTAGGCTCTTCGTTCTCTTCAAATGCAGATGCATGCGCAAAAGCGTAGAACCCCTGAAAGTCAATCAAAACAGTTCATGACGGTTAGCTGATCAGTCCATTGCTGTGAACCCAAGAAAAATGGGAACTTTCGGATAAGCCCCTTGCGGTTGTAACGCTATAGTATTATATTGGAGAGCATGACAACAAACGGAGTATCCCCAATGTCACGAGTTCAAAATCCTACCATCCAAGTCCCGACCGAGCGCCTTGCGCAGATCAAGGGCATCGCATCGGCCTTGGGCTTGTCCATGTCCGATACTGTGGGGCACCTTATCCGTGGCGAGATCGAGCGCGGCACCATCCCGGACCATCTTCCCGGAGTTTGCATCCTGCCGCGCGCAAGTGGTGTCGAGGTCGCCTTCGATGATGCGGACCCGGTGATGATGAGCGCAGCAGCCGCAACCGCGCTGGCCGATGCGGTTGTCAGTCTCGCCACCAAGCCGAAGAAAGAGACCATTGTTAGTCCCGATCAGAACTTCCTTGTTGCACGTCGCGGCAATGGTGTCGTTGTTCAAGTCCCATTCTCCGATAGCACAACGAAGGTCTTCTCTGTTGACGTGGCGAAAGACTTTGCCCGGTTGATCAGGAAGGCACTTGTTTAAAAGAAAAGGCGCAGAGCGGGTAAACACTCTGCGCCTTTAGTTAGTCTGTCAATGCAGGGTCACGATATGCCAAGTTCCATGCCAGTTCAAGAGTCAAATACCGATCAATCCGAAATCGATGAAGCTGAAATTGACCGCCTGATAGCATCCTTGGATGAATGCGACCTACCCTCAAACGAGAAAGATACTGAGCGAGGTCATATTGATCCGGAGTATCAAAAATACCTCGCTGAGCAATTGTATGCGAAAGGGGAGGCTGAGCGTAAAAAGCGGTTCGAAGACAATATGAAGAGAGCCGACAGTTACGGTTCTATAGAAGCTCCTGCTTTTGATTCCACATCTGATGCTAGCGTAGATGCTATTGCATCTATGGATAGAGAATTAGAGCACGGCAATTTCTCTGTAGATCACCCGACTGGAGAGCCTGAAGAGATTGAAGACCCCAAGAAGATCTATGATCCGGTTCGGCTCACGGCTTGGGATAAGGCCCGTGAGAAAGAACGGAAAGCCGATGAGCGTCTTGCTAAACTAACTCCCGGCACCCCTGAGCATGATCGGGCGAAATGGCAGGCTGACGAAGCGCTTCGCCTTAGAAAAATCGAAGATGAGCGTGATGGTGATCCGGAATGGCGCAAGCGTAGGGCGGCAGACATATGGCGGGCAGGTGAGGGGAAACCTGAATACAACGCCGGTCGGCGCAAGGTGCGCGAAAAGCCGAATAGAGACCTGTCCGGTCTGACCCAAGGAGAAAAAGACAAAGATAAAAAAGAACAGAGCAAGTTGCGCGCTGCGAAAGCCTATGAGCGCCAGAAGGCAGAGAAAGAGGCCGCGAAAGATCAAGAGGTCGCCGCGATGAAGGCGCACCCAGACTACGGGCGCTTCTGACTCCAAAAATCCACATCCGGCCAGATATAAGTAAGTGCTTATCTATTTGAAAATAAACAATAATTATGAAGATTACGCTTGCCGTGGCGAATCTGATCGCGTTAGAATCTGGGGCATCGCAACCCCGGAGACACAAACAATGCACAAACAATCTGCACCAGAACCAAAACAGAACGCCTACATCGATGATGGGGTGTTTGACGCCTTGGTATTTCGCTTGTTGCACCCGGCACCCAGCTTGGACCCGCGCGGGCAGATCGTCGAGCTTTTGGTCAGCGCCGGACTTGCCCCGGCTTCCTGTCTGGACGATCGGCATCACGTCGCGGATTAAGACTGTCATCACGAAAACGTGAGAATCCGCCCCGAAATTTGGGATGCCGAGCGCTATAGGGGGTAGGGTAGCGAGTTTCATGTTTCCGCCCGTGTTTGGGGCGTATGGGCTGAAAAGTCTTTCTTTCAAGAGCGACCACAAAAGGAAAATCGCTATGACACTTGATACCACTACGAAGATTGCGAGAGCAATTGCTCTTGTTCGCGCCGAGTTCACCGACCCTGTCGTTCTGCCGGTAAAAGGGCGGAAGGAGTTCAACATCTTCCTGTATAGACAGTTCGGGAGTCCTGCGGATGATGCGTGGAAGACACCTGCTGTTGTGGAGCATCTGGAAAACGATCCGGACTTCCACTTTGTTGAATACTTCATCACGCCCGCCGGACCCATGATGGCAGCGCATATCAACGAGTATCCAAACCCTGTTATCGTGGTCATGAATGCTGAGGCTGCACGGAAGCTGTCCGAAGCTGAGTGCATTGCAGCCTGAGACGACCATCACCGGGATTCACCGAAGGGCGGGGGAAACCTCGCCCTTTGTCGTATCCGCGTGGACTCGCTAAAGGTTAACGGGCACCCTCCTGGGACATACTTTAGGAGGATTCTTAATGCGCAATCATCTTGCGGTTATCGCTTTGATTTTGGGCCTGTCTGCTTGTGACGTGCCACAATCGCCGACAACCAGCGCCGCAACATATTCGTCCATGACCACCAGTCAGCTATGGTCACGGCATCTGCTGACCACCTCACCGCTTGAAATGGCTTTCGTTGAAGCCGAGTTGGGCGCGCGGGGTCAAACGTCATTCGGCACCCGATATCTTGGTCAGGAGACTGCATCGGCATATGGACGTTCGCTGTATTCGCGCAATGCAGGCAGTGCAGTGACGGGTGACAAGAACTGTTCTGACTTTTCCGGGGGCGCGGCTGCACAGAAGTTCTATCTTGCGGCAGGTGGTCCGATATCTGACCCGCACAACCTTGATGGTGATGGTGATGGCTTTGCCTGCGAATGGGGGGCAACGGTTTCGAAGGTCTACAAAGCCAAGTCCTACAAGCCAGCCACCACCGCGCGGCGATCAAGCGGATATTCATCAAGTCGATGCTACACCGGACCGCGAGGGGGCCGCTATACGATCACCGCGAGCGGAAACAAGAACTACGGGGGCTGCTGAGCACGATCGGCGGGGCTTCGGCCTGTCTGCATCTGGGTTGACGTAACGTCATTCTATCCATTATTTTGGGCGTCACACTGTTACAAAATGTCCTGTAAGTATTTGATATTAAATAAATCCTTACCAGTTCAAATCCGTTATCGCCCACCATTATTGCCGCAAATGCGAAAAGGCGATCCTGAACAGGATCGCCTTTTTCGTTTGGTCTGGCAGGGTTGCCGCTGAAGGCCGTGCTGCAGGGTGGGGTGCAAAAGAAGCGTCCGGCTGGTCACAAAGCAGGCTTGAAAGCCGGGCGTGAAGGCGTTACACGACGGGTCACGGGTGATTAGCTCAGTTGGTAGAGCGCTTCGTTTACACCGAAGATGTCGGCGGTTCGAGCCCGTCATTACCCACCATTTTTTCAATAACTTAGCTAGCATTTACGAAGTGCCCCTCGGTTCGTTGAACTTAGTGTCCGACACTTAACGAGATTCATGGTTCGCTCTCGATTGCTCGGACGAACGTATGGGATAGATATGCGGACGGATCTGCCGTTCGCATCATCCACCCCGAAGCCCTTCGCGGTTCCGGCATCACCGACAGGGAGCGGGCAGAAGATGCCCTACGCGGTACTGCTGGTAAGCGCCTGATGTATCATCAAGCTAGTGCAGCCGCTTACGCCTAAGCAGAAGGCGAAGAAACTACTTAGAAAACGACGCGCCAAAAAGAAGCCCGGTCAATCACTGGGCTTCTCTTTTTTGCTCCGCTGCTCTTTCCTCTTCACCGATCCCTGCTTAGGCTGGGGTGGCGTAGACAGAGCGCGGCGCAAAGCTTCATCACGTCGGCTTTCCGTATCAGAGGCGGGTTCGTCCTCATCTAAAGAGCGTTTCTTGATGGCCATCGTCTTTGATCCAGTTTGGCAGTGCATCTACTGCGGACATGTTCCTGAGAACAGAAAAGAGTTGGGCAAGGAGCATATTCTGCCCCTCAGCCTTGGCGGAATAATGATACTGCCCCGCGCAAGCTGTAAAAAGTGCTCGGACACTACGCGTGATTTTGAACATACATGCGGCCGCACGATTTTCGGCAACTTCCGCTTGGCCGCCTCGATGCCCACACGCAACCCAGAACAGCGCCCCCAGTTCCTGCCTCTCACGGAGATGATTAACGGGGAGGAAGTTACGCGCCTCGTCCCTTTAGAAGAATACCCTATTACAGGAGGGCTACCAGATATCGCGCCGCCTGGTGCATTGCTTGGCTTGCCAAGCGCAGAAGGGTTCATCGTGCGACCAAGAGTTTTCATTTTCGCGAAGAAACTGAGCGAGCACCAAGCCAAATTTTCGCATACTCTGTCGATCACCCCTTTTGTGAAGATGCTCGCCAAATCTGCCCATGCGCTAGTTGTGGCAAAGTTTGGTCTAAACTCCTACGACTGGCTTTTGCCAAATCTCATTATTGGAGACTCGGTAAATCACCCGGACTTCATTGGTGGGGCAGAGGACATCGACTCCAGTGCACCAGACTTTTTGCTCCCACCCGGCGGGCACGCCGGGATGGTTACCACTTGGCAACCTTCGACCACTCTATCGATTGAGGAGGTGCAATCGGTCGATGGGACGCGATACCTCTCCGTACGAATCCAATTGTTTTTCGACTTCTCCCCACAGTACCGGGTCTTAGTCGCAAAAATTTAATCCGAGATCAGGACTAGCATCTGCTTTCGGTATCTGGCCGCGCCCGCAAGCAGAGTCGTCTCGCTGTCGCAGCCTGAAGGTCGCTGATAGCCTCTTAGCTGTCATCTGACGGTTCGCTAGGGGGATATTAGACCCGTGTCCGATACACTGCCTCAATGGGAGTCTCATGACAGGTGTCGAACACTAGCGGGCCTCTTTAATCCGGACGAAGTCTAGCACTTCGGCCGCATCCGCCATGTGGGTTGGGGCAAATCTCGCGTAGGTCGAGTAAGTAATCTGCGCGTTGCTGTGCCCCAGATATTGCGCAACTTTCTCAATCGGGACGCCGCTGCTAACCATCTGAACAGCGGCGCTGTGGCGCAGGGTGTGCAGCGTTACGTCTTTCAGGTTGGCCCTTTCGGCAGCTGCGGTGAAGCCTTTGCGGATGTTTGCGACCCTGCCGCCCGCGTACTCGATCACATGATCGGTGAGAGCCATGTCGCGGGCGGTTTGCAGGGCCGCGCGAAGGCCCCGGTTGATCGGCACGATGGCGCGGCCCTTTCGGGTGCGGCTGTCGTCAAGGCGCAGGTTGATTATTCCCCGGTCCAGATCCACGCGGTCCCACGTCAGATCGAGGACGGCACCAACGCGGGCAGCGGTCCCAAAGAGCAAGTGGATCGCAAGGCCGATGTGCGGGGCCTGTGCCGCGTCTACCAGGCGGGACACTTCATCAGGTTTCAGGAACCGCTCCTTGGGGGTCGGCTTCGCGGGGCGTTCGATGTGCGGCGCGCGGTCGATCAGTCCACGCTTGACCGCAAAGGTCATTGTGCTGCGCAGATGGCCGAGTTCGGTATGGACACTGCCCTGCGATTTCCCGGCGGCGGTTCTCTTAGCTTCATAGTCCCGGCACAGATCGGTCGTGATTTGGTCGGGCCGGTATTGCCCGAAGTGCAGCAGCACGGCTTTTCCGGTGTGGAGCATTGTCGTTGCGGTGGGCTTGTCGCCCAGGTCGCGGCGGTAGGCTTCCCAGATGTCGGCGACGGTCTGGCCCTTGGGGGCGCGGGCAAAGGCTTCACGGCGGTAGAGGTCTATTGCCTCTGGCTCGGCCTCCGCTCGGGTGCGTGCCTGAAGCTGATGGCGGGTGCGCTTGCCATCGGCGCTGGTCCAGTAGACGCAGAATCCGCCGCGCAATCGTCCGATGCTGAAATCTGGCATGCTTCAAGCTCCCTTACTGCATCCGCCGGAATGCGCCACAATTTTCCCCAACGGAACGCACGAATGCGCCCGGTGCGGCACCCCTCGCGCACGGATGCTGCACTGACGCCCCAATGATCGGCAAGAGATTCGGGCGTAAAGGGGCGGTCAGCCATCACTCACCACCATTGCCTTTGGCGGCTTTGGCGCGGTCCAGCCGCTCGATTTCGGCCAAGATCAGCGCCCCGGCTTTGACCAGGTCACGGCGGCGGCTCGTCGGTTTCCACCAAGAGCGGTTCCACGGCCAGAGTTGCAGCCACGCAGCCCATCCCTTGATCGGCTTGCCAAGAGAGGCCAAGCTGCCCGGAAGATCGGTGCAAGAACGCGCCTCATCAGACACTGAAGCGAACATCGCATAGCACCCTGCGGCCACGGCAATCTGACCTCCGGCATGCCGATCATCATGCTCTGGCGTCCAGCCCTCGGCGTCCTGCTGCCGCTGGCGTTCGGTCAGAACGTCCACCCATGCGGGGGGCGGATCCGTCAGCATGATGGCGCTGCGGTCTTTGGTGCCGATGTCGATGCCGATTGTGCTAGCGTCAGCCATGGTCGCCTCCTGCTTCGGTGCTTTTGAGCCGTTCCCGCGCGGCGTGTTCCAGCATTGCGATGGCGAGGATCGCGGGTTGCAGTTCGGCGGGGGCGTTGTCGTAATTCCGGCGGGAGCGGCCATTCAGGCGGGGTAGCAGGGCGCGCGGAATTGCAATCCAGTTTTCCGGGTCTGTGTTCAGCTTATTGCCGTCCAGGCTTTTAAGGCAGTGGCCGGGGGGCACGGGGCCGTTGACCTTTTTCCAAAGCCAAAGATGCTTTTGCACAAACCGGGTTGGGTGGCCGGTGTGCGGGTTTGGTTCAGCCACCTTGATTTCAACGTATCCGGCGACGGTTCTTTCTGTGCCCACTGGCACTTGATTGGCTGGGGCTGATCCGGGCTTGAACCTGTGCGCCACGCTGTTCGGATGCTCGGCCATCCGCTGCCCGATGTTATGGGGAGCCTGTCCCGATGTGTATTGCCCGGTGCGGCCAGTCAGCCAACCACGGCGCTTGCACAGGCCCTTGATCGCACCTGCGCTGATTTCGGGGCGCTTCCAGAAGCTGACGAAGGCGCGGTGCAGTTCGGCGCGGGGCCAGTCTTTGCGGGCCTCGATCCATGCCAGTTCCTCTGGCAGCCAGTCGATCCAGCGTCCCTTCATTTGGCGTCACTGTCTGGGGATTTGCCGATCTGAGGCAGCAGCGGCAAAATCTTGTCGCCATGGTCGGCAAACAGTCGGGCTGCGGTCAGCTGCACCTTGGCGTTCTCGGTGATCTGATCGGCAAGCCCCACAATCGCCTCGGCGCGCTTTGCCTCGGTCGCGATCTGCTCTGGCGTCAGGCTTTCGTCGCCCAGGCGTTCAAGTTGGGCAAACAGATGGTCCTTCAGGTCTGACATGCGGTTGCGGGACATCGGTAATTCCTGGGGAAAAAGGCCCCCGATCAAGCGCGCCTGTTTGGCTTGACCGGGGGCAGGTGAAGCGCGGCAGTCACCGCAACAGGGAGGTGCTGGGATTACCCGCCCAGCCGGGGTCTGATTATGCTTCGGCGGTGCCTTCCAGCACTGGCAGGCTGGTGGCTTCGGTGGCGGTCTTGACCGCTTCGTCAAAGGCGTCGTCAAGCGCGCGGTCCGGGTCATAGATCGTCAGGCTGAATTTCAGCGCGCCGCCCTGTTTGCGGTATTGGAAGCGGACGGGCAGGCGGTAGAGCGCGCCCGATTCAAAGACCGGGATAGCGATCAGGAACAGGTTGGGGATTTGCAGCGGCTGGCCGGTCGTGTCTTTGTGTTCGTTCACAAAGCTGATCGTGCTTTCGCCTGTGTCGCGGTTGCTCGTCACTGACAGGTTGCTGACCTCATGCACTGCAAATTCGCGCGACATGTGGACCAGTTTCAGATGCTGACCGAAGCGGCCACCGATCTTTTCCGCGATCTCGATCAGGCGATTTTCCCAAACAAGCTGGGATTCAATCGTGCCGGGGTTCAGCAGGGCCGGGGTTGGGTTCATGAAGTCTTTGGCGTTGTCTTCGATGAACTGCGCCATTTCGTCTTTGTCCATCGGCTTGCCGGATACCTTCATCCAGCGCTGCCATTCCTTGGACAGCGGGAAAGTGTAGACCCCGCGATGGTCGCCATAGTTCGCGGTCTCATCCGGGCTGGTGGCATCCAGCGTGGCCCCGCCCTCGCCGTGATAGTTGGCGATGCAGGTCAGGCTGGGCGCGGAGCGGTCGGGGTTGGCGTAGAGGATCGACGTGGCACCCTTGAAACGGTTGGCCCAGTCGATCAGACTTTGCAGGGTGGCCAGCTTGGCCGTGCCCTTGCGGCGGGCGGGTTTGAGGTATTGCGCCGCCTCGCGCATGTGTTTGGTCAGGTCTTCGACCTTGCGCCCGTGCGGGACGCTGACCAGCACTGGGGCGGTCAGGGCTTGTTCCGGGTCAGGCGCGGTGATGAAGCTGAAATCTGCGCCATCGGACATCAGGTCGCGGACGGTTTCCGCGATGTTTTTGGTGGGGATCGGGGTGGTCATGTTGGGATTCCTTGCTGGAACTTAGCGGGTGACGTGTCTGACGGCCCACATCACCGCCTGCTCGGCGTTTGTGATGGCCAGCGCGAGTTCCCGACTGCCGCCAATCTCTTGGCATTTGGCGATGAAGGCCGCGCCAAGGTCTTTCAGCGCGACCATCTGCGCTTTCTCTTCGTCAGTCAGGATGCGGTAGTTGTGCCGCACAGCGTTGTTCGCGGTGCGATCATCGGAGGCAGAGTCAACTTTCGTGGTCATGTTGTGCCTTTCTTGGCTTTAGCGGATTTCGCCGGTTTCTGGATCGTGGGCATCGCGGACCTGCATCTGCGCCAGCATCGGGCTGTAGAGGGTCAGCAGGCCCTCATCGGTCACATAGGCGACGGCGCTGGAGGGCGGGGCCTTGGGGGCCTTGGTTTCGCAGACCGCAACCATGGTCACATCGCCCATCTTGTTCTGTTCAAACGCGATCTGGATGGTGAAAGTCCCCTTGGCCTTGCCGCTGTGGACGGCGCGGTATTCGGCCATCTTGCGTTGCAGCTCGGCCATCTTTTCAATGACCTCGGGCAGAAACTCGCCATTGTTGAAGATGCCGAGGATCTGATCCATCGTGCGCAGGGCCGGGATCGGCTGGCGCGGTTTGCGTTTGGTGGGTGGCAGCGGCAGACCGCTTTCGGGTGGGGTGTCGTCTTTGGCCAATTTCATGATTTCCCTTTGTCAGCGCGGGGTTGCGATCTTGCCTGTGAAGGCGTCGAAGTCGGTTTTGAGCCGGTCGAACGGGTCACGGGCGGCGGGGTCGGTGTTCAGTTCTTTGCGGCTGGCGACATTGCAAAAGCCGCGCACGAAACAGGCGGGATCGCCCGGAAAGTTGTGGGTTTGCAGGATGAAGGCGGCAAAGCGCGGATCGGCGCACAGGATGCCCGCCTGAGTGGCGGCGGGCAGATCGGCAACGGCTGTGCGCATGCGAGTCATGGCAACATGACGCCAGAGGCAAAGGCCAAGAGCAGGCCGAGGAATGAAAGGCAAATGCCTGCCATCGCGTGGTTCTCTGACTTTTTCTCGCCATAGGTGATGCTGCCGCCGATGCCAGCAGCGGTGGCAAGCAGGCCAGCCACAAAGACGACAGCGGCGAGTGTCGCGGTCATGGCCGCGCCTCATGCAGCAGATCGGCAATATCTTCGCCGTGGCTGCGCGGGCGGCGCAGGCTGCCGCGTTCGACGGCCTGATGTGCCCCAGCTTCCCAGTCGGCCATGGCCTCGGTGCTGGTGCGCCCGGTGCCGGTCACGCCGTGCAGGTGGATGATCCATCCCCGCTGCGCGTCGGCGTTGCCCGGAAAGGTCAGACGGCTGCCGGGGGTTTGCGTCACGGTGTCAAGCAGCAGTTGGGTGCGATAGGCCGGGGCTGTGCGATGCCATTCAGCCAGCAGGGCGGCGAGGGGGGAGATCATGGCGCGGCCTGCGGGTTCAGCAGGTGGCAGGCGAGGCCGCGCATGTCGCGCAGGGTGTGCTGCATGGCGCTGACGCGGATCAGGTTCACCCGCCGCCCGCGCTCGGCCATCAGGGTTTCCCATGCGCCAAGTCGCAGGGCAGGCTGATCGGCCACAAGGTCGGGGGAATGCACCACGGCCAGCGCGTCGTCAATCTGTCGCGGGCTGGGGAGGCGATAGGTTTGGTGCCGCATCATGTAGACCTTTCCGATTGATTGCCCAAAATGTTGTGAGTACGCTTCTGGTGCTGACCGCACGCGGCAAACGTGCGGTCAGCCTTCGACCCCTTCCACGCAACCTGAAAGGAACCGAAATTCATGTGGAGAAACGAGAGATGCGCGAACCCACCAAGGCCACCGACACCGCGACCACCATCAGCGCCAGCGCCCCGGCCATCGCCCCCCATGGGCACGCCGCCGGGGGTAAGGCCTCCAAGGTAGCCAGCCCCGAAGATCTGGCGCGCTTTGAGTTGCTGCGCTGCGCGATGTATCATGAGGATTGCGAAGCGTGGTTCGCGTTCCTGCACCGGGCCTCCACAGGGTTGAACATCCTGCTCGGAACGGCTGCTGTCGCCACTGTCATTAACCAAAGTCCTGCTTGGGCTGTGGCGTCCGGTGTTGCGATTGCGCTGCTGTCGGTGCTGTCTCTGGTTTGGGACTACGCAGGCCGCGCCCGCGACCATAAGGTCCTGCGGCAGCGCTATTTCCATTTGATGGCTGATCTTGAAAGCGGAAGCGCAACGCCCGAGCGGGTCAAGACTGGCATGGCGGCAATCTATGCTGACGAACCGCCGACCAATACCGCTGTGAACACGGTTGCGCACAATCGCGCTGGAAGGCTGATGTGGGGCGACGGATTTGACCGTGAGCCGATCCGCTGGCTTCGTCGTCGGCTGCGCCACGTGTTTGGGTAGGTCGCTGCGCTGCATGATGCCTCCATCGGGTTGCGATGGAGTGGATATTATGACCAATTCGGTCATTGTCAACTCAAATAATGACCGAATTGGTCATACGTAAGATTTGACCTTGCTAGCTCCGCCGAGTCGCGTCCAAGATGTGTTCACCTAATGTTCTGGTTTGTTGAGGGGGTGGACTTGGACTTCTGGCGTAGCAACCCGAAGCTCTATGCAATGGCTATCGTCGCCCAGGCGACTGGCCAAAGCCTCGATCAGATGTTTTTGCGCGCCTCGACTGCTCGCATTTTGTCTGCGAGATCCATCGGCAGTTTGTCCCATTTTCCCAAGATCAAGAAATCCAGTGTGACGCCAAATCGCTCGACAAGCATGGCCGCGACGTCTTCTGTGATTGCTCGCTTGCCGCCCTCAAAGCGCGACCAGTAGGTTCTCGGAATTTCTAAGCTGTCGGCCATCTGAGATGGCGTTAGATTCAGGGCTTCTCGAAATAGCATCATGCGGTGACCGATGCGCTCTGGCGTCATCTCACTTCTTAAGTGCGCAGAGAGGCGGGCGCTGGTCTGAGTTTTCATGTGGCCAGATTGCCGAATGACCAGTTTGGTCGCAATTTCCATTATGGACCCTTGACAAATGACCGAATTGGTCATTCTTGTTGGCGTATGCAGCATCCTGTTTGTCAAATTCTCTCACTCTGGCCGACTCGCCGCGCGGTTCTTGATGACGCGCGACAGCTTGAGCCCACGCTTGACATCGTTGTGGTTCACCGTTGGTTTCAGCGCGGAAGTGTGCCGAGTAAATTCTGGGGTGTTCTGATCGAGGGTGCTGCTCGACGTTCGATAAGTGTTCGAGCGGATGACTTTGTCAGAGCGCACGATGGAAGAAGTGAGGCAGCATGATGCCATCATCCCTTTCCAATCAATGCCAAGAACTCGCTTTCGCCAATCACCCGAATGGCGGACCCGCTCGCGATAAGTTCCTCGGCTTTGCGGTGTTTGCTGCTTTTACTGTGACCGGCCAGAACGCTCAAATCCTGATCCCCGACGATCAGGAGGGTGGTCTTTGTGGATACGGTTGTTTTGACCGAAATCCCTGCACCAGCTGCGTGGCTTGCTGCGTCTTCACGGGAAATCGACAGCGACCCGGTGAAAACTGCGATGTGGCCAAAGAGGGGGCCGTTTTCATCACCTTGCGCGCGAACGGCAGGGGGGTGGACCTTCCGGCGTGGCGCAAGAATTTCGGCAAATGTCTGGCCAGTGTGTTTTTCAGCCAAGAGAACGACCTGTGCAGCGGCGCGGGCGTCTTCCAAGGCGTCATGATGCCGGAATGTCAGCCCGAGCGCATTCTTGAGGTGCGCGAGGCCATGTCCGCCGTTGCCCTTGAATTCGGGCCAGGCGCGCTGTGCAACTCTTACGCTGTCATGCCACTGAATTTGTGGGATCGGGATATCATGCCACTCGCATGCGGCGTTGATCGCTGTTTTGTCGAAGTTGCTGTGCTGAAAAACCGTGTTGCTCGTCAAGACAGGCATAAGGGCTTCAATAACCTCGTCAAAGGTTGGTTTTCCTTGAACGTCCTCGGGTTCGATGCCGTGAATGCTGATGTTGAAGTCGTCGAAAGCGTCAACAGGGTCGATCAGCGTTCCATATGTTCGGATCACTCCGTCCAGTGCGCATGTTGCGATGCCGATCTGGCAAATGCTTGCCGGGTGGCCGTTTGCCGTCTCTACATCAAGTGCGATGAAGCGGTGGCCGAGGGTTGGAGGGACATAGTTCGCAATCAGTTGGACTTGGCCGTGGATGGTTGGCATCGGCTGCGGCGGTACGTCGGTGCTTCGGCCGAAGAGTTTTCGCAGCCATCCGGCCATATCGTGATTCCTTTCTGTGACATTGCTAAAGGGTATGCGGCGGTTCGCCTGTATGCCACCAAACAAACCGAAGGGGACGCAGCATGACCGCCGCGTCCCCCCGTGCCTTTCGCTCTGCAGCTGCTGTTGATCCGTCACAAGATCAACATAGGAGTGGAGCGTTGGAAGATTCCTTCCGAAAATGCAGCGGGCGGGAAAGTTCTTTGCCCCGGGCCGTGCTGGACCATGACGCCAAGATGAACCGGGTGATTGCCGCGCTTTGGGCGGCGTTCCCCGAGGCGACATCCAGCCATGATCTGGCCGAGCGGGCCGCGCCCTATTTCCGCAACCGGCAGGGCCAGCCGATCGACCCCAAAACGGTGCGGCTGTGGCTGTCGGGCGTGAGCCTGCCAAGGGGTGAGCATGTGTTTGTGCTGATCGGGATGGTGGGGGCCGGGTTCTTTGGCCTGCCGTTGCAACCTGCGGCACGGCGGGGTGCGCGATGATGGCGCGCTGGTGGCTATTCTGGGGACGGGTCTGTCTGGTGCGGGCGCGGCGGCATGAGATCCGCGCCTTTCACCTTAAAAAAAAGGCGGAAGAATTCTTCCGGCGGATCGTGGTTGAGGCGGGGGGCGATGATGGGGGTTGATGTGCGGTTTCCGAACCGGCCTGACTGGGATTGGCTGCGCCTGAAATATTACGGCATGAACCTGCTGCATTGCGATGCCGATCTGCTGGACGTGGCGCGCATCATGCGCGGGCGCTACGGCTATCTGGCAACGCCGTTCACCGGGCCGGTGCTTCCGGGCGGGCGCTATCGCCCGGCGCAGGCCGATGTTCTGGCCTCGGGTGCGGCGCTATGGGCGCTGTGGGGGGCGGTTCACCGGCTGACGCTGGTGTCGCCCGTGGTCAATTCCATGGCCATGCTGGCGCAGGATCTGGGCGGCACGCTTGACGCGCTGGACCGCGATTTCTGGCAGGGTTGGTGCCTGCCGCTGCTGCACGGCTGCGGTGGCGTGGTGGTGCCGCCGATTGTGGGATGGGACCGGTCTGACGGGGTTTGGCGCGAGTGCTGCTATGCGCTGCGCCACAACATGCGGGTGTTCCTGCTGCGCGCCGATATTTCGGCGGCGGCGCATCCCCGTAGCTTGCTGGAGTTGGTGTGATGCAAGCGCTGATTGATCCGGGCGCATCCGGGGCAAAGGCTGCCACGGTGCAGGGGGCGCAGGATTTTGACCTGTGCGGGCTGCGGTTGTTGGTGGCGCAGGTGGAGGGCACGGTGCAGCTGGTGTTTCTGCGCGATGGCTGGGAGGGCGGGCCGCGCAAGGCGCTGGCCAATGTCTTTGTCGATTCCGCGACGCCGGTGCAGTTGCGCGCCCTGGCCAACCATCTGGACACGCTGCCGCTGGATGCTGTTTCGCCTCTGTCGGGGGAGCTGTGATGCGGGAACAGCCTTGCGCGAATGGCGTGGCACGGCATTTCGTGCCCGAGGGGTTTCAGACCTATGCCGCGCCCGAGCTGGCTGCTGCGCCGCCATGGGCTGCGGGCGTGTGTTTCAATCCGGCCTGCGGGCGGGATTTTGCGCCGTCGCGCAGCTGGCAGATCTATTGCTGCGCGGGCTGTGAACGGCAGGGCGTGGCCGAGCTGCGGCGCTGGGGCCATCGGATGGCCCTGCCGCTGCTGGTCTGGCGCATGGGCAAATATGCGCCCGGTGGATCTGCTGCGGGCGATCTGACCCGCGCCGCACGGCGCTATGTGGCGCATGCGCAAAGCGCGTGGCTGGCCGAGCGGTTGCAGCGGGGGGATGCGGCGTGACGGTGCGGGGGCAGAAGCGGGACCGGATCTTGCGGGCGCTGGATGGTCGGCGCAACGCGGTCGATCTGGCGCGCGAGGTGGGGTGCTGCCCCAAGTATGTGCGGTTTGTCGTGCGCAGCGCCGGTCGGTCGCCTGATCTGGTTCCGATGCAAGGCGGGTTCATCGCACAGATTCACGCGCTGCGCGCTTTGGTGAATGTAGATCGGCTTTGTCTGACCCCAGAGGTTCTGGCCTGGCTGGCAGCGCAGACCGGCGGCGGTGTGACCATCGCGGACGTGATCCGGGGTGTTCTGGTCGATGCCTGGGCCGAAGATTTGGAAGGGGGTGCGGAATGAGTGCCGCGCCCCGACTTGTGGCGGTGACGCCGGGTGACTATCCCGCCTATCCTATCGGGCGCGACCAGAGCCTTGACGGGCACAGCTTTGTCAAATGGCAGACGGCGCGTTGGCTGTCGTCGCGCACGTTCAAGCTCGCATCGTGGGAAGTGCAGGGCATGGCGCGGGCCTTGTTCGATCTGTGTCAGACAGAGCGCCCGATTGGCACCTTGCCGGATGACGATGAAGAATTGGCCGCGATGCTGCGCGTGTCGCAGGTGCGGCTGCGTGAGCTGCGCGCGATGGATTTGGGGCCGCTGCGCAACTGGTCGCGCTGTCTGTCGGATGGCGTCGTGCGGTTGGCGCATCCGGTTGTGACGGAGCAGATCCAAGACGCGCTGGACCGGCGCGCAATGGCGCAGCTTTCCAAGGAGCAAAAGGCGGTTGCGGTGCGGTTGGAGCGGTTGCGCAAGGCGTTGCTGGCCAATCAGATTTCGCAAGCAGTGGTTGCCGATGATCTGCTGATCCGGCGCATGGATGAGTGGATCGAGGCCACGCATCGCGGCAACCGCACAGCAGCGGTCTATCGCTCGGCCATTCTGCACGCGGCGCAATCGCGCTGGTTCGGGCGTGAGGATTGGTCGGGCGGCTGAGTCTGGTTTTGTGAAATTCTGTGGCGGCACAGAATGGAACAGTGCTGGAACAGAATGGAACTGTTCCGCCCAAGAGAAGAAGAGAAAAGAATAGATAAGATAAGACTTTACGGAACGAAGTTGCGGCGGTGGGTGCAGGTGGCAGGCGTAGGAATTTGCTGAGAAATGGGGTGTGCGATGACGGGCAGTGACGGACAGGCAGACGGCGGGGATGCAGGTGGCGTTCTGGCCTTGGGCAAGCGGGCGCGGATCAGGCTGCTGCTGATTGATCCGCTGGAGGCTTTGGGCTTCCGGCGAAAGACCGGCACCACGGTTGCCGAACATCAGGCGGCAATGGACTCGCTTGCCGACAATCTGGCGTATCTGTCCGACACCGGGCTGCGCGCCTTGTGTGAAATGCTGCGCACCAAGGGCGAAGGCACGGCCCGCAACATCTGGCCCGCTCCGGCCACCGTCTATGCGCTGGCGGAACTGATCGAGCGCCGCCCGCTGGAGGAATTGCCGGGCTGTCTGCGCTGGTTCCGGTCGGTCGAGGGGCCGCGCGCGATGGCGGCGGGAACACTGGTGGAAACATGGTCCTACTTTCACCGCATGAAGCGCCCGCCGGTTCACATCGCGCGGGATCTGGCGCAGCGCGCAGCGGACAACCGGCGGCAGTTGCAGATCATTGATGAGCGGGCGACGGCGGGTGTGGCCACGGCAGAGGAACTGGCATGGGCGCGCGGATACCGAGACCGGCTGGCCTATTGCGAACGGCTGGTGCGGGGTGGTGATGAGCAAGAGAATGGGGCTGCGGCATGAAGATGGACAGGTTTGATGAGATCGTCGGGCGTGGGGCGCGGGCCGAGGGCTTTGCCGCGCTGGATGAGGGCGCTCGGGTCGAGGTCATCCGGCAGGCGGGCATGGTGCCGCCGGTCTGTGGCGATGACATACCCTGCGCCCCGGCGCGTGGCCCGGTGCGGGCAGTTGATTTCATGGCCGCTTATCCCGATGGGCAGGATGCCTATGTGTTCAAGCCTGCCGGGTTTCTGGGCCGCAAGACGATGGTGCGGGCGGATGTGTTTGACACCATGGCTGCACAGGCCGCGCGCAAGGGCCGGGCCTTTGGGCTTACGGTCAGTCAGGTTGCCATGGGGCGCACCTATCGCGCCCTGGTCGAGCGGCATTCGGCTGGTGCCACGCGGTGCAGCTCGGTCGAGGCGATGCCCTCCGGCGGGCGCGGCGACTCGGATGGGTTCACCGAGGCACGGCTTGCGGCCAGCCGCCGGATAGATCTGTTGCAGGCGCGTGTGGGGGCAGGCAGCGCCATGGCGGTGCGCCGCATCCGGCCATCGGTGCGCGGGTCGCGGGCGTCGATCCCTGACCGTGCGCTGGTGGATCGGGTCTGTCTGGCTGATGAAGACATCAGCGCCGTGCTGCGCGCCTATGGCTGGTCGGTCTATGGCGACACGGTGCAGGCTCTGACCGCTGCGCTGTCGGCTGCGCTGGAGCGGATGGCGGGGCCTGCCGTGCGGCGCGACATTCAGGTGATCCATCTGTGATCTGAAAAAAGGGGATTGACGGCTTACCTCATCCGGTCCTATCAATCTTCCTATGATCTGAAACTGCGCCTTGGGGAAACCTGACGGCGCTTTTCGCATTTCCCGAACATGGTGGTGGCCTATGGCCTTGATGCAGGTTTGCTGTGCAGCAGGCTGCGATGACCTGGCCTTGCCCGGTCTGTCGCGCTGTGCTGACCACGAGGCGGCGCGCCAGGACAAGGCAAGGCTGCACCGGGCCAAGGCCAAGCTGAGTGCCGATGCGCTGCGCGGGTCAGCGCTCTACGCCGATCCGGCATGGAAGCGCGCGGCCAAGGCATGGCTGCGGGCGCATCCGTTGTGCGTGGATTGCGAGGAACTTGGGCTGGTGGTGGTGGCGACAGAGGTTGACCACCGTGACCCACACCGTGGCGACAGAGCAAAGTTCTGGGCGCGAGGCAACTGGCAGGGTCTGTGTCGGTCCTGTCACAGCCGCAAGACGATGCGGGAGGTCAACGCGAGGCGTGGGGGGGGGGTCAAAAAACCAAGGCCCCCAACTAGAAACCGCGCTGGTAACCCGTTTTGTTGTGCGGGTTGAATTGGGGAAAAAAGCCCACTGGTTAGGGTTCCTTCGGGGGCTTTGGCCAGGGGTGGTTTTGAATGGAAACGGTCTGGATAGGGGGCTGCTATGAAGGGGGCAAAGCCCGATCTGCGGAATGTGATTCCGATGAAAGGCGATGTGGCCCCCCGGCCCGTGCCGGATGCGCCTGAGTTCATGAGCGATACCGCCCGCAAAGTCTGGGATGAGCTGGCCGGGGTTCTGGTCGGCAAGGGTCGGCTTGAGCCGTCTTATGTGTATCAGTTCGCGGCCTATTGTGAATCGGTCGCCAACTTTATCGAGACCACGGCCTGCCTGGCGATCGAGGGCAAGTATTACGAGACGAAAACCCGCAACGGCTTGCAGCAAAAGAAGACGGCCAGCTGGGGGCAGCAGCAGGAGGCGATGAGCGCGATGGCGCGGGGTGCTGCCCTGTTCGGGCTGTCGCCGGTCGATGAGGCCCGCTTGAAGGTGACAGGTCAGGGCGATCTGTTTGATGACCTGATGAAGCAACTGAAAAATGGACCCGGTTGACCATCCGGTTTCCCGCTATGCGCTGGATGTCATCAGCGGCAAGGTGATCGCGGGCGATCTGGTCAGAATGGCCTGTGAGCGGCACTTGCTGGATCTGGACACGGGCCGGGATCGCGGGCTGGTGTTTGACTGCGAAGCGGCCAGCATGGTGGTCAGGTTCGGGAACGTCTTGCAGCACACTGCCGGGCCGATGGCGGGCCAGCCGTTGACGCTGGAGCCGTGGCAGGTGTTCCGTCATGGTTCGGTGTTCGGGTGGAAATACGAGGATACCGGCCTGCGCCGGTTCCGCGACACGTACCACCAAGTGGGAAAGAAGAACGGCAAGACGACAGACACGGCGCTGCCGATGATCTTCACCCAGCTGTTTGATGGCGAGCAGTCGCCCGAGGGGTATTGCGCCGCGACAACGCGGGATCAGGCGGGACTGCTGTTCAAGGGCATCGGGCGGATGATCCGGCGCAGCCCGGTGCTGGGCCAGCTGATGCGGGTGTGGCGCAATACGATCGAGACCAGCCGCACCGATGGGATGATCAAGTGCCTGTCGCGTGATGGCGACAGTTCGGACGGGATCAACCCGAGCTTTCTGGCGCGGGATGAAATGCACCGCTGGACCGATCGGGAGCTGGCCGAAACGATTGTAGAATCCATGATCGCGCGGGCGCAGCCGATTGACTGGGTGATCACCACGGCGGGGCATGACCGCTTGTCGATCTGTGGCGAGTTGCGGGGCTACGCCGAAAGCGTGCTGCGCGGCGATGTGCAGGATGATCGGTTCTTTGGATATGTGGCCGAGCCGCCCGCCGATTGTGATCCCATGGACCCGGTTGCCTGGGCGATGGGGAACCCGAATCTGGGTATCAGCAAGCCGGTCGGGCGGATGCGCGAGACGGCACAGAAGGCGCAGGATATTTCGGGGCGCATGCCGAACTTTCGGCGCTTTCACCTGAATCTTTGGACCGAGGGCGCGCAGAACTGGATCGGGCGCGATGTCTGGGATCATGGCGAAGCTGCTGCGCCGATCCACATTGAAAGCCTGTTCGGTGAAAAGGCTTGGGTCGGGATCGACCTGTCGAACAAGGTGGACACCACGGCTATCGTGATTGCGGTGCCCAAGAACGGGCTGGTGTATCTGATCGCCTACACCTTTCTGCCGTCTGGCCCCAAAGGGTTCATCGCGCGGGCGCAGTCGGAAAAACGGGAGTACGTCAGCTGGCGCGATCAGGGCTGGCTGGAGGTGCAGCAAGGTGGCGCGATTGATGAGGATGACCTGATCACGCGGCTGGAATGGATCCGGTCAAAGTTCAAGATTCAAGAGGTCGCCTATGACCCTTGGGGCATGAAATACATGGCCAAGAAACTGGATCAGCGGCGGTTCCCGATGGTCGAGCATCGGCAAGGCTATCAGTCGATGTCGAACCCGATGAAGCGGTTTGAAGAACTGGTGGCGAAGAACCGCATCCGGCATGGGGGTAACCCGGTGCTGGCATGGCAGGTGGGCAACGTGCATCGGGACGAAGACGCATCCGAGAACGTGAAGCCGAACAAGCAGAAATCAACAGGCCGGATCGACGCCGCTGTAGCCGCTATCATGGCGGTGGGCAGGGCCGAGGCGGGCGAAGGCAAGCGCCAGGCGCGGGAGATTGAAACGGTATGAGCCTGCTATCCAGACTGTTCAGCCCGGCCCGCGCTGCTGCCCCGGTTGCGCGCACGGAACCCGCCCTGCGCGGGACAGGTGTTGCCGGAGCCATGGCTGCTGATACCTCGGGCACCGCGAAACCGAACCCTGCGCTGTGGGGGGATCTGGGCTGGGGCAGTCAGAGCCGGGTCAAATCCCTGCCGCGCGTGACCCCGATAATTGCGCAGCGTCATGCCACGGTGTTCGCCTGCGGCAATGTCATAGCTGGGGATCTGGCAAAGTGCCCGATCATGGTCATGCAGAAGGGCAAGAAAGGCCGGGATGTCGAGGTCTATGACCATCCGGCCAGCTATCTGCTGAATGTCGAGTCTTCGCCGGGTGTGCCTGCCATGGTCGCCCGCTTTACGCTGATCTACGCCTATGCGATCCGGGGGCGCAGCTATGCCTATGCGCCGCGCGATGGCAGTGGCGAGCTGACCTTGCTGGACGTGATCCGCCCGGATCGGTGCAGTGAGCTGGAGGTGCCGGGCAACCGCAACCGCTACTATGATTTCGAGGATGGCGCGCAGGTGCAACGCCGGGTGCCGGTGCGGGCGATGGTGCATCTGCGCTATATGGCCGAAGATGGTTGGACAGGCCGCAGCCCGCTGGAGGTTGCGGCAGAGAGCATGGGGCTGGCGCTCGCCGGGCAGGAGGCGGCGGCGCGGGCCGCATCCGGCACCCAGATGCGGGCGTTCATGAAAATGGCCGATGTCTATGAGGATGATGAAACCTATCTGCGCAATGCGCGCCGGGTGCGGGCGGCGTTGAATGACCCGGATGCAAACGGGATTCCTCTCATCGGCGGCGGTGATGACATCCAGTCGCTTGACCTGTCGGCGGCGGATCAGGAGTTGCTGGCCAGCCGCAAGTTTGACCGTGAGCAGATCGCGGCCATCTACCGGGTGCCGCCGTCCAAACTCCAGATGCTGGAATTCGGCGTGAAGGCAAACGGCCAGCAACAGGCCATCGACTATAAGACCGACTGTCTGTTGCACTGGGGCGGGCTGACCGAGGCGCAGCTGTCGCTGGGTGTGCTGACCGAGGCTGAGCGCCGCGCGGGCATGTTCCTGCGCCATGACTATGAGGCGCTGCTGATGGCCACCACCAAGGAACGCTACGACTCGCTGAGCCGCGCAATCGGTGGGCCGTGGATGACATGGCAGGAGGGGCGGCGCTTGGAACAGCTGGATGATCTGCCGCCTGGTGAGCAGCCCTATCCGCCATCGAACATGACCCGTGAAGACAAAGGGTCGGACAAAAAAGAGGGAACGGACGAATGAAACAGGGTTCCATTCTGGCCCGCCTCGGTGGGCAGCTGATGGCGGTTGATCCGGTCTATGGCCGGGAATGCCTGTCGAGTGACTGGCCTGCCGCCGCGATGGCGGCACGGTCGGATATGGTGGCAGGCACGGATCTGAAGGTGGAGCGCGGGGAGCGGTTTGTTTCGGTGCGCGGCGTGGCTGTCATGCCGATCCGGGGCATCCTGACCCCGAATTCAGAGATACTTGAACGCTATCTGGGCTGGGCCACCTATGCGGGGATCGAGGCGGCCTGTGCGGAAATCGCGGCGGCTGATGATGTTGGCGCGGCGGTTCTGGAAGTTGATTGCCCCGGCGGGACGGTGCTGGGGCTGGCGGGCGCGGTGGCGTCGGTTGCAACGCTGGCTGCGGTAAAGACGGTCTATGTGCTGGCGAATCCGCTGGCCGCGTCTGCCGCCTATGCCATCGCATCGCAGGCCACCAGCATCGCAATGACATCTGGCGCCTATGTCGGATCTATCGGGGTCATTCAGCAAACCGCTGCCCCGGTTCAGCCCGATATGTATGGGGATCAATGGAACGTTCATGTGTCGAGCCATGCCCGCGCCAAATGGGCAGACCCACGCACCGATGCCGGGCTTGCGGAAATCAGGCGCGGTCTGGATGAATTCGAGGCGGTGTTTCATGCCGATGTGGCGCGGGGCCGGGGTATCGCGCCCGATGCGCTGGCGGCGCTGCTGTCTGTGACCGATGACCCTGCCGATGGCGGGGCGGTGTTTCAGGCTGCCGAGGCGATCCGGCGCAAGCTGGCCGACACAATGGAAACACGGGCCGCATTCTATGACCGGGTGTTTGCCGCGCATGCGCCGCAGCCCGCGCGGACCAAGGCCGCCGCCCGTGCGTTCTCGGCGCAGGCAGCAGCTGCGGCAGCGCTGGCGAACTGCTGATCTGAAATCACGCAACCGCGTGTGACGTGACCCCGCCCGGTGCAGCCGGTTCGCGGGGCTGAAACTGTGGCCTTGCGTGATGCGGCCACCATCATGGAGACGGATATGAAGAATCTCGACGATCTGCGCCGCGACCGGAAGGCCGCTGCCGACACGATGAAGGAAAAGGCCACGGCCATCAGCACGCTGGAGGCCGTGGCCGCGCCGGATGCAGAGGCGATTGCCAAGGCCTCGGCTGAGTTCGACGCCGCACAGGCTGCGTTTGACGCGGCTGACAAGGCCGTGAAGCGCGCAGAGGCCGTGGAGGCAGCGGGCGCTGCGGCAGCGGGTCCGGGCGATGGGGCGGCAGGCGGTGCCGGTGCGGCCGGAACGGCGGCGGCACAGGCGGCAAACCCGGAGCATAAGGGGGCCGAGGTCGGCTTTCTGATGCACGCGCTGTATCAGGCCAATGGGGATCGCGACAAGGCTATGGCTGTGCTTGACCGCGAAGGTCATTCCGGGATCAGCGCCTCACTGTCTGGCCTGACCGATGGTGCGGGCGGGATCACCATCCCGCGCCCGATGGCCGCCACGATGATCGAGCTGCTGCGCAGCCGCGTGGCTGTGCGCGCCTCGGGCGCGCGGTCTGTGCCGATGCCTGCCGGTGAGCTGCGCCACGCCAAGCAGACTGGCGGTGCAACCGCCGGATATGGCGCAGAGCTTGCCGTTATCGTCTTATCCGATCCGACCTTTGACGCGGTGGATATGTCGTTCAAGAAGCTGACCGCGCTGGTCGGGGTGTCGAACACCCTGCTGCGGCAGTCGGGTCTGCCCATGGCGATGGTGGTGCGCGATGATCTGCTGAAGGTCATGGCGTTGCGCGAGGATCTGGCGTTCCTGCGCAATGACGGCACCGGCGGCAACCCCAAGGGTCTGATTTCCTGGTGCCTGGGTGGCAACCTGCAATCGGCTGTTGCGGCCACGGCTGCGGCGGCAGAAACCGCCATCCGCCGCGCCGTGTCGCTGGTCGAGGATGCCAATGTCGGCATGGTCAGCCCCGGCTGGATCATGCGGGCCAGCGCCAAGAACTGGCTGGCCGGTCTGCGCGATGCGGCGGGCTATCATGTGTTCCCGTCGATTGACCAGAACGGCACCCTGAAAGGGTTCCCGATCAGGCTGTCGTCGCAGATCCCGACCAACCTGGGCGCGGGCACCAATGAGACCGAAGTGACCTTTGCGGACTTTTCGCAGATCATGATCGGGGATGCGGCGAACATCACCCTGGCGATGTCCACCGAAGCGGCCACCGTCACGGGTGGTATCACTACCTCGGCATTCCAGACCGATCAGACCCTGTTCCGCGCGGTGTCGGAGCATGACCTTGCCCCCGAAAACGATGTGGCGATTTCGGTCATTCGCGGCGTGAACTGGGCCGCCTGATCCGGCGCTGACCTTGTGATCATCTGCGCCCCGGCCTGACCGCTGGGGCGTGGTTTCAATCCAACCTGACACGGGATTTCCCATGAAGATCAACAAATACACGGGGCTGGTGGCCCTGACGTTGCTGCGTTCGCATGCCGTTTACAACAAGGGCGAAACGGCGGGCTTTCTGCCCGGTCATGCACAGCAGCTGATTGCGGCGGGCGCAGCGGTGCCCTTTGATCCCGACGCCAAGGCGGCGGTTTTGCCCGTGGTGGATGATGGTGCTGCCGATGCTCTGGCGGCACGGGCTGCGGAGTTGGACGCGCGCGAAAAGGCGCTTGCTGATCGTGAGGCTGCCTTGATGAACGCGCCTGCCGACAAGCCGAATGAGCCGCCTGCACCAGCTGACGCTGCAAAGACCGGCGCGCCCCCGAAACAGGGCAGCAAGTAAGCTGACCGAAGCGGAACAGGAAAGGGCAGGGCCATGCAGGTGATCGGGGAAGCCCCGCAAGCGGTTTCGGTTGCGGCGTTCAAGCGGGCGGTGATGATCGCCGAGGATGACACAGATCATGATGTGGCCCTGACCGCCTATCTGGCGGCAGCGCAAGAGGTGGTGGAGACTGCGGCGCGCCGTCCGCTGACCCCGCGCGTGGTGCAGTTCACCACCTGGGCCGGGTTGGGCCTGCGCTGGTGGGTGCCGCTGGCCCCGGTCAGCGCAGTCACGGCTGTCGCCTATGATGACGGGTCGGATTGGGTGGATGTGCTGCCTGCCGAATTTCGGCTGGTGCAGGGTTTTGATGAGCCGCAGGTGCTGTTCACCGATGCGGCGTTTGCCGGATTGTCCTGTCTGGCCGGTCTGCGGATCACTGCGACTGTGGGGCATGTCACGCCGCCCAAGGGGTTGATGCAGGCAGTGATCCTGCTGGCAAAAGACTGGTTTGATACCGGGGTGGCGGTCGAGGATCACAAGGAAACCGCGTTGAATTTCGGGTGCCGGTCGCTGATCCGGCAGGCGCGATATGTGCGCCCGCGCGAATGGGGCAGCGCATGAGCCGGGGGCTTTTGCGCTACAAGCTGCGCGTTCTGCGCAAGGGCGTGGTGGATGACGGGTTGCAGCGGGTCGAGGCGTTTGCCCCGTTCGGTCACGCGATCTTTGCCGAGCGCCGCGACATTTCGGATGCTGAGCGGCTTCGGTCGGGTTCGGTTGTGGCAGAGATTGCGACCCGGTTCCGGGTGCGGCGCGGGACACTGGCCAATCAGATCACCGCTGCCGACCGGCTGGAGGGCGGCGGCGTGGTCTGGGCCATCATCGGCCCGCCCAAGCTGTCTGGGGATGATGACCGGATGCTGGAAATCACTTGTGCGAGGGCTGTCCTGTGAAGCTGACCGAGGGGTCCGGGTTCAAGGAAATGGATGAGATGCTGAAATCTCTGCCCAGATCCACGGCAATGAGTGTCGCCAAGCGCGCGATGAAAAAGGCGCTGGCCCCGGTCGAGGCGGCGGCGCGGGCAGATGCGCCGTCGCCGCGCGAGGCGGGGGCTGTGGGTGTGTCAAACAAGCTGACCAAGGCACAGGCGCGGGGCAACCCGGATCGGGACACCGCGACCGTGGTGAATATGTTTGTCGGGTCCAGGTCCAAGCTGGCGCATCTGTTTGAGTTCGGGACCGGGCCACGGTTTCAGAAGTCCGGCAAGTTTACCGGGATCATGGCTCCGCGTCCGTTCATGCGGGCAGCCTGGGATGGCAACAACGCCGAGGTGTTGCGGCTGTTGTCTACCGAACTGGGTGCCGAAATTGAAAAAGCGTTCGCACGGGCTGCCCGCAAGGCGGCGCGGAAAGGGTGATCACGTGAAGGCACAGTTGCGGGCGCATCTTGGGGCGGCGCTGGCCCCTGTTCCGGTGGATTGGGGATGGAACCCGCAAGGGGAGGCTGCTCCGCGCGTGGTTCTGACCGTGGTGTCGGGTGATCCTGACTATGCGCATGACGGGCCGTCTGGCTACCGGCAAAACCGGGTGCAGGTTGATTGCTATGCGGTCAGCTACACCCCTGCGGATGCGCTGGCGGCGCAGGTGCGGGCGGCCCTGTCGGGCTGGGTTGCGCCGCCGGTCAGCGGGGTTTTCGAGGTTGGCGAGCGTGATTTGCCGCCCGACACGGGCGCGGGCGAGCTGCTGGCGCGGGTTTCACTGGATTTCATGATCCATCACAAAGAGGGCTAGGACATGACAACGGACATTGGTTTTCAGACAGAAGTTCTGGTCGGCACGAATATCGCGGCTGTGACCGCGACCGTTCTGCTGGCCGGGCTGAAGGCGGTCACGCCACCCGCCTTGTCGCGGGGGGAGGCAGACATCACGGCGATGGGTGAGCCGGATTTCCTAAAGCAGTTCATTCCGGGGCTGACTGACCCCGGCGAGCTGCCACTGGAGCTGAACTGGTTGCCTGACAGTGACGCCGAAGAGCTGTTGCGGGAAATGTTCGCAGAGCGGCAGTCCCGCCTGATCATGATCCGGTTCAATATGGTCACACCGAGGGTGACCTGTTCATTCCGGGGGTTCCTGCGCGAACGCACCCCGACAGTTCCGATGGAGGATGGCATGACCTGCGCTGCCACCTTCCGGGTTACCAGCAAAATGACCTGGGGCACTGTCGCATGAGGGGCGAGGTCAAATTCAAGGTTGGCAGCAAGTCGCATTCGCTGCGTTTTACCGCGAACCGCATCTGCGATCTAGAGGCGCATTCGGGGCGGCGTATTCAGGACTGGGCGGATGAGCTGTCGGACGAAAGCCGCTCTTCGTTTGTGTCGCTGCGCACCCTGTTTGCCGCCGGGCTTGACTGCACCGAGGTCGAGGCTGGCGACATCATGGATGAGCTGGGGCTGGAAGAGGTTGGCAATCTGATCGGGCGCGCGCTTTCGCTGGCGTTTGCAGGGGTGGAGTCTGCTGATACGAATGCCCCTGGTGCCCCTGCGGGAAAGCGCAAGGCAGCGGCGCGATAGATTGGCCGGTGCTGCTGCGCAACTGGGTGGCGGCAGGTCTGCCGTCTGGCGAGTTCTGGCCGATCACACCCGGTGAAATCACGGTGATCCTGCGCGGCGCGCGGGATCGCATCCAGCGCGAGGCAGAGATTGCCAAGCGTCTGGTCTATGCGCAGGCGGTGCTGAACAGCCACGCCTGGCACGGCCCGCGCCGGATGCCCGATTTTGACCGCTTCTTTGGAACGGCCCGCGCGCCCGGAAGTGCGCGGCAGACCCCTGAACAGATGATGAATGCCTTGCGCGACTGGTCTGCAAAGGTCAGCGCTGCGGGCTTGCCGGAGGTGCATTGAATGGCGGCTATTGTTGGTGCGTTGCGGGCGGTGCTGTCGCTGGACAGCGCGGCATTCACCAAAGGCGTCAAGAGTGCGCAGGGCGACATGTCGGGCCTGCGCAAGTCGATGGCTGCCATCGGGAAAAACCTGAAGATCGCCGGGGCCGCGATGACAGCGGCCAGCACCGGGGTCGCCCTGACGATCAAGGGGCAGCTGGACGCTGCGGATGAGATGTCGAAGTCGGCACAAAAGTTCGGTGTGCCGATCGAGAGCCTGTCCAAGCTGAAGTATGCGGCAGACATGTCTGGTGTGGCGATGGGCACACTGGGGACGGGCTTGCAGAAGCTGTCAAGAAACATGGATGCTGCGGCGAGCGGCAACAAGAAAGCCGCTGCGATGTTCAAGGAAATGAACATCGAAGTGAAGAACGCTGACGGCACCCTGCGCGACACAGAGGCGGTGCTTGGCGACGTGGCCGATGTTCTGGCGAAAATGCCGGATGGCGCGGCCAAGACGGCGCTGGCGATGGAGGTTTTCGGCAAGTCCGGTGCCGAGCTGATCCCGATGCTGAACGGCGGCAAGACGGCTTTGCAGGCGTTGACCGATGAGGCGGCATCGCTGGGGATCGTGATCGACGCCAAAACCGGCAAGGCGGCTGAGAATTTCAACGACAACATCAGCCGGCTGAAAACGGCGATAGGCGGTCTGGTGGTGCAGCTGACGGCTGCGCTGGCCCCGACACTGGAAATGATCTCGGAAAAGATGGTCGATGCCACCAAGTGGTTTCGGGATCTTTCGCCCGAGACACAGACGCTGGCTGCAAAATTTGCGGTAGTGGCGATGGCTGCCGGGCCATTGGTGCTGGGGCTGGGGTTTGTTGTGTCGTCGCTGGGCAGCGTGGTGCTGGCGATCCGTGCGGTCACCGCCGCCATGCTGCTGAACCCGTTCGGCCTGATCATCACCGCGGTCGTCGCGGCTGCGGCGGCAATCTATTATTATTGGGAGCCGATCAGCGGATTCTTCACCGATCTTTGGGCGGGGATCACATCAACCGCAACGGCTGCCTGGGATGGCATCAAGGGGCTTTCCGCTGCTGCCGTGGCGGGAACGCTCGCCGCATGGGACGGCATCAAGGCCGTGTTCGGTCTGGTGCTGTCGAATGTGGCAGCGGCCTTTGTGGAGGGTTGGGAGGCGATCAAGGCCGAGGTCAGTACCTGGCCTGCGCGGTTCATCGAATTTGGCGGGCAGATCGTTGACGGCCTGAAGCAAGGTATCTTGGACAAGTGGGATTCCATGATGGCCAGTCTGCGGGGCAAATGGGATGACCTGAAAAACGGTTTCGCTGATGCCCTTGGCATCCGGTCACCATCCCGCGTGTTCCGGGGGTATGGCCAGAATATCACCGAGGGCCTTGCAATCGGGATCGGCGAAAATGCCCCGATGGTCGGGGAAGCGATGGATGAGGTGGGCGCAGCGTTGAAGGGATCGAACGGATCTCTGGAAAGCGGTTTGGACTCGCTGAAATCGACGATTGAAAACGTGTTTGTCGGCCTGGTCACCGGGTCGATGAAGGCCAAGGATGCGGTGCGGCAGCTGGCGCAGCAGCTTGCGCAGATGCTGGCGAAGGCGGCTTTCAGCAAGCTTTGGGGCGGCGTTCTGAGCGCCATCGGGTTTGCCGATGGGGGAGTATTTCAGGGCGGCAAAGTGCAAGCCTTTGCCAAGGGTGGTGTGGTGGCTGGGGCCACCGCATTTGCGATGCAGGGCGGATTGGGCGTGATGGGCGAAGCCGGGCCGGAAGCGATCATGCCACTCAAGCGCGGGGCTGACGGTCGCCTGGGTGTCGAGGCGGCAGGCGGTGCCGGTGGCGTTCTGGAGATCCGCCTTAGCCCGGAACTGGAGGCGCATTGGCTGCAAAAGGCCGCCATGCAGTCTGTCCATGTCACACGGGCCGGGGCGCAGCAGCAGCAAAAGGCCTTTGGCCAGACCGCACAAAGCTATAACGCACGGGGCACCACCGGATGAGAGCGATAGTTGATCTGCCGCGTCTGTTCGTGCGGACAAGCGTAGTACCATGGAAAATCGACTGGCGCGGGCAATCTTCCGGCCCGGATACCGGCGGCGGTGATCAGACTGTGGTTTCCGGGTTCCCGCGCTTTGTCGGGGCGGTCGCGCTGGTGCTGCCGCCGGAAATGGTGCTGGAGTTCCGGGCCATTCTGACCCGGTTGCGCGGCAGGGTAAACGCGCTGCGGGTGCCGATGGTCGATCCGCTGAGCGGGATGGTTTCAGGTGGGCTTACAGCGGAAACCTATATGGCATGGCAGGCAGGTCAGTATGTCGAACCGCGCCCCAAGGTCCGGGTGGTTGCTGCTGCCGCGCGCGGTGTGGGTGAGATCGTGGTGGATGAAACCGACATTCTGCGCCCGATTCAGATCGGGTCAAACCTGTCATATGATGACCGGCCTTTTTCGGTTGTCGGGCGGTCTGGCTACGGGGCGACTGTGACGCTGCTGGTCGAACGGCTGGCCGTGGCAATCCCCGAAGATGCAATGATCGACCTGGAGGCGAGGGGCATCTTCACGCTGGATGACCCGTTGGCGGCGATGCCTGATTATGGACTTGATCATGTGGCGCAAACGACCGTGGCCCTGACAGAGTGGATCACCAGATGAGCTTTTTCCCGGCAGGCTTTGATCCCCGTGCCGATGTGGTGGGGGGGCTTTCGCTGGTCTCCATTGACACGCCTGACGGGCTGTTCCGGTTTCTGCTGGGCGGTGACGGGGTGTTCCGCGACATCGACGGCCATGACTGGTGGGGGGCGACGGTGTTGGACGTGCCAGCGGTGCCCCTGCCCATCGGCGGCACCGCGCCCGAAGGCGCAATCGGGATGTCATTCTTTCAGGATCCAAGCCAGCCGGAGCTGATCGACCAGGTGCGGGCGCTGGGGTCCGACTATGTGCGCGGGCGGGCGATCACCTATTGGCTCCAGCCGCTCGGCCACGTGAACCATATCTATGCGCCGGTCTGGCCGCCGCTGCGCCTGGCCGCGTTTGAGATGCGGTCCGTGTCCCTGGAGGTGTCAGGGCCGCAGATGCGGCGGATGATGTTGAAATACGAATCCGCCTTTGCCGGGCGCAACACGGCGCGCGGCTGGTACTACTCGACCGCCGATCACGAAAAGCTGCTGGGGGCACCGAACCCGTCTTTGTCACGCATGCCGACCGATGGCCGGGTGACTGAGCCAATGTTCTGATCATGGACCGTCTGAGCGCGTTCATGGGTCTGCTGATCCATCGCCCCTTTGTCTGGGGGTTTCGGGATTGTGTGACCGTGCCTGCCGACTGGGTGCTGAGCTGCACCGGCAAGGATCCGGCGGCAGATCTGCGGCTGACCTATGACGATGTGGCCTCTTGCCAGCGGGCCACGCGGTTTTTCACCGACCCGCTGGCGGTGGTGGGGCCGCGCATGCAGGCCTGCGGACTCGCGCGCACCGACGATTTTGCCCGCGGTGATGTGGGTCTGATTCGGCTGGCCGCCGAAGACGGCACCGGCGCGCATGGGGCGATCTGTCTGGGGGGCATCCACTGGGCGGCAAAGAAACAGGATCGAGGGATTGTGGTGATCGAGCGGCCCGAGATTATCGCGGGCTGGCGGGTGCCGTTATGAGGCGGGTTGCCATGGCTGTCCTGCTCTGCAGCACCACGCTGGCAGCCCCGCGCGCGGCGCAGGCCGGGCCGGTGCTGGCCTTTGTGCAGGGCATCGCGTCATTCATCTCGACCGGCGCGGTGGTGGGGGCCGGGATCGGCGGGGCCTTTGCGCTTGGGTCGCAGGTTGCGGCGATCCTTGGCGGCACCATTCTGGGCCGCCTGGCGGTGTCACTGGCGTTGCAGGCCATCGCTATGCGGATCAACCGCCCCAAGCTGCCGCGCCCGCCGGAGCGCATGACGAACTTTGCACAGGGCCGGTCGTTCATGGAACGCTGCTATGGCGTGGTGCGGAAAGGCGGGCCTGTCGGTTTGACCGGCAAGGTCAACCGGGTGCGCTATTACGCAGTGCTGCTGGCGGCGCATGAGATTGACGGCGTGGTACAGCATTATCTGGATACGCGGCAGGCCGAGGTGCAGACTGGCGAGCTGACCGAGCTTGCCGATGTGGTTGCTGTCTTTTCAGCGAACATTGCTCTCACGGGTGAAGCTGATTTGCCCAGTGGCACTGATGGCGAGATGACCTCCAACTCCCGCGTGATCGTGACCGGACAGACCAACCCGGTCGAAAACGGTGTCTGGATCACGTCAGAGGATGCCTGGACCCGGCCTGCGGATTTCAACGCTGGCACGGTCTATGAGCGGGTGTTTCTGAAACGCCCTGGGTCGTTTCTCTTGTTTGGCAACATTACCCTGACGGCGGATTTGCGCGGCGTGGTGATCGGCACCCATCCGCAATTCTGGGCTGCCGGCGCGCCGCTCCAGTCTGGTGAGATCGCGACAGAGCCGATGCGCGGGGCCGGTCGCATCAGGGTCTATCGGGGCGCAGCGGGGCAGGGCGCTGACCCGCGCCTGATTGCGGCGTTCCCCGGCGAGGTGACCGCAGCCTATGACTTCGCCGGTCTGGCCTATGCCGCGATCGAGGCCAATGATGTGGACGCGGAACGGTTTCAGGAGGTCTACACACAAGGGCGCCATTGGGTCTATGCGCCGGTGATCCGGGGTCATAACCGGGTTTACGATCCGCGCGATGGCAGCTTTGGCTGGACAGACAATGCCGCGCTGATCTTTGCGCATGAATGCCAGCTGTTCGGCAAGGCGGTGGACTGGGCCGAGGTCGCGGCAGAGGCGGATGTCTGTGACCAGATCGTGACCAACGCGCAGGGCGGCACCCAGAAGCGCTGGACGGTCAACGTGATCTTTGACGATGGCATGAGCTGGGAAACCGTGCGCGAGACAATTGCCACGGCCTGCGACGGCTGGACCTATCAGCGCCCGGAAGGTGGGGTCGGACTGCTGGTCGGGCGCTATATCGAGCCGACGATCACCCTGACTGACCGGGATTTCCTGAGCCTCGGCGTCGATGACGGCGACCGTGGCCCGGATGAGGCGGGTGAGTTTGTCATCAGCTATGTCGAGCCGTCGCGTGATTACAGTGAGGCCCCCAGCGGGGCCTATGTCGTGGCGGCGGGCAAGCCGCGCAACGAGATCGAATGCTTTGCCATCGACAGTCACAATCAGGCGGTGCGTGTCGCCAAGAGCGTGGCACGGGTGGTCTATGCAAATTTCACGCTGCGGGGCGTGATCAAGATGATCGGCTATGAGTGCATCGGGAAGCGGTTCCTGCGCATCGCCCATGCCGGAATCGGGCTGGATGTGGTGATCGAGGTTGACCGGCTGGAGCGCCGCCCGGACGGGATCAGTTTTGACTTTGAAGGGCACAGCGTGACGGCGGCTGATTATGCATTCAACGCCGCCACCGAAGAACCGGCGTGTCCGGTCAATCTGCCGGTGTCGTCGGACGACTCGGTGCAGCCCGCCTCAGGGCTGGTCGGGCTGTCTGTCCCGGCGACAGGCGGGGTGGCGCAGATACAATGGACATGGCCGCCGCAGCCCCCGTCGCTGAACCAGCAGCTGCGTATGCGGTCGGTCGAGGCGGGCGCGGAAGAGTGGCAGACCGTGACGATGTCATCCGGGCAGACCGCGCTGACGGTGGGCGGGCTGGTGGATGGCGCGACATATGACGGGCAGATCCGCAACCGCACGGTGGGCGGGCGGGTGTCGGACTGGTCTGATACGGTCAGCATCACAGCCGTTGCCAACTCGGTCCCGCCGCAGGACATCATCGGCTTCGGTCTCACCGATGTGGGTGGCGGCGATGTCCTGGTGGCATTCCAGACGGCGGACGACCCAAACTATTCCGCCGCCCGGATCTGGCGCGGCACCTCGGCCAGCTTTGCTGGGGCCACGCTGGTGCATACCAAATTCGGCGCGCCGGGGCTTATCGACAGCTGGACCGACACGGGTCTGCCGCCCGATGACCACTGGTACTGGCTGGCACCGATCAACGGCTCTGGCGTGGCCGGAACCGTGATCGGACCGCTGACAATCACACTTTCATAAACTGGGGGCGCTATGCCGACTGCTTTGACTCTGACCGTTGTGCGCGGTCCGATTGAAACGCCTTTGGGTGAGAAGCCCGCGCATGGCCGTTTCTACATGGCCCTGCGCGCGGCGGATCGTGAAGGCAGTACGACCATTGCTCCGGTCTTGATCGAGATCGCCCTTGACGCAGATGGTGACTTCTCGCGCGCGGTTTGGGCCAATCAGGCCGGTGAAGTCGGCCTACCTTATGCGGCGTGGGTGACCTGGTGGTCCGCAATTGAGAACCGTCAGAAGACTGCTGCGCTGGGTTATGTCTCTGTGCCGACTGTAGGGACGCCAGATCTTGCCGATCTTTGGACTGGTGAGGCCCCGGACTTCGTTCCTGCCGAAATACTCGCGGTCATGCAGGGGCTGCTTGCCCAAACGCAGGCACTTGCGGGTGCGGCGGCCGGATCGGCCGCAGCCGCCGCGCAAGATCGTATCCAAACCGGGCTTGATGCAGCCGCTGCCCAGCTCGCAGCTGTTCAGGCCGCGCTTTACGATCCTACGTTCCGCTTCAGTGATGTGCCAAATCTGCTTGCATCCACGCGCACAGCAGGCGGTGAGGGTGTGGTTTGGCAGGCAGGGCCATACCTCTACCGGGAGGCCACTCCAACCGCGACAGATCACGACGTTACCAACGCGGTTGGGGTGAAGCTTTATGTCATGCTTACCTCGTCGGGCGAACTCCCGGCGGACGCGTTTGGGATCGGGACCGTCGACGATAGCGTGCCCATGGCGGCGGCTTTTGCCGCGCAAGCACGCAGGCTTCGTACCCCTCAGCCAGTCATCAACGGGACGACTGCAAACACGGTCCCGTGGCTGGCGTTTTCCCAGCGGCAGTACTATTGGGCAACACCGATCACGCTTCCGTCGCACTGCTTTGTAAAAGGAAACGGCTGCATCTTCGCTGGCCCGGCGGGCGGTCGGCTCTTCAACGGGTCTTTGAACGGCTATCATTGGATCATGGAAGACGTGACGTGGGCGGGCGATGACATCGAGGCCATCTTCGCCGACATGAACAACCTGAACAACGCGCGTTTCCTGTTCAGGCGCAACGTGTTCGCCAACCGGGTTCATACCCTTGATCGGTTTGCTATCAGGATCAAGTCAACTTCCTCTCAGGTGATCCTTGAGGACTGCCGGGTTTCGGTCTGCCCCAACGTCCTGGAAACTGACGTTGACTTCACCCACATCAGCAAGGGCTGGTATCAGGCGTGGATTTCGCTTCCCGGTATTGGGACCGCTGCCCCCACGGGCGCGCGTTTTAAATTTTCAGGTCGTTTCGTGCATTTCAGTCATGGCGTGGCAATCCCTGAGCCTGATGGATCGACAAGGCAGGCAGGGGCCCGGTGGATTGACCGCGTAGGCAACACTCGCATCTACATGGAGGATTGGCATTTCGGCGCTGAGAATGCGGGGCTGCCCATCATCTACAACTTCCAGAACGCGAGCTATGACAGCGCCACCAGCCGGCAAACCTCGATTCTTACCTTCAAGGACAGCCAGCTTGCATGCGGCTCAGCTAGTCGGCCCGACGCGGGAGTAATTGTGCTGCAAAACGGTGTCCTGCCAGGATGGGTGGACATGCAGAACTGTGAAAGCCTCGGCCTGGCCCCCGTCATTTCGGCACACGGGTACGATCCGACAGGTGACGCTACAACTCAGAACGCGGCGCTTCTGGCAGCACTGCTGGCCGCTCCTGCCAATCGGTTTGATATGCAGCTTTCGATTAATGACCCGTTCAAGTCACGCGTTCCTGATGCCTTGCGGGGTTACGTCCGTCAGGTTGAGGGACGAAAGCTGAAGGCCTACATTTCCCCGGAAGCCGGTGTCGCCATACCAGCTGTCGATGGTTTGAAACTGCAGCCGAATGACTCCGGAGCCCGCTCTCACGACACGTTCTTCGTCCGTGTGTCAGTGAATTGTGGAATGCCCAGTTCGCGCACGCTCTACCAAGAGAAAGTGTTCAAAGTCACCATTCTCTCGAACGGCACGGGCAACCTGTTCTCAAATGTGGCGGTCGATGATTTTTTCGAGTGGGCGCGCTTTGGAGCGCCCGACAACGTTGGCGATGTGCTTATCACGCTCGCGCAGAGGTCAGGGGCGTCTGGCACCCTGATTGGCTTCGATGTGTCGCTCGCCGCGTCTGTGGTCAGCTCCTACCAGTCCATGCAGGTCGAGGTTTTTGGCAACATCCGGAGCTCCGCCGCTACCGGCACGCGGGCGCTCCTGCCATGCCTGGTATAAGGTGACTGTGTATGTAGAAGCGCAGCACACGCTTATTCTTAGTTCGATGACGACCCCGCCTCGCGCGGGGTTTTTTCTAATGCGCAGGAGACGCGACTTTGACTGATCCAGACACCGGCCTTGTCGGAGCCTTGCAGGCGCTGTTGGGCGGCGCGGCTACCACGCTATTCGCGGCCACCCTCGGGCGGCTGGTTTATCACGGCGGGGAGGTCCGGGCGGGTCGCCGCCCGCTCTTTGGCTGGCATCTGATCTGGGAGGTTCCTACGGCGGTTGTCATGGCCTTAGTCGCGGAATCCCTGGCCACCTATATGGGGCTGTCACCGCAGGTGACGACCGGCGTTGTCGCAGTGTTGGCCTATCTCGGCCCGCGCGGTGCGCGTGACGTTGTAGACCGGGTGGTCTTCAAACCAAAGGGCTGACCCGGCCCGCATCACAACCCGACACCGCCCCGCCATCGTGCGGGGTTTTTCATTTTCAGGAGGGCGCGATGACACGCGAAAACATGCGGCTGGTGCAAACCGGCCTGAAGGGGCTGGGCCATGATCCTGGCCCGCTCGATGGCATCTGGGGCGCACGGACGGAGGGGGCGGCGGTGGCATTGATTCGCGCTCGCTCGCCAGCCGTTGTCCTGCCGGTGCCTGACCCGGTTCCGGCCATCGTTGCAGACTGGCGGGTATTCGACGCGGCAGACAAGACGCAGGGGCTGCACCCGAAGCTGTTGGCCGTCCTGGTCCATGCCGCACAACGCAGCGATGTGGGCTTTGATGTGATCGAGGGTGTGCGAACCGCCGCCCGACAAAGGCAGCTGGTGGCTCAAGGGGCTTCCAAGACGCTGAACAGCCGCCATTTGACCGGCCATGCCGCTGATCTGTGGCCGATCGACCCCGCCACCGGCCAGCGCGCCACGATTGACGACAAGCTGCTTTGGGCGCTTCTGCGCCGCATCGCCGCTCATGTCAAAGCCAGCGCCAAGGATCTCGGCGTGATGATCGAGTGGGGCGGGGACTGGGGCTGGGACGCCCCGCATTTTCAACTGAACCGTAAACAATTTCCCTGAAAGGAACCAACATGGACCTGATCAAACAATTGCTGACCAGCGAACAGCTGCTGGGCCTGATCGTCACCGCCATCGGCCTGGTGCTGACCGTCATCATCAACCGCGCCGCTGCGGCCTTCACGCTTGCCACCGGCATCCAGATCGAGAAGGGCCATCGGGACGCACTGCACCAGGCGATCAAGAGCGCGGTGGAGAGTGCGCTGTATCACGGCCCTGATGTCGCCCTCGGCACGCTCAAGGCGCATGTGGTTCAGCATCTGAGGGAATCGGTGCCGGGCGCGCTGAAGGCCCTGACCCCCGGCGATGGTGTGCTTGACCGGCTGGTGGAGCGCTACGCTCATGAGGCACTGACCAAGATCGGCGAGCCGAAGTGAGGGCGCGGCCATAGCCTTTGTTTAGCGCGCCCTCGCACGATTGAGGTGGCGCTTCATTTTTGGGACATTCTTTTATCTTTGAAACGCCTCACTTTTCTGTGAAGGCTGTGTGACCTTAAGATTTGGAGATTCCCTTGAAACGTTTTGTCGCTTTTTCCTGCATGCTCTCACTTGCTGCCTGTGTGCAGGAACCCCTTGCTGAGTACCGCCCGGTTGTGGACCCCGCAAAATCAAATCCAGCCAAGTTTGAACGGGATCTTGCGTCCTGTCGCAACGTAGGTTTGACAGCGGAAGCTGCCTACAAAAAGCGCCAAGAGCAGGAGATGGCGCAGAACATGATTGCCGGGATTTTGGTTGGGGCAATCGCTGGCGCGGCCATTGGTGACAGTTCAAACTATGCCGCCGCTGGCGCGGCATACGGTGCTGGCGCAGGTGCGGCGGCCACTGACACTGAGCTGGCGCAAGGTGGCCCTCGCCGGATCATTGATCGCTGCATGGCGGATCGAGGACACACTATTCTGAACGATCTTGGCAAAGGCTGAGAATCGGTTATTTGTTGAATTTGTGCCTCCTCGGGAAACCGGGGGGCATTTCTCATTCAAAGTAGCGGCACTTCGCCTAAAATGTGATTTCCAGAATCGCGCGACGTTCCGCATATGTTCGCGCATGATCAGCCAGCACCACCTGCACATCACCTGCGCCTGCGGGCGCTATCGTTACCTGCGGGCGGAGGATATTCCGCCCGCATGGCTGGGCGATACCGGCCTAAACATTCACCCATGGGTGTTTGACCGCATGGTCTGCCTGTACTGCGGGCGGCGCGGGCGGCCACTCTCTACCGTCATCGCCCCCGTCCGGCGTGGCGGCATGAGTGACAGCGCTGTGCTGCCTGTGGGGGCGGCTAAATCGGGGCCGGATCGCTGATCTTGCCGACGAGCCTGTTTCCACTTTTCTGTAAGGTATTGATCCGCTTAGCGCGGTTCTGCCTCCACTTTTGTGGAAAAACCCTTAGATTGCGAACTTTCCAGCGCTCCGACCTCGGGCACCACCGGCCCCAGATAGCTAGGGGGCCAACATCCAAATCAACTCTGCTGGAGAGATCCGTGGGGCTTTGGCAAACCGCCCCAAGTGGTCGCGATAGTGGGTCAGAACTTCGGCTTTTGGCGTGCTCATTTTTCAATCTCCATAGGGTTCCGGCTCAAGATTATCATGCCGCTGCGCGCCCAAATTTTAACATTTCAAGCTAAAAGCGGATTGTTGCCGACCAACATACGAAGCGTTCCCCGGTTCAGTGAACCTGCGAAGCCGTGAACAGGGCGCGAACCTGCCGAAAATGCCGATTTAAAAAGCGTTCGGTTTCAGTAAATTCCAGAGGTTTCGCATCGGGCGCTTTCTTTACACCGAAGATGTCGGCGGTTCGAGCCCGTCATTACCCACCACTCTCCCTTTCGTCAGCGTACAACCTCTGCCCGGCTTTTTGGCGGGACGAACAGCGCAGGGTTTTCCCGTCGCCTGAGCGCAGGCGACGGGGTTGGACTCAAAACCGATCAAGCCTGATCTTTTCGTTTGGTGTCATAGGTCTGGCGGGCGTCGTTCACCTGAGCGCGCGGGCTGACCTCGGGCACGCTCACCTCCCACCAGTGGCCGCCATGCGGGGTGCTGGGATAGGGGTCGGTGTCGATGACGATCACATAGGGGCCAGTGACGCTGTCGCGGCGGGCGAGCGCGGCCTCCAGCTCGGCAATGCTGGTCACCTTGATCGTGGTCGCCCCCATGGCGGCGGCATGGGCGGCAAAGTCGATGCGGGGTTGGTGCGTGATATTGGCATGGGCGTAGAGATTGTTGAACTCCGCCCCGCCGGTGCCCATCTGCAGCCGGTTGATGCAGCCGTAGCCGCGGTTGTCGGTGATGACGGTGGTAAAGGAAATGCCCATCATCGCGGCGGTGGCCATCTCGGAGTTCATCATCATGTAGCTGCCGTCGCCGACCATGCAGATCACGTCGCGCTCTGGCTGCGCCAGCTTGATGCCGATGGCCCCGGCAATTTCGTATCCCATGCAGGAAAAGCCGTATTCCATGTGATAGGCCCCGGCGCGGGGGGATTTCCACAGCTTGTGCAACTCGCCCGGCATGGTGCCGGCGGCGCACATTACCACGGTGTCCAGATGGCCCGCGCGCTGCACCGCGCCGATCACCTGCTGGTCGGTCGGCAGGGCATTGGCATCGCCGGGGGCATCCGTCAGCGGATCAACGGCCGCGAACCACACGTCTTTCAGCCCTGCAGGTGGCGCGGGGCAGCGGTGGTCACCCAAGGCGGCGCGCAGCTGCTGCAAGGCGATGCGTGCATCGGCACACAGCGGCTCGGCGCCGTGCTTCATCGCGTCATAGGCGGCGACGTTGATCGACACCAGGGTGCGGTCCTTGTTCTTGAACAGCGCCCAGGAGCCGGTGGTGAAATCCTGAAAACGGGTGCCGACCCCGAGGATCAGGTCGGCATCCTCGCACACCGCATTGGCGCTGCTGGCCCCGGTCACGCCGACGGGGCCAAAGTTCAGCGCATGGTCCCAGGGCAGCGCGGATTTGCCAGCCTGGGTTTCCACCACGGGAATGCCAAGGCTTTCTGCGAAATCAGCCAGTTCCCCCTCCGCCCCGGCGAAATGCACGCCGCCACCGGCGATGATCACCGGGCGTTTGGCGGCACGGATCAGGGTGGCGATGCGGTCAAGCTCCACCGGGTCGGGATGCGGCTGGCGGATGCGCCAGACCTTTGGCGCAAAGAACGCCTCGGGCCAGTCATAGGCCTCGGCCTGCACGTCCTGACAAAACGACAGCGTGACCGGGCCGCAGTCGGCCGGGTCGGTCATGGTGCGCAGCGCACGGGGCAGGGCGGTCAGCAGCTGTTCCGGCCGGGTGATGCGGTCAAAATAGCGGCTGACCGGGCGGAAGCAGTCATTGACCGTCATGCTGCCATCGCCGGTGTCTTCCAGCTGTTGCAGCACCGGGTCGGGGCCGCGACCGGCAAAGACATCGCCCGGAATGAGCAGCACCGGCAAGCGGTTGACGTGGGCCAATGCAGCGGCAGTGACCATGTTCAGCGCGCCCGGCCCGATCGAGGAGGTGACGGCCATGGCACGGGTACGGCGCATCTGCTTGGCATAGGCGATGGCGGTATGCGCCATCGACTGCTCGTTCTGGCCGCGCCATGTGGGCCAGCTGTCCTTGATGCCGTGCAATGCCTCGCCGATGCCTGCGACATTGCCATGGCCAAAGATGGCCCAGCAGCCGGCGAGATAGGTCTCGCCCGCCTCGTTCTGTTGGGCGGCAAGATAGCGCATCATCGCCTGTGCGGCGGTCAGCCGGATTGTGGACATTTCTTTACCCTTTTCTGGCCCGCGCTGCATCCCACAGGGTGCAGAGCCGGGCATAGGTGTTGGCCATTTGCGCGACAGCCTCATCGGCCGTCATGGTTCCCGCCATGAAGCCCGCTGCCGCCTCGGCAAAGATGGTGCGGCCAACGGCAAAGCCTTTGACCAGATCAAACCGCGCGGCACTGGCAAAGCTGGCGGCCAGTGTTGCCTCGGCTTCGCCCAGACCCAGCACCACGATGCCGCGCGTGTGCGGATCGTTGCGGGTGATGGCGTCGCAGGTGGCCTGCCAGGCGGCATCGCTCTGCATCGGCTCCAGCTTCCACCAGTCGGGGAAGACGCCGATGTCATAAAACCGCTGAATCACCTGCGCGGTGGTGTCGTCGGTCACCGGCCCGGCCTTGGAGGGGATCACCTCCAGCAAGAACTCCAGCCGGTTGCGGCGGGCGGCGTGGAACAGGCGGGTGACGGTGGCCTCCTGCTCGGCTTTCAGATCGCTGCTGTCGTCAGGGTGATAGAAGCACAAGACCTTGACCACATGCGCCAGCGGCCATTCTGCCAGCCCGCCGAAATCGGGGCCAAGCTCGGGTTCCAGCACCAGCGGGCGTGAGCCGGGCCATTCGACCGGGCGGCCGATCCACAGACCGGATTCTGCGGCTGCGTGCAGCGCATCGCGGCCCAGCCGGTTGTCGCACAGGATGCCATAGCCGGGGCGGCCCTGTTGAACCTGTGTCGCAGCTTTCAGGCACAAGGCCTTGAACGCGCCGATCTTTCCGGCATTGGCACCCGGCAGGGTTTCCAGCTGCATCCGGTGGTCAAAGGCAAAGACCCGCATGGTGGACCAGTCGCCGCTGCGGTTGGTGGACCAGTGAATCTGCTCCAGCGGCTGGTCGTGGCGCAGGGCCGGGTTGACCACGCCGCGCTGGAAAAAGAACTGCAGCTCTTCCCACGACGGATAGGCCGGCGCGCAGCCATGGCGCGACACGGCAAAGGCGCCGCAGGCATTGGCGTATTTCAGCGCAACTGGCCAGGATTCGCCATCGAGCCAGCCCTTGAGCAGGCCAGACATGAAGCCGTCGCCCGCGCCCAGCACGTTGAACACCTCGATCGGAAAGCCGGGACCGGCCTCGCCTTCGTCCAACGTATCGGGGATCGCGCCGGTAAAGGCGACCGCCCCCATCGGCCCGCGTTTGCAGACCAGCGTGGCAGCAGAAACCGCCCGCACGGCGCGCAGCGCGGCGATGGTATCGGTGGTACCACCGGCGATGTGGAACTCTTCTTCGGTGCCAACGATCAGGTCGAACAGGTGCAGGGTGGATTGCAGTTTCGCGGTCACGGCAGCGGATTCGACAAAGCGGCTTTCGCCGTCGCCATGCCCGGCAAGACCCCAGAGGTTGGGGCGGTAGTCGATGTCGAGAGCTGTCTGCGCGCCGCTTTCGCGCGCCAGATGCAGCGCTTTCACCACCGCCGCTTCGGTGCGGGCGTGGCTCAGGTGGGTGCCGGTGGCCACCACGGCACGCGCGCGGGCGATAAAGGCGGGATCAATGTCCTCCTCGCACAGCGCCATGTCGGCACAGTTCTCGCGGTAAAAGATCAGCGGAAAATGATGCTCGTCGCGGATGCCCAGCAGGACCAGCGCGGTCAGACGCTCGGGGTCGGTGATCACCCCATCGGTGCAGACCCCTTCACGGGCCAGTTGCTCGCGGATGAAGCGGCCCATGTGCTCGTCACCCACACGGGTCAGCAGCGCCGATGTCAGGCCCAGCCGGGCGGTGCCGACCGAGATATTGGTGGGGCTGCCGCCGACATATTTCTGGAAACTGCCCATGTCTTCGAGCCGCCCGCCGACCTGCGCGCCATAGAGGTCAACCGACGCGCGGCCGATGGTGATAAGGTCGAGATCCCGCATCACAGAACCTCGGAGACCTTGACCATGCGGCCCTCGGCCACCGATTTGAGCGCGGCTTCGGCAAGCGCCAGCGCCATCAGCCCGTCATGCCCCGTGGTCGGCGTGGGTGCGCCCTCGGCGACCGCAGCGACAAAGGCCGCGATTTCATTGGCATAGGCGGCAGTATAGCGCGACATGAAGAAGTTCAGGAGGGGTGCGGTGTGAAACCCGTCCTTGTCGGCCAGCGTGATGCGGTTCTCACCATGGTTTTCCGCCGCCGCCAGACCGTCCGACCCCAGAACCTCGATCCGCTGGTCATAGCCATAGGCGGCGCGGCGGGTGTTGGTGATGATGGCCTGCGTGCCGCTTGCAGTGCGCAGGATTACATTCGCAGAATCAAAATCGCCCAGCTCGCCGATGCGCGTGTCGACCAGAACAGAGGCCGAGGCGAACACTTCGGTCACTTCTTCGCCCAAAAGCCAGCGGGCGATGTCGAAATCATGGATCGTCATGTCGCGGAACATGCCGCCCGAGCGGGTGATATAGTCGGGCGGTGGCGCGCCGGGGTCGCGGCTGGTGATGGTGACCATTTCGACCTTGCCGACTTTACCTGCATCAATCGCGGCCTTTACGGCCATGAAATCAGGGTCAAAGCGGCGGTTGAAGCCGACCATCAGCGTGCCCTTGGCGGCCTCGACCGTGGCGATGCAATCCTTGACGCGGGCCAGCGACAGATCGACCGGCTTTTCGCAGAACACGGCCTTGCCGGCGCGGACAAAACGCTCGATCAGGTCGGCATGGGTGTCGGTGGGGGTGCAGATCACCACGGCATCGACATCGGCACTGGCTTCGATCGCGTCGATGCTGCGGATGTCGCAGCCATAGGCCGCCTTGATGGCTTCGGCGGCTGCGGGCATCGGGTCGGCGATGGCGATCAGCTTGGCCCCGGGGACCGAGGCGACGGCGCTTGCGTGAACCTTGCCGATGCGGCCTGCGCCGAGGATTGCGAATCTGACAGTCATGACAGCCCTTTCTGGCCGGGACCTGCGCCCGGGATATTCTGATCAAAAGCGGAGATGCGCCCGGCGAATCGCACGGACGGGACCTGCACGCACGGGCGCTGCGTGGCACTGTGATGGGAACGGTGCATGAAACGCGCGGCCTCCCTGCTGCGGTTGCGCGGAGACTGCGGCAGAGCTGCGGATTGGTCAACGGGGCAGGCGGGGCAATTTGTCATTTGGGATGAAAAACTACGGGCGGGGCGGGGGCATGTGCGCGCCCCCGATCCCGCCGTGCCCTTTGATCAGGCCGCGCTGTAGCGCAGCCCGGCGATCACGCCCCGCAGTTCCGCCAGACCGCGCAGGCGACCGACCAGCGGATAGCCGGGATGGGTGCCGCGCGCGGCGTCATCCAAGAGCTCGTGGCCATGGTCGGGGCGGAACGGAATCACCCGGCCTGACGCGGCACCCTCGGCCAGCAGGGCGGCGATGACGGCGACCATATCGGTATCGCCCTCCAGATGCGCCGCCTCTTCAAAGCTGCCGTCCGGGTCTTTGCGCACGTTGCGCAGATGCGCGAAATGGACCCGCGGCGCAAAACGGCGCGCCATCGCGGGCAGATCACTGGCCGGATTGGCCCCGAGCGATCCGGTGCAAAAGGTCAGGCCGTTGGCGGGGCTGTCCACCGCGTTCAGGATAAAGTCGATGTCTTCGGCATTTGACACGATGCGCGGCAGGCCCAGAATATCGCGCGGCGGATCGTCGGGGTGGACACCGAAGGTCATGCCCAGATCTTCAGCCGCCGGGATAACTTCGTCCAGAAAGCGCTTGTAATTGCTGTGCAATGCGGCGCGGTCCAAACCGTCGTAGCCTTGCAGCGCGGCTTTCAGACCGGCAATGTCATAGCGGTCATAGGCGCCCGGCAGGCCGGACATGATCGAGTGCAGCAGGGTATCCTTGTCGGCTTCGGTCGCCTGCTGATGCCAGATCGCGGCCTTTTGCAGCGCCTCGGGGGTGTAATCCGCCTCGGCTTCGGCGCGACCCAGCATGTAGAGCTCGAACGCCGCCATCTTTGACGCCTCGAACCGCAGGCACGATCCACCGCGCGCCACCGGGGCGGTCAGGTCAGTGCGGGTCCAGTCCAACAGCGGCATGAAGTTGTAGCAGATGTTGGTCACGCCCTCGGCCGCCAGATGGGCCATCGACTGGCGGTAATTGGCGAAAAGCTGGCTCAGGTCGCCCTCACCCCGCTTGATGCGTTCGTGGATCGGCAGGCTTTCGACCACCACCCAGTCAAAGCCCGCCGCCCTGATTTCGGCATGGCGCGCCGCGATCACCGCGCGCGGCCAGACCTCGCCATAGGGGATTTCGTGCAGGGCGGTGACGATGCCGCTGGCGCCAGTCTGCGCGATTTCCGGCAGGGTGATGCGGTCAAACGGGCCATACCAGCGCCAGCTTTCGATCATAGCTGCGCCTCCATGGCCGCTTTGGCCCCTTGGTCCAGCAGGGCGGCATAGGCCGCGCGCAGAGGCTGGTCGAGCCGGGCGGCCAGAGCTTCGGGAAACACCTCGCGCAGGGCCAGCAACGCGCCGACCGGATCGGCCGAGGTTGCAGCATCCCGCAGGCGCGGGGCGAGCGGGTCTTTGACCTCAATCGGCTGACCGGTCAGATCGGTGCCGCGCACATAGATCATCCACGCCGCCACTGCCAGCAACAGGCCGGGGCTGGGGCGGTCGGCGTCCAGGTTGGTCTCCAGCGTGCCAAGGATGCGTTGCGGCAGCTTCTGGCTGCCATCCATCGCGATCTGCCAGGTGCGGTGGCGGATCGACGGATTTGCATAGCGGTCGTGCAGCGCCTGCGCATACTCGGGCAGACTGACCCCTTCGGGCGGGGTCAGCGCCGGAATGATCTCGCGCGACCACAGGCTTTGCACGAAACGCTCCAGCACCGGGTCGGCCATGCAGTCGGCTATGGTTTCATGCCCCGACAGGTAGCCCAGATAGGCCAGCGAGGAATGGGTGCCGTTCAGCATGCGCAGCTTCATATGCTCGAATTCGGTGACATCACGCACCAGCTGCACATGGGCGGCGCCCAGATCGGGGCGCAGGCCGCCCACGAAATCATCCTCGACCACCCATTGCCGGAACGGCTCGTGCATCACCGGGGCGGCATCCTGCGCGCCGGTCAGGGTTTCCACCCGCGCGATATCTTCGGGCTTGGTGGCGGGCACGATGCGGTCGACCATGGTTGACGGGAACCGCCCCTCGGCCTCGATCCACGCGGCAAGCGCCGGGTCAAGGGCGCGGGCCAGTTCCAGCACCACACCGCGCACGACATGGCCGTTGTTGGGCAGGTTGTCACAGGTCAGCACGGTAAACGGCGGCAGACCACGGGCATGGCGCAGGGCCAGAGCGCGGACCAGAAAGCCGGGGGCGGAGACGGGCAGCGGGTTGGCCAGATCCTGCACAATGTCAGGATGCGCCCGATTAAGCCGCCCCGTCGATGGCTCGTGGCAATAGCCCTTTTCGGTCACGGTCAGGCTGACGATTTTCACCCTCGCATCGGCCATCGCCTCCAGCACCGCGCTTGGGTCTTCGCGCGCCACCAGCACACCCTGCACCGATTGCACATGGCGCAGGGTTTCGCCCATCGGCCCCAGCTCCAGCGCCATATAGGTGCCGCCCTGCGGGGTCAGCTGGTCGCGCATCGTGGTCGATTGCAGCGAGACGCCAAGGATGCCCCAGTCCCCGCCAGAGGCCGACATCGCCTCTTCGATGTAAACCGCGCCATGGGCACGGAAAAACGCGCCAAGGCCCAGATGGATGATGCCGACAGGAACGGTCGGCGCGCTTCGGGTCAGGCGATCAGCGGGCAAGCCAGCCTCCATCAACATTAAGAACTGCGCCGTGGATATAGGCGGCGGCGGGGGAGGACAGAAAGACAGCCGCCTCACCGATATCATCGGCGCGGCCCCAGCGTCCGGCGGGGATGCGGTCGAGGATGGATTTGTTCCGGTCCGGGTCGGCGCGCAGCGCTTCGGTGTTGTTGGTCTCGATATAGCCCGGCGCAATGGCATTCACATTGATGCCCTTGGCCGCCCATTCATTGGCCAGCAGTTTGGTGATCCCCGCCACGCCATGTTTGGACGCGGTGTAAGACGGCACCCGGATGCCGCCCTGAAATGACAAGAGTGAGGCGATGTTGACGATCTTGCCACCGCCGCGTGTGAGGGCGGCTTTGGCAAAGGCCTGGCAGGTGAAGAACACCGCCTTGAGGTTCACATCCATCACCGCATCCCAGTCTTCCTCGGTGAACTCCACCGAATCCGCCCGGCGGATGATGCCGGCGTTGTTCACCAGAATGTCGATCTGGCGGCCCGCGAACACATCGCGCGCCGCCATCGGGTCGGCGAAATCAAGCGTCAGCTCTTCGCCGCCGGTCAGCGCCACGGTCTCGGCACAGGACGAGCGGCCCGCCGCGATCACATGCGCCCCGGCCCTTGCAAACGCTGTTCCGATGGCCTGACCGATGCCGGTATTGGCCCCGGTGACAAGGGCGGTCCGGCCGGAAAGCGAAAACGGGTTCACCGCAGATCCTCCATCTTGACCATTTCCACGTCGCGGTAATCGACGTTGTCGCCCGCCATCGCCCAGATAAAGGTATAGCTTGCGGTGCCTGCGCCACAATGGATCGACCACGGCGGCGAAATCGCAGCCTCTTCATTCTTGATGACCAGATGCCGGGTCTCGGCCGGGTCGCCCATGAAGTGAAACACCCGCTGGCCTTCGGGAATGTCGAAATACAGGTAAGCCTCCATCCGGCGGTCATGCAGGTGGGCCGGCATCGTGTTCCAGACCGAGCCGCCGTGGAACTGGGTATAGCCCAGCACCAGCTGGCACGAGGTCATCACCTCGGGGTGGATGAACTGGTTGATGGTGCGGTGGTTGACGGTTTCCGCAGCCCCCAGTGTGACCTTTTTGGCATCTTCCAGCTTGATCAGCTTGGCCGGATAGGCGTGATGCGCCGGGCAGGAGTTGATGTAGAACCGGCCCTGACCGGAGAAGGTGACCGCACCCGCGCCCATCGGCAAATACAGCACATCGCCCTTGGACAGGGCATAGGTCTCCCCCCCGGCAGAAACTGACCCATCGCCGCCGATGTTGACGATGCCCATCTCGCGCCGGTCCAGAATGCTGGCGGTGCCGGTTTCCTTGACCGCATCCAGCACCAGATCCTTGCCCGCAGGCACCGCGCCGCCGACGATCATCCGGTCGTAATGGGTATACAGCAGACGGATCTGACCGTCCTGAAACAGCCCCTCGCCATGGAAATTCGCGCGCAGGGCGGTGGTATCCATGCCCTTGGCCTCATTGGCAGAGATCGCCTGACGGGTTTCGACGTACAGCATAGGGAGTCCTTTCAGAGAAAATCATCACGGCGGGGGGTAAACCCGTCGATCAGCGTGCCGGGTTCAAGGCAGACACAGCCATGAACGGCGTTGGAGGGAATGACAAAGGCATCCCCGGGGCCGACCTCGAAATCGCGGTCGGCGATGGTAAAGCGAAAGCGGCCCGATTGCACAAAGGTTGACTGCACATGCGGGTGATGGTGCAGCGCGCCCGTGGCCCCGGTGGCGGCAAAGCGGAACGCCACGGTCATCAGCTCGGGCGCGTCGGCCAGCACCTGACGGGTGACGTGTTCGCCGGTCTCGACAATCGGATAGGTCATATCAGCCTCAATGGAACAGGGCGGGCAGCCATAGGGACAGCGCCGGGATATAGGTGACAAGCATCAGCGTGGCAAAAGCCGCGCCATAGAACGGCCAGATCGTGCGCACCGCCTGCCAGACCGAGATTCTGCCGACGGCGCAGCCCACGAACAGCACCGCCCCCACAGGCGGCGTACACAGCCCGATGCCAAGGTTCAGCACCAGAATAACCCCGAAATGCACCGGGTCGATGCCAAAGGCCACCGCCACCGGCAGAAAGATCGGAGTGGTGATCACGATCAGCGGGCTCATGTCCATAAAGGTGCCCAGGATCAGCAGGATGACGTTGATCAGCAGCAAGATCACGATCGGGTTCTGGCTGACGCTCTGCATCAGTTCGATCATCGCGGTCGGCACCTTGAGGTAGGCCAGCAGCCAGCCGAAAGACGCCGCACAGCCGATCACCAGCAACACCATGGCGGTGGTGCGCACCGCCGCCTTGACCGCGCCGACAAAGTCGTTCCAGCCCATGGTGCGATAGGCCAGCGTGGTGACCCCCAGCGCATAGATTGCCGCGATGCACGACGATTCCGACGCGGTAAACACGCCCGAACGCACGCCGCCAAAGATGATCCCGATCAGCAACAGCCCCGGAATGGCGTTGATCAGCAACAGACCCAGCATGGTCCAGCCCGGAAAGGCCTCGGTCGGGTAGTTCTTCTTGCGCGCCACCCACCAGGCTGCAGCGGCAAGGGAAAGCGCCAGCACCATGCCCGGAATAATCCCGGCGGTGAACAGATCGGCAATCGACAAGCGGCCCCCGGCCGAGATCGAATAGATGATCATGTTATGGGACGGCGGTATCAGCAGCGCGATGATCGAGCTGACCACGGTAATGTTCACCGCATAATCAACGTCATAGCCGCGTTCTTTCATCTGCGGCACCATCAGCCCGCCGATGGCCGAGGCATCTGCCGCAGCCGAACCCGAAATGCCGCCGAACAGCACGGATGAGGCGATGTTGACCTGCCCCAACCCGCCCCGGAAATGCCCGACCGCAGCCCCCGCCACGGCAATCAGCCGCCGGGCAATGTCGCCGCGCACCATGATCTCACCGGCGAAGATAAAGAACGGGATCGCCATCAGCGCAAACACCGACACGCCGGAATTCAGCCGCTGGAACACCACCACCGGCGGCAGCCCCATATAGAGCACGGTGGCAAAGCTGGACACGCCCAGACAGAACGCCACCGGTGTCCCGATCGCCAGCAGCACCCCGAAGGTGCCAAAAAGAACCCAAAGCTCCATCACGCCACCTCTTCGAGTTCTGTTTCGCCGAAACGTGCCGTGGGCAAGCCAGCGGCCCGTCGTGCCAGTCGTTCCAGTGAGAAAATCACCATCAGCATCCCGCCAACGACCAAGGGAATGAAATCCACCGCCCCGGTGATGCCGAGTGAGGGCAGGGTGATGCCATAGGCCGACACCATCAGCTGCCCGCCAAACCAGACCATGCCGATGCCAAAGGCGGTCACCACGATGTCGGACAGCGAAAACAGGATCAGCTTGACCCGCTGCGACACCAGATAGAGCAGGATGTCGAACGACAGGTGATACCCTTCGCGGATGCCGACAGCCGCGCCCAGAAAGATGAACCAGCCCATCAGGATCACCGCCGCAGGCTCGCTCCAGATGATGGAGTCGTTCAGCAGATAGCGGAAAAACACCTGCGCGCCGATGATGGCGGTCATCGCCACCAGCCCTGCGCCCGCCACCCACAGGGAAGCTTTCGCGACATACCCCAGCCAGACGGCCAGACGTAACAAACCCGGTTGCATAAAGCCCCCCTATGCCGCGCGCGGCGCCCCTTTATCTTGGCTTAAATATCCCACGGGGGTCCGGGGGTGTGAAACCCCCGGTCCCGCCGCTTGCCTCACTCGGTCGCTTGGATACGGGTGACCAGATCCTGCAGCTTCGGTGTGTTGGCGTGCTTTTCATAGACCGGGACCATCGCTTCGATGAACGGGGTCTTGTCGATGTCGGAGATCACTTCCACGCCTGCGGCACGGACTTTTTCTTCCGACTCCTTCTCGCGCGCGGCCCAGAGCTCGCGGTTGACCGGGATCGAGTCTTTCGCAGCCTGAACCACCAGCGCCTGATCCTCGGCGCTCAGCTTGTCGTAGCTGACTTTCGACATCACCAGAACCTCTGGCACGATCAGGTGTTCGTTCAGGGTGTAATAGCCCGCAACCTCGTAGTGACCCGAGGATTCAAACGACGGCCAGTTGTTTTCCGCCCCGTCGATCACGCCGGTCTGGATGCCGGAATACACCTCGCCGTATGGCATCGGGGTGGCATTGGCGCCAAGGGCCGACATCATGTCGACGAATACGTCGGACTGCATGACGCGCATCTTCATGCCCTTCAGGTCTTCGACCGAAGTGATCGGCTTTTGCTTGTTGTAGAACGAGCGCGAGCCGCCGTCGAAATAGGCCAGACCGACAAAGCCATGCGGCTCGAACGCGGCCAGGATCTCTCCGCCGATCGGCCCGTCCATCACGCGGTGCATGTGGTCGGTCGAGCGGAAGATGAAGGGCAGCGAGACAACCTTGGTTTCCTCGATGATGTTGTTGAACGGGCCCATCGAGACGCGGTTGAAGTCGATCACCCCGAACTTGGTCTGCTCGATGGTGTCTTTCTCTTCGCCCAGCTGGGCCGAGTGGAACACCTCGATACAGATCCGCCCGGCGCTGCGCTCTTTCAACAGCTCTCCCATGTGCTTGACGGCATCTACCGTGGGGTAGCCGTCAGGATGGGTGTCGGATGATTTCAGGGTCACTTCGCAATCTGCGAAAGCGGCCCCGGCAAAGGCGGTCGTTGCCAGCAGGGCAGCGGCCAGAGTGTTGAATTTTTTCATTATAGTCTCCTCCCGTTGAATGGCTTCACAGCCGGTAGGCTTGCTTTGCAAGCCGGTATGCAAGGTCGTGTGCGACCTCGTATGCATCAGTCTCGGACAGCCTGCCGGTGCGGACCAGCGTGGCGAGAAAGGCGCAATCCACGCGGCGGGCCACATCGTGGCGCGCAGGGATCGACAGATAAGCGCGGGTGTCGTCGTTGAAACCGACTGTATTATAAAACCCGGCGGTTTCGGTGGTCATTTCGCGGAACCGGCGCATGCCCTCGGCGCTGTCATGGAACCACCAGGCCGGCCCCAGTTTCAGTGCCGGATAGACCCCGGCCAGCGGGGCCAGTTCGCGGGCATAAGAAGACTCGTCCAGCGTAAAGACGATCACCGACAGCCGCGGGTCCATGCCGACCGCGTTCAACAGCGGGCGCAATGCTGTGACGTAATCGGTGCGGCCGGGAATGTCGAAGCCCTTGTCGCGGCCGAACATCGCCAGCATCGGGTCCGAATGGTTGCGCCGTGAGCCGGGGTGGATCTGCAGCACAAGGCCATCATCCAGGCTCATCCGCGCCATTTCGGTCAGCATCTGGCCGCGAAAGGCGTCGGCCTCCTCTGCCGAGCACGTCCCGCGCAGGGCTTTTTCGAACAACAGCGCGGCCTGATCTTGCGGCAGATCCTCGGTACGGGCGGTGGCGTGGCCGTGGTCTGACGAGGTGCAGCCGTAGCTTTTGAAAAACGCGCGCCGGATCCGGTGCGCGTTCAGATAGCCTGCCCATGTGGCGGTGTTTTCACCTGTCATTTCGCCCAGTTGTGCGACGTTGTTCGCAAACCCGTTGAACTCGGGATCCACCACGGCATCGGGGCGATAGGCCGGGATAACCCTGCCGTGCCAGCCGGAGTCGCGGATCTGCCGGTGCCAGCGCAGATCATCAAGCGCACCATCGGTGGTGGAAATCACCTCGATGTTGAAGCGGTCAAACAGCGCGCGCGGGCGAAATTCGGGAGTGGCCAAGGCACTTGCGATGCGGTCGTAATAATCATCGGCGGTGGCCGCCGACAGCGGCACATCGAAGCCGAATATCGTCTCAAACGCATGGTCCAGCCAGATCCGCGACGGGGTGCCCCGGAACAGATGGTAATTCTGCGCGAACAGATGCCAGATCTTGCGGCCATCGGTTTCGGTTGGGCCGCCATCGGCGCGCGGCACCCCCAGATCGGTCAGCGCGATGCCTTGCGAACACAGCATGCGGAACACGTAATGGTCGGGGGTGACAAACAGCTGGGCCGGATCGGGGAACGCCTCATCGGTGGCATACCAGCGCGGATCGGTGTGGCCATGCGGGCTGATGATCGGAAGGTCCGCCACTGTGTCATACAGCGCGCGGGCCAGCCCACGGGCGTCTGATTCGAGCGGGAACAGGCGGTCAGAGTCCAGCAGTGGCACTTGTATTTCCTTCTCCCTGTGCGCTTGATCGGCGAAAGATGCTTTGCAAGCGGCTGGCAAACTAATATGCTAGTATGCGAAACCTGTCAACGGAGGGACGATGTCTGAGAGCGCGCTTCTGAAGGTGCTGGAACCGATCAGCCGGCCCTCTGTCACCGATGCGGTGTTTGAAGAATTGCACCGTCAGATCCTTGCCCTTGACCTGCCGCCGGGCACCCGGATGTCAGAGGTGGATGTGGCAAAAATCATGGGCGTGTCGCGCCAGCCGGTGCGCGATGCGTTTTACCGGCTGTCAACGCTGGGGTTTCTGACCATCCGCCCGCAGCGGGCCACGGTGGTTTCGGCGATTTCCGAGGCGGCGGTGATGCAGGCGCGTTTTATCCGCTCGGCCATCGAGGCCGAAACCGTGCGCATGGCCTGTGTGCGGCTGGGAGAGGGCGACTTTGCCGCGCTGGACCGGGTGCTGGATCAGCAGCGCGCCGCGGTCGAGGCCCGTGATACGGTGGCGTTTCATGCGCTGGACGACCAGTTCCACCGCGAGATCTGTGAGCGCAGCGGCCATGGCTTTGCCTGGGATATCATCCGCGAGAACAAGGCCCATATGGACAGGGTGCGGTTTTTGTCGCTGTCTTTTGCCTCGCACGACGCGTTTGACGATCATCTGAAGGTGATGGCGGCGCTGCGCACCCGCGACCCGGCCCGCGCGATCGAGGCGATGCATGCCCATCTGTCGCGGATCAAGGTACAGATCCGCCGCATCCGGGCGGAACATGAGGCGTTTTTTGACGGCGATCCGGTGCTGGAGATTTAGGGTCAAAGCCCGGACTGGTGCCGGGCTTTGACAGTCGGTTCAGTCCAGCGCTTTCAGCACATCAGCCAGCGTGCCGATCAGCGTGTCGATCTGCGCCTTGCTGATCATCAGCGGCGGTGACATGGCGATGATGTCGCCGGTGGTGCGGATCAGGATGTTTTTGTCGTAAGCTGCCAGAAACGCCGCAAATGCCCGCTTTGTAGGCTCGCCCGCAATCGGGTCCAGCTCCACCGCGCCGATCAGACCCATGTTGCGCACGTCGGTCACATGACGCGAGTCGCGCAGGGAATGCAGCGCATCCTCCCAATAGGGGGCGATGTCGGCGGCGCGCTCGAACAGCTGCTCCTCCTTGTAGGTCTCCAGCGTGGCGATCCCGGCGGCCGACGCAATCGGGTTGCCGGAGTAGGTATAGCCGTGGAACAGCTCGATCATGTGCTCGGGGCCGTCCATGAAGGCGTCATGCACATCTGCCGTGGTCAGCACCGCACCCATCGGAATCACGCCATTTGTCAGGCCCTTGGCGGTGGTCATCATGTCGGGCAAAACGTCGAAGTACTGCGACGCAAACGGCGCGCCGAGGCGGCCAAATCCGGTGATCACCTCGTCGAAAATCAGCAGGATGCCGTGTTTTTTCGTGATCGCGCGCAGCTTTTCCAGATAGCCCTTGGGCGGCAGGATCACCCCGGTCGACCCCGCAACCGGCTCCACGATCACGGCGGCGATGGTTTCGGCCCCGTGCAGCGCCACCAGCTTTTCCAGATCATCGGCAAGCCAGGCACCATGCTCCGGCTGGCCGCGCGACCAGCGGTTCTGGTCCGGCAAATGCGTGTGAGGAAGATGGTCCACCCCGTTGAGAAGGCTGCCGAAATGCCGACGGTTGTTGACAATGCCGCCGACCGAGATGCCGCCGAAGTTCACGCCATGATAGCCGCGCTCGCGCCCGATCAGCCGGGTGCGGGTACCTTGCCCCTTGGCGCGGTGATAGGCAATCGCCAGTTTCAGTGCGGTTTCAACACTTTCCGAGCCGGAGTTCGTGTAGAACACATGCTCGATCCCCTTCGGCGCGATCTCGACGATGCGGTTTGCCAGTTCAAACGCGACCGGGTGACCCATCTGGAACGCGGGCGCATAATCCAGCTCTGCCGCCTGCTTCTGGATTGCCTCGGTGATCTTGGGCCGGCAATGGCCTGCGTTGCAGCACCACAGGCCTGCCGTGCCATCCAGCACCTGACGGCCATCAGAGGTGGTGTAGTGCATGTCCTTGGCCGCCACAAACATGCGCGGGTTCTTCTTGAACTGGCGGTTGGCGGTAAAGGGCATCCAGAAGGCGTTCAGGTCATTGGGGGCTTTGCGGTCCAGCGCCATGGTGTCGGGGTTCCTGTTGGGGCGGCCTTGCGGCGCGCGGATGGGTTTTGACCGGATGGTCAGATGTTGCTATCACTGCGGCCAAGCCAGTCAAGTGCCCGCCGGATCACCCTTGATCTTAGCATAGCCAGCCAACGCTCTGCCAATTGCATGATGGCGCATTCTGCGCCAACCTGTCCCTTCGGCCGCAGGAATGACGACACAATGCCAAGACCAAAGACCCGTATCCAGATCAGGAATTCCGAAACCATTCTGGAGGCCGCGCTGGATGTGTTTTCCGCCCATGGCTTCCGGGGCGCGACGCTGGATCAGATCGCCGAGGGGGCGGGGCTGTCTAAGCCCAATCTGCTGTATTATTTCCCGTCGAAAGAGGCGATCCACCAGACCTTGCTGACCCGGCTTTTGGAAACCTGGCTGGATCCGCTGCGCGAGATGGACCCGCAGGGTGATCCGGTGGCCGAGGTGATGGGCTATGTCCGGCGCAAGCTGGAGTTGAGCCGCGATTACCCGCGCGAAAGCCGCTTGTTTGCCATCGAGATCCTGCAAGGCGCGCCCCGGATGCGCGCGGCGATCGAGGGTGATCTGACCGCGCTGGTGGCGGAAAAGGCCAAAGTGCTGCGGCAGTGGATGGATGAGGGGCGGATCGCCCGGCTGGACCCGGTGCATCTGGTGTTCTCGATCTGGGCGCTGACCCAGCATTACGCCGATTTCGATGTGCAGGTGCGGACCGTTCTGGGCGAGGGGCATGACCCCTATGCCGAGGCCGGGGCGTTTCTGGAAACGCTGTATGCGCGGCTGCTGGCACCCTGAGGGGGCGTTTCAGGGTATGGTGCGCTTAGGATATGGGTATGGCGCACGTATGGTCCGGGTATGGCATCTGTTGCAGGTCTTGCAGGATGGGCCAGAGCGCGGCGCGCGACTTAACAAGCGTTTGTAAATTTACCCTATAGCTGTAAAGCTGGCGCTTTGCAGCCAGCGGTCCGTTATGCCCAACAGCCAGCCCAACCTGCCCGCCAGCCTGACCGGCAGCCTGATCCGCGAGCGGCGGCTGGCGCTGGGGTTGCGGCAGGGCGATGTGGCGCAGGCGGTGGGAATTTCGGCCAGCTATCTGAACCTGATCGAACACAACCGCCGCCGGGTCGGGGCCGAGGTGCTGGCGCGTCTGGCCGGGGTGCTGGGCACCGAGACGGCGATCCTGTCCGAAGGCGCGGGCGGGGCGCTGATTGATGATCTGCGTGCGGCCGCCTCGACTGCGCCGGGGATACAGCCAGAGCTGGACCGGATCGAAGATTTCGCCGGGCGCTTTCCGGGCTGGGCGGCGGTGCTGGCGGCGCAGCATCATCGCGCGGCGCAGCTGGAACGCGCTGTGGGTGCGCTGAATGACCGGCTGACCCATGATCCGCATCTGTCGGCATCGCTGCATGAGGTGCTGTCGGCGCTGGCCTCGGTCCGCTCCACCGCAGCGATTCTGGCGGATACCGAGGATATTGAACCGGACTGGCGCGAGCGGTTCCACCAGAACCTGCATCAGGACAGCGAACGGCTTGCCGCCGGGGCCGAGGCGCTGGTGGCCTATCTGGACGGGTCTGATACGGCGGTCGATACCGGGCTGGCCGCCCCGCAGGAAGAGGTGGAAAGCTGGCTGGCCGCGCGCGGTTGGCAATTGGCCGAGCTGGAACAGCCCGAAGGACTGGCGCAGCTGCTGGCCGAAGTGGCGGGCCTTGCCTCGGCCGCCGCGCGGTCGCTGGCGGCGGATTTTCTGCGGCAGGCGGCGGCAGAGGCGCAGCTCTTGCCCGATACCGCCCTGCGCGCCGCTTTGGCGCGGGGCGAGGACGACCCGGCGGTTCTGGCGCAGCGCACGGGCCTGTCGGTGCTGGCGGTGATGCGGCGGATTGCGCTGCTGCCGGGGTCGGTGGCCGGGCTGGTGATCTGCGATGCCTCGGGCACCTTGCTGTTCCGCAAGCCGGTCGATGGCTTTGCCCTGCCGCGCTTCGGGGCGGCGTGCCCGCTCTGGCCGCTGTTTGCGGCGCTGGCCCGGCCGATGCTGCCGCTGGTGGAGCGGGTCGAACCGGCGGGGCGGGCGGCGCGGGTGTTCCGCACCCTGTCGATCTGCGAGACCCGGTTGCCGCAGGGCTTTGCCGGGCCAGAGCTGCGCGAGGCGGCGATGTTGATTCTGCCCGATGACGCGCCGCGCGCGGCAGGGGCGGTGCTGGCGCTTGGCAGTTCGTGCCGGATCTGCCCGCGCGGGCGCTGTCCGGCCCGGCGCGAGCCGTCGATTCTGGCCGAAGCCGGGGCGGCGGCGGGCGTGCAATAGTCCTTTGACATACCCCGGCATTCGCCGGATAGTCGGTTTGCGTCCGGTTGCAGGCCGGAGGGGGGAACCAACACATATGACGGCGCGTGTGCTGCTCATCGAGGATGAGCCGAACATCTCCGAGGCTATTCGATTCATCCTGTCACGGGATGGATGCGATGTGACTGCGCTTGCCGATGGCACCGGCGCGCTGGATGCGGTGCGCGCGGCGATGCCGGATCTGGTGATCCTTGACCTGATGCTGCCCGGCGTAAGCGGGCTGGACATTCTGGCGCAGCTGCGCGCTGACCCGCAGACGCAGGCGCTGCCGGTGATGATGCTGACGGCCAAGGGGCAGGGCCGTGACCGTGAGGCGGCGGAACGCGCCGGGGCGAGCCATTTCATGACCAAGCCATTCTCGAACGATGACATGCGCGCCGCTGTGCGGGCGCTGACGCAGGGCTGACGCCATGGCCCAATCCCCCCGAACCGCGCCCCTGTTTCTGCGCCCGGCCAGCTACCGGCAGCGCAGGCGGCGGGATGCCGCGCGGCTGTTGCCGGTGATCGGGGTGTTTTTGCTGTTGCTGCCCGTGCTCTGGGCCCCGCAGGACACGTTTTACCGCGATACCGCGCCCGACGGGATTTACCTATTCGTGGTCTGGGCGGTGCTGATCGGTCTGGCCATGCTGATCTCGCGCAGTCTGACGGCCACCGATGAGGATGATCCCGAGGCGCCCGGCGATCAGGGCCTTGGGCAATAGGGGCGCGCGGCGATGCCCTTTAACATTCTGGTCCTGTCCTGCCTGGCCTATGTGATCTTTCTGTTCGGCGTGGCCTGGGCCGCCGAGCGGCGGGCGGATCGCGGGCGGCTGGGATGGCTGCAATCGCCGCTGATCTACACGCTGTCGCTGTCGATCTATTGCACCGCCTGGACGTTTTACGGCGCGGTCGGCTATGCGGCGCGGTCGGGGCTCGAGTTTCTGACGATCTATCTGGGGCCGACGATCGTGTTTATCGGCTGGTGGTGGATCTTGCGCAAGCTGGTGCGGATCGGGCGGCAACAGCGGGTGACCTCGATCGCCGACCTGATCTCCAGCCGGTTTGGCAAGTCGAACCTGCTGGGGGTGATCGTGACGGTGATCGCGGTGGTGGCGGCCACGCCCTATATTGCACTGCAATTGCAGTCGGTCACCCTGTCGTTCAGCGTGTTTGCGAGCCCCACCGATGACGGATTCGCCCCGCCCGGAACCGAGGCCACGGCGGTCTGGGTGGCGTGCGGGCTGGCGCTGTTCACCATTCTGTTCGGCACCCGCAATCTGGACGCCAAAGAGCAGCACCACGGCATCGTCACCGCCATCGCGGTCGAGGCGGTGGTCAAGCTGGTGGCGCTGATCGCGGTGGGGGTGTTCGTGGTCTGGTTCATGGCCGATGGTCCCGCCGACATGATCGCGCGGATTGATGCGTCGGAAATTGCCGACTGGAACCTGCAACCGGGCCGCTGGGCCGGGCTGTTGTTTGCGGCGGGGGCAGCGGTGATCTGCCTGCCGCGGATGTTTCAGGTGATGGTGGTCGAGAATGCCGACGAGCGGCATCTGGCCACCGCGTCCTGGGCGTTTCCGCTGTATCTGTTCGCGATGAGCCTGTTCATCGTGCCGATTGCCGTGATGGGGCTGGAGCGGCTGCCTGCGACTGCAAACCCGGATATGTTCGTGCTGACGCTGCCGCTGGCCGAAGGGCAGGGCGGGCTGGCGATGCTGGCGTTCCTGGGCGGGTTTTCCTCGGCCACCTCGATGGTGATTGTCGAGTCGATTGCGCTGGCGACGATGGTTTCCAACCACATCGTCATGCCGGTCTGGCTGCGGCTGCGCCCGGCAAAGGCGGTGTCGGGCGATGTGCGGCGGCTGGTTCTGCTGTCGCGGCGGATTTCCATCGGCGTGGTGCTGGGCCTGGGCTATGCCTATTACCGGATGTCAGGCGGATCGACGGCGCTGGCGGCCATCGGGCTGATCGCCTTTGTCGGCGTGGCGCAGTTTCTGCCGGCGATGGTGTTTGGCATCTTCTGGCGCGGTGCGACCCGGATCGGCGCGGCGCTGGGGATGACGGTGGGGTTCATCGTCTGGGCCTATACGCTGTTTTTGCCCTCATTCGGGGCCGATGCGGTGATTCCCGCCATGGTGTTCATCGACGGGCCATGGGGCATCGGCTGGCTGCGTCCACGCGCGTTGTTTGGCGTATCGACCATGGACCCGCTGCTGCATGCGCTGTTCTGGTCGATGTTTCTGAACACGGCGGCGTTTCTGACCGGATCGCTGCTGACCTTTCCCGGCCCGGTGGAGCGGATGCAGGGCGCGGCCTTTGTGCGGGTGTTTGACACCACCACCGGCAGCCCGCGCGGCTGGCAGCGTGGGCTGGCCGAACCCGAAGACCTGCTGGTGATGTCGCAGCGGATCATGGGCGACGAGGACGCGCTGGTGTTTTTCGAGGCCGAGGCCAAGCGGCAGGGCAAGGCGGGCTATCTGCCCGACCCGACGCCGGAGTTCATGGCGCGGCTGGAACGTCGGCTGGCGGGATCGGTGGGCGCGGCGACCGCGCATGCGATGATGAGCCAGCTTGCGGGCCGGGCCACGGTGACGGTCGAAGACCTGATGGCGGTGGCCAGCGAGTCGGCGCAGATCATGGAATATTCCGCCCGGCTGGAAAGCCAGCAGGAAGAGGTGACCCGCACCGCCCGCGCCCTGCGCGAGGCCAATGAAAAGCTGATGCAGCTGTCGATCCAGAAAGATGCGTTCCTGAGCCAGATCAGCCATGAGCTGCGCACGCCGATGACCTCGATCCGGGCATTTTCCGAGATCCTGACCGAGGGCGATCTGCCGCCTGAACTGGTGGCGAACTATGGGCGCATCATCCATGACGAGGCCAAGCGGCTGACGCGGCTCCTGGATGATCTGCTGGATCTGTCGGTGCTGGAAAACGGCACGGTGCAGCTGAATCTGGGGCTGTCGAACCTGAGCCAGATGATCGACCGGGCACTGGCATCGGCCAGCCATACCAAGCCCGAGCGCAGTTTCGTCATTCACCGCGATCTGCCGATGGAGAATATCTTTATCCGCACCGATGCCGACCGGCTGGTGCAGGTGTTCATCAACCTGATCTCGAACGCGCGCAAATATTGCGATGCGACAGCACCCGAGCTGCGCATATCGGTGCGGCAAAAGGGCGGGCGGGTGACGGTGGATTTTGTCGACAACGGCTCGGGGATTGCCAAGGACAGTCAGGCGCTGATTTTCGAGAAATTTGCCCGGCTGACCGATCAGACCCGGGCCGGGGGCGCGGGGCTGGGGCTGGCGATCTGCCGCGAGGTGATGGCCAATCTGGGCGGCACGATCAGCTATCTGCCGGGCCAAGGCGGGGCGGCGTTCCGCGTGGCGGTGCCGTTGCGGCTGGAGCGCAAAGCCGCGTGAAACGCCGGATGCTGCGGGTGCGATAAACCATTTGGTAACCCCGCTGCGCGAGACTGGCGCAAAGCGGGCAAGGATGGGATCGCCGTGGCGGGTGAGGTGATGCGTAAAAAGCTGCTGACCGGGCAGCAAGCCGCCGTTGACGGCGGGCCGGGCGCAGACCGGGCGTGGCGGGTGGCCTTTGCCCGCGCGACGCGCGACATGATGCAGTTGCCGGTCGATTTCGCGTCGCTGAGCATGACCCGGCTGTCGCTGGCCGAACTGCTGGACCTGCCGCCAGAACGCGCGCTGATCCTGATGCTGGAGGGCCCCGAGGATGGGCTGGGCCTGCTGATCCTGTCGCCCGATCTGCTGACGGCGCTGATCGAGGTGCTGACGATGGGCAAATGCGGCAACCAGACGCCCGAGCCGCGCAAACCCACCCGCACCGATGCCGCCATGCTGTCGCCCCTGGCCGATCTGGCGCTGTCGCATCTGGAAGAGGCCCTGGCGGAAGAGGGCGATCTGATCTGGACCAGCGGCTTTCGCTATGCGTCCTTTATCGAAGAGGCGCGGCCGCTGGGGCTGTTGCTGGAAGATATCAGCTATCGCGCGCTGACCGCCCGGCTGTCGCTGGCCCATGGCGCGCGGGTGGGGGACATGATTCTGATCCTCCCGGCAGAGGGGCGGGGGCGCAAGCCACGCCGCAAGGCCAATGCCATGCCCGATGCGGTGGCCCGCCCGGCCTTTGCCGCGGCCCTTGCCGCGCAGGTCGATGCCGCGACCTGCCAGATCGAGGCGGTGGTGGCGCGGATGTCGATGCCACTGACCGAGGTGATGCGCCTGTCGGTCAACTCGGTGCTGCCTTTGCCCAATGCCGCGCTGGACCGGATCAGGTTTGAGGGGATGGACGGGCGCTGCGTGGCCGAAGGCAAGCTGGGCCAGCACCGGGGCATGCGCGCGATCCGCCTGACATCGGGCGAATGGCGGGAGGAACAGGCGGCTCCGGCGCAGATGGCGTTTGCCGCCGCCGCACCGGCGGACTTGTCCGCAACGTCATGGGAGCTGGAAACGCCAGCAGGCGATGCGCCGCTGGCGTTTGATTTCGCAAGCTTTCCCGCCACAGGAACCGATTAGGCGGGGGCGATTTACGTCAGCGTTTGGCCAGGGTCTCGATCTGGGGCCGCAGCGCTTCGAGGTTGTAGCCATGGCGTGCCGGGATGCCGATCAGATCATCGGTCGGCATCTCGCCCGCCTGAGACAGCGCCCAGCAGATCGACGAGCGGTTGCCACTGGCGCAATAGGCCAGCACCGGCCCGGTGGCAGAAGTGATCGCCTCGGCCTGTGCGGTGACATTGGCCATCGTCAGCGCGCCGCCGATGACCGGGTTTGCCACATATTCCAGCCCTGCCGCCTCTGCCGCCGCCCGCATGGCCGCGGTGTGATGCGAGGGCGGGATTTCCGCGTCGGGGCGGTTGTTGATCACCCGGGTATAGCCCGCCGCCTTGATCGCCGCAAAATCCTCGGGGTCGATCTGGGGGGAGACGGCGTAGTCGGGTGTCAGCGGGCGGATGTCCATGCGGTATCTCCTTTGGGGGGCAGGGCGCGGCGCAATGCGGGCGTGGCGACCATAGCGGCGAGCATCGCAACAAGAAAGACCAGACCGCTTGCGCCGTTCAGGAAAGCCGCCGCAAAGGCCGGGCCGGGGCACAGGCCCACCAGCCCCCAGCCCGCCCCGAACAGCAGCGAGCCAAGGATCAGGTCGCGGTCCAGTTTCTGCGCGGGCTTTGCCGGGATGGGGGTGCCAAGGACCGAGGTCTTGCGCCGCTCTGCCACCTGCCAGGCGAGGACCATCGGCAGGATCGCGCCGCCGATCACAAAGGCCAGTGTCGGATCCCATGCGCCGAACACGTCGAGCCAGCCCTGCACCTTGACGGTATCGACCATGCCCGACACCAGCAGTCCCGCGCCGAACAACGCCCCGGAGAGGGCGGAAAACACCATGCGCTTCATGTCAGATCACCCCCAGCCAGTGGCGGAACATCAGAACGACCACACCGCCCGCCGCGATATAGGCGATGGTGGCTGCCAGGCCCCGCCACGACAGGCGCGAGATACCGCAGACGCCATGGCCCGAGGTGCAGCCATTGGCCAGCCGCGTGCCAAACCCCACCAACAGCCCGGCGGCGACCAGCAGCCAGATGTTGCCGGTCAGCCGCGTGTCAACGTGGTCATAAAAGCTGGCCAACAGCGGCGGGAACAGGATCAGACCCGTCAGAAAGGCCAGCCGCTCGCCCCGGTTGCTGCGGCCAGAGCCATCGACAAGGCCGCCGACAATGCCCGAGGCCCCCATGATCCGGCCATTCATCAAAAGAAAAAGCGCGCCCGCGCCGCCGATCATCAGGCCCCCGACAAAGCCCCAGATCCAGTCTTGTTCCAGCATATGCAGTCCTGTTGTCTGTAAAGGAAGAGGGGCCGGTTACAGCCCGTTCACCGGCACTTTCAGATAGGTGGTGCCATTGTCTTCCGGCTCCGGCATCTGTCCTGCGCGCATGTTGACCTGCAGCGACGGAATGATCAGACGGGGCATCGCCAGCGTGGCATCGCGGGTTTCGCGCATGGCCACAAACTCCTCGCGGCTTTTGCCGCCGCCGACATGGATGTTCAGCGCCTTTTGCGCGCCGACCGTGGTTTCCCAGGCGAATTCTTCCCGGCCCGGTGCCTTGTAATCATGGCCGACGAAAATCCGGGTCTGATCCGGCAGGGACATGATCTTTTGGACGGAATCGAACAGGGTGGCGGCCGAGCCGCCGGGAAAATCGCAGCGCGCGGTGCCGAAATCGGGCATGAACAGCGTGTCACCGACAAAGGCCGCATCGCCGATCACATAGGTCAGGCAGGCCGGGGTATGGCCGGGCGTGTGCAGCACATCGCCGCGCAGCTGACCGATGTGAAAGCTGTCGCCTTCGTGGAACAGCTGGTCGAATTGCGAGCCGTCGCGCTGAAAGCGGGTGCCCTCATTGAAGATCTTGCCAAAGGTGTCCTGCACGATCGTGATGCGGTCACCGATCCCGATCTTGCCACCCAGACGCTCTTGAATATAGGGCGCGGCAGAGAGGTGGTCGGCGTGGACGTGGGTTTCCAGAATCCAGTGCAGATCGAGGCCGTTGTCCTGAATATAGGCGATGACCTGATCGGCCGAGCGGGTATCGGTGCGCCCCGAAGCATAGTCGAAATCGAGCACGGAATCGATCACGGCGCAGGCTTTGCCAGTCGGCTCGGTCACCACATAGGTGATGGTATTGGTGGCTTCGTCAAAGAAACCCTGAACGGTGGGGGTCATGGTCATCTCCCGTGTGTTGTCTGAGCCCCAAGATAGGCGTAGGTCAGACATATTGCAAGATTTGAATATATAAACTGGCGGATTGCTGCCGCTTTTTGACCTGTATCAATGCCGGCTGTCCGGTCCGGTGCGAGATTGGCGCAGCACTCGGGGGACAGTATGCGCAAATCACCGGCAGATCGCAAAGCTCAACTTCTGGACCGCCGCGCCGCACTTGCGGAGCGGATGACCTCAATCGAAGCCGAGCTGGACAGTCATCAGAACCGCGACTGGGAAGAGCTGGCCACCGAACGCGAGAGCGATGAGGTGCTGGAGGGCATGGGTGTCGCGGCCCTGGCAGAGCTGCGGATGATTGATGCGGCGCTGGTCCGGGTCGAAGCGGGTACTTACGGACACTGCGCCCGATGTGAGGCCGAGATTGGCGACCAGCGGCTGGATGTGCTGCCGTTTACGCCATTTTGCCGCGATTGCGCGGCTTTGAGCGACTGAGAGGGAGAAAATGATGGGAACGCAACAGGATCTGCGGCGGATCGCGCAGCTGGCGGCGGACGCGGCAGACAGCGTATCGTATGGCCATAGCGCTCTTGCACCGCTGCTGAAAGAGATGCAGGCGCTGGGCGAGGTTTTGCCGGGATTGCGCCCGCCGTCTGCCCCGCTGTCACCAGAACAGCGGGCAGCGCTTGATGCCGAAATCGAGGCTGGCTTTGACAATATGCCGGTCTGACCGTGGCTTGCAGCAATACCCGGTGATCACAGCGGCTTGACCGCGCCCGCTGTTGCGCTGCACTGTGCGCAGGGCGGTGTGGTGACAAGGATATGACAGTGAGCAACGGCGTAGATGTGACCACAACGGACGCATTGGCCGAGATCACGTTGTCCCGCCCTGCCATCGGGGTCTGGCTGGATGCTGCACACCGCAACCGGCTGCTGGAGGCTTTGGCGGCCCTCGACCCGCGCCTGCCTGCGGTGCTGGTGCGCGCGGCGGACCGGGTGATGGCGCTGCACCCCGATGGTGGCCCTGATCTGCCGGGGCCGGACGATGCAGCGTGGCCGTCGCTGGCCAGTCTGTGTCTGGCGGTGGAGCAGTCTGCGGTGCCGGTGTTCGTGCTGCTTGAAGGCATGGTGTCTGGGGCGGCGGCGGAAATCGCGCTGGCGGCGCGGGCGCGGATCGCCACACCCGGCGCGCGGATCGGCTTTCCGGCGGCGCGTCTGGGGCTGATCAGCGGGGCCGGGGCCACCCAGCGATTGCCGCAATTGGTGGGGGCAGAGCATGCGCTGCGGCTGCTGACCAGCGGCAGGCCGGTTGCCGCACCCGAGGCTTTGGTGATCGGGCTGGTGGATCAGATCGTCGAAGGCGAGACGGCGGCAGAGGTTCTGGCGGCGGCGCAGGTCTGGGTGCAGTCCCAAGGGCCGCAGACCCGTGCGCCGCAGGGGCTGGCGGATGGTCGGGCCTATCTGGCGGCGGTCAAGGGGCTGCGGGCGACGGCGGCTCCGGGCAGCCTTGGCATGGCGCTGGCTGATTGCGCCGAGGCGGCGCTGTTGTTGCCGGCAGAACAGGGTCTGGCCTTCGAGGCTGCGATTGCGGCAGAGCGGGCGGCGCTGCCCCAGACGGCGGCGCTGGCGCATCTGGTGCGGGCCGAGCGGGCAGCGGCGCAGGTGCCAGAGCCATTGCGGGCGGTCAGGGTCGGGCCGGTGCTGCGGCCTGCACTGGTGGGCGCGTCGCCACAGCTGTCGGCGCTGGCCCTGATGACGCTGGCACGGGGGTTGCCGGTCACGGTGCTGGAGCGTGACCGCAGCAGACTGGTGCCGGTGTTGCAGAACATCGCGGCGCGGCAAGAGGCGGCGGTGCAGGCGGGCAGCCTGTCGCCTGCGCAGCGGGATGCCGACTGGGCGCGGCTGCGGGCGGTCTCTGACCCGGATGATCTGGCGCGGGCCGATCTGGTGGTGGTGGCCGCCGATACGCCGGTGCCGCTGGTGCCTGCAGCGGCGCCGCTGTTGATCATGGGGCGGGGCGAGCTGCCCAAGGGCGCGTTTCGTCTGGTGCTGTCGGGGCGGGTGGCCGAGCTTGGGTTGCCGGTCCATTGCCCGGCGGGGGCTGCGGCACAGGCGCAGGCATTTCTGCGCCGGATTGGCCAGATGGTGGTGCTGACAGGCGTGCAGTCACCGCTGGGGATCTCGGGGCGGCTGGCGGGGGCTGGCGGGGCCGCGCTGCGCGCGCTCTTGGTGTCGGGTGTCGAACCCGGGGCCATCCTGTCGGCGCTGACCGGCTTTGGTCTGGCGGCCCCGGCCTTGCCAAAGGCCGAGCCGGGCGCTGGCCCGCGCGCAATGTCGGCGGAGGAGATCATCAGCCGCTGGCTGGCCGCGCTGGCCAATGAGGGCGCGCGGATGCTGGCGGCGGGCTTTGCGCACGCGGCGGGCGATGTCGATCTGGTCGCGGTCCACGGGCTGGGCCTGCCGTCCGAGAGTGGCGGGCCGCTGCATCAAGCCGATCAGCGCGGGCTGATGATCCTGCGCCGCGATCTGCGGCTGTGGGGCGAAGAGGCTGATGTGTGGAAGCCGGTTCCGGCGCTGGATGCGCTGGTATCAAGCGGGCGCGGGTTTTCGGGCGCTGTCAGGTGAGCAGAATGCCGGTGACCACCACGATCAGCCCAAGGCCGGACACGGCCAGCGCGCCGAGGTTCAGCACCACCACCCGTTGCAGCTGCGCCTTGATCTGATCCTCCGGCAAGGCGGATTTGCGGGCGCGCATGGCAAGGAGGATGCACCACAGCAGCGTCAGAACGCCAGCCATGGTCAATGCAGCGCCGCCCCAGATCAGCATGTCCATCTGTCGCCATCCTTTGGAAGTGGTTCCGCGCCGCCTAGCCCAGCTTTGGCTTGCGCGCAAGCCTTGAACCCATCACGGGGCCACGGTAGGGATGGCGCCAAACAGCACAGCATGAGGCGATGATGAGCGACGTAACTGACAACTATTCCGTGACAGCCGACGAATTGCGCCAGTTCATCGAACGGGCCGAACAGCTGGCGTCTGAAAAGAAAGACATCGCCGAGCAGGAAAAGGAGTTGTTTGCCGAGGCCAAGGGTCGGGGCTACGACACCAAGGTGATGCGCAAGGTGATTGCGCTGCGCAAGCGCAAGCCCGATGAGATCGCCGAAGAAGAAGCGGTGCTGGAAATGTACAAGACCGCGCTGGGCATGGCCTGAACGCAGACGGCAAAGGGGCGCTTGCGCCCCTTTTTCATTTGCTCAGGCCGAAATGAAGGTGACCCCCGGCATCGCCCGGATGCGCGCCACGTCTTCGTGATAGGCGGCGGTCAGGGCGGCAACCGTGTCTTCGGTCCAGCCCGGCACCTCCAGCTCCATCTCGACCTGATCGGGCAGGGCGAATTTGTCGAGGAAGGCCGAGACGATGCGGCGGCGCTGGGTTGCCGTCTGCACCGGATGGCTGTCGATATAGGCGTTCATCCGCGTCAGACCTTCGGGCGACATGATCATGCTGATCAGCTCGTCAGTATCCGTCAGCGCCGTGCCTTCGCCGTGGCCTGACACTGCCTGCAGCACCTCGGGCCAGATCAGCGGCGTGTCTTCGTCGCACCAGATGGTAAAGGGCACGCCGGGGTTGTTGACCAGCACATCCTCGATCACCTCGGACCAGTGCAGATCCAGCGGATCAATGCCGGCCATGAACTGCTCAAAGCTCTTGTCGCGCAGTTTGGCATAAAGCTCGGGCAGAAAGGTGGCGGGGTTGCGGATGGCCAGATGGAATTCGGCCTCGATCTCGGGGAAGATCTGGGTAAAGGCGCGGACCCGTTCCGCCGCTGCGGGATAAAGCCGCTCTTTCAGCACCCATTGCGGAAAGGACAGGAAATTATCCCATGACAGGATCAGCCGTTCGGCCCGGTCCTCTTCCATGATCTGTTCCAGCACCAGCGCCTGCGTGTCGCGCCCGGCGGGCTGGCCCTTGAGCGTGATGGCGGTGTCGCGCAGCAAAGACCGATAGCGCGCGGGGCCGGGCACCACGATGCCTTGCTCGCCCAGGGTCTGGCGGTTTTTCAGCAGGCACCGCAGCAGACGTTCTTCGTCGGTGCAATGGGCGCCAAGGTGATAGACGATACGCATCCTGCTCTGGACCTGTCCTGTTCTTGATTGTGGCGGACTATAGGCCCATTCCTTTGGGATGACACGGGGGATGACACAGAGTGCCGCAGAAGAATTGCCGACAGAGTCCGTCAGGCCACGCTTGCGGGGCGGCTGATCTGGCGGCTGATCTGGACAGGGCAGGGCGCGCGGTGCTATCGGGGGGACAGGATGACCCAGCAAAACACTCAAGTTCCCCGCCGCCCCACCCTGCGCCTGCCGCGCCCTGATCTGTGGACTCTGGGCGCGATTGCGATTGCGGTGGTGGTTCTGGCCCCGATGGCCTCGGTGCTGTGGATCGCGTTTCACCCGACCGAGAACATCTGGCCGCATCTGTCATCGACGGTGCTGCCGCGCTATCTGGGCAATACGCTGGTGCTGATGCTGGGGGTGGCGGTGCTGACGGCGATGGTGGGCACCGGGGCGGCCTGGCTGACCACGATGTACCGCTTTCCGGGCCGCAACTGGCTGGATTATGTGCTGCTGTTCCCGCTGGCGATCCCGGCCTATGTGGGGGCCTATGCGCTGGTCGATTTCCTGCAATATGCCGGGCCGGTGCAGACCAGCCTGCGCGGGCTGATGGGATACGAGTCGGCGCGCGACTACTGGTTCCCGCAGGTGCGTTCGCGCGGGATGGCCATCGTGGTGCTGTCGGCGGCGCTGTACCCTTACGTCTATCTGCTGGCGCGCGCCGCGTTCCGCGAACAGTCGGGCGGATCCTATGAGGTGGCGCGCGCGCTTGGCTGCGGTCCGTGGCGGCTGTTTGGCCGGGTCGGCCTGCCGCTGGCGCGGCCTGCGATTGCAACGGGCGTGGCGCTGGCGCTGATGGAGACGGTGGCCGATTACGGCACGGTGCAGTATTTCGGCGTGCAGACCCTGACCACCGGGATTTTCTCGACCTGGCTGAACGGCAACAACGCCGGTGGTGCCGCGCAGATTGCGGGCGTGGTGCTGGTGCTGATCTTTGTCTTGCTGGGGCTGGAGCGGGTCAGCCGCCGCAATGCCCGCTTTCACCGCGTCGGGCGCTCGGCGCGGCCCGTGGAGCCTGCGGTGATGCCGCGCGGCGCGGGCTGGATCGCCTGTGCGCTGTGCCTGCTGCCGGTCTTGGCCGGGTTTGTGCTGCCGGTGGCGATGATGAGTTGGCACGCGCTGCGCCGCCCCGAGGTCTGGCTGTCGCCGGGGCTGACCCGGGCCTTTGTCAACACGCTGATCACCGGCGGGGTGGCGGCCTGCCTGACCGTGGCGGCGTCGATTTTTCTGGTCTACGGCTTGCGGATGGCGCATCGGGCGGCGGCGCGCTGGGTCTTGCCGGTGACCACGCTGGGCTATGCCGCCCCCGGCGCGGTGCTGGCGGTCGGCATCCTGATCCCGCTGGCGGCGCTGGATCACAAGCTGGCCGACGCGGTGCTGGCGGTGACGGGCTGGGACCCGGGGCTGATGCTGACCGGTACGGCGGCGGCGCTGGTGCTGGCCTATTCGGTGCGGTTCTTTGGCGTGGCGCAGGGGGCGGTCGACGCGGCCTTCGGCCGGATCTCGCCCTCACTGCCGATGGCGGCGCGGTCGCTGGGGCGCTCGCCGGGCGGCGCGCTCAGGGCCGTGCATCTGCCGCTGATGCGCGGTTCTGTCGCGACGGCGCTTTTGGTGGTGTTTGTCGATTGCGTCAAGGAATTGCCCGCCACCCTTCTGTTGCGTCCGTTCAACTACAACACGCTTGCGACGCGGGTGTTTGAACTCGCCAGTCTGGAGCGGCTGGAAGAGGCCGCCCCCGCCGCGCTGATGGTGATGGCGGTCGGTCTGCTGGCCGTCGCCCTGATGGCCCGCGCCAACCGCTGAGGGGCTTGCACCCGCCGCAAAGCGCGGTTATTTCAAGCGCAGTGCCTCTATAGCTCAGCTGGTAGAGCACCTGATTTGTAATCAGGGGGTCGCGGGTTCAAATCCTGCTGGGGGCACCATTTTTAATCAAATAAAAACAATGACTTACGCGAGAAGTCTTCGGGTTGCCCGTAAAGCTTGATCGCAACTGTCAGACATATGGCAGACATCTTGGCGGTTTCCACATGGGTATCTGGCAATGCCTCGGACAGTCGGATTCGCGCGCAGGCGCACCTCAAGGCACTGATCGGGATGCCAAATCCTGCGCCGAGGGGAAAACCCGACCAAAAATCCGCCCCATATGTAAGTCGATTAACCCCGGCAGCCTGACCCCCACCCCCCACCTACCTAGGGGGGGGGCATCTTCGTGCGCCTCCATCATACATCGCTACCGACTACCTCGCACCACCAAAGGTCGAAACAATCGGATTCGGTACAGCGGACAATGCCCGAGCAGACAGCTGAGGGCCGGAATCAGACATGGGGCTGAAACCTGGATCACAGCGGCGCTGATGTTCGCATGACACGCGATATGCGACGCCCCATGACACGCTCGCAAATCCGCATCACAGCGCGGCATCCATGCACGACACGCAGCGCTCAGCCGTCACGCGCGAACGCATGTCCCTCGCCCTCAGTCGAAACGCACAGCAGCAGCGAACCCAAGACACGCGGACGACGATCACGACCCCACACATGAAGCGCAGCACAACACTTCCGGACCCTTAGCGTCCACAGTGTGAGTGGTGCGGGGCAGGGGCCGAATAAGGATATGCAGGGCGATCCGGTGCTTGGGCCATCCGCGGGAACGGCACTGATACCCGCCCGCTTGAACCTTTCTTACAAATCTCTCTTGATCCTATTGAAAATACTTCAATATAATCAATGTTGTAAGAGTGTTAGATTTGTTAGATGGAAATTAAAGAGTATAGAGAAATATTGAAGTGGAGGGGGAATAATATAGGGTTTCAGGAGAAATCTTACAGATCGCAAAATCGACAATTCGTCTATACAAATCAATCGGTTCCCTGTAAGATTTGGGGCTTTAGAACTTTCTAACACATGAGGTACGTCGCTCGGTACATGAAGTTTTTCGCTATTTTGACGCGGAGTTATTCGCTATTTCCGCTTTGATGCCGCCCACCAAATTAGATCTGATATGGTTCATAAACCAATTTCTCGTTAGACCAAATAAGCTAATGAGGGGACATCGATATGCAGTCATCGCCAAGCACAGACGCTTTTCATCACCCCACTGTGGATGCTAAAAGGGAACGGCAAAGCGAGGCGAGAGCAAGTAGGTTCAGTTCCGAGCGTGGACCCTGAGCGCAGCTTGTGACTTCTCAGCCATTGCCTCCCAAGAGATGGGATCAGTAAACGGCACAAGCAGCAGACCAGAGATATTCATCGTTGCGGCAGCAGCTTGCTTCTGTGCCTCGTCTCGAACCGTGATCAGCTTGAACAGGCGGTCGAATGCCTTTGCGGCATGTTCGGACTCAGCCCGGGTAATGTCATCCATCCCCATATAGGTTTCAAACTCGATCTTCAATTCATCAAGCGATTGGCATTCTTGAAACCTGACAGGCCGGACACGTTTCGCTTTCTCGGCAAAGAGCAGTTTGGCGGCGTCAACGTCGCCCCCTTTAGCCCGCAGTGTCAAGCCAAGGATAATTCGCTCCTCGTCCTGCTCGTCCATATCGCCCTCGCAATCATAATTCACCTCATTATACGGGCGAACGCATTTCAATCAATCTCCTATGATCTAATTCGCCATGAATGAACGAAATTACCGTTTGATTGAGTGGGGTGGTTAAATTAAAATAATCGCAATAAGGGGAATTAGCGATGAAGCAGGGCGGCTCAATAGAGGAATACAGATTCCGCAGTCTGTTGGATCATGCGGTCCAGTATCGGGCGCTGATGGGCGGGGTTCAACTATATGGTCCTCCCTTGTCTGAAAACCTCCCGCAGTCGAACCTTCTCTATGGGCGGTTCTGGCACTCAAGGAATGACCTGTTCGACTCCCTGAAAGAGCTATGGGGTTACTGCCGCAACCATCGCGGCAATCATGGCTTGGATCATGTCCATGTCTACGCTCTGGACGGGCGGGAGGGGACTCGCAAGTTTCATGCCTACCTGTGGAAGCCTGAAACGGGCGACGCCATGCTTCCCCTAGATTATGGGCGCGCCATCGACCCACACAATCGCGCCTATTCTGCCTTTATCCTCAGAACACTGCTTGAGCAGAAAAAGGCGATCAAAACGTCCACAGTGGTCAAGAGAGCGCTGCCCTTGGCCCAGCATCATTTTGGCTCAGGCGTCAGCGACGAGACGTTAGGGGTACTGCTGCATAAGGCCCTGAAAGTGATGATAGCTTCTGAACCCCTGATCTATTCCAAAGAGTTGATCAATCCACGTTCCCCGACTGGCCGATACACGACGGTCGAGCATCTGGGCATCTACGACAAGGACGCGACATGGCTACTATGATCCCCCTCGACTTCGCCGCCTATGAACCCAAACTGACCCCAGAAGCGCAGGAGCGCTTTGAGCGTTGGCGGGTGATCTATGATGACATGGCCCACCATTGCAGGCAGGCCGGGGATTGGTCGTGGGCCGGGGAACTGGTTTACAAGGTCGCATCGGTCAAGCGCATGTGCCGCAAAATGCCCCAGCCCGTCAGCCTCGAGCACATGGAAACCATCATCGAACTGGTCAGCGAACACCACCGCTTGCCCGTGAAGCATAACCCTGTGGTCACTCTGACGGCCTGATCCCGCAACCTGAACTTGCTTGCCAAGCGTTCGCGCCCCGCGCTAGTGGTGGAAGGAGTTTACACTTAACCACTGGTGCGGCATTGGCCACTAAAGCGAACCATCACTACATTCCGCAATTCTACCTTCGGGGTTTTTCTGCTGGCGTTGGCCGACAGGCTCAAGTCTTTGTATTTGACAGCGATATCAAAAAGTCATTCACAACGCTGGTTAGGAATATTGGAAGCCGCAGGCATTTTAACCGGGTCGAAGCGCATGGTGTTGAGCCAAATCACATCGAAGACGCCATGTCCGAGATTGAGGCCAAGATTGCCCCGCACCTACAGCAGGTCATCGAAGCGAAGGCATTTCCCAGCCCTGAACACTTCAACTCAATTATGAACCTCATTGCGTTGACATCTGTTCGCAATCCTCGTCTTCGCGGAAACATGAGTGAATTTCACAAGCAGGTTGTTGAGCGCGTTATGGGACTGTCGATTTCAACGAAAGAGATTTGGGAATCCCAAACTAAGCAGATGCGCGAGAGCGGCGTCCCTGTAAAGGACGACCTGACGTATGAGGACATGAAGAGGTTTCACGACGAAAAGAACTATGAGATTGTTATAGATCAGACTCATCTAATTGGCCTTGAACTTAAAATGGTTGAGCCGGTGCTTGAACAGCTTTCGCAACGCAGTTGGTGTTTTGCCTGTGCGCCAGCCGGGCATCAATTCATCACCTGTGATGATCCAGCCGTGTTGAGCTGGACCGAAAAGGTCAAGCAACCGAACCCATGGTCGCCGGGTCACGGTTTGCAAAATACCATTGTGATGTTCACGCTGTCCCCGGAACTGGCACTTGTCGGGCTATTTGAGGACCTGCCCGAACGGTCGGACTATCGCCCTGAACAAGTCGTCGCCCTGAACACGGCTGTTGCGCGTCACTCGCGCAACCAGATCTATGCCAGAGACGGGGGCTTCATGTTGCACCTCAAGAACAGGCAGTTTGTGCGGGGTGACGAACTACCCCGCGTGTTCTTGGCGCGCGGATGACCCCCTGCCACTCACAGCCCCCGAAAAACCGCCCCTACACGCGCTGTCTGCGCTCGCGTATGTCAGGGGGCGCGAAAGCCCGTGACGCTGCTGCAATACAGGTTACAGCGAGCGCACGGGCGGCAGGGCGATCATGCGAGCGTCCACAGGGGGACGCGGGCGGGCATCAGCCCCGGTTCCATTCGCAGTCGGGGTCATCGCCCCAGTCATGCGCGGGGATGCTGAGGTGATCCAAGAAGCGGCGTCGGGCTTCGGCAAGGGGCGGCAGGCAGGTGCAGTGATACGAACCGGGAATCTGTCCCTTGTCGATCCCGCCAATGCTCATGCGCATTGTCCGGTTCGCCCCGTGAGTGATCGGCTTGAAGATCATCCCGACCTGAGACGGGACACCCTTCAAGTTGGGTTGCAGCTTGAGACACCGCTTCCATTCTGCCAGCGGCGTTACCCACACATCCCCGTGGATGCTGTTTCCTTGACGCTCAGACCAAATCGGCAGTTGCCCTTCTGACAGGATGGTAAAAAGAAGCTCGTTTGCACCCTTGAGCGACAATAGTTTCTGTTCACCCTTTTCCGCTGTCTGGGGTATTGCGCGGGGGTTGAAGTTGGAAATATCCAAATCCCTCAAGTAGCGCATGAAGGCCGGAAGTTCAGCCCGATAGCCCAAATACCCTGTCCTTTCGTTTGGATAGTATGCGTCCCAAAACGAATGGGTTGGACCAAAGATTGCCGAAACCCGCAGAACAAGATAACGGCGGTCGCTTGCTTCGATCTGCACGGCATGACGTTGGTTTGTGGTCAAGAATAGGCGCGCGTAGTTTCTGGCCGTCTTAACGTCCTTGAACTTACCCTCAAGCGCAACAAACTCGTCAGTGATAATGTTCTTCGCCTTGGCATTTGATGCGTCATCAACGGTCGCAAGCATTTCGGCCCCGTGAATTACCAACTTCTCCATGGTGCTGCTTGTAAACTGACCGAATACATGCTTTGGATCGCTTGTTTCAAAGCAATACTTCGCACCAATCAACTCTTTCACCAAGACTACAAGTTGCGATTTCCCTGCACCCTGCGCCCCTGAGTAAATCGCAATGGCAGCCTTGGGCAACTCCCAAGGGCGCTGAATGAGGTGAGCCAGATATTTAATCAGGTAGTCGGCCTTTTCGGGGTTCTCGGAGCAGATAACCCTCCAAAGGTGTTCGGATATGAGGGGCCAAGCAGAGCCTCCGTCAATCAAGGTCTCGTCAGCTTCAATAGCAAATCCCGTAAAGAGATTCCTGATGCGTCCGGTCGACGTATTCACAGATGGGGCGGTTGTGTCATACATCATGCGCGCGCCAATGTATTGATGATTCCCAGCTGTGCTGATCCATGCGCCAACAAAAGGTTTCTTTTCAATTTCGTCTTTCTTATGGTCGATCTCACCATAGTAGACATATTCGGAGAAGGCTTTCTGAAAGTCTCCTATAAGCTGCTCCGGTGCGTTAGGATCATCTATTTGAAAAACAACCACCTTTCCAAAATGATTCTTTACAATGTAGAATCTGGCATCAAACCATGACTTGAGGTACTCAAAGTTCCGATCCCGATGAATCCACCTGACAGCTTGGCAGATATACTGATCAAGCTGCGGAACTGTAATGTCATGGGCAAGATGAAGAGCTTTGATTTGCGCGTCTGTGCAAGCCGATGCCAGCTCGTGCTGCTCGAGTTTTCCGTATAGTTTGGCGAGTGAGCCTCTTTCCCTCTCCGAGATATAGAGAAACAGGGGTGCGATAACCTCAGCTGATGAATTGCTATGCAGCTCGTCGCGGATCATACGCTCCGCTTCTTTGCGAACCAAATGAATGACGTATTGGTTCAAAACGGCCTTATGCTCGTCCTGCCACAGGTCGGCACGAGTGTACTGCCGATCAAGGTCAATCTCACCATCGGTCGATGACGCTGCGGCTTTCTGGCGATCCGGTTCTTTCGCTATCAATGCCCTGTGCCAAGTTTCCTTGAAGGTGCGGTGCAGTTTATCAACTCTAGACTCACCACCCTTATCTTCGGCCCGCCGCACAAATCCACTATTTGCGATGACCCGGTAAACCGTATCTCCATCGGTGGTTATTTGCGCTGCAGAGCAGCAAAAGCCATACAAGGCTTCTGACCAGTCGTGCGCCTTGTTGCCATCATGATATACTGGTCCCAAGTCCCAGTCGCCCCCAAGGCGGGCGATAAGTCGCTTCTCGCTGCACTGGGCCGTGGTGATCGTAGCGACCACAGGTGGGGCTGCATCGGTGCCGTCCACCTCGTTGAACTTGCTGTGCAGCGACTTCACCTGCGATGAAATGTCCGCAATCTCCGTGGTCGCGTTTGGGGCGTCGGGCTGATGATCGCCCGTCACGACAAGGAAGGAACGGAGAAGGAGATCAATGCGGTATTCTGAGTGCTTACCGCTGGCCTTGTCAGTTGGGGGTTTGGGGCATCGCCCGACAAAGTGCCAACCCTTCCCCGATATTGATACTTCGCTATAAGTAATCGGCGTAAGCCGTTCTCGGATAAGGCGTTGCTGTCCAGCCGCACCCTCCCGATGTTTAGGGGCCACTTTGTCTAGGTCGTCCAGATCGACACAAGCGAAGGTGTTGCCGACACCCAGGACGAAGCCCAGTTCAAGGGTTGGGTCAGCTGCGATAGCCTGCATCGTCATATCGAACGTGCAGTGCATCGCGGGATCATGGGGATTGACGGGGTGGTCGGTTACGATGACCTTGCCCTGCATCAGCGAATTGGCTGTGACCTGATACGGCTTCTTGTCCCGGGCCACCATCCAGCAGTGCGTTGCCCTCATTTCCGCCGGGATGAACCTGTAACGGGTCGCGGCCAAATGTTCAGCGGGCGAGACCGCTTCATCTGTGGGCGTTACCTGCGGGATGCGAAGGGCACCGGTCGAAGCGTCAAAGGGTGTTGGAAGATTGGCCATGCGCTGCCTCAAAAGCTGGCAGAACAGGGAGAATGTCCGGCATGTGTCTGATTAAAACACGCGCCGGAACATAACCCATTCTGACAGAAGGTAAATTATTGTTCGACCCGGTGCTTGTTTGTCAGGAGGTCGATTTTTTCGCGTCTTCCAAGACTTTGTCGCGCGCCTTCTTGAACGCTGCTTGAGCCGCGGCGACGGCCTTCCCGTTGGCTTGATCTTGCCAGCGTGGGATATCCTCCACGTCAAAGCCCTCAACTGTCGCCGCTTGCTCGATGCTGATGCCCCGCGCCTCGGCCTCATGCTCAAGCCCGCGCAGGATGGTGTTAGCATGCAATTGCGTCTCCCGTGCCTGTCGAACAGCTTCCTTCTCGGCGGCGAAGTTCTCGCCCTTTCGGGGTTGCAGGGCGACTGCGGGGGGAACGCTGACCGTTGAAGTGTCCACATGGGCATATAGAACTGTCCCAGCCGCATCGACCAACCGAAGTCCCTTGCGCAAATGCTCGGGCACGAGAGGCGGCAGGTGCGGGTATTGGCTGACCATAAGGTCTTGGGGATTTGCGAGGACGTGCGGTGGTGGCGGATTGTTGAACCGCGTTGCAGCCTTTTCGAGCTCCACCACGCGATGAAGCAAACGGGCGAAGGAAGGGATACGTTCAATCAATTCGGCGATTTCGGATTTGCAGGCCGCCCGCTGTTTCACCAGAAGCGCGTAGTCGGCTTTCTGCCACTCGTCGCGTTCGGCAAGCATCAACTTATCACGGGTGTCAGCCAGCCTTGAAACAGATCCCTTGAGACGATTGAGGTGACGCCGCGTTGCAGCAGTACGCTGAATAGCCTCGTCCAGCGCAGACCCGGTGATCGCCATATCGTTCTCGGCAGCCTCATGCGTTGCCAATTCCGCCTCGACCTTTGGGATTTCAGCTTTGGCTCGCTCAATCACTGCTGTGACCTCACCGCTGTTTTTGGTATGAGTACCGGTGAGAATGTCCGAAACATCCTTTTCCAGATTATCGTTCATCTTGCCACCTCTTGAAGTGAGTTGATCCAGCCAATAATATCGCCGTAGCGCCACGCCACGGTATTTGGGCCGGTTTGCAGGGGTTTGGGGAATACGCCGCGCCGGATTTGCGCATAGAAGGTGCTGACCGAAAGTCCGGTCATTTCCGCAACCTGTTTGGCGCGCAAGAGTCTATGAGGGTCGTTGGTTTCCATGTGCGCAATCTCCACGCGTTCATGAAACTACGATAAGTGACCCGATGCAGGGGAACATCCCCCAAGTTAATTCATCAATATATCAATGCGTTGTGGTTTCCACAGGTGGCGCGCAATCAGCCCTTCTGCGCCTTCCGGTGGCGTTCCCATAGCTTGACTGCTGCGGGTTTGTCGCCATAGCTAACAAGCCCAGTGCTATAACGGCCCGGTTGTCGAAACACTTCATCAATCACTTCGCCGACCAGATGCACAGCACCGTCCCGACGTTCCCGGTCGTTCCTTTCAGCAGGAATGCCAAACTCTCGAACAACCTCCTGAACAAGAGCAAGAAACATTGCGTCACGGACCATCGGTTTGTTGCCGGGCCTTCCTTTGGGGCGGCGGGATTCTTTAAGTCGATCATCAAGGGGTTTGTGAACACTGTCTATATATCGACCGCCGTCCTTAAGGCGGGAGATGAGGCCCACCGCAAAGTCGTATATTGCTGCCCTGTCATAAGCGGACTGTTCTTTGGGCATCAGCGCAGCGTCGGTCAGCTTTTCGAGAATATCAATCTGGCGTTCTTCTGGTTCGTCTCGAAAATGGTCGTAATAATGTCCAATCCTCGATGCCGATTGGATGCGGCTATCAATGGCAATCAGAACGCTTTCCGCCGCTACCGGGCGTGGATAGGAATGCTGGTATTCTTTCAGGTTCTCACGAGCCAACTTTAGCAAGTCATCGTCGGAGGCGGTTTCTACCTGCGCCAACCTATCGCGTTCGGCGGCTCCTTTGGTGATCATTGCCGCCGCGTAGGCATTCACCGCTTGCTGATCAGCCTCCCAATACGAAGCCCAATCGGGAGCATCGGAACCGGGCGCGTCCCACCCAGAATGGGCGTGACCCATATGCTGGCGGAATGCTGAACCACCGGCACTAGCCGCATTTCGTTCGGAACGAGGGTCACGGATCAGCGCAAGCTGTGTCAGCACCCATCTCCGGGCAACCAGTGTGATTTCCTTATCCTGCTGGCTCATGACGCGATGCTGACTACCTTGGCACTGCGTTTCGTCACCAGCGCGGCCCAGCGATCAAGGACGATGGCCCGTTTGTCGAGTTGGGCCGACAGGTTATAAACGCGAGCAACGGCGCTTGCGGCTGACGCACTGGCCGAATGGTTCAGGATACGGTCAACGATCCCTTCATCTGCCCCGCCCTCGGCCATGATGGTTGCAAACGCTGTGCGGAAATCGTGGAACGTCCAAGGGGCCATGTCCTCGGGCAGCAGCTTGTCAATTTCTACCTTCACCTTGGAGAAGCCTGAAACGGAAGTTGTACCTGTGGTCGTGAACATGAGGTCACAGATCGGCTGGACCTGCCCGTTCCTCTTCTCAGCTTCCTGTTCAGCTTTTTGTTCCGCCTCTTGCTTCATAGCGGCAACGATTTCAAGCGCAGGTTCGGACAGGTGGACGATATGCGGCTTGCCGTTCTTGGTGCGCGCTCCGGGCAAGTCGATCCGCTGCTTGTCGTAGTCGATCTCCGAATGACGCAGGCCCACGATGTCCCCTCGGCGTTGCGCTGTCAGGATCAGGAGACGGACGATTGGTGTCCACAGGGGGGATAGCAAGCCCGCCGCGTCGTAGATGGCGCGCACCTCAGTCAGGGTCAGCAGGCGGTCGCGGGGCTTCTCGCGTGTCGCGCTTGGCAGGCCCAGACCGATGTTCTGGTCAATCAAGTCCCGCTTCCATGCGTAGGTTGCAAAAGCGCTCAACGCCGCCCGGTAACGATTGGCCGCAATGAGGGTGCCATTCGCAGCGACCTTTTCAACGAAGTCGCGGAGATGCTGCCGTTCCAGCTTGATGATCGGCTTATCCAGATGCTTCGCAAGCGCCGCGTCAAGCTGCTTGCGACGATCCTTGCCAGTACGAAGCTGGGCGAGGTGCCTTTTCTCATATTCATTCAGCACCATGCGCACCGTCTCGTCGCGCTTCACCTTGGCCTTGCGGTCAACCCCCTCAATCGCTTCCTTCTCAAGCGTCAGGGCTTTGTCCCGTGCTTCTGACAGACTGATGACAGGGAACCGCCCAAGGGTGTGGCTGCGCAAATTGCTTTCACCCCGGATGCGCTTCTCAAACACCCATGTCTTGATCCCGGTAGGGGCTACGCGGACCCGCAGGCCAACGCGCTTGCTGTCCGAAACGTCATACCGCTTTTCCTTCGGCTGCAACGCGGCCACCGACCGATCCGTAAGCATCACCCTTGCCATGGCCTATCCTTTTGCCAGTGTCTGCTGTCGGACATATAGCAGACAAAATTACACATCACGCATCGCTAACGCTTGCATCGCATGATAACGCGCTGCAATGTGTAGAACAACAAAAATAAAGGGTTTTCAATGCACTACACGGCACCCGCTGGAACGCCTCGGCCCGGCCTGCAATGTGTAGACTTCTTGATTTGTAATCAGGGGGTCGCGGGTTCAAATCCTGCTGGGGGCACCATTTTTCATGTTAGACTCTGACAGACGGACCGCCCGAGCGGGGTCACAGGCCGGTTGGCTTCAGCGTCCAGTGGTGATCCCGGGCCAGAATGGCGGCCATTGCCTCTGCCACCGGGGCGGGGTCGCCCTTGGTGACTGCATCGGTGAGCGCCTTGTAATGCGCTGATTTCTCAGTTGAAAACTCGGTGATGCCCGCCCGGATGCGGGCCAGTGTGGTCTGGACCACGCCGAATTCCACCAGCCCGGATGCCGCGCGCAGGAACGGGTTCTGGCTGGCCTCGCACAGGGTGCGGTGAAACTCGAACTCGGCCAGCGCATAGGGTTCGGCCAGTTCTGTCATCGCCTCGCGCTGATTCAGCCAGTAGTGCAGCATCCGCACCTGTTCGGCGGTGCGGCGGGTGGCAGCGAGCGTGGCGGTCTGCATCTCGATCGTCTCGCGCAGCTCGGTAAAGCTGGCGAGAAAGGCGGCATCCGGCCCGGCTTCCTGAATCCAGGCCAGCACCTGGCGGTCAAACAGGTTCCAGCGGCTGCGCGACAGGACACGGGTGCCGACCTTGGCCCGCGCCTCGACCAGCCCCTTTGCCTCCAGCGTTTTCAGCGCCTCGCGCAGCACCGTGCGCGACACGCCGTAGCTGTCCATCATCTCGGCATCATTGGGCAGGATCGTGCCCACCGCAAACCGCCCCGAGGCGATGCCAAGGCCGACTTCGGCAATCACATAGGAATGATAGTTCCGCGCCGTCTGCCTCCCGGAGAGCGCGCGTACGAGACTCCCCGGTTCGCTCATGTCAGGATTTCCTAAATGCCCTTTTGCGGGAGCCAAAACCTTTTTTGCCCGGCACAGAGGCCGAGAACACCAGTCTTTGCAGCAGAATGAACAAAAAGAGAAGCCCGCCGATGACGATCTTGGTCCACCAGCTGGACAGGGTGCCGTCAAACACGATGTAGGTCTGCACCAGCCCCTGTAGCATCACCCCGATGAAGGTGCCCGCGACAAAGCCATAGCCGCCGGTCAACAGGGTGCCGCCGATCACCACCGCGGCAATCGCGTCAAGCTCCACGCCAAGCGCCGACAATGAATACCCCGCCGAAGTGTAGAGCGAGAACACGATCCCCGCGATCCCGGCGAGGGTGGAAGACAGGGTATAGACCAGAATGGTGGTGCGCGCGACCGGCACCCCCATCAGCGCGGCTGAGGTCTCGTTGCCACCGAGCGCATAGACGTAGGAGCCAAAGCGGGTGCGGTGGGCCAGGATGATGCCGATGAGAAACACCGCCAGCATGATCATCGCAATCACGGTCAGCCGCCCGCCACCGGGCAGCAGGATATAGCTGCGCGAGATCGTGGTGTAGAGATCATGCTTGATGCCGATGCTGTCGGGCGACAGAACCGATGCGCCACCGCGCGCCAGAAACATGCCCGCCAGCGTGACGATAAAGGAGGGCACCTTCAGATAATGGATCGCCGCCCCCATCACCGCGCCAAAGCTGGCCGATGCCACCAGCGTGATGGCAAAGGCGACAAGGGGGTGCAGCCCGGCCCACATGATCAGCGTGGCAATCAGCACGGTGGAAAAGCCGATCACCGCCCCAACCGACAGATCAATCCCGCCAGAGATGATCACAAAGGTCATTCCCACCGCAGCGATGCCCAGAAAGGCGTTGTCGGTCAGGAAGTTGCCCAACACGCGGGTGGACAGCATCGACGGGTATTGCAGCACGGCGGCGATATAGGCCAGCAGGAAGATGGCCGTGGTCGCCAAGAGCGGGCGCAGCGCGCGGTTCATTCGGCGCTCCTTTTCGGGGGGGGTGTCAGGGGGGTAAAGCGGCGGCTGAGCCATTGCCCGGCCTGCGGCGATTGCAGCACCAGGATCAGGATGATCACCGCCGATTTGACCACCAGGTTGAACTGCGGCGAGAAGCCGGAAATCAGGATGCCGGTGTTCATCGCCTGAATGATCAGCGCGCCGACCACCGACATCGGGATCGAAAACCGCCCGCCCAGCAGCGAGGTGCCGCCCAGCACCACGGCCAGAATCGCATCCAGCTCCAGCCAGAGGCCCGCGTTGTTGGCATCGGCCCCACGAATGTCGCCCGCCACGATCAGCCCGGCGATGGCGGCGCAGAACCCGGCAAAGCTGTAGACCATGAGCAGCAGCAAGCGGCTGGAGATGCCCGCAAAGCGCGCGGCAGAGCGGTTGACGCCAACCGCCTCGATCAGCAGGCCAAGGGCGGTGCGGCGCACCGCCAGCGTGGTGATGATCATCAGCACCAGTGCGATGACCACCGGCATCGGCAGGCCCAAGAGCGCCCCGGTGCCGATGTAGCTGAGCAGCGGGTCGGAAAAGGTGACGATAGAGCCTTCGGTGATCAGCTGCGCAAGGCCACGCCCGGCGACCATCAGCACCAGCGTGGCGATGATCGGCTGAATGTCGAGATAGGTCACCAGAACCCCGTTCCAGAACCCGCAGACCAGCCCGGCCAGCAGTGCCACCGGAATGGCGATGGAGGCGGGTGTGCCGGTCGAGACCATGACGGCGGCGACGGCGCCAGAGATGGCCATGACCGCGCCGACCGACAGATCAACGCCCTTGGTCGCGATCACGGCGGTGACGCCGATGGCCAGAATGGCCACCGGCGCGCCCCGGTTCAGCACGTCGATCAGGCTGCCGAAAAACCGGCCATCCTGCCAGGTGACGGTGAAAAAGCCGGGAAACAACAGCCAGTTGATGAAGAGCACGGCGGCGAGCGCGGCAAATTGCGGGCGCAGCAGCGCCGCTGTCAGGGTCTGACGTTTCATAGCTGTGCCTCGCTCGGGATGGTGTTGTCGGCGATGGCGGCCACGATCACCGCGGGCGTGATGTCCGCGCCGTGCAGCTCGGCCACCATCTGGCGGTCACGCATCACCACCACGCGGTTGGAATAGGCCACCACCTCGTCGAGTTCGGACGAGATCACCAGCAGGGCCAACCCCTCTTCGCGCAAGCGGTTGATGGTGCGTACGATTTCGGCATGGGCGCCCACGTCGATGCCGCGCGTCGGCTCGTCCAGGATCAGAAAGGTCGGGTCATTGGCCAGCCAGCGGGCCAGGATCACCTTTTGCTGGTTGCCGCCCGACAGCAGCTTTACCGGCATGTCATGGTTGGCGGCGCGGATGTCCAGATCATCGGCATAGCGCCCGGCAATCTCGTCCTGTTCATCGCGCTGCAGGGCGCGGAACCAGCCCAGCTTGGCCTGCAGGGCGATGATGATGTTCTCGCGCACCGAGAGTTCACCGAAAATGCCGTCCAGCTTGCGGTCTTCGGGGCAAAAGCCAAAGCCGGCCATCACCGCCTGCGCCGGGTTGCGGATTTTCACCGGCTTGCCGGAGACCGTAATCTCGCCCTCATCGGCCGTATCGACGCCGAACATCAGCCGGGCCATTTCGGTGCGGCCAGACCCCAAGAGGCCCGCCACGCCCACCACTTCACCCTCATGCAGCGACAGGGTGAAGGGCGCGACGCGGCCCGCCCGGCCAAGGCCGGTAAAGGCGACCTTGATCGGCCCTTTGGCCGCCTCAGCCACGGGCAGGCTGCTGTGCGCATAGGCCAGATCCTTGCCCAGCATCATCCGCACCACCTCGGTCGCGGTGAGCGTGCTCAGGTCGCGGGTGCCGATCAACTGGCCATTGCGCAGGATCGTCACCCGGTCTGCCACGGCAAAGACCTGATCCAGAAAATGGGTGATGAAGACAATGCCAAGGCCGCGCGCCTTGAGTTTGGCCACCACTTCGAACAGCTTTTCCACCTCGTTGCGGTCAAGGCTGGCGGTGGGTTCATCGAGCACCAGCACCTTGCCGGAAAGCTCTACCGCGCGGGCGATGGCGACGATCTGTTGCACGGCGACGGAATAGCTGCCCAGTTCCGCCCGCACGTCGATATCAAGGCCATAGGTCGCCATCAGCGCGGTGGCGTGGGTCACGATGGCATGGCGCTGCACCAGACCAAAGCGGGTGGGTTGCCGCCCCAGAAACAGGTTTTCCGCGACCGACCGGTTGGGCAGCAGATTGACCTCCTGATAGACCGTGCCGATGCCAGAGCCTTGCGCGTTCAGCGGATCGGTAAAACGCACCGGCGTGCCATCCAGCAAGATCTCGCCGCCGTCGGGCTGATAGGCCCCGGTCAGGATCTTGATCAGCGTGGATTTTCCCGCACCGTTTTCGCCCAGAAGCGCATGCACCTCTCCCGGGCGCACCGCGAAATCCACACCATCCAACGCCCTGTGCTGGCCAAAGATCTTGACGATCCCCCGTGCCTCCAGCACCGGATGTGACTCACCCGTCATATCCCGCCCCCCGTTTCCTGCCTGCCACAGTTCTGCTTTTGCCCGCATAAAGCAATTCCGTCGGCGGAGGTTTCCCCGCCGACGGTTGCCTGATCGGGGTGGTTCAGTAGCCCAGACCCTTGCGGCGGTCGTATTCGCCCTGCGGGTCATCGGTGGGGGTGTAGAGTTTGGATTCGGTGATGATGAACTTCTCCGGCATGGTGCCTGCGTTCAGGAAGGCATCGAGCGCTTCAAACGCCGGGCCTGCCATGTTCGGCGTCAGCTCAACCGTGGCATTGGCTTCGCCTGCGGCCATGGCGGCAAAGATATCTGGCACGGCGTCGATCGAGACCACCAGAATGTCGCTGCCCGGCTTCAGGCCCGCATCCTTGATCGCCTGAATAGCCCCCACGGCCATGTCGTCGTTGTGGGCGTAGACCGCGCAGATATCGGCGCCGCCGCCTTCGGCTTTCAGGAAGCCTTCCATGACTTCCTTACCCTTGGAGCGGGTGAAATCGCCGGTCTGGCTGCGGATGATCGAGATGTTGGTGGCCGCGGCGATGCCTTCTTCAAAGCCTTGCTTGCGGTTGATGGCAGGGGACGAGCCGACGGTGCCCTGCAGTTCGACCACCTTGCACTCTTTGTCGCCGACGTTTTCGACCAGCCATTCGCCGGCCACGCGGCCCTCTTTAACCTGATCCGAGGCGACGGAGGTCAGATACAGATCTTCCGGCGCGTCGATGCCGCGGTCCAGCAGCACGACCGGGATTTCGGCGTCTTTCGCTTCGGTCAGCACTTCTTCCCAGCCGGTCGAGACGACGGGGGCGATCAGGATGGCGTCAACGCCCTGGGCGATGAAACCGCGCAGCGCCTTGATCTGGTTTTCCTGCTTTTGCTGGGCATCGGCAAACTTCAGATCAACGCCAAGCCGTTCGGCTTCGGCGCGTGTCACCGAGGTTTCTGCCGCGCGCCAGCCGGATTCGGACCCGATCTGCGAAAAGCCGATAACCTTGCCGGACAGCCCCTCGGCATAAGCCGTCGAAGACATGAGTGCGCCAATACCCGCGACCAGCGCGAGTTTCTTGATGATGGACATGGAATCCCTCCCTAGGATTGTGCGGCAGACGTCTCCTCCCGTCGACCTGAGAGGAGGCTAGCAAAAGTAATACTATATGTAAAATTCAATATGTGGTTGGGGTGAGGGAAAGCAAAACGGGTGTTCTGATGCGGGGGCGGAACTGCAAAGGCAGGCGGATACTGGATGAAGAAGTCATTTCAAGGTCTTGAATACAAACATATTATATATCTGTCCGATGGTGCTGCCTGTGTGCGTGCCTGATGCCCGGCAAAAACTGTCCAGGGTGCCGGTTTCGGCACTGCGGCTCTGTCGCGCATCCTGCGCTCCCCGGCGCATCAGGTGAGTCCCGGCAAAAATGCGTCCCGCAGATCTGGCCGGTTGAAGGCTGCCCCGCGAATCATACCAGACCGCAATGGGCTTGCACTGGCAAAGGCGGGCGTGGGAAGGTGAGGCGGGTATCCCGCTGCTGTGGCTGGCGCGGGAATGGTCGCCTTGCGTGCGGAGTGTGCTGTTGAAGATCCTTGCCTTCACCTGTGTCAAGAATGAGGGCCCGTTTCTGCTGGAATGGATCGCGTATCACCGTCTGATCGGGGTGACGGATTTTCTTTTCTTTTCCAACGATTGCGACGATGGCAGCGATCTGTTGCTGGACCGGCTGGCCGGTCACGGGGTGGTGCGCCATCTGCCGCACAGCGCCGCGCCGGGCAAAAGCGTGCAGTGGCAGGCGTTGCAAACGGTGGCGCGCGACCGGCTGACCGCCGGGTTTGACTGGGCGATGTTTGCCGATGTCGATGAGTTCCCCCTGATCCACGCCGGACAGCACCGGCTGGCCGATGCCATCGCTGCCGTGCCGCCCGACGCCGATGCCATCGCGATGCCGTGGCGGCTGTTCGGGGCCAGCGGCCATGTGCAGTTCGAGGACAGCCCGGTGACGGCGCAGTTCCTGCGCTCGGCCCCGGCGGATCTGTATCACCCGATTGCCGGGCGCTACATCAAGACGCTGTTCCGCCCGGCGCAGTTTCAGAAAGCCGGTGTCCACCGGCCCAAACGGCGGCCGACGGGTCCGGTGCCGGTCTGGTATGACGGTGCAGGCGCACGCCTGCCCGACGATTTTGCCGCGCGCGACAGCCAGATTGCGCTGCCGACGCTGACCGTGGGGCGCGGGGTGATCGAGCTGAACCACTACTCCCTGCGCTCGGTCGAAAGCTTTATCGTCAAGACCGCGCGCGGGTTGGCGAACCGCCGGGTCAAGACCATTGATCTGAGCTATTGGGTGGAGCGGAATTTCAACACGGTGGAAAACACCGCGATTACTCAGTGGTCCGCCGCATTGGCCACAGAGATTGCGTCGCTGCGGGCCCTGCCGGGGGTCGAAGCGTTGCACCTGCAGGGCTGCGACTGGCACCGGCAGCGCAGTGCCGCGCTGATCCGCACCGAAGAGGGCTACCGGCTCTATTGCGACTGTCTGCATGCGGCAGAATCCGCTGCCTTGCCGCGTCGGCTTGCCCTGCATCTCTACGCGGTGTTTGCCGAGCTGCGCGCGCAGGGTGCGTGAGCCATGGCGATATGCCTGCATATCGGACTGAACGCCTTGCGCTCGAATGCCGAGGGCTGGGGCGATCTGCAATATGCGCGCTGTCTGGCGGCCGCGCTGGAGCAGCTGGGCCATCAGACCCGGCTGTTTTTCCGCGACGAGAGCCCCGAACTGACCGGGCAGGGCGATGTGGTCTTGCGGATCATCGGGCCGCATCTGGATGAGCCGGTGCCGGACGTGCCCAACCTGCTTTGGGTGATCAGCCCGCCCAATCAGGCCTGGCTGGCTTGTCTCGCGCGGTATCAGGCGCTGTTCTTTGCGTCGGATATGCTGGCCCGGCAATGTGTCGCGCTGGGGCTGCCGGCCAGCTATCTGCCGCAGGCCACCGACACCGGCATTTTCAACCTTGCCGCACGGGGGCAGGCGCCGGTTGATATCGAGGTGAGTTTTGTCGGCAACCTGGCGCTGCGTGTGCCGCGCAGCACCGTGCGCGAGGCGATTGCGCTGGGGTTTGATGTCAGGATCTGGGGGCAGGGCTGGGACGGGGTGGTTCCGGCCCGTCATATTGGTGGCGACAGACTGGATATCGACGCCTTGGCGCAGGTTTACGCCCGCTCTCGCGTGGTGCTCAACAGCCATATGCCACATATGGCCGAGCTGGGGTTCATGAGCAACCGCAGCTTTGACGCGATGGCCTGCGGCGCACGGGTGGTGTCGGATCAGGTGCAGGGCTTTGCCGATCCGGCGCTGCCCGGTCTGACCCAGATCAGCGCGGATCAGGCGCTTGGCGAGACGCTGACACGGTTGCTGTCGGGACCGGCGGACGCGCAGGACCGGGCCGCCATCGCCGGACCGATGGCGGAGCATTACAGTTTTGCCGCCCGCGCCCGGACGCTTGCGGCAGAGGCGGCGCGGCAGCTGGCGCTTGGCCATGTGGCACCCCGCGCTTTTGCTTTGCTGCCCGCCCGTCCGCCGCGTGGCGGGGTGGTGAAAGTGACCCTCTCCGATTGCCCCTCAGACACCGAGGCGACGCTGCCCCCGCTGGCCGCGCGGCTGGATGCCCTGATCGCCTCGCATCAGCTGGAGGTGACGCTGCAGCTGGCAGACCCGACCTCGACCCCCGAGGACATCAGCCCTGAGGCGGCGATGCAGCGGGCAGCCATGGCGGTGATGCGGATCGGCGCCGTGGTCGCGCGCGAGGCGTCGCTGGCGCGGCTGACCGTGACCGGCCCCGGGGCCGAGGCCGGGTGCGGGGTCATTCATGCGGGCATGCCCGATCACCGGGCGGCGCAGCGGGCCGCGCGGGACAGGGCAACACCGCAGGCGCTTGCGGTGCTGGACACGGTCTGCGCCCGCGCGCGCCGGGTGCTGGACTGCCCGACGGGGGCGTTTCTGGCGCTGGAGGGCGGCGGGATCGACCCGGTGCAGGCCCGGATCCGGCTGCTGAACAACCGCCCGCTCTATGCCCACAGTCCAGCGGGCTTTTCGCGTGACCGGCAGAAACGGCACCTGCGGCTCTGGCCGCGCAACAGCCCGGTGGAGCTGGCGCGCCCGGTCGGGGTGTTCATCCACCTGTTCTATCCGGAGCTTGCGGCGGTGTTTCGCGACCGGCTGGCGCTGCTGGACCAGCCCTACCGACTCTATGTCTCGACCGACACACGCGCCAAGGCGATGCAGATCATGGCACAGCTGCCCGCCGCTGTGGTGCGGGTTGTGCCAAACCGGGGGCGGGATGTGTATGGCAAGCTCTACGGTTTTGCCGATGTCTACGCAGCGCATGATGTCGTGCTGCACCTGCATGGCAAAAAGTCGCCGCATGCCGAGGGCCTCGATCACTGGCTGGAGCATTGTCTGACCTGTCTTTTGCCCAACCGGGAAGAGGTGTTCCGCATCATTTCGCTGTTCCAGTCCGTGCCCGATCTGGGGCTGGTGGCGCCGCTCACCTTCAAATCGGTGCTGGCGGCGGCGCATTGGGGCGACAATCTGGACATCGCGCGCGAGTTGGTGGCGAGGATGCAGCCGCCGTGCCCGCTGCCAACCGACGCCGATCTGGATTTTCCGGTCGGCTCGATGTTCTGGGCGCGGCGGGCGGCGCTGGAGCCGTTGCTGGCGCTTGCACTGACGCCAGAGCATTTTCCGCCCGAAGCTGGCCAGCTTGATGCAACCCCGGCCCATGCGATCGAGCGGCTGTTCGGTGTGGTCTGTCAGGCGGGGGGCTACCGGCTGATCCGGGTGGCGCCGATGGGCAGCACCCAGCACAAGGCGCAGCAGATCGTCGCGCGCCGCAACGAAGATGTGCGACAGGCGCTGCAAGACGGGGTGTTCGGACCATGATGCCGCCTGTGGCCTGTGAGGGGTTTTTTGATGCAGGCTTTTATCAAGGCCAGCATGATACGCCAGTTGCCGACCCGCTGGGCCATTTCCGGGCTGAAGGGGATAGGCTTGGCCTTGATCCCTCGCCCTATTTCAGCACCCGGCATTACAAGGCGCTGTACCCCGGCTGGGCGGCGGAGGGCCATCCGACCGCGCTGGACAGCTTTCTGGCGCAGGACCGTCCGGGTGCGTGGCGCAGCCCGCACCCGCTGATCGACCCGGTGGCCTATCTGCGGCTGCACCCTGACGTGGCCGCTGCGGCGTTTTCCCCTGCAGGCCATTTCGCCCGCCATGGCGATGCCGAGGGGCGCAGCCCGTCTGACGGTTTTGATGCCGGGTTCTACCGGCGCTGTTACCTGCGGCTGCAAGAGACCTGTGCCTTTGCCCATTACATCCGTGTCGGGCAGGGCGCGGGCCATCTGCCCAGACCTGTGCTGCGCAGCCCGGAGCAGTCTGCCACTGCCATCCGGCAGGCCTTGGCCGGCCTCGCGCGCCCGATCCTGCTGGGGGTGCATGATGCGCAAGAGGCGGGCACGCCGATCCTGGTGCGCGACATCGCGCTGACCTTTGCCGCACGCGGGTTGTCGCCGGTGTTTGTGCTGCGCGATGGCGGGCCACTGGTGGCACGCTTTGCCGAGCTTGGCCCGGTGTTCGTGCTGGCCGAAGGCTGGGATGCGGCGGGGGTGTTCGCTGGCGTTCCGCGTGATGTGCCGGTGATCGTGAACAGCGGGGCCGCCGCCCAGTTGGCCCAAGGCGCGGCGCGGGCGGGGTTGCGGACTGTGCTGCTGATCCACGAGATGCGCGGCTATCTTGATGCGCTGGGTCTGGTGCCGGGGCTGGCTGCGGCGCAGGCGGCGGGGGCGCGGCTGATCGCGTCATTTCCCCGAATGGCCGAGGCGCTGCACCCCGATCTGGGCCGGTTGGAGGTGGTGCAGCCGGGCGTGACCCTGCCGCCCGCTGGGCGGGCGGATTTCCGGGCGCGCAGGCGCGTGCAAGCGGGGCGCAAGCTGTTCATCGGGGCAGGGCATGCCGACCGGCGCAAGGGCTTTGATCTGTTTCTGGACGCCGCGCAGGAGATCCATGCCCGGATGCCGGAGGCGGGTTTTGTCTGGCTGGGCGCGCTTGACCCCTGGGCGCAGGATCTGGCGCTGGCGGCGTGGGGGGCGGGCCTGCCGCTGAGCCTGCCGGGGTTCGTGACCGACTCGCTGGCCTGTTATGCGGCGGCGGCGGTCTACCTTCTGACCTCACGCGAAGACCCCGGCCCGGCGACGCTGATCCATGCGGCGGCCACGGGCACACCCTTTGTCGGATATGCCGCCGATATCGGGTTGCGCGGCACGGTGGATCCGCTGGGGCGCTTTGTGACCTGTGGCGACCGGGCCGGGTTTGTCGCGGCCGCGATCGGCTTTGCGCAGGGGGAGACGCAGGCCACGCGGCGCGCCCGGCGCGCCTTGCTGCGGCCCCATCTGGGGTTGGACCGCTATTGCGATCAGCTGCTCAAGGCGTTTGCCTGATCAGCGCCTGAAGCCGGACCCAGTCGCGCACCGGCATTGCCGGGTTGCCCATCATCCGCGCGCCGGCGGGCACGTCGCGCATCACCACCGCGCCCACACCGATCACTGCGCCGTCGCCGATCCGGATCGGGTGGCCGGGCCGACCGTTGCAGATGATGGCCCCCGAGCCAATGGTGACATGGCTGCCAATCCCGACATGGCCATTGATGATCGCGCCAAAGGCCAGCGTGGAAAAATCGCCGACGCTGACATCATGACCAATCACCGCCGCCAGAACCTGCACCCCGGTGCCCAGCACCACATTCGGGCAGATCCGCGAGGTCAGGTCGATCACGCAACCCGGCCCGAACCGGGCATCCGCCGCCACCGTGCCGGGCGTACGGTGCACGATACTGGCCAGAACCGCCCCCTCATGCGCCAGCCGCAGGGCGATGCGGGCGCGCACCGCGCCATCGCCCATCGACAACAGCACCGGAACCGCCGGAAGCTGCGCCAGCCGCTCTGCGCCCGAAATCACCGGCACCCCCAGTGTTGGGTGCGTGAAGCCATGCGACAGATCATCAATCACAGCCCGCAGCCGGACCCGACCCTGCCAGTGGGTCTGCAACACCGCCATCATCATCTGGCTGTGGCCCCGGCTGCCGTAGAGCACGACCTCATCAAAGCTGTCGACACCGCGGATCGGGGCCGGCAGTTCCGGATCTGTCATGACATCCCCCGCATCACCGCCTGCACAACCCGGTCCACCCCGGCCCGGCCCATGTCGCTGTGCAGGGGCAATGACAGATAGCGCTCTGCCAGAGCCGGGGCAATCAGGTGGTCACGGCTGGTATGCAGAGGGGCCGTCTCATAGCGGGTTCCCGGCCCGCACAGCACGGTAAACGGCGCGCGGGGCAGAATATCGTCGGCCTTCAGCGCGGCGATGACCGCAGCGCGCTGCTCTGGTGGCAGGACAAGCGTGTAATACAGATGGCTTTCCGAACTGCCGGGCCGGGGCCGCAGCAGGGACAGGCTTGTGACATCGGCAAAACCCGCATCATACCAGCGCCGCAGCTGCGCCCGGGCTGCGATCTCACCAGCCACATGGGGCAGCACCGCCAGCCCAAAGGCGGCGTGCAGCTCTGACATCTTGCCATTGATCCCCGGCCCGGTCATCCGGCCCTCCTCCAGCCCGAAGTTGCGCATCCGCGTCAGAGCCGTCGCCCGCGCCGGGTCACGCAGCACCACCGCGCCACCCTCTGCCGTGTTCAGCAATTTGGTGGCATGCAGCGACATTGCCGTCGCATCACCCCGCAGGCAGAGGTTTTCGCCCGCGATCTGCACATCCGGGGCTTGGGCTGCATCAAAGACCAGCCAGAGCCCATGCCTGCGCGCCAGATCTTCCAGTGCCGCGACATCGCAGGCGATCCCCTGAAAATGCACCGCCAGAATGGCCACGGTGCGGGGGGTGATCGCGGCCTCCACCGCCCTGGCGCAAAGCGTGCCGAACTCCGGCTCGACATCGGCAAAGACCGGGCGCAGACCGCACCAGTCAATCGCCTGAACCGACGCGGCAAAGCTGAGCGGTGGCGTGATCACCTCGCCCCCGGCGCGCAGGCCACCCAGCCGCAATGCCATCATCAGCGCCATCGTGCCAGAGGACACCAGACAGGCGGTCCCGCCGAGCAACCGGCTCAACTCCGCCTCAAACCGTGCATGCAGCGCGCCGCCATTGGTCAGACGCGCGGAGTGGAACACCGGATCCAGCAGCCGCAGAAAATCGTCCTGATGCGGCATCAGCGGTTGACCAAAGACCAACGGTGCAGGGCGGTCTGACCGATCAGACATACGGATTCAGCCTCCCCTCGGCATGCTGCGCCGCGCGATTGCAGCGCAAAGCGGCGCCCCGTCCCAGCAAAGCCCGAACGCCACCCGCAATTGGCACGCTTTTCCGCAAAGCTTCAACGGGCAATGACCCATTGGCTTTGAAGAGGCAGCATTACTGACTGAAAGATCTGGAGGCGGGTATCGGAATCGAACCGATCTTCACGGATTTGCAATCCGGTGCATAGCCTGCCTGCCCACCCGCCTCGCTGGGGGGGAATTATAGCAGCTTGGGGGGGCTTGCAAGAGCTCTGTTGCGATTGTGATGGGGGGGCGGAGGTCTGTGGGAAAGGGGAGGTCGGCGCAGGGCATGTCTTGGGTGAGGGGGTTGGGGTTTGATGGTTTGCGGGGCGTTTGCCCGGCAAATCAGCGCAAATCATGCAAAATGGCGGGTCGGTTGTTCAAATTTGCTGTACAGTATTCGCCCTTAAGCTGTGTCATCCGTATTGATATTGCTTGATCAAAGGTTCACTACATGCCGGAAAATCTTGTGCCGGACCTGTTTGTTTGTTCCCGCGCTTCCGCTGAAAAACGAGGCTTATCCATGGCAAAACGTCTGATTATCGCGATCCTCCTTCTTGGCCTGGTGGTCGGCGGGATTGTCTGGTTCAAGTATTTCCGCGACGGCATGATCGCGCAGTTCATGGCGGGCCGGGTGGCGCCGCCGGTGCCGGTGACAGTGCAGATGGTGGATCCGGTAACCTGGACGCCGGGCATTGATGCGGTAGGCACCGCCATTTCGGCGCGTGGCGTGGATCTGGCGATCGAAGCCGGCGGGCTGGTCCGCTCGATCGGCTTTGCGTCGAACGACCGGGTGACCGAGGGTCAGGTGCTGTTGCAGATTGATGATGACAGTGAGCGCGCGTCGCTTGCCGCAGCCGAAGCGGCCCTTGGCGTCACTCAGGCCGAGGCGGTGCGGGCGGCGACCCTGACCGAACGCGGAGTCGGGACCGCGAATGCGGTCGAGACGGCGCTTGCGCAGGAGCAAAGCGCGCGCGCTCAGGTGGCGCAGGTGCAGACCTCGCTGGATGCCAAGACCCTGACCGCGCCGTTTGAAGGCGTGATCGGGATTCCGCGGGTCGAGGTCGGGCAATACGTCACCCCCGGCGCGATCTATGCGACCTTGCAGGATCTGGATCAGATGTTTGTCGATTTCACCGTGCCCGAACAGCAGATCGGGGCGCTGGATCTGGGCCGAGAGATCACGGTCAGCACCGATGTCGGCTCTTTCAGTGCCGAGGGCCGGATCAGCGGGATCGAGCCTCAGGTTGACCCCAGGACCCGGCTGGTGTCGGTGCGGGCTGTTGTGGACAACCCCGGTGCGCGGCTGTTTCCCGGCCAGTTCCTGCGGGTGCGGGTGGCGATGCCTGCCGAAGAAGGGGTGATCACCGTGCCGCAGACGGCAGTGATTTCCAGCCTTTATGGCGACTCGATCTATGTTGTGAAGCCGGATGGCGACGGGCTGAAGGTCGAGCAGGCCTTTGTCACGCTGGGTCGCCGCGCGGATGACCGGATCGAAGTTATTTCCGGGATTGCGGATGGCGATCAGATCGTCACTTCGGGGCAGAACCGTTTGTCGAACGCGGCCAAGGTGGTGATTGACGACACGGTCGAGCTGTCGCCTCCGGCGGCAACACCTGCAGACTCTGCGGCCAGCGAATAAGGGGCTGAAGATGCACTTTTCCGAGCTTTTCATCCGCCGTCCGGTGCTGTCCAGCGTGCTGGCGGCGCTGATCCTGTTCCTTGGTCTTGCGGCCATGGTCAACCTGCCGGTCCGGCAATACCCCGAGGTGCAGGAAAGTGTGATCACCATCACCACCGTCTATCCCGGTGCGGCGCCCGAACTGATTCAGGGCTTTGTCACCGCGCCGATTGCGTCGGCGGTGTCGACCACGGAAAACCTTGACTATGTGACCAGCGACTCGCGGCCTTCGGCCTCGGTCGTCACGGTACAGATGAAGCTGGGGGCAGATCCCGATGTTGCGCTGACCGAGGTGATGTCCAAGGTTCAGCAGGTGCGGGGTCAGTTGCCGCAGGATACCGAAGATCCGGTGATCGCCAAGGGCACCGGCATGACATTTGCGCTGATGTATCTGGCGGTTCAGAACCCGAACATGACGCCCGAACAGCTGACCGAATATCTGGAACGGGTGGTGCGCCCGCGTGTGACCAATATTCAGGGCGTGGCACAGATGGAGATTCTGGGCTCGCAGAAATATGCGATGCGGATCTGGCTTGATCCTTTGTTGCTGTCGGCGCGTGGCGTCACGGCATCAGAGGTGCTGGCGGCGATCCGGTCGTCGAACTTTCTGTCGGCACCGGGCAAGACCGAGAATGAATACTTCTCGTATTCTCTGACGCTCGATTCCACCATCCAGAGCCCCGAAGCCTTTGGCGCGCTGCCGCTGGGGCAGGGTGACAGTGGCGTGGTGCGCCTGCGCGATGTGGCGCGGGTGGAGCTGGCCTCCGGGGCGAATGATGCCATCGTGACCTTTGCGGGCGAGCCGGGCATTTTCATCGGCATCATTCCTGCGCCGGGTGAAAACCAGCTGGATGTGGCCACCAACGTGCGGGAAGCCTTGCCGGGGGTAGAGGCAACCTTGCCCACCGGCATGACGATGTCACTGGTCTACGACTCGACCGAGACGATTTCGGCCTCGATCTCCGAAGTGTTCAAGACCATCGCCGAAGCGGTGCTGATCGTGGTGGTGGTGATCCTGCTGTTCCTGGGCTCGTTCCGCTCGGTTCTGATGCCCATCGTCACGATTCCGCTGTCGCTGATCGGGGTGTGCAGTGTGATGCTGTTGCTGGGGTATTCGATCAACCTGCTGACGCTGCTGGCGATGGTTCTGGCCATTGGTCTGGTGGTCGATGACGCGATTGTGGTGGTGGAAAACATCCATCGCCATATTGACGAAGGCATGACTCCCGCCGCCGCCTCGATCAAGGGGATGAAGGAAATCACCGGCCCGGTGGTCGCGATGACCATCACGCTGGCCGCCGTGCTGGCGCCGCTTGCCTTTACCGGCGGGCTGACCGGCGCGCTGTTTGCCGAATTTGCGCTGACCCTCGCGGGATCGGTGGTGATCTCTGGCATTGTGGCATTGACGATCACGCCGGCGATGTCGGCCCGTCTGCTGAACCATGGCGAGCCGGGGCGGTTCCAGCGGGTCGTGGACCGCACCCTTGGCGGGCTTGCCAACTGGTATGAACGCCGGGTGTCGTCTTCGCTCGATTACCGTCCGGTGACCATCCTGATGGTGGTGTCGCTGCTGGGGGCGACCGGGTTCATGTTCCTGAACACCTCCTCAGAGCTTGCGCCCGAGGAAGACAGCGGCGCGCTGTTTGCGATCATGAGCGGACCGCGTTATGCGACGCTCGACTACACCGACGCCTTTACCCAGGAGGTGAGCAAACGCACCGCCGGTATCGAAGAGGTGCAGACCTCGTTCTCGGTGGCCGGGATGGGCGGGGCCGGCAATACCGGCTTCTACATCTGGGCGCTGAAGGACTGGGCCGAACGCACCCGGGGGCAGGCCGAGATTCAGCAGCAGCTGCAAGGCATTCTGGACGGCACGCCCGGCCTGCAAAGCTACGTCTTTGCGCCGCCGTCGCTGCCCGGTTCGGGCGGCGGTTTGCCGATCTCGATGGTGATCCAGTCGATTTACGCGCCCGAGCGGGTGGTCGAAATTGCGGATGAAATCCGCAACCGCGCCATGGCATCGGGCATGTTCATCGTGGTGCAGAACAGCCTGTCGTTTGACGCGCCGCAGGTGCGGGTGACGATCGACCGTGACCGCGCCGCCCAACTGGGCGTGGCGGTCAGCGACATCGGGTCCACGCTGGGCCTGCTGGTCGGGGGGGGCGCGGTTGCGCAGTTCGACCGCGACTCGAACAGCTATGACGTGATCACGCAGGTGCCGCGCGAATGGCGTGACAACCCGGAAAAGCTGGGCGAGTTCTTTGTGCGCTCGGGCACCGGGGTCATGGTGCCGCTGTCTTCGGTGGTCAGCATCACGCCGACGGTGTCGGCGGCGTCGATCTCGCAGTTCAACCAGCTTAACTCTGCCACCCTGTCGGGGATGCCGATGATCGGCCTGTCGACCGGCGTGGCTCTGGCCGAGCTGGAGCGGATTGCGGCCGAGGTGCTGCCGGACGGGTTCTTCATCGAATATGCCGATCAGTCGCGGCTGGAGAAATCCGAAGGCAACACCATCCTGCTGGCCTTTGCGGCGGCGCTTGTGGTGATCTATCTTGTGCTGGCGGCGCAGTTCGAAAGCTTCCGCGATCCGCTGATCATTCTGATGTCGGTGCCCTTGTCGATCTTTGGCGCGATGCTGCCGCTGTATATGGGGGCAGGCACGTTGAACATCTATACGCAGGTGGGTCTGATCACGCTGATCGGCCTGATCACCAAGCACGGGATTCTGATGGTGGAATTCGCCAACCAGCAGCGTGAGGAACATGGTCTGCCACAGCGGCAAGCCATCGTGGCGGCCGCCAAGACCCGGTTGCGCCCGATCCTGATGACCACGGCGGCCATGGCTCTGGCCGTGGTGCCGCTGATCATCGCCGAAGGCGCAGGGGCTGCGGCGCGGCAGGCGATGGGTCTGGTGATCTTTACCGGCCTGCTGATCGGCACGATCTTTACGCTGTTCGTGGTGCCGGCGTTCTACACCCTGATCTCGCTGAGCGATGGCAAGTACCTGCTGCACAAGCGCAAGGTGGAACGGCAGTTCGGCGCGGATCCTGCCGCACAGGCGCACTGAACCTGAACACCGATCCTGCGCGTCACATGGCGCGCAGGATCATGCCAAACAGATCGCGCGGATCATCGGGGTCGGCGATCATGTCAAGCGGTTCGCAAAACCCGCTTTGCCCCAGTTGCGACCGGATGTAGCGCAGGGCGCTGAAATCCTCGATCGCAAAGCCCACACTGTCAAACAGCGTCACCTGCGCCGGATCGGTGCGCCCCGGCGCCTCACCCGCGATCACCTGCCACAGCTCGGTCACCGGATGATCGGGGTCCAGTTGCTGGATCTCGCCCTCGATCCGGGTTTGCGGCGGGTATTCGACGAAAATCGCCGAGCGCAGCAGAATGTCGCGGGCCAGTTCGGTCTTGCCCGGACAGTCGCCGCCCACACCGTTGATATGCACCCCAGACCCCACCATGTTGTCGGTCAGGATGGTGGCATTGGTCTTGTCGGCGGTGACGGTGGTGATGATGCCCGCGCCCAGGATCGCCTCTTCGGCGGTATGGCAGGCGGTCACGGTCAGCCCGCGCCCGGCCAGATTGCGCGCGCATTTCGCGGTGGCCTGCGGGTCCAGATCGTAAAGCCGCACCTCGGAGATGCCGCAGATCGCCTTGAAGGCCAGCGCCTGAAACTCGGCCTGCGCGCCATTGCCGATCAGCGCCATTGTGGGGGTCTTGGGGGCCAGCCATTTGGCGGCCATGGCAGACGTTGCCGCCGTGCGCAGCGCGGTCAGGATGGTCATTTCCGACAACAGGAGCGGATAGCCGGTCTCCACATCCGCCAAAAGGCCAAACGCGGTCACGGTTTGCAGCCCCTTTTTCATGTTGCCGGGGTGGCCGTTCACATATTTGAAGCCATAGGTTTCACCATCAGAGGTGGGCATCAGCTCGATCACCCCGACATCGGAATGCGAGGCGATGCGCGGGGTCTTGTCAAACTGCGGCCAGCGGCGGAAATCGGCTTCGATCTCGGCGGCAAGGTCCACCAGCACGCGTTCGATGCCCAGATGAAGAACCAGCTTCATCATGTTGTCCACGCTGACAAATGGCACAAGGTTGAGGGTCATGTGATCTGCTCCCCGTCACTTGGCGCGGGTCGGGCGGTCAAAGACCTTTTTGCCCATCAGACTGCCGACCAGATCCACCATCAGCCGCGCGGTGACGCCGCGATCATCCAGAAACGGGTTCAGCTCCACCAGATCCAGACTGGTCACCAGCCCGCTTTCATGCAGCAGTTCCATCACCAGATGCGCCTCGCGAAAGGTGGTGCCGCCGGGAACCGTGGTGCCGACAGCGGGCGCGATGGCGGGGTCAAGAAAATCGACATCCAGGCTGACATGCAGCATCCCGCCCGCGCTGCGGACCTTGTCAAGAAACGCCCGCAGGGGGGCTACCACGCCATGCTCGTCCAGCACCCGCATGTCGTTGATGGCAATGTCATGCTCCAGCAGCGCGGCATGTTCGGCCGGATCGACCGAGCGGATGCCATAAAGGCAGATCCGGTCCGCCGGGACCGGGGCTGGAAACGGCGGAAACACCTCAAACCCGGTGCGACCCGCAATATAGGCGACCGGGGTGCCATGCAGATTGCCGCTGGTCGTGCTGAGCGGCGTGTGGAAATCGGAATGCGCGTCCAGCCACAACAGGAACAGCGGCCGCCCGTTGCGGCTGGCATAGGCCGCAGCCCCGGACACTGACCCCAGCGCCAGCGAATGATCGCCGCCCAGAATGATCGGCATCGCGCCTTGGCTCAGCGCGTCATCCACCTTGGTGGACAGAACCTGCGTCCAGCCCAGCACCTCGGCCAGCGAATGCACCGCCGGGTTGGGGCAGGGCGGCGCGTCCACCTCGGGGCAGGTCAGATCGCCCCAGTCCTGCACGCTGTGGCCCTGACCGCCAATCGCCTGCGCCAGCCCGGCGACACGGTAAGCGGCAGGCCCCATCAGACACCCGGGGCGGCGTTGGCCCGCGTCAATCGGGGCCCCGATGAGAATGGTGTTTGGCATGGTGGCATCCTTATTGTTTGTCACAGGATTGCGCATAAAGATGGTGGATTCACCCGGCGTCCTGTGCAAACTGCACAGGAGTTTGCACCAAATGGCGAAAGGGTTGCGCAAAATGGACGATACAGACACCCGCCTGCTGTCAGAACTGCGCCGCGACGGGCGCGCGGCGATTTCCGATCTGGCCGACAGCCTCGGCCTGTCGCGCGCCACGGTGCGCGCCCGGATGGAACGGTTGGTGGAGCGGGGGGAGATCGCGGGCTTTACCGTGGTCACCCGCGCCGACGTGACCGCCGCCCCGGTGCGTGCGCTGATGATGATCGGGATCGAGGGCAAGGGAGCCGAGCGCACCATGGCCCGCCTTGCCGGCCTGCCCGCCGTGCAGGCGGTGCATTCCACCAACGGCCGCTGGGATCTGATCGTCGATCTGGCCACCCAGACCTTGCAGGAGCTGGACGAGGTGATCTTTCGCATCCGCAACATCGACGGCGTGATGACAAGCGAGACCAACCTGTTGCTCTCCACCCGCAAGGCCGGGCGACGATAGAGGGTTAAGCGCGGGGCAAAGGCTGAAGACGCTGACCCGCCGGTTTTCACGCTGACAGAAGCTGACCCCCATTATCGCCTGTCGAAAATGCCAGAAACACAGCGGCGAAACCCGCTGAATTCAGCCCCGGACAGGACGGTTCAAAACCAGATGTCAGATCATGAGAAACGGTGTGTCAATCCAAAGCGCTGTGTTTGAAAGGGATGGAATTCTTCCATCAATTCAAATTACTAGCTTACTTTGGCTCCGGCGGTAGGGATCGAACCTACGACCAATTGATTAACAGTCAACTGCTCTACCGCTGAGCTACGCCGGAACACGTGGGCCGTATAGCAAGTGGTTTTGGGGGCGTAAAGGGGATTTCCGGAAAAATCGTTACAAGGAGTCAGTTCGGGTGAAAATTGTGTCCGGGCCGGGGATATCCTGGCAGGTGACAACGTTTCTGGCCGCAAGATCAATGAGATGCGCCAGCACGTTTCTGATGGCGGCGGCGTGCAGTCCGGGGGGAATGTCGTGATAGATCCGGCGGGTCAGGTCTGTGGGGGTGGCTGGTGCGGGGCGCAGGGCGGCCAGCACCTCGGCTTCACGGGCGCGGCGGTGATCGGAGAGCGCTTGCAGGCGGGCTGCGACCTCGGGCACCGCCGGGCCGTGGCCGGGCAGCATCAGACTCCAGCGCTCTGACATCAGGCGGTCGAGCGACGCCATATAGGCTGCCATGTCACCATCGGGCGGCGAGATCAGGCTCGACGCCCAGCCCATGGCGTGATCGCCGGACAACAGCACATCGCCAAAGCCCAGGCAGATATGGCCGCCCATATGGCCGGGGGTGTGGATCACCCGCAACAGCGTGTCACCGCAAGGCAGCACCGTGCCATCGGTCAGCTGCCGGTCGGGACGAAAGCTGAGGTCGGCACCTTCACCGCCGCCGGCAAAACCGCTGTCAGCCAGACGTTGCATCAACGGGCTGCGACCTGAGCGGGCATCGCCAAAGGCGAGGACGGGGGCCGCCGTCAGGGCAGAGAGCCGGGGGGCGGCGGCAGAATGGTCATTGTGGGCATGGGTGACCAGAATTGCTGTCACTGTGTCAGTCGGATCAAGGGCCGCCAGTATGGTCGCCAGATGCTGTTCCTCTGCCGGGCCGGGGTCGACCACGATCACGCCGGCGCCGTGCCCGAGGATATAGGTGTTGGTCCCCGGTCCGGTCATCGCCGACGGGTTGGGGGCCAGAATCCGGCGGATGCCCTGTGCCACCTGCTCTGCTACTCCCGCCTGCATCTTCGTTGCCCGCTTTCATTTGCCGTATTGCCCGGCTAGGCTAGCGGCATGCGCCTGAGCCTCAAGCCCTTTTTGCCCCGCAGCCTGTTCGGCCGTGCCGCGCTGATCCTGATCGTGCCGACGGTCACGATTCAGCTGATCGTGTCGGTCGCCTTTATCCAGCGCCATTTCGAAGGCGTGACGCAGCAGCTGGTGCATGGCGTGGTGATGGAGCTGGCGCTGATGCGCGACGTGCTGGATGCGGCAGACAGTCTGGAGGCGGCGCTTGCGGCGGTGCAGCCGCTGGCCGAGGCGGTGGAGATCGGGGTCGAACTGCCGGCGCGCTCGGTTACGCCAACCGACCGGCGCGACTGGTGGGATCTGACCGCGCGTCCGGTGATCGCCGAGCTGCGCGAGCGTTTGCCCTATGTGCTGTCGATTGATCTGGCCACCGTAAGGGGCACGGTCCTGCTGGCCGAACAGACCCGCCACGGGCCGATCCTGTTTTCCCTGTCGCGCACGCGGGTGTCAGCGTCAAATCCGCATCAGCTGCTGGTGATCATGATGCTGGCCTCGGTGCTGATGACGCTGATCGCCTATATGTTCCTGCGCAATCAGTTGCGGCCGATCAAGCGGCTGGCCGAGGCGGCAGAGGCGTTTGGCAAGGGCGAGGCGGTGCCCTACCGTCCGCGCGGTGCGCTGGAGGTGCGGGCAGCGGGGGCGGCGTTTCTGGACATGCGGTCGCGGATCGAACGCGCGATTGAAACCCGCACGCTGATGCTGTCGGGGGTCAGCCATGACCTGCGCACCCCGATCACCCGGCTGCGGCTGGGTCTGTCGATGCTGCCCGAGGATGATGAGGTGCAGGCGCTGTTGTCGGATGTGCGCGAGATGGAGCGGCTGGTCGATGAATTCCTCGCCTTTGTCCGGGGCGATGCGATGGAAGAACCGGTCGAGGCTGATCCGGCGCAGATTGCCGCGCGCATCGTCGATAATGTGGCGCGGTCAGGCCATAGCCTTGACTGGGAATCGCGGCTGATGACGCCGGTCATGCTGCGCCTGCGGCCGCAGGCGGTGCAGCGGGCGGTCGAGAACCTGATCGGCAATGCGTTTCGTCATGCCGACAGCGTCCGGCTGACGCTGTCGGCCAATGACCGCAGCCTGCGGTTTGTGGTCGAGGACAACGGGCCGGGAATTCCCGAGGCGCAGCGCGAGGCGGCGATGGCGCCCTTTACCCGGCTGGGGGCCGCGCGTGACCCCAACCGGGGCGGCGGGGTGGGCTTGGGCCTGTCGATTGCCGCCGATGTCGCGCGCAGCCATGGCGGGCGGCTGATTCTGGGCCGGTCCGAGGCTTTGGGCGGGCTGCGGGCCGAGCTGATTTTGGCGCGCTAAAGCGTGACCGGGGTGCCAAGCGGGGTCACCACGCGTCCTCCGGCGGCCTGTGCGTCTTCCGGGTCATGCGTGACCAGCACCGCCGGCAGCCCCTCCTGCCGGATGCGTGACAGCACAAAGCTGCGGATCTGGGCGCGCAGACCGGCATCCAGCCGCGAAAACGGCTCATCCAGCAACAGGGCGCAGGGTCGGGCCAGCAGGGTGCGCATCAGCGCCACCCTAGCGCGCTGCCCGCCCGACAGGGTGGCGGGATCCCGCGCGGCAAAGCCCGACAGACCGGCCTGATCCAGTGCGGCATCGACCTGCGCGCGCCGGGCGCTCCGGCCTTTGACCGCGGGCGGCAGCGCAAAGGCCAGATTGGCGCCGACCGACAGATGCGGGAACAGCACATCATCCTGAAACAGCAGGCCGACCCGGCGCAGATGCGGGGGCAGGGTGGTGATGTCGCGCCCGGCCAGAATCACCCGGCCCGTGGTGCGGAAGGCGGGGGCAAGCGTGCCCATCATCGCAGCCAGCGCGGTGGATTTGCCCGATCCGGAGGGACCCATGATGGTCAGCACCTCGCCGGGGGCGATGGTCACGTCCAGTGCCACCACCCGGGTCTGGCCCTGGGTGATCTGAAGGGTCTGCAGCTCCAGCACGCCGGTCATGCGCTTACCGCCATGCCACGCCGGTTGCGGAACAGCACCGCAGGCACCAGCAGCGCAAGGGCAAAGCCAAGCGCGGGCAGCACCATCTGCAACAGCGCATAGGTGCCGATCAGCCGCCGGTTGCCGCCCGACGACAGAGCCACGGCCTCGGTCGTCAGGGTTTCCACCCGGCCGCCGCCGATCAGCAGCGTTGGCAGATATTGCCCGACCGACACCGCCAGCCCCACCGCCGCCGCCGTCAGCACCGGGCGCAGCAGCATGGGCAGGCGCAGCCGCCAGAACACCCGCGCGGGCGTTGCCCCCAGCGACAGACCGGCGACCGAGATGCGGGGATCCCAGGCGCGCCACGCCGGGGCGAGCGACAAAAAGACGTAAGGCAGCACAAACACCAGATGGGCGGTGGCCACGGCCAGCCAATGCCCCTCGACCCCGCTGCGCAGGGCGGCGATCTGCAACCCCGGCAGAAACGCGACTTGTGGCACCAGTAGCGGCAGATAGAGCACCCAGAGCGCGCCCGCGCCGGGGGAGAGGGCAAAGCGGTGCTCTGCCTCCAGACAGGCGAGCACCAGTGCCAGCGACAGCGCGGTGGCGGCGACAGCGATCATCAACGTCAGCCCGCCGGTGCTGGCCAGATCGGGGGCGGCGCGCATCCATGTTTTCAGCGACAGCGTGTCGGGCAGGGCATCGGGAAACTGCCACAGCCCGGCCACCGACCACACCGCCAGCCCCGCCAGCCCAAGGATCAGCGCCGCCGCCGTCGCCGTGCCGGTCAGCACCGCAACCAGCCGCGCAAGCGCGTCTAGCGCATGGGCGCGCAAGCCGTTTTCGGCAAGGCGGATCAGGGCCAGCCCGGCGATCCGCTCGGCCAGAACCCAGGCCAGAAGCGCCGCGATGACCACCGCCAGTTGCAGCACCGCCCCTGCGGCGGCTGTCGCCCGGCCGGTCAGCATCGGGTCGGCCATCCAGATCACGACCTGCCCCGACAGGGTGGCGGGCCGGGTCGGCCCCAGGATCATCGCCATTTCCACTGCGGTCATCGAATAGGCCAGAACCGCATAAACCGGCAGGCGCAACTGGCTGTAAAGGCTTGGTAATACCGAAATCACAAAAGCCGCGATCCGCCCGGCGCCCAGGCTTTGCGCCACATTCATCCGCCGCGCCACATCGGCTTGCGGCAGGGCGGCAAGGGCCATCAGGAACAGGAACGGCACCTCTTTGGTGACCAGCCCCAGCGTCAGCGACAGGCCGTAAGGGTCGTTCAGGATCAAAAGGTCCGGCGGCTGGGTCCAGCCGGTGGCCCAAGGGGACAAAAGCCGCGCAATCCAGCCCGAAGGGGCGATCAGAAACGCCAGCCCAAGCGCCGCTGCGGCATGGGGAACTGACAGCAGCGGGGCCAGCAGATGCTGGATCAGTGCAAAGATCCGCGTGCCCCACAGGCTCGCGACCAGCAACAGCGTGACCGCCAGCGACAGGGCGGTGGCCGCAACACCGGTGGTCAGCGACAGCCAGACCGCAGGCGACAGGCCGGGCCAGTCAAGAAGGGCGCGAAAGCCCTTGGCATCATTGGCAAAAGCCGGAATCAGCGTGCCCAGCAGGCCCGCCGCCACCGGCACCACCAAGAGCGCCAATGTCAGCCGGGGGGCCCACCGTAGCGGGCCGCCCATGATCATTGGGCGACGCCGTAGCGCTGCATCCAGTCTTGCCCGATCCGCACCATCCAGCTGCCATGCGGCTCCAGCAGCGCGGGGCCAAGATCGGCGGGCGACAGGGTGGCAACACCCAGTTCCAGCGCGTCAAAGCGGGCGCGGTCTGAGTCTTCAAGGGAAGAAAGGTCCAGAACCGTTTGAAATCCCAACACATCCGGGTCTTGGGCGCGGGCCTGAATCTCGGGATCCAGCAGCAGATTTGCCACCACTTGCGCGCCCGCCTGATGGGCTGCGTTGAACGGGATCGCAACAAACGACGCGTTGCCGATGGTGCCGCCGTCGAAGGTGAAGGTGCGCACCGTATCTGGCAGGGTTCCGGCAGCAATTTCGGCGCTGGCGCGACCGGGGTTGAGGGCGAAACCGATGTCGACCTCGGCATCGGCCAGCAACTGCCCCAGCGCCGGTTCGTTCTGCGGATAGGCCTTGCCCGCGCGCCACAGCGCCGGAGTGACTGCATCGAGCCAGTCCCACATCGGGGCGATGGTCGCCTCATATGTGGCCTCATCCAGCGGCTGTTGCATCACTGACGGGTCGGCCAGCGTGCCATAGGCCACCTGTTTGAGAAAGGTGGTGCCCAGATAATCGGGCGGCTGCGGATAGCTGAAGCGGCCCGGGTTGGCCATGATAAAGTCTTTCAGCGCATCCAGACTGCGCGGCGGTTCGGGCAGGCGGGCGCTGTCATACTCGAACACGAATTGCGCCATGGCCCAGGGCGATTCATACCCTTCGGTCGGCAGGGTGAAATCGGTGACCACGGCGGGTTTGCCCGCCACATCGACCAGTGGCCAGTTCGGCAGGCTGGTCGCGAAGGGGCCGAACAGCAGGCCCTGCTCCTTCATCGCGGCAAAATTCTCGCCGTTGATCCAGATCAGATCGACCGCGCCGCCCGTGACCGTTCCCGCATCGCGTTCGCCCAGCACCCGCGCGACGGCATCGGCGGTGGAGGCGAGTTTGACATGTTCAATCGTCACGCCATGCCGGGCCTGTGCCTGTTCGCCGACGAAGGCAATGAAATCATTGATCTTTGGATCACCGCCCCAGGCATGCCAATAGACCGTCTGCCCCTTTGCCGCATCAAGAATGCTGTCCCAGCTGGTCTGTGCCTGAGCCGGCAGGGCGAAGAGGGCGGCGGAGGCGATCAGGAAATGGCGTCTGTGCATGGTAACCCCTGTGTGACGGCCTTTGGAGCGGCCCGTTTGCCCGCTTGTCGCGGGATACCCCTTCGGGATAGGCAAGGCAAACCCCCGCGCGCAAGCGTATTTCGCCGGACACAACCGTTCGTGAGGCCGGAGGGGGCTGGACGACAGGGTGACGCCCGGCAATGATCCGGCCCATCAAGGAGACCTGTGCAATGCTTGACGGAGCCATGCGCCGCCTGATCGACCCATCGTTGAACCGCACCGGGCGCTGGCTGGCGGCGCGCGGGGCGACGGCGGACGGGATCACCCTGCTTGGGCTGGGGTTCGGGCTGGCGGCGGCGGGGATGATTGCCGGCGGTCTGCCGGGTTGGCTGGCGCTGGTGCCCTTGCTGATCGGGCGGGTGCTGGACGGGCTGGACGGCGCGGTGGCGCGGGCCACGTTCAAGACCGATTTCGGCGGCTATTTCGATATTTTCTGCGACTTTGTTTTTTACGCCGCGATTCCGCTGGCCTTTGTGCTGCGTGATCCGCAGGCAAACGGCGTGGCGGGCGCGTTTTTATTGGCAGCTTTTTATACAAATGCGGCCAGTTTTCTGGGCTATGCCATCATTGCCGCCAAGCGGCGGATGAGCACGACGCAGCAGGGTGAAAAGTCGCTGTATTACGCGGTTGGCCTGCTGGAAGGCACCGAAACGATTGTGTTCTTTGCTTTGCTTTGCCTGTTTCCCACGATTTTTCCCCCCGCAGCGCTGGTGTTCGGCGGGCTGTGTCTGGTCACAGCCTCGGCTCGCGTGGTGTTGGGGCGGCGGGAGTTCTTTGATGCGCCGTCGGGGCGCGATTAGACCAGACCCTGCTGAACCAGCGCGCGTGCGGTCTGGTGAAAGCGGAAAAATCCTTGTGTGGCATGCGGCCAGAGTGCGGCATCATAGGGCCGCATTGCCCGCACCAGACGGATGTTTTCCGCCGCCAGTCTGGTGTCGAGCGACGCCAGAAGGCTCGCCACCGGGCCGACCGGAGCGAAGGGCGTGACGATCTGGGCAGCCCCGCTTTGCCGGGCCCAGGCCACCAGCGCATCGACCGCGCCCGGGCCCTGTACCGGACCATGCAAGGTGGACAGATCTGCGGCCAGACGGCGGCTGCAATCGGTGACCGCACGGCGCAGGAACTCTTTGATCAGTGGCGAGACCGGGCGGGGGGAACGGGCATCGGGGGCCAGCAGAAAGGCCGTCGACAGCGGGCGCAGGCCCACCTGTAGCAGCCAGTCGGGCGACAGATCGTCTTCGTGCAGCAACAGCGCGGTCGGCAGGGTGCGGTTCCACAGCCCGCCTTGCGGGCAGGGGCCGGGCACCGGGCTGGGGGGGGCGGCAACCGGAAAAACCCTTTGTGCCAGACCCTTGGGCCAATGGCGCCCATCGCTGAGCGTGGTGATCACCTCGGCCTGTGCCAGGTATTGCTTGCCCGGGGTGTGCAGCCCGGCGACCCAGCGCCAGGACAGCGTGTTTGCGGCAGGGTCGCCATCGAGCAGATGGCGCAGAAAGAAATCCGCCCCCAGCTGCCAGGGCAGGTGCAGGGTGTAGATCCAGATCGAGGCAAAGCACATCCGCTGGTGATTATGCAGATAGCCGGTCGCGGTCAGATCGCGCGCCCAGTGATCAAACCCGTCAATGCCGGTTTGTCCGGTGCAGGCGGCCTCAAAGGTGTGGGCCAGAGGGCGGTCGCGGTCGAGCCGGGCGAGGGATGCCGCCACACCGGCCTGCGTCTCGCGCCAAATCTGCGGCCGCATCTCCAGCCAGCCTTTCCAATAGGCGCGCCACAGCACTTCGGCGACAAAGGTATCGGCGCTGTCACCGTGCGCGTCGCGCGCGGCGCGGATCACCTCGGCCTCGGTCAGCAGACGGCTGCGCAGATAGGGCGACAGCTGCGAGACATGCGGGTGGCCGGGCCGGTGCAGGTTGCGGTGCTCTGCATAGGCGCTGCCCGCATGGGGAATGAACTGTGCCAGCTGCGCAAGGGCGCAGGCGCGGGTTGCGGCGGAAAAGGTGGGTGTCATCTGCATGGTCAGCGGGAGCTAGCGCACACGACCCCGTGATCAAGTCCGCCGCATGCCGTGATTCGTTGCATTGCCTTCCGGGCCTTGCGGAAACGAAAAATCCGCCTGCCCTTGCAGCCCCCGCATCGCCCTACTAAGACTCTGTCAACGACAGCCCCGTATTCACCTATCAGACATCCAAGAGGCAGGCCCCATGCGCGACCCCGTTGATCACTACATGAACACCCTTGTCCCGATGGTTGTCGAACAGACCAGCCGGGGCGAGCGGGCCTATGACATCTTCTCGCGCATGCTCAAGGAGCGGATCATCTTTCTGTCCGGCCCGGTGCATGATGGCATGTCGTCGCTGATCTGTGCGCAGCTGCTGTTTCTGGAGGCGGAGAATCCGTCAAAGGAAATCAGCATGTACATCAACAGCCCCGGCGGTGTGGTGACCTCTGGCCTGTCGATTTATGACACCATGCAATACATCAAACCCAAGGTATCCACCCTGGTGATCGGGCAGGCGGCCTCGATGGGCTCGCTGCTGCTGACCGCTGGCGAAAAGGGCATGCGCTTTTCCCTGCCCAACAGCCGGGTCATGGTCCACCAGCCCTCGGGCGGGTATCAGGGGCAGGCGACGGATATCATGATCCACGCCCGCGAGACCGAGAAACTGAAGCGCCGGTTGAACGAGATTTACGTCCATCACACCGGCAATTCCTATGAAACGGTCGAGGCGGCGCTGGAGCGTGACAACTTCATGTCCGCCGAAGATGCCAAGGCCTGGGGTCTGATCGACGAGATCGTGGCCAGCCGTGGCAAGATGGATGACACGACGAAGTGACGCCTTGCCCCCCGGACCTTGCGTCCGGGGGGCGATTTGACATTGTGGAGGGTCCGGGCTTGGCCTAGACTTGTCCCGACAAGGCTTGAGGAAACCCATGGCGAACAATTCCGGCGACAGCAAGAACACGCTTTACTGTTCCTTCTGCGGCAAAAGCCAGCACGAGGTGCGAAAGCTGATTGCCGGTCCCACCGTATTCATCTGCGATGAATGTGTGGAACTTTGCATGGATATCATCCGTGAAGAGACCAAGGCCACCGGCCTGAAATCGACCGATGGGGTGCCGACACCGCGCGATATCTGCAAGGTGCTGGATGATTACGTGATCGGCCAGATCCATGCCAAGCGGGTGCTGTCGGTCGCGGTTCACAACCATTACAAGCGGCTGAACCATTCATCGAAATCCGATATCGAGCTGTCAAAGTCCAACATCCTGCTGATCGGCCCGACCGGCTGTGGCAAGACCTTGCTGGCCCAGACTCTGGCCCGGATTCTGGATGTGCCCTTTACCATGGCCGACGCCACCACACTGACCGAAGCGGGCTATGTCGGCGAGGATGTCGAGAATATCATCCTGAAACTGCTGCAAGCCTCGGAATACAATGTCGAACGGGCGCAGCGCGGCATCGTTTATATCGACGAAGTCGACAAGATCACCCGCAAATCCGACAATCCCTCGATCACCCGCGATGTGAGCGGAGAGGGCGTGCAGCAGGCCCTGCTGAAGATCATGGAGGGCACTGTGGCATCGGTGCCGCCGCAAGGGGGCCGCAAACATCCGCAGCAGGAATTCCTGCAAGTGGATACCACCAACATTCTGTTCATCTGTGGCGGCGCCTTTGCCGGGCTTGAAAAGATCATTGCCCAGCGGAACAAGGGCTCGGGCATTGGCTTTGGGGCCGATGTGAAAGACCCCGATGCGCGCGGCGTGGGCGAGCTGTTCAAGGAGCTGGAGCCGGAAGATCTGCTGAAATTCGGGCTGATCCCTGAATTTGTCGGCCGTCTGCCGGTGATCGCCACGCTGACCGATCTGGATGAGCCGGCACTGGTCACCATTCTGACCGAACCCAAGAATGCTCTGGTCAAACAATACCAGCGCCTGTTCGATATCGAAGGGGTGAAGCTGACCTTTACCCCCGACGCTCTGGTGGCAATCGCGCGGCGCGCGATCAAGCGCAAGACCGGTGCGCGCGGCCTGCGCTCGATCATGGAAGACATCCTCTTGGACACCATGTTCGAGCTGCCCGGGATGGAGGGCGTGCAGGAGGTCGTGGTCAAGGAAGAGGCGGTGAATGCCGGGGCCAAACCGATGCTGGTCTATACCGAAGCGCCGAAGAAAAAAGAAACCGCCAGTGCAGGCTGACTGACGGGGATCGACGGACACAAAGGCGCGGGCTGGTCCCGCGCTTTTGAATTTTCGCAGAAAATTCGATCTGATGGCCGGGATGATTTTTCTGCGAAAAATCGCGCAAACGCCCGCTGGTGGCGCAGGGGGCACGCGTGCTGCCCCTAGACCTTGCCCGCCATTTCCGCCATATCAGGCACAAGCAACCGGAGGCTCCCGATGTATTTCCTCAAGCGCCTGCTCACCTGGTGGAACAGCCAGACGATTGGCACCCAGATCTTTACCGCCCGCAAAGGCATAAGGGTGGGCGAGGATGATCAGGGCAACATCTATTACCAGACCGCTGACGCGAAAAAGCGCTGGATCATCTACAATGGCGAGATGGAAGCCTCGCGCGTGTCGCCCGACTGGCATGGCTGGCTGCATTTCACCTGGGATCAGCCGCCGACCAAATCGCCTCTGACCCATAAGGTCTGGGAAAAGCCGCATCAGGAAAACCTGACCGGAACCCAAGGCGCTTATGCGCCTGCAGGGTCGCTGCGCCGCACGGCGCCGGTGGCCCGTACCGATTACGAAGCGTGGCAGCCCGAATAATGGCCTCGGAACGCGCTGAAATTCTGGCGGGCGCTGCGGTGCTGGCTGTGGCGGTGGGTTTTCTGGCCTATGCCGCCAATTCTGCCGGGCTGATGGCGCGGGTGGGTGAGACCTATCCGCTGACCGCCAGCTTTCGGGCGATGGACGGCATCAGTGTCGGCTCTGATGTGCGGATGGCGGGGATCAAGATCGGCACCATCAGCGACTTGCGTCTGAACCCGCAGACCTTTTTTGCGGATGCCACGATCCGGCTGCGCAGTGACATCCTGTTGCCAGACGACAGCGCGATCCTGATTTCCTCCGAAGGGCTGCTGGGCGGCAATTTTGTTGAAATCGTGCCCGGTGGCTCGCTGGATAACCTCGCGCCCGGCGATGAGATCGAGGATACCCAAGGGGCTGTCAGCCTGATCACCCTGCTGATGAAGTTTGTCGGCGGCGGGTCGGATACTCCGGCGGCGACAGAGGCGGCGACAGAGGCGCCCATAGAATGAAGCGGTTGTTGCTTTTGGCGCTGCTGCTGGCCCCGGTGCCTATGGCGGCGCAGGATATGGCCTCTGCCCCCGGTGGCACGTTGCGGTTTCTCGACAAGGTGACGGGCCGGGTGCAGGATCTGTCCTTGTCGCGCGGGCAGTCGGTGGCGCTGGGGCGTCTGACGGTGCAGATGGATGAATGCCGCTTTCCCCGCGACAACCCGGCTGCGGATGCGCAGGCACATGTGACCGTGGTGGATACCACCGCCACCCGGCCGATGTTTACCGGCTGGATGCTGGCCTCCAGTCCGGCGCTGTCGGCGATGGATCACCCGCGCTATGATATCTGGGTGCTGTCCTGCGACTCCGGTTTTGTGGCCCCCGAGGTGACCGAGCCAGAGGAAGACCCGGACGCGCCACTCGAAGAAATCAACGAAGGATAGGGCGCATAGCCGGGCGGATCGAACCGCGCCGGCTGGCGCAGGGCGCGGTCAAGTCTGCGGTGGTATTCAGCGCGCGGGATTTCTGTAGCGCCAAGGCTGGCCAGATGCGGGGTCAGGAACTGGGTGTCGAACAGCGTAAAGCCGCCCGCCCGCAACCGGTGTACCAGCCAGGCCAGTGCGATCTTTGACGCGTTCGTGCGGCGAGAGAACATCGATTCGCCAAAGAACGCCGACCCCAGAACGACGCCATAGACGCCGCCGATCAGCTGCTCAGCCTCCCACACCTCCAGACTATGCGCGCGACCCTCGCGGTGCAGCGCCTGGTACAGGGCAAAGATCGGGGGGTTGATCCAGGTTTCCGGGCGGTCAGCGCAGGCCGCAACCACGCCCGAGAAATCGGTGTCTACCGTCACCTGATACTGGCCGCGCAGCACAGCGCGGCGCAGCGAGCGCGAGATGTGGAACTGGTCCAGATCGAACACGCCGCGGCGTTTGGGGTCGACCCAGTGGATCTCTTGTGATGTGGCCGAGTCTGCCATTGGAAAAATTCCCATGGCATAGGCCTGCAACAACAGGTCGGGTGTGATCTGCAAGGAGTCTGTCATGTCACAGCCACTGTGTGACGGGCGGCGGGGGGGCAGGCCGCCCCCCCGTCTGGGCTTAGCCGAACTGGGCAGCCAGCCATTTTTCCAGCCAGTGAATGTTGTACTCGCCCGACTGGATGTCAGGCTCGTTCAGCAGGGCATCGAACAGCGGCACCGTGGTCTCGACCCCGTCGATGATCAGCTCGCCCAATGCGCGGCGCAGGCGGGCCAGTGCTTCGGGCCGGTCGCGGCCATGCACGATCAGCTTGCCGATCAGGCTGTCGTAATAGGGCGGGATCGAATAGCCGGAATAGAGCGCCGAATCCATCCGCACGCCAAAGCCGCCGGGGGCGTGGAACATCTGCACCTTGCCGGGGCAGGGCGAAAAGTTCGGCAGCTTTTCGGCGTTGATCCGCACCTCGATGGCGTGGCCATTGATCTCCAGCTCGTCTTGCGTGAACGACATCGGCAGGCCCGAGGCGACGCGGATCTGTTCGCGCACCAGATCAACGCCGAAGATGTACTCGGTGACCGGGTGTTCAACCTGCAACCGGGTGTTCATCTCGATGAAGTAGAACTTGCCGTCTTCATACAGAAACTCGACCGTGCCCGCGCCGATATAGTTGATCTTGGCCACCGCTTCGGCACAGATCTTGCCGATGTCGGCGCGCATTTTCGGGGTGATCGACGGGCCGGGGGCCTCCTCAAAAACCTTCTGGTGGCGGCGCTGCAAGGAACAGTCGCGCTCCCCCAGATGCACGGCATTGCCCTTGCCGTCGCCAAACACCTGAATCTCGATATGGCGCGGTTTTTGCAGGTATTTCTCGATATAGACTTCGTCATTGCCAAAGGCATTCTTGGCCTCGGACCGGGCGGTGCGGAACGCGACTTCCAGTTCGGCGGCATTTTTCGCCACCTTCATGCCGCGTCCGCCGCCACCGGCGGTGGCCTTGATGATCACCGGAAAGCCGATCTTTTCCGCCACGCCGATCGCGGTCTCGAAATCGGGCACGCCACCGTCGGACCCCGGCACGACCGGTATGCCCAGCTCCATCGCGGTGACCTTGGCGGTGATCTTGTCGCCCATGATGCGGATATGTTCGGCATTGGGGCCGATGAAGGTCAGGCCGTGATCCTGCAACGCTTGCGCAAAGCTGGCGTTTTCGGACAGGAAGCCATAGCCCGGATGCACGGCTTGCGCGCCGGTGATCTCGCAGGCCGAGATGATCGCGGCCTTGTTGAGATAGCTTTCGGTGCTGGAGGCCGGGCCGATGCAGATCGACTCGTCCGCCATGCGGACATGCATGGCGTCGGCGTCGGCGGTGGAATGGACGGCGACCGATTTGATCCCCATTTCGCGGCAGGCGCGGATCACGCGCAGCGCGATCTCGCCCCGGTTGGCGATCAGGATTTTTTCAAACATCGGCGTCACTCGATGATCAACAGCGGCGCGCCGAATTCGACGGCGGTGCCATCCTCGACCAGAATGCGCTTGATGGTGCCGGCGCGCGGGGCGGGGATATGGTTCATGGTTTTCATCGCTTCGATGATCAGAACTGTCTGCCCCTCGGCCACGGTGGCGCCGATGGTGATGAAGGGTGTCGCGCCGGGTTCGGCCGCCAGATAGCAGGTGCCGACCATGGGCGAGGTGACTGCGCCCGGATGCTGGGCCGGGTCATCATTGCCTGCGGCTGCTGCTGGTGCGGAGGCCGGGGCCGGGGCTGCGGCATAGACCGGGGCAGGGGCAGCCATTTGGGTGGTGACGATATTGGCCTGTTTGACCACGCGCACCTCAAGGCTGTCATCCTCGCCATATTCGCGCTTTACGCTCAGCTCGGTCAGTTCGTTCTTGTTCAGCAGTTCTGCAAGGGCCGAGATAAAGGCCACGTCTGCGTCGGGGGAATGTTTGCTCATGCCGTCCTCTATTGGCGTTTATGCCAGTTGGTGACCGTCTTACCATGGCGCAAAGGCCTCGGTCGGGGCTGTCCGCTTATAACCCGCGTTTTCGGGCGAGAAAAGCACCCATTCGGCTGTGCAATTTTTGGGCACTCTGGCAGGTGACTCCCGAAATTTTGTGGCGCAGTAAAATTTACCATTTGATAAAAAAATGGACCTGTGCCAGCGTTTTTTCAAAGATCATATAAACAGGGAGACGACCGCCCATGACCAACAGCCCGCTGACGCCCGGCATTGCCCCCGCGCGCCTGCCAGCCGACAGGATCGCCGGGAACTTTGCCGACCACGAACCCCCGCTGGATCAGCACGAAGCCCGAGTCGCGGCGGATCGCTGCTATTTCTGCCATGATGCGCCTTGCGTCACGGCCTGCCCGACCAGCATCGACATCCCGCTGTTCATCCGCCAGATCGCGACCGGCACGGCAGAGTCTGCGGCGACCACGATCTGGACCCAGAACATTCTGGGCGGCATGTGCGCCCGCGTCTGCCCGACCGAGACGCTGTGTGAAGAGGTCTGCGTGCGCGAAGTGGCCGAGGGCAAGCCGGTGGAGATCGGGCGCTTGCAGCGCTTTGCCACCGATACGGCGATGGCGCGCGGCCTGCATCCGTTTACGCGCGCGGCCCCGACCGGGCGGACGGTGGCGGTGGTCGGGGCAGGGCCTGCGGGGCTTGCCTGCGCGCACCGGCTGGCCATGCATGGGCATGACGTGGTGGTCTATGAGCGCCGGGCCAAGGCCGGGGGGCTGAACGAATACGGCATCGCGAGCTATAAATCGACCGGGGGGTTTGCGCAGAAAGAAGTGGAGTGGCTGCTGCAGATCGGTGGCATCACCGTGCAGACCGGGGTGGAGCTGGGCCGCGATGTGACGCTGGAGGGGCTGCTTGCCATGCATGATGCGGTGTTTCTGGGCATCGGTCTGGGCGGCGTCAATGCGCTGCGCGCGGCGGGCGAGGACAAGGCCGGGGTGGCCAATGCCGTCGATTTCATCGCCGAGCTGCGCCAGACCGATGACCTGACCACGCTGCCGGTGGGCCGCGATGTGGTGGTGATCGGCGGCGGGATGACGGCGGTGGATGCCGCCGTACAGTCAAAGCTGCTGGGGGCGGAAAACGTGACCATCGTCTACCGGCGCGGACAGGACAGGATGAGCGCGTCATGCTACGAGCAGGACCATGCCACCAGCGTCGGCGTGCGGATCATCTGCAACGCGGCCCCGGTGGCGGTGCATGGCAATGGTGCGGTGCGCGAGGTGGAGTTCGGCTATGTGGCCGACACCGCCGACGGTCTGCAGCCGACCGGTGAGACCTTCCGGCTGAAGGCTGATCAGGTGTTCAAGGCCATTGGCCAGACCCTGAGCGGTGTGCCGGCGGGGGCGGCGCTCGATGGCGGCAAGATTGCCGGATTGCCCGTGCGGGTCTGGGCCGGGGGCGATTGCACGGGCGGGGGTGAAGACCTGACCGTGACCGCAGTGGCGCAGGGCCGGGATGCGGCAGAGGCGATTCATTTGTCCCTGATGGGGGTGGCGGGCTGACCCCCGCCCTACGGAGAGATTGACATGGCAAACCTGACAACCGATTTCATCGGCATCAAATCCCCCAACCCGTTCTGGCTGGCCTCGGCCCCGCCCACGGACAAGGAATACAACGTCCGCCGCGCGTTCGAGGCCGGGTGGGGCGGCGTGGTGTGGAAAACCCTCGGCTCCGAAGGGCCGCCGGTGGTCAACGTCAACGGGCCGCGCTATGGCGCGATCTGGGGCGCGGACCGCAGGCTCTTGGGTCTGAACAACATCGAGCTGATCACCGACCGCCCGCTGGAGGTGAACCTGCGCGAGATCAAATCGGTCAAGCGCGACTGGAAGGACCGGGCGCTGATCATTTCGCTGATGGTGCCCTGCGACGAGGAATCGTGGAAAGACATCCTGCACCGGATCGAGGATACCGAAGCTGACGGGGTCGAGCTGAACTTTGGCTGCCCACATGGCATGGCCGAGCGTGGCATGGGCTCTGCCGTGGGGCAGGTGCCGGAATATATCGAGATGGTCACCCGCTGGGTCAAACAGCACTCGCGCATGCCGTGCATCGTCAAGCTGACGCCGAACATCTCTGACATTCGCAAACCTGCCGAAGCCGCGAAACGTGGCGGGGCGGATGCGGTTTCGCTGATCAACACCATCAACTCGATCACCAGCGTTAACCTCGACAGCTTCAGCCCCGAGCCGATGATTGACGGCAAGGGCACCCATGGCGGCTATTGCGGCCCGGCGGTCAAGCCGATCGCGCTGAACATGGTGGCCGAGATTGCGCGCTCGCCCGAGACCTATGGCCTGCCGATTTCCGGCATCGGCGGCGTGACGACATGGCGCGATGCGGCAGAGTTCATGGCGCTTGGCGCGGGCAATGTGCAGGTTTGCACGGCGGCGATGACCTATGGCTTCAAGATCGTGCAGGAGATGATTTCGGGCCTGTCGCAATATCTGGATGACAAGGGCATGACCTCGACTGCCGATCTGGTTGGGCGTGCGGTGCCGAATGTCACCGACTGGCAGTTCCTGAACCTGAACTATGTGACCAAGGCGCAGATTGATCAGGATTTGTGCATCAAATGCGGCCGCTGTTATGCGGCGTGTGAGGATACCAGCCATCAGGCGATTGCGATGCTGCCGGGCCGGGTGTTCGAGGTGAAGGACGACGAATGCGTTGCCTGCAACCTGTGTGTCAACGTCTGCCCGGTGGAGAATTGCATCACCATGACCGAGATGCCCAAAGGCGCGGTGGACCCGCGCACCGGAGATACAGTGGGCGATTACGCCAACTGGACCACGCATCCGAACAACCCGAGCGTGGCAGCCGAGTAGGGCGGGGGTCTCCCCGCCACACCTTTTCAGGATCACCGCGCGCCGGAGCTTTGCAGCCTGCGGCGCGCGGCCTCGGCCATCCGCTTGTGGGTGGTGCCGGTGCGGTTGCGCAGGTGCATCGCGGCATAGACCGGCTGGCGGATCACCGGCGCGTCCGTGACCATCTGAAACCCGCCCGCCGCCACCAGATCGCGGGCGTGGCTTTCCATCACATAGCCCGCCCCGCCGAGATGGGTGAGGAGCAGCGCCACCGCGCTGCTTTGGCCAACCGACAGGGGGGCTGCGGTCAGATGCGGCAAAAGCTGGTGATGCGCCGTCTCGAACGCGGGGGAGAAGTTGGCGCAGACATACCGCTCGGGCGTGATGGCCGAGAGGCTTTCGGTGTCGGTCGAGATCAGCCGGTAAGGAATGTCGGGCAGCGAGTCGAAATAGAGATCGGGCTGGGGTTTGGGCGTGAACAGGATCGCGAAATCCAGGGCACCTGTGACCAGATCAGCGCACATCTGGGTGGAGTAATCGGGTTCGACATAAAGCGCCGCCTGCGGCAGCAAGGCGCGGAAGGCGGCGATCAGCGCGCCCAGATGGGCAGGCACCAGATCGTTCTGGATGCCGATCCGCAGGGAAAGCGCCGCCGTGCCGCTTTGCGCCACCGCCCTGCGCGCCATCATCCATTCCTGCCTGAGCAGACGCGCATGGGGCTCAAACTTCAGCCCCTCGGTGGTGAGCTGCGTGCCCGCGCGCGAGCGGGTGAACAGCCGCGCCCCAAGCGCCTGTTCCAGAGCGACCACCCGGCCGGAGACGGTGGATTGCGTGAGGCCGAGGCGCTCGGCGCTGCGGTGGAAGCTGCGGGTCTCGATCAGGTCGAGGAAGGTGTCGATAAGCTCGATCTGCATGGCGTTGGTCCTGTGGCAAACCCCGGGGCTCTGCCCCGGACCCCGGGATATTTCAGCCAAGATAAAGCTGATCGGGATTTCCGATCAATAGGGGGCATGCGGGTGAATTGAAAGGCTTTGCGCGCAGGCGGATAGTGCGGGCAGAAGCAGCGGAGAGTCAGCATGGCAGGGTTACCGGGCAGCGCGCGGGTGGTGATCATTGGCGGGGGCGCGGTGGGGGCGTCCTGCCTGTATCATCTGGGCCTGGCGGGGTGGCGCGACTGTGTGCTCTTGGAGAAAAACGAGCTGACGGCGGGCAGCACCTGGCATGCGGCGGGCAATGTGCCGACGTTTTCCAGCAGTTGGTCGATCATGAACATGCAGCGCTATTCGGCGGGGCTTTATCGCGGGTTGGGGGACGCGGTCGGCTATCCGATGAACTACAACGTCACCGGCTCGGTCAGGCTGGGGCATTCTGCGGAGCGGTTGCTGGAGTTCCGCCGCGTGGCCGGGATGGGCGCGGCGCAGGGGATGGATCTGGAGGTGCTGGGGCCGGACGAGATTGCGGCGCGTTATCCGTTTGTGCAGACGGCAGGCTTGAGCGGGGCGCTCTATGATCCTTATGACGGCGATATCGACCCGGCGCAGCTGACGCAGGCCCTCGCCAAAGGCGCGCGGGATATGGGCGCGCATGTCGAGCGGTTCTGTCCGGTGACGCAGGCCGCGTGGACCGGGGCCGAATGGGTGCTGACCACGCCGAAGGGGGAAATCCGGGCCGAATATGTGGTGAATGCGGGCGGCTATTACGCGGCCGAGGTCGGGCGGATGTTTGGCCGCCGGGTGCCGATGATGGTGATGAGCCATCAGTATCTGTTGTTCGACACCATCCCCGAGCTGGAGGCCTGGACCAAAGAAGTGGGGCACAAGCTGCCGCTTTTGCGCGATGTCGACAGCTCATATTACCTGCGGCAGGAAAAGATGGGCTTCAACCTTGGCCCTTATGAGAACCCGTGCCGGGCGCATTGGGCGACGCCGGATGACCCGATGCCGGAGGATTTCAGCTTTCAGCTGTTCCCCGACGATCTGGAACGGCTGGAATGGCACATCACCGACGCGATGGCGCGGGTGCCGCTGCTGGCCGAGGCCAATCTGCAAAAGGTGATCAACGGGCCGATCCCCTATACCCCGGATGGTAACCCGCTGATCGGGCCGATGCCGGGGGTGCCCAATGCCTTTGAGGCTTGCGTGTTCACCTTTGGCATCTGTCAGGCTGGGGGCGCGGGCAAGGTGCTGGCCGAATGGGTGACCGAAGGGGCGACCGAATGGGACATGTGGTCTTGCGACCCGCGCCGCTTCACCGGGTTCGAGGATCACGATTATTGCGTGGCCAAGGGGATGGAGGTGTATGGGCACGAATATGCCATGCAGTTCCCGCATCATGTCTGGCCTGCGGGGCGGATGAAGAAGCTGAGCCCGGTGCAGGACCGGGTGGCCGCTTTGGGCGCGCAGTTCGGGCCTTACAATGGCTGGGAGCGTGCGCTTTGGTACGCGGCGGACGGCGATGACACCTCCGAGGCGGCGCAGCAGACATGGGCCCGTGAGGGGCCGTGGTTCCGGGCGGTCAAGGCGGAGTGCGCGGCAGTGCGGGATGCCTGTGGCATCCTCGACCTGCCGGGGTTTTCGCGCTTTGTGATCCGGGGGCCGGGGGTGGCGGCGTGGCTGGCGCAGCAGATCACCGGGCGGGTGCCATCGGTTGGGCGGCTGGGGCTGGCCTATTTCGCCGACGACAAGGGGCGGATCATCACCGAGATGAGTGTCGCGCGGCTGGCCGAAAACGCGGTGCTGCTGATCACCGCCGCCACCGCGCAGGCGCATGACAAGGACTGGCTGCAGCGGCATTTGGGCTCGGGGCTGGTGCTGGAGGATCAGACCGACGCCTGGAGCACGCAGATCGTCACCGGGCCAAAGGCGCGGGACGTGCTGGCGGGGGTGACAGATGCCGATCTGACGCGGCCCTGGCTGACCTGGCAGGAGGCACGGATCGCCGGGGAGGAGGTGCTGCTGATGCGGGTCAGCTTCGCAGGCGAACTCGGCTGGGAGGTTCATTCGCGGGTTGGCGATACGCCCGGCGTCTGGGACGCGGTCTGGCGTGCGGGGCAGGCGCATGGGCTGCGGCCCTTTGGCATGTTTGCGCTGAACAGCTTGCGGATCGAAAAGGGCTACCGGGCGTGGAAGGGCGATCTTTCGACCGACTACACGGTGCTGCAGGGCGGGTTGGAGCGGTTTGTCGACTGGGGCAAGAGCGATTTCCGGGGCCGGGCGGCGCTGATGGCGGAACAGCAGGCCGGGGTGACCAAGCGTTTTGTCACGCTGCGGATTGATGCGGGCGAACTGGACCCGCCTTATATGGCGACGCTCTGGCATCAGGGCGTTGTGGTGGGCGAGGTCACCAGCGCGGGCTGGGGGCATCGGGTGGGGGCATGCCTTGGCCTGGGGATGCTGCGCGCCGATCTGGCGGTGCCGGGGAGGGTGGTGGAGGTGGAGGTGTTCGGGGAACGGGTGCGGGCGGAGGTGTTGCCGGAGGGGCCGGCGTGGGATGCGGCCAACGCGCGGTTGCGCGGCTGAGAGGACAGGACCGGGGGGCTGTCTGCCCCCCGGACCCCCCGAGAGTATTTGAGCCAAGATGAAAGGGCATGACGTGGGTTTGCCGGAACAAGCGCGGGCGGTGATTATTGGGGGCGGCATTTCGGGCTGTTCGGTCGCCTATCATCTGGCGAAGGCTGGGTGGACGGATGTTGTGCTGCTGGAGCGCAAGCGGCTGACCTCGGGGACGACCTGGCATGCGGCGGGGTTGATCGGGCAGTTGCGCGGATCGGCCAACATGACCCGGCTGGCGCGCTATTCGGCGGGGCTTTATGTCGGGCTGGAGGCGGAGACCGGGATTGCCACGGGGATGCGGCAGGTGGGGTCGATTTCGGTCGCGCTGACCGCAGACCGGATGGAGGAGCTGCGCAGGCAGGCGACGCTGGCGCGGATCTTTGATGTCGAGGTGGGGGAGGTTTCTCCGTCTGAAATCAAGGCGATGTATCCGCATCTGAACGTAGGCGATGTGCTGGGCGGGGTGCATCTGCCGCTGGACGGGCAATGTGACCCGGCCAATATCGCCATGGCGCTGGCCAAGGGCGCGCGGATGCGCGGGGCGGTGATTGCCGAGGGCGTGGCGGTGACGCGGGTGACCACGGCGGCGGGCCGGGTGACTGGCGTGGAATACACCGGGCCGGAGGGGCCGGGGCATATCGCTGCCGATGTGGTGATCAATTGCGGCGGCATGTGGGGGCGGGATCTGGCGGCGCAGAATGGCGTGACGGTGCCGCTGCATGCCTGCGAGCATTTCTATCTGGTGACCGAGCCGATTGCCGGTCTGGGCCACTTGCCTGTGCTGCGGGTGCCCGATGAATGCGCCTATTACAAATCCGACGCCGGCAAGATGATGCTGGGGGCGTTCGAGCCAAAGGCCAAGCCCTGGGGCATGGGCGGCATCCGGGCGGATTTCGAATTTGACACGCTGCCCGAGGACTGGGACCATTTTCAGCCGATCCTTGAGGCCGCGATGGAGCGGATGCCGCTGTTCCAGACGGCGGGCATCCACACCTTTTTCAACGGGCCGGAGAGCTTTACCCCCGATGACCGCTATTATCTGGGCGAGGCACCGGAACTGGGCGGATATTGGGTGGCGGCGGGATATAACTCCATCGGCATTGCGTCGAGCGGTGGTGCGGGGATGGCGCTGGCGCATTGGATTACCGAAGGTGAGCCGCCGTTTGATCTGTGGGAGGTGGATATCCGCCGCGCGCAGCCGTTCCAGAAGAACCGCCAGTATCTGCGCGAGCGGGTGAGCGAGACGCTGGGGCTTTTGTACGCCGACCATTACCCCTACCGGCAGATGGCCACCAGCCGGGGGGTGCGGCGCAGCCCGTTGCATGGCGCATTGGCGGCGCGCGGGGCGGTGTTTGGTGAGGTGGCAGGCTGGGAGCGGGCGAACTGGTTTGCCATGGGCGGGCAGGAGCCAGCGTATCGCTATGGCTGGGGCCGGGCGAACTGGTTTGACAACCAGCGCGCCGAGCATAGGGCGGTGCGGACGGGCGTTGGCCTGTTCGACATGACCAGCTTTGGCAAGATCCGGGTCGAGGGGCCGGGTGCCTGCGCGTTTCTCAACCGGGTTTGTGCGGCGCAGGTCGATGTGGCGGTCGGGCGCGTGGTCTATAGCCAGATGCTGAATGCGCGCGGCGGCATCGAAAGCGACCTGACGGTGACGCGGCTGTCGGAAACCGCATTCCTGCTGGTGGTGCCCGGGGCGACCTTGCAGCGCGATCTGGCCTGGCTGCGCCGCCATTTGGGGACGGATTTTGCGGTGATCACCGATGTCACGGCTGGCGATGCGGTGCTGTGCCTGATGGGGCCGCGCGCGCGCGAGGTGCTGGGGCGGGTGTCACCGCAGGACTTCAGCAATGCCGCGCATCCCTTTGGGACTGCGCGGGAAATCGAGATCGGCATGGGGCTCGCGCGGGCGCACCGTGTGTCTTATGTGGGCGAGCTGGGCTGGGAGCTGTATGTGCCGACCGATCAGGCCGCCCACGTGTTCGAGGCGCTGGTGGAGGCGGCGCCCGAGCTGACGTTGTGCGGGCTGCATGCACTGGACTCTTGCCGGATCGAAAAGGCCTATCGCCATTTCGGCCATGACATCACCGATGAGGATCACGTGCTGGAGGCCGGGCTTGGCTTTGCCGTCAGCCGCAAGAAACCCGGCTTCATCGGGCGCGACGCCGTGCTGCGCAAAGAGGACGCAGGGCTGTCGCGGCGGATGGTGCAGTTTCTGGTGCGCGATCCCGAGGCGATGATCTTTCACAACGAGGCGATTGTGCGCGATGGCAAGATCGTCGGGCCGGTGACCAGCGGCAATTACGGCCATGCTTTGGGCGGCGCGGTGGGCTTGGGCTATGTGCCTTGCGCAGGGGAGAGCGAGGCGGATGTGCTGGGATCACGCTATGAGATCGAGATTGCCGGGCGGCGGTTTGGCGCAGAGGTTTCCTTGGTGCCGATGTATGACCCCACTTCTTCGCGGATGCGCCTGTGACCAGCGCCGGGGGGCTGTCAGCCCCCTGCAGCCAGTCGGTTTCTCGAACCGATGGCGAAACCGACTGGCTACCCCGAGGATATTTTCAGATAGAAAATGGGTGACGCGATGAGTGATCTTGGCGAAGTGTGTGAACCATCGCGGGCGCGGCGGTCGGGCGGGCGGGGGGCGCGGGTGGCGTTGCGCTCGGCCCCCTTGTCGGACGCGATGCGGCCCATTCGGCCGGGGATGCCGGGCGGACAATACCGGCCGCTGACCGACGCCGGGATGGCGCGCATCCATCAGGCGGCCTTGCAAGCGCTGGAGGAGATCGGGCTGTCCCAGGCCCCGCCCTCGGGCGTGGCGATCATGACGGCGGCGGGGGCGGTGCAGGGCAACGACGGGCGGCTGCGGTTTCCGCGCGCACTGGTCGAGGATATGCTGGCGGTGGCCGCGCGCGACATCACGCTTCATGCCCGCGACCCGCGCCATGACATGCATCTGACCGGCAGCAATGTGCATTACGGCACCGCCGGGGCGGCGGTGCATATCGTGGACCCGTTTACGCTGGAGTATCGCGACAGCACCGCGCAAGATTTGTATGACGCGGCGCGGCTGGTCGACAATCTGGACAACATCCATTTTTACCAGCGCACCATGGTCTGCCGGGATGTGGTCGACAACCGCGATATGGATCTGAACACTTTGTATGGCTGTCTGGCCGGCACGGTGAAGCATGTCGGCACCTCGTTCAGCGATCCGGCACATGTCGCGGATTGCTTCGACATGCTCTACATGGTGGCGGGCGGTGAGGAGAAATGGCTGGAGCGGCCTTTTGTCAGCAACTCCAACTGCTTCGTCGTGCCGCCGATGAAGTTCGCCGAAGAAAGCTGCATTACGATGGAAGACTGCATCCGGCGCGGGATGCCGATGCTGCTGCTGTCAGCGGGGCAGGCCGGGGCAACGGCACCCGCGCCGATCGCGCTGACCATTGTGCAGGCGGTGGCGGAGTGCCTCGCGGGGGTGGTCTATGCCAATTCCATCAAAAAGGGCGCGCCCTGCATCTTTGGCACCTGGCCTTTCGTCAGCGATCTGCGCACCGGGGCGATGTCGGGTGGCTCTGCCGAGCAGGCGTTGCTGACGGCGGGCTGTGCGCAGATGCACAGGTTCTACGACCTGCCGGGCGGGGCGGCGAGCGGCATTTCGGACAGCAAGTTGCCCGACATGCAGGCCGGATGGGAGCAGGGGATCACCAACACCCTTGCCGGTCTGGCCGGGCTGAACCTGTGTTATGAGGCGGTGGGGATGCATGCCTCCTTGCTGGGGTTTTGTCTGGAATCGCTGGTGCTGGGCGATGACCTGCTGGGGCAGGCGATGCGCTGTGTGCGCGGGATCGACGTGACCGAGGACTCGACCTCCATCGAGGCGATGAAAGAGGTCTGCCTTGGCGGGCCGGGGCATTACCTTGGGTCAGATCAGACCCTGCGGCTGATGCAGACCGAATACACCTATCCGGTGGTGGGCAACCGGATGAGCCCGAAGGAATGGACCGAGGCGGGCAAGCCGCTGCTGCTGGAAAAGGCGCTGGAGCGCAAGAATGCGATTCTGGCAAAGGCAGGCTGCCGGGTGGACCCCGAAATTGACGCCGCGATCCGGGCAAAATACCGGATTCATTTTCAATGAGGCGCGCCATGAGCGGAGATGCAAGATGAAGATCGGCTATATCGGCCTGGGCAATCTGGGCGGGCATCTGGCGGCCAGCCTGATCCGCGCGGGGTTTCAGGTGGTGGTCCATGACCGCGACCCGGCGTTGGCGGAGCGGCATCGCGCGCTGGGGGCAGGGGTGGCCGACAGCCCGGCGGATCTGGCGGCTGAGGTGGACCATGTGTTCACCTGCCTGCCGTCGCCAGCGGTGTCCGAGGCCGTTCTGGCACAGGTGCTGACCACCGCCCGTCCGGGCATGAGCTGGGTGGAAAACTCCACCCTTGGCCGCGAGGATGTGTTGCGACTGGCGGGCCTTGCGCAAGCCACGGGCCTGCGGATGCTGGAGGCGCCGGTGACAGGCGGCGTGCATCTGGCCGCGCGGGGGGAAATCACCGTGCTGGTCGGCGGCGACGCTGACCTTTTGCAGCTGCACCGTGCGGCGCTGATGGCGATCGGCAACCGGCTGTTCCACATGGGGCCGCTGGGGTCGGCGGCGGTGATCAAGGTGATCACCAACATGCTCGCCTTCATCCATCTGGTCGCTGATGGCGAGGCGCTGATGCTGGCCAAACGCGGGGGGCTGGATCTGAAAACCGCGTGGGAGGCGATTGCGGCCTCCTCGGGCAGCAGTTTCGTGCATGAGACCGAAGGCCAGCTGATCCTGAACGGCAGCTATGACATCGCCTTTACCATGGATCTGGCGCTGAAAGACCTTGGCTTTGCCATGGGCTTTGGCCGTGAGTTCGGGGTGCCGCTGGATCTGGCAGGGCAGACGATGCAGACCTTTGTCAGGGGGCGGGCCGCCTATGGCGGGGCGGCGCAATCGACGCAAGTGGTCAAGCTGCTGGAAGATTCGCTTGGCACCGATCTGCGGGCAGAGGGCTTTCCGGCGCGGCTGGAGTGATGGGGGCGCTGCCCCCAAACCCCCGGAGTATTTTCGCCAAGATGAACGCAGTCTTTCCTCCCCCATTCATCTTGGCCCAAATACTCCCGCGCGGAGCGCTCCCGCAGATGCCGCGCGCGCTACCGCCAGATCGGATTGGACCATGCCTTTTTGCCGGCGGCGTCCATCAGGGTAACGCGCAGCCAGGGGCTGGTGCCAAAGCGGGACAGGTCCATCTCGGACGTGGTCATCGAAGACCCATGCACCGCGCGGGCGGCGGTGCCTTGGCCCTGCACGATCATCGCGGCGACGGCGGAGCTGTCGACCTCGATGCGGTCGTCATGGAGGCGGATGTCGCGCAACTCTGGCCCTTGGCTGGAGTAGAACTCTCCGGCTTTCAGCGCGGCAAGCAAAGCCTCGGGCGTGCTCTCTGGCGCTTTGACCATGACCCAGCCGCCGAAATGGTCGGGCTCGTGGAAATGCGCGTCATCGGTGGCGATCATGGTCAAGCGGCGGCCCTCGGTCAGCAACAGGTCGGCGATGGCGGCACCGTCGGGCCGGTCGCAGCCCATGGCGCAGCCGTGGTTGTAGATCTCGACTGCATGGGCGGCAGTGACGGCGCGCGCATCGGCGAGGGTGAGGCCGGACCATTGCGGGTGGGCGATGGCGACAAAAGCCCCGGCGGCGACGGCGCGGGCGGCCAGCTCTTGTGCGGTTTCCTGCCCGGGTTTCGGGTGGAAATCCGGGCTGTCAGACGGCGCAAAGTCGGCAGGCAGGCCGACGGCGAGGATGTGCCACAGCTCGCCATTGGCCATCGCGCCGGAATGCAGCTCGGCCCCCAGAATGGTGGTAAAGCCCTCGGCGCGGAAGGGAAGGGTATCCACGATCGGATAGTCGTAGCAGCCGACGAAATGATCGGTCAGCGCCAGAAAATCATAGCCTTCGGCCCGGTAGCGGCGGCAGACCTCTGCCGGCGGCAGCACGCCATCAGAGCGGGTGGAATGGGTGTGCAGGTTGCCACGCCAGAAGCGGCCAGCGGCGGAAAAAGCGGTGGGGCGGAGCATGCCGGAGCGTCCTTGGCCAAGGGGATGATTGCGACCCTAGCCACCGCACATGACGCTGACAAGACTGCGCCTCCCCTCCCCCTTGTGGGGAGGGGATGGGGGTGGGGGGAGTGCCAGCAGTGGCCTAGCCCAGCGTCACCAGAGCGTGGCGCTTTTTCCCCGCCGTCAGTTTCAAGGGTTCCGCCAGATCGCCCGCGCCAAAGCGGCGGCCGCTGTCGGTCACGATGTCATCGTTCACCCGCGCCCCGCCTTCGGAGATCAGGCGTTTGGCATCCTTGCCACTGGCCGAGAGCCCTGCGCGCACGAACAGTTGCACGATGCCGATGCCGTCCGAGATTTCCTCGGGCGAGAGGCTGACGGTTGGCAGATCGTCGCCGATGCCGCCCATCTCGAACACTTCGCGCGCGGTGGCTTCGGCCGCCTGTGCCGCATCGGCCCCGTGCAGCAGCGTAGTCACCTCATTGGCGAGGATCACCTTGGCCGCGTTGATCTCGGCGCCTTGCAGCGCGCCCAGACGCTCACATTCCTCCAGCGGCAATTCGGTGAACAGCTTGAGGAAGCGGCCCACGTCAGCATCGGTGGAGTTGCGCCAGAACTGCCAGAACTCATAGGGCGAGAGCATCGCGCCGTTCAGCCAGACCGCGCCATTGGCCGATTTGCCCATCTTGCGCCCGTCGGAGGTGGTCAAAAGCGGTGTGGTCAGCCCGTAAACCTCATGATCCACCACCCGGCGGGTCAGATCGACGCCGTTGACGATATTGCCCCACTGGTCCGAGCCGCCCATCTGCAACAGGCAGCCATAGCGGCGGTTGATTTCAAGGAAATCATAGGCTTGCAGGATCATGTAGTTGAATTCGAGGAAGGACAGCGATTGCTCGCGGTCCAGCCGCGATTTCACGCTATCAAACGACAGCATCCGGTTGACGCTGAAATGCCGCCCGATGTCGCGCAGGAATTCCAGGTAGTTCAGATGATCCAGCCATTCGGCATTGTTGAGCATGATGGCATCGGTCGCACCCTCGCCATAGGCAAGGTAGCGGGCAAACACCTGCTGCATGCCGGCGATGTTCTCGTCGATCTTTTCCGGTGTCAGCAACGGCCGTTCCTCGGCGCGGAATGACGGATCGCCCACCTTGGTGGTGCCGCCGCCCATCAGGGTGATCGGCTTGTGACCGCATTTCTGCAACCAGCGCAGCACCATGATGTTGAGCAGGTGCCCGACATGCAAGGACGCCGCCGTGGCATCATAGCCGATATAGGCGGGCACGACCCCGTTCAGAAACGCCTCGTCCAGCGCCTGATAATCCGTGCAATCGGCCAGAAAGCCACGGGTCATCATCACGCGCATGAAGTCTGATTTCGGATGGTAGGTCATAGCGTCCTCGTGTCATACTTCCGGGCGGTATAGCGGTGCGGGGGGCGCAAGGGAAGATGCGAGGTTCGGGGCCGGTCTGGGCGTTGGGAGCGATGTCGGGCACCTCGCTGGACGGGGTGGATGCGGCGATGGTGCTGACCGATGGCCATGGTATCAGCGAATTTGGCCCCGATGCCTACCGCGCCTATACCGGAGAGGAACGCGCGGTGATCCGCGCCGCCTTTGGCCGCTGGCAGGGCGATCCGGGCGTGGCCGAGGCGGCGGAAGTGGTGGAAAGCGCCCATGCCGCGGTGCTGTCGCGGTTTTCCGGCGCAGAGGTGGTGGGGTTTCATGGCCAGACCCTTGCGCATGATCCGCGCGGGCAGGGCACGCATCAGGCCGGCAACGGCGCGCTGCTGGCCGGGGTGCTGGGCGTGCCTGTCGTGTGGGACTTCCGGTCAAACGATGTGCAGATGGGCGGGCAGGGCGCGCCGCTTGCGCCGTTCTTTCACCACGCCTGCGCCCGCTTTGCCGGGCTTGAGGTGCCTGTGGCGTTTCTGAACCTGGGCGGCGTGGGGAACCTGACATGGGTTGATCCGGGCGTTGACCGGCCAGAGCTGCCGGGCGCGCTGATGGCGTTTGACACCGGCCCCGCCAATGCGCCGCTGAATGATCTGATGCTGGCGCGGCTGGGGCAGGCTCAGGATGCGGGCGGGCAGCTGGCGGCGTCCGGCACGGTGGATGAAGGCGTGGTGGCGGCGTTTCTGGCCCATCCCTATTTCTTCAAGATGCCGCCAAAGTCATTGGACCGGAACGATTTTCCAAACCTGTTGCCTGCCGTTTCCCATCTGTCGGATGCTGATGCCGCCGCAACCCTGACCGCCTGTGCCGCCGCTGCTGTGGCGCGTGGGGCAGAGCATTTTCCAAAACCTGTCGCCCGGGTTCTGGTCTGTGGCGGCGGGCGGCACAATGCGGCGCTGATGGCCGCGTTGTCCGCGCGCATGGGCCTGAGCGTCGAGCCGGTAGAGGCCATCGGTCTGAACGGTGACATGCTGGAGGCGCAGGCCTTTGCCTATCTTGCGGTGCGGGTGATGCGTGGGTTGCCGACCTCGGCCCCGGCGACCACCGGGGTTCCGGCGGCGGTCGGGGGCGGGCGGATCAGCCGTCCGTAGCGCTCGCTCTTAGCGTGCGCTGCGCCCTTCTGGCTTGGGTTTTCGCGAGTTTTCCCGGCCAAACCGCCCGCGCAAGCGTGACCGCGACACGGGCGCGCATCCCATGGCGTGTGACGGGGTTTGGGCTTAAGGTGATCTGAACGCGTGGGGGTTTCGCATGATCGTTGAATTTGGTCACTTTGCCTTGGTTCTGGCGCTGGCGGTTGCGGTGGTGCAGATGCTGGTGCCGATGTGGGGCGCCTACCGGCGCAATGCCGCGCTGATGGCGGTGGCGGAACCGGCGGCGATGATCCAGTTCGTGCTGGTCGCGGCCAGTTTTGCCGCGCTGACCTATGCCTTTGTCACATCAGACTTTTCTCTGGTTCTGGTGGTGCAGAATTCGCATACCCTGAAGCCGATGCTCTACAAGATTTCAGGCGTCTGGGGCAACCATGAGGGGTCATTGCTGCTTTGGGCGCTGATATTGGCGCTGTTCGGGGCCTGTGCGGCATGGTTTGGCGGCAATCTGCCGCCGACGCTCAAGGCGAGGGTGATCGCGGTGCAGGGCTCGATTGGCGTCGCGTTTCTGGCGTTCATGCTGTTCACCTCGAACCCGTTTCTGCGGCTGGCGGTGCCACCGCTCGACGGGCAGGACCTGAACCCGCTGCTGCAAGACCCCGGCCTCGCGTTCCACCCGCCGTTTCTGTATCTGGGCTATGTGGGCCTCAGCATGGCGTTTTCCTTTGCCGTGGCCGCCCTGATCGAAGGGCGGGTCGATGCGGCCTGGGGGCGCTGGGTGCGGCCCTGGACGCTTGCGGCGTGGATATTCCTGACCATCGGCATCGCTCTGGGCTCGTGGTGGGCCTATTATGAGCTTGGTTGGGGCGGGTTCTGGTTCTGGGACCCGGTGGAGAATGCGTCGTTCATGCCGTGGCTGCTGGCGGCGGCCTTGCTGCATTCGGCGATCGTGGTGGAAAAGCGCGAAAGCCTGAAGGCCTGGACCATTCTGCTGGCGATCATGGCCTTTGGCTTTTCGCTGATCGGCACGTTCATCGTGCGGTCCGGGGTGATCACTTCGGTGCATTCCTTTGCCAATGACCCGGAGCGCGGGGTGTTTATTCTGATGATCCTCGGGGTGTTCATGGGCGGTGCCTTGACGCTGTTTGCGTTCCGCGCAGGCAGCATGGAGGCCAAGGGGTTGTTTGCCATGGTCAGCCGCGAGTCTGCGCTGGTGGCCAACAATCTGTTGCTGTCGGTCGCGGCGTTCGTGGTGTTCATCGGCACGATCTGGCCGCTGCTGGCCGAGCTGTTCTTTGACCGCAAGCTGAGCGTGGGGGAGCCGTTTTTCAACGCGGCCTTTTCGCCCTTTGCCGTGGGGCTTGCGGTGATCCTGCCCATCGGCGCGATGATGCCGTGGAAGCGCGGCGAGCTGGTGCGCGGGATGCGGCCCTTGATCCCGGCGATGCTGCTGGCGTTCTCGGTCGGCGCGCTGGTCTGGGCGATGCAGACCGGGCGCACGGCGCTGGGGCCGGTGGGTGTGGCGCTTGGCATCTGGGTGGTGCTGGGTGCTGCCATTGATCTGTGGAGCCGGACCGGGCGCGGGCCGGTGGCGGGCCGGATCGCCCGGCTGGCGCGTTTGCCGCGTGCCGATTGGGGCAAGGTGACGGCGCATGCCGGCATGGGCATCACGGTGTTTGCCGTCTGCGCCATGCTGGCGTGGAAGACCGAAGACATCCGCATCGTGCAAGAGGGTGCCAGCTTTCCGCTGGGGCCGTATGAGGTGACCTTGGCCTCGGTCGAAGAAGTGCAGGGGCCGAATTACCTGAGCACCCAAGCCACGATGGTGGTGCGCCGGAATGGCGCGCTGGTGGCGACGCTGACCCCGGAAAAGCGGTTCTATCCGGTGCAGGCGATGCCGACGACCGAAGCCGCGATTGATTACGGGTTCCTGCGCGACATCTATCTGGTGATCGGCGATCCGCAGGCGAATGGCGGCTATGCGGTGCGGTCGTACATCGAGCCCTTTGCCAACTGGCTGTGGGGCGGCTGTCTGATCATGGCCTTTGGCGGCTTCCTGAGCCTGACCGACCGGCGCTACCGGGTAGCCGCGGGGGCGAGCCGCCGCACCGCTGCGGTTCCGGCGGAGTGACGGGCATGACGCGGTTCCTGCTGGTTCTGATGATGGTCCTTGCCCCGCTGTCGCCGGCCTTTGCGGTGCAGCCCGGTGAGGTGCTGGCCGATCCGGGGCTGGAGGCGCGGGCGCGCGCGATCAGCCGCGATCTGCGCTGCCCGGTGTGTCAGGGCGAGTCGATTGACGATTCCAATGCGCCGATCAGCCGCGATCTGCGGCTGGTGGTGCGCGAGCGGATCATGGCGGGCGATACCGATGCGCAGGTGATTGACTTTGTGGTCAGCCGCTATGGCGAATTCGTGCTGTTCAACCCGAAGCCCGAGGGCGCGAACCTGATCCTGTGGCTGGCCGGGCCGGGGGTCTTGCTGCTGGGCGGGCTGGGGGCATTCCTCTATATCCGCAGGCGCGGTCAGGCGGCGGCCCCGGTCGAGGCGCTGACAGCCGACGAACAGGCGCGGCTGCGCGAGTTGATGAAGAAGTAACTCCGGGATCACGTGACGCCCGCAAGTGACGCGGCGTTTGGCCTTTTCTTGGGCGCCGCTGCGGGTAGTCTCACGCTCAAACACTCAGGGGGTCATATGGATTATCAGACGATCAGCGTCACCGAAGACGGCGGCATCACCACCATTTCCCTGAACCGGCCCGAGGTGATGAATGCGCTGTCCAGCCAGATGCGGGCGGAGCTGCTGGATGCCATGCGCCATGGGGCCAGATCGGCGCGGGTGATCGTGCTGACCGGAACCGGGCGGGCGTTCTGCTCGGGTCAGGATCTGGGCGACCGGGCAAAGATCGCCGAGATTGATCTGGAGCGCACCCTGCGCGACGAATACGAACCGCTGCTGCGCGCCATCATGGATTGCCCGGTGCCGACCATTGCCGCCGTGAATGGCGCGGCGGCAGGGGCCGGGGCCAATCTGGCGCTGGCCTGTGATGTGGTGATCGCGGCGCAGAGCGCCAGTTTCATTCAGGCGTTCACCCGGATCGGGCTGATGCCGGATGCGGGCGGCACCTATTGGCTGCCGCGTCAGGTCGGCTTTGCCCGCGCCATGGGGGCGATGCTGTTTGCCGACAAGATCTCTGCACAGCAAGCGGCGGACTGGGGCATGATCTGGGAAGCAGTGCCGGATGACGGTTTTGCCACCCATATCGCCGCCCGCGCCGGGGCCTTGGCACGCGGTCCGACGGTGGCCTATCGCGGCGTGAAACAGGCGCTGCGTCAAAGCTACGCCAATGATCTGGAGGCGCAGCTGGCGCTGGAAGCGCGGCTGCAAGGCGCCTGCGGCCAGACCCGCGATTTCATGGAGGGCGTCGTGGCGTTTCTGGACAAGCGCCCGGCGGATTTCGAAGGGCGCTGAAAACGCCTTTCCATGCTTGCACAGCCTTATTACGCTGGTGTCACAGGACATAAGAATCCGGGGGCAGGCGGATGTGGATCAGGGCGTTGCAGGCTGTGCTGGAGCGGGGCATCCGTGAGGGCCGCCTGCATGTCCGGTTTCCCGATGGCAGTGCTGCCAACTATGGCGCGGGCACTGGCCCCGAAGCGCAGGTGGTGATCACCGACCCGGCCCTGCCGCGCCGTATCTTGCTCAACCCCCAGATGGCGCTGGGGGAGGGGTACATGGACGGGGGCCTGAGCTTTCCCTCCGACGATGATCTGCGGGGGTTCCTGCAGATCGCGGCGCGCTCGGCGCAAGGTGGGCGGCTGCCCTTGCCGATGCGGCTGGCGCATGGCCTGCGGGTGCGGACCAAAGGGGTGATGCAGTGGAACACGCTGCGCGTGGCCCGGCGCCGGGTGCAGCAGCACTACGATATTCCGGATGCGTTCTACGCGCTGTTTCTGGAGGATGAGCTGCAATACACCTGCGCCTATTACCGCGATGACGCGATGACGCTGGAGGCCGCGCAGGCGGCCAAGATGGCGCATATCGCGGCCAAGCTCTGCCTGCGGCCGGGGCTGCGCGTGCTCGACATCGGCTGCGGCTGGGGCGGGCTGGCGCTGTATCTGGCGCGCCAGCATGGCGTGCATGTCACCGGGATCACCCTGTCACCGGTGCAGCTTGAGGCGGCACAGGCCCGTGCCGCTGTGATGGGGCTGAGCGACCGCGTCGCGTTCCGATTGCAGGATTACCGCGATGTGCCCGACCGCTTTGACCGGGTGGTAAGCGTGGGCATGATGGAGCATGTCGGCGTGCCGCAGTATCAGGCCTATTTCGACAAGATCCACGGGGTGCTGGCCGAAGATGGCGTCGGGCTGATCCATTTCATCGGGCGGCATACGCCGCCGCGCGTGCTGTCGCCGTGGTTTCAGAAATACATCTTTCCGGGCGGCTATTCGCCGGCGTTGTCGGAAGTGATCCCACGGGTGGAACGTGCCGGACTGGTGGTTGCCGATCTGGAGGTCTGGCGGGGGCATTACGAACGCACGCTGCGCGATTGGCAGCAGCGTTTCCGCGCGAATGAGCCGCGTGTGCGCGCCATGTTCGATGACCGTTTTATCCGGATGTGGTGGTATTACCTGATCGCCGCCGAGGTCAGCTTTACCGACATGGGCATGGTGCTGTTCCAGATGCAGATCGCGCGCCGCGCCGATGCGGTGCCGCGGGTGCGGGACTATCTTCATCCCGCACCGCTCAATCATCGTGGCCAGTCAGACCCCGCTTCAGACCCCGCGTGACAGCGCTGCCACCCCGGTGCGGGCAATCTCGCGCAGGCCCAGCGGGCGCATCAGCTCGGCAAAGCTGTCGATCTTTTCCGGTGTGCCGGTCATCTCGAACACGAAAGACTCCAGCGTCGAATCCACCACATGGGCGCGGAAGATCTCGGCCAGCCGCAAGGCCTCGATCCGGTGCTCGCCGCGTCCCACCACCTTGAACAGCGCCAGTTCGCGCTGCACCGAGGGGCCTTCTTCGGTCAGGTCATGCACTTCGTGTACCGGAACGATCCGGGCCAGCTGCGCCTTGATCTGCGCGATGATCTGCGGCGTGCCCCGGGTCACGATGGTGATGCGCGAGCGGTGGCCGGTGTGGTCGACCTCGGCCACGGTCAGGCTGTCTATGTTGTAGCCGCGCCCCGAGAACAGCCCGATCACGCGGGCCAGAACCCCGGCCTCGTTGTCGACGATCACGGCCAGGGTATGGGCTTCGATCACCTCGGCATAGGGGTCGCGCAGGTCATAGGCGGAATGGCTGGTCGAGCCTTGTTTGATATTGAGCGGCGACATGGGCCTGCCCTTTCATCTTGGCAAAAATACTCTGGGGGTCCGGGGGCAAAGCCCCCGGGGGTTCAGCAAAAGATCACGCGACAGGGCGTCGCACGGCGGGTCATCACACCAGCACGGCGCCCTTGGCTCCGATCACGCCCTGCGTGTCGGCGTCGCCGAGCAGCATCTCGTTATGCGGTTTGCCTGACGGGATCATCGGGAAGCAGTTTTCGTGCTTTTCCACCAGACAGTCAAAGATCACCGGGCCGTCATAGCGGATCATCTCCATGATGGCGTCGTCCAGATCCTTGGGGTCGCTGACCTTGATGCCCTTGCAGCCAAAGGCTTCGGCCAGTTTCACAAAGTCGGGCAGCGATTCCGACCAGCTTTGCGAATAGCGTTCGCCGTGCAGCAGCTCCTGCCACTGGCGCACCATGCCAAGGCGTTCGTTGTTCAGGATGAACTGCTTGACCGGCGCGCGGAACTGCATGGCGGTGCCCATTTCCTGCATGTTCATCAGCCAGCTGGCCTCACCGGCGACGTTGATCACCAGCGCCTCGGGATGGGCGATCTGCACGCCGATCGAGGCGGGCAGGCCGTAGCCCATGGTGCCGAGGCCGCCCGAGGTCATCCAGCGGTTCGGGGCTTCAAAGCCAAGGAACTGCGCGGCCCACATCTGATGCTGGCCGACCTCGGTGGTGATGTAGCGGTCCATGCCCTTGGTCAGGGCCTCCAGCCGTTCCAGCGCGTATTGCGGTTTGATGATGGCGGTCGAGTTGGTATAGGTCAGGCATTTCACGGCCCGCCATTCGTTGATCTGCTTCCACCATTTCGCCAGACCGTCCTTGTTGACCTTGCGGCCCCGCGATTTCCAGATCCGCAGCAGGTCTTCGAGCACATGGCCGACATCGCCCAGGATCGGCACATCGACACGGATGACCTTGTTGATGCTGGAGGCGTCGATGTCGATATGCGCCTTGCGCGAGTTCGGCGAGAAATCCTTGATCCGGCCGGTGATGCGGTCGTCAAAGCGCGCGCCGATGTTGATCATCAGATCGCAGCCATGCATCGCCAGATTGGCCTCGTACAGACCGTGCATGCCCAGCATGCCCAGCCAGTTCTTGCCAGATGCCGGATAGGCGCCCAGACCCATCAGGGTCGAGGTGACCGGAAAGCCGGTGGCTTCGGCCAGTTCGCGCAAGAGCTGGCTGGCGGCGGGGCCGGAGTTGATCACGCCGCCCCCCGTATAAAGGATCGGGCGTTCGGCGGTTTCGATCATTTCCACCAGACGGGTGATCTGGTCGATGTCGCCTTTCAGCTTTGGCTGGTAATGGCTGACCTTGATCTTTTCCTTCACCACATAGTCCGAGGTGGCGAACTGCACATCCTTGGGGATATCCACCAGCACCGGGCCGGGGCGACCGGAGCGCGACACGTGGAACGCCTGATGGATGGTGGCGGCCAGATTGGCGGTGTCTTTCACCAGCCAGTTCATCTTGGTGCAGGGGCGGGTGATGCCGACGGTATCGGCCTCCTGAAAGCCGTCGGTGCCGATCATGAAGGTGGGCACCTGACCCGACAGGACCACGATCGGGATCGAGTCCATCAGCGCGTCAACCAGACCGGTCACCGCATTGGTGGCCCCGGGACCAGAGGTCACCAGCGCCACGCCGACCTTGCCGGTCGAGCGCGCATAGCCTTCGGCCATATGGACCGCGCCCTGTTCGTGGCGCACCAGAATGTGGCGGATGTCGTTTTGCTGAAAGATCTCGTCATAGATCGGAAGGACCGCGCCGCCGGGGTAGCCAAAGACCACATCCACGCCCTGATCTTTCAGTGCCTGCACCACCATCCGGGCGCCGGTCATCGTCTGCGTTCCCGTCATCGACTGTGTCCCCGTCTGTGTCATCGTCCGTCTCTCCGCCTGTGCCAGTCTGGCCTGATCTGTCGCAACAAAAAGCCCCCGGGGTTTCCGGGGGCGCATGGGAACCTGTTATGGTCAACCGTTACCGGCCCATGCGCCAAAAACCCCCAAGTACGAGAATATGCAGCATCGCCGCCCCCTCAAAGCCTTACGTTGGGCAAACTATGGCGGCGGATTGGGGGCGTCAACCGCAAAAAACAGAATAAAGTGTCCCTGATGGCGGCTATTTTTGATTTTTTATTGCGTTTGCGTGTCTGCGGGCGACATTTATGGAAAATTCCGCACTGCTTGCTGCTGTGGCCCGTGGTGAGTCGCGCCTCATACCCGCCGGTGAGCGTCAGCGGCGGGTATGGGCGCAGGTGCATCAGGCCATCATCAGCCCGACATATCCGGCATAGACTGCCAGCAAGGCCACGCCTGCAAGACGCGGGATGCCCTTGAGCAGCACCGCGAACAGCACCAGCAAGACGGCGGTTCCGGCGACCCATGGCATATCGACGCTGGCAAAACGCGGGTCGGCGGGGATCGGAGTGATCAGGGCGGTGATGCCGAGGATCGACAGAATGTTGAAGATGTTCGAGCCGATCACGTTGCCGACCGCGATTTCGGTCTGCTTGCGAAAGGCCGCAATCACCGATGTTGCCAGCTCTGGCAGGCTGGTGCCGACGGCGACAACGGTGAGGGCGATCACCGCTTCGGACACGCCGAACGACTGCGCGATGATCGTGGCGCTGTCCACCAGAAGGCGCGCGCCGATGACCAGCACGACCAACCCGCCAAGGGTTTGCGCAATCGAGATTGGCATCTTTGCCGGGGGTGCGGCGTCAAGATCTGGTTCCTCCTTGCCCAGCGTGAAGGCCATGACCATGAAGATCGCGAGGCCGATCAGCAGGATTACCCCGTCCGTGCGGGAAATCACCCCATCAAGCAGCATGACCCAGAGTGCTGCGGTGGCCACGATCATGATGCCCAGATCGCGCCAGACCTTTCGCAAGGGGATCATCAGCGCTGCGATGACCGCCGAAGTGCCCAGGATCAGCAGGATATTGGCGATGTTGGAGCCGAGAACATTGCCGATGGCAATGGCGGGCTGACCGGCGAGGGCGGCCTGAACCGAGACCAGCAGTTCGGGGGCCGAGGTGCCGAAGCCCACGATGGTCAGGCCGATCACCATGGGCGACAGGTTGAAGTGGCGGGCGATGTTCGATGCGCCGCGCACCAAGTACTCGCCGCCCAGAAAAAGGGCGACGAGCCCGATGCAGAACAGAATATAGGTCAAGATGGCTTCCCCGTTGGTGGCTGTTGGCCTGTGGTTCGGTATGGCCATGACTTTGGTGCGCGCGGCTGAAATGCAAGGGGCGCGGGGAAAGTTCGCTTTGGGCGTCGGGTTTTATCGGCCGGTGTTGCCGCCAAGGCTGAACCGGACCAGCAGATTTCGGGCGTGATCCGGTTCGGAGTGCCAGCATGAGGCGATTTCCAGCGCCAGATGGGCGCGGTTGATTTCGGGCGGTTGGGGGGCGGCATGGATCAGGTCCAGCGCGGGCAGATCAACGCGGGATTCATCCCAGTCGATCAGGCAGGGGCCATGGTCGGTCAGGATCACATTGGCCGGGCCAAAGTCACCGTGGATCGGTTGGGCGGGGCTGTCCGCGACGGCGGCCCATGCATTGCGCAGCGGTGGCAGGATATCGGCGGGCAGGGTGGTGAGGTCGATGTCGCCGCTGTGGGTCCGGGTTATGAGTTCGGGCAGGCTGCAAAAGCCGGGGCGCTGGGGCAGGCCCGGGCAGGCGGCGTGAAAGGCGCGGAGGCGCGGGACTAGGGCGGCCATGTCAGGGGCTTGGGCCGCGCGACCCTGAACCCATGGCTCGATGGTCCAGCCGTGATGCGAAAGCTGGCCGGAGGGGCTTTGCTGCAGGGTGGGGACAAGGAAGCCTGCGGTGCGGGCGGCGGTGTGTAGGGGCGCGAGCCAGTGCAATTGCGCCTCAGTCCGGCGGGTAGATTTGGCGACGACCGGGCCATCTGGCCCGTCGCAAAGCCAGACGGTATTGCGATGGCCGCCGGTGAGGCGCCGTCTGGGGTGCAGGCCAAGGGCTGCGGGTGGGGCAGGCTCGGGCATTGCTCTGGCTACCTGCCCTGTCCGGTGCCCTGCAACACGCCATGTTCCATCGCATAACGGGTTAGGCCGGCGGTGGAGGCGATACCGAGCTTACGCTTGATGTTCTTGCGGTGGGTTTCGACCGTGCGCACCGATATATCCAGCGCGATCGCCACCTCTTTGTTGGACCGGCCCTGCGCCAGTTCCAGCAGGATGGTCTGCTCGCGGCTGGTCAAGGGTTCGCGCGCGTCATTGGCAAGCGGTTTGAGGCTTTCGCTGGCGCCGGTGCACAGATAGCGGCGACCCTGCATCACGGTGTCGATGGCGAGTTTCACCTCTTCGGTCGGCACGTCCTTGAGCAGGTAGCCCATCGCGCCATGGCTGAGCGCGGTGGAGATGTATTCGGGGCTGTCGTGCATCGACAGGATCAGGATCCGGGTGTCGGGGCGGCGTTCCAGAATGATTTCGGTCGCGGTCAAGCCGCTGATCTGTGGCATGTTGAGGTCAAGCAGCATCACGTCAGGGTCAAGCTCGGCCACGCGGTCAATGGCGTCGCGGCCATTGGACAGGGTGCCGACGACGTGGATATCGTCGTAGGTTTCCAGAATGGCGCGGATGCCTGCGGCCACCATCGGGTGATCATCGACGATCAGAACGCGGGTCGGGGACAGACCTGCTGTCTGAGGCAGAACAGGGTGGGTGGTCTGGGTCATCCTTGCGCCTCTGCGGTTCCGGTCGGGGGGAGCATGTGGGAGAGCGGCACCTGCGCTTCGATCAACGTGCCGGTTCGGGATGACAGGATGCGCAGGGTGCCGTCAAGCCGTTCCATCCGTTCGGCCATATTGCGCAGGCCAAGCCCGTCGCGGCGGTTGGGCGGCATGCCGTGGCCGTTGTCCTCGATTCTGACGACAGCGCCGGTCTTGGTGCCGCGCACCAGCATCTTGACGTGGGTGGCGCCGGAATGGCGTTCGATGTTGGTCAGCGCCTCTTGGGCGATGCGGTAGAGGGCGATTTTCGCCTCGGGGTCGAGCCGGTTGCGGAACGGGTTGGTGACATAATCGACGGTGATGCCGGTGCGTCGGCCGAATTCTTCGGCCAGCGATTGCAGGGCGGGGCCAAGGCCAAGGTCATCGAGCACGCCGGGGCGCAGATCGCGGCTGATGCGGCGCACCTCTTGGATCGCGCCGTTGAGGTTCTCGATGCCTTGCCCCAGGCTTTCGCCCGCGCGGGCATCATTGATGGTCAGCCGCCTGCGGGCCAGTTCCAGCGTATAGCGCACGCCGACAAGGATCTGGCTGATGCTGTCATGCAGTTCGCGGGCAACGCGGCCGCGCTCTTCTTCCTGGGTGTCAAAGATGCGCTGGGTGAGGGCCTTGAGCTTCTGGTCGGCAAGACGGCGTTCGCGCAGGTTGAGGATGAGGCCAGACAGGAACACCGCCAGCACGGCGGCGGCGGTGATGGCCCCGATATAGACAAAGGTGCGGGTGACGCGCGCCTCGGTCTCGGCGCGGGCGGTGGCAACCGAGGTCAGCACATCGTCGATGAAGACCCCGGTGCCGACCACCCACCGCCAGTCTTGCAGGCCGATGACATAGGTGATCATCCGCCCGTTGCGGCCCGAGGTGGGTCGGGGCCAGACATAGGTGTGAAACCCCGAGCCCTGCCGCGCCAGTTCGATCAGGCGGTCAACGACCGGGGTGCCTTCGCTGTCCTTGAGCCCGGCCCAGTCTTTTTCGATCAGCCAGGTCTGACGCGGGCTGACGATATTGCGGCCGTCGTAATCGTAGACAAAGAAAAAGCCGTCGCTGCCATAGGTCATCGCCGCAAGGATCTGGGCTACGCGGGTCTTGGCAATCTGATCGTCGGGCAGGGCGTTGCCATAGATCGGGCCAAAGGCGGTGCGGGCGATGGAGAGGTAGTTTTTCAGCTCGGTGCGCTTGGTGGCGATCAGCTGCGCCTCGAGCACCGCGATTTCACGCTCTGACATCTGCCGCGCCTCACGCGTGACCAGAACCGACAGGATTGCCATGGCCAGAACAAGCGGCAGCGTGGCCAACAGAAAGACCTTTTGCCCGTAGCTGAGCCTGTGTCTGCCCGTGCGGCCCGTGGCCATGCCGTTTCCCCCACCCGACGCTGCCGGGCAGAGTGCGGTCGGATGCGGTCCGGGTCAACGGGGGAGCGGGGGTGGGGGCGCGAAATCTGTGGGGCGTCGGGGGTGCGTTGCCGCTCGCAGCGCTTTTCCGCGTTTTGGAGAGCGATCTGCGTAGTTGTCGGTATTTTCGCAGAGCTTTGGTCACGATATTGTCATCAGGCCGGGATGGTGGAGGCCATCCAAGGATAAATCATAAACGGGAGGAGAGTGCTGATGGACCGTCGTTCCTTTTTGACGAAGGCTGCGCTGGGGGGCGCAACTGCTGCTGCCGCGACCACGCTGGCCGCACCGATGTATGCGCAAGGCAACCGCACGCTGACGCTGGTGACAACCTGGGGTCGCGGTCTGGCGGGGGTGCACGACTCGGCGCAGCGCTGTGCCGACATGATCACCGCGCTGACCGATGGCCAGCTGACGGTGGATCTGAAAGCGGCCGGAGAGCTGGTGGGTGCGTTCGAGGTGTTTGACGCCGTGACCTCGGGTCAGGCCGATATGTATCACGGGGCGGACTACTACTTTGTTGGCCAGCATCCGGCCTATGCGTTCTTTACCGCCGTGCCGTTTGGCATGACCGCGCAGGAGCTGGCGAACTGGTATTACCACAATGGCGGCATGGAGCTGCATGACGAGCTGGGCCAGATCTTTGGCATCAAGTCGTTCCTTGCCGGCAACACCGGCGCGCAGGGCGGCGGTTGGTTCCGCAAGGAGATCACCGGGCCGGAGGATTTTCAGGGGCTGAAGTTCCGCATGCCCGGTCTGGGCGGGCTGGCGCTGGGCAAGATGGGGGCCTCGGTGCAGAACATTCCGGGGTCGGAGGTCTATCAGGCGCTGTCGTCGGGGGCGATTGATGCAACCGAATGGATCGGGCCCTGGGCTGATGAAAAGCTGGGTCTGCAGGAGATCACCAAGATCTACTATCCCGCAGGGTTCCACGAGCCGGGCGCGGGCCTGTCGCTGGCCACCAACCGCGATGTGTTCGAAAGTCTGACCCCGGTGCAGCAGAAGATCATCGAGATCGTCTCGGGCGAGGGCCACCAGTGGAACCTGGCCCAATTCCTGACCCAGAACGGGGCGGCTTTGTCGCGGTTGCAGGCGGCGGGCGTGCGCACGATGGAATTCCCCGACACGGTCTGGGATGCGTTTGGCGCCGCAAGTCAGGCGGTGCATGACGAGAACATGGGCGATGAGATCTACAAGAAGGTCTACGACTCTGCGATGGCGTCGATGAAATCGTCGTCATCCTGGCTGAAAATCTCGGACGGCACCTACACGGCGCAGCGCGACCGCGTGCTGGGATAAGGGGCGGGCCGCTGGCGGGCCTTGGCCTGCCGGTGGTGTGTCTGTGCGACTTACCCCGGGGGGATCCTCCCCCCGGACCTCCCTGGGATATTCATGAACAGATGACAGGGGAGGTTGGTCCCGGCTCTTGGGGCTGGGAGGGTTCTGGATTGGACGGGGGGCGACGTGCTGGACGGCATTTGGTGGGTGATCGGCAATATCGGCATGGCGTTTGTCAACTTCGGGACAGCCATTGCCAATCCGGGGCTGTGGCTGAACTGGGCGGACCGGGAGGCGCTGGCCCGGTTCATCTATTACGGGGCCTCGGTCGAGTTTTTCTTTGTGGTGCTGACGCTGTTTCTGGTGCTGACCGCGATCGGGATGGCGCGCAACCGCGTGATGTGGGGCATGGTGCGCGGGCTGGAGGGGTTTGCGAACGGGATCGGGCGGTTTGTGGCCTGGTTCGGGCTGTTGATGGTGCTGCAGCAGATCGTGATCATCTTTCTGCAGCGCATTTTCCGTGTGGCGACGCTGGAGTTTGGCCCCTTTGCGCCCTTTGGCTACCCGCTGTTGCCGGGGCCGTCGTTCCTGCGTGATCTGTCGTGGTGGTCGGAAGAGCTGAAGCTTTACAATGCGATGATCGTCTGCCTGTGCATCACCTATACCTTTGTGCAGGGCGGTCATGTGCGGGTGGATCTGATCTATGCCAATGTGCGGTTCCGGACCAAGCGGGCCATCGACATGGCAGGGTGCCTTTTGTTCATGATGCCGACGGCGGTGCTGACCTGGTTGTACTCGTGGTATTTCATGTGGCGGTCGCTGGTCACGCCGAAGGTGTCGGCGAGCGACAAGCTGGAGTCGTTGCTGGCCAAGGCGCGGATTTTCAAATGGAATGTCGAGACCATCGCGTTTTCGCCCAATGGATTTGACGCTTATTACCTGTTCAAGCTGCTGATGATCGCGTTTTGCGCGCTGGTGTTCATTCATGCCTGGGCGTTCCTCTGGCGGTCGTATCTGGAGTTTGTCGAGGGGCCCGCCGCCGAGGGGCGCTATCTGGACCGGGATGCGCCGGGCAGCAGCACCCAAGACCTGCAATCACGATAAGGGGCGGATCTGAGCATGCTATTTGGTCTGGACGGGGTTGAGGTCGGCCTGATTATCATCTTCCTGTGCCTGTTTGGCGGGATCATTTCGGGGTTTCCGGTGGCCTTTGCCATCGGCGGGGCCGGGATCATCGGTTTTGGCATCATTGCGGCGCTGGATTCTGGGGGGGTGCTGATCCATCAGGCGATAGACTCCGGGTCGGAGGCGTATCGCGCGCTGCTGGCGCAGGGGGTGGCGGCGATTGACATCACCACATTCCGCTATCCCGATCTGCCACGGGTGGAGGTGTCGTTGTTTCCGGGCGGCTGGGAGGTGGCGATGGACCGCAACCTGTCGTTCATCGTCAACCGGATGAACGAGCGGGTCATTGCGGGGGCGTCGATCGAGACGCTGCTGGCGGTCTTGATGTTCGTGATGATGGGCATCGTGCTGGAGCGGTCCAAGATCGCCAATGACCTTTTGACCACGATGGCGCGGGTGTTTGGCCCGCTGCCAGGGGGACTGGCGGTTTCGGTTGTTGTCGTAGGTGCGTTTCTGGCGGCCTCGACCGGGATTGTCGGGGCGACGGTGGTTACGATGGGGCTGCTGAGCCTGCCGACCATGCTGCGCGCCGGGTACAGCCCACAGCTGGCGACCGGGGTGATTGCGGCGAGTGGGACGCTGGGGCAGATCATTCCGCCGTCGATTGTCATTGTGCTGCTGGGCACGATGGCCGGGGATCTGTACGCCTCGGGTCAGGAAGTACGGGCGCAGGCGGCGGGTTGCACCGATGCGCTGACCTATCTGGGCCGGGCGGCGGTGGTATCGGTGGGCACGCTGTTTCAGGCGGCGATTTTGCCGGGGCTGATGCTGGCGCTGCTCTATGCGGTCTATGCCTTTGGCTATGCGCTGATCAACCCGTCAAAAGCGCCGGCGATCCAGCTGACCCAAGGATCGGGCCAGATAGTGACCCGGCGTGAGGCGACGACGTGGTTTCTGATCGCGCCGGTGGCGCTGATCGGTGGATTTCTGATGCTGAGCCAGATCAACCTGATCGGCTCGCAGGACATGACGGTGGACAGCTTCAGTGCGGGTGGGCAGGGGGCGTCGCTGCGCACCAACGTGTCTGAGCCGTGCAAGGCCAGCATGATCGCCCTGCACGGGCAGGGCGCCTGGGATGCCGCGGTGGCGGAGCAGGCGGCGATTGCCGAGTCCGGCGGTGCGGTGCAGGCGCGAGCGCTGACGGCGGAGGAGCGGGCTGCGGCACGGGTCGCGCGGGAAGACAGCCGGGCCCCGATCGGGTCGGGCGTGGCGGTGCTGTTGTTGCTGGCGGCGCTGACCCTGACCACGGCGCGGGGGCTGGCCCCGATGGCGGATCATCGCCCGGTCTGGATCGGGCTGGCCGGGGTGGTGCTGGGGCTGGCGGTGGATGCTCTGATGATCGGGCCTTTGATGTCGCCGGGGATCAGCTTGCTGTGGCTGGCGGTGCCATTCGGGCTGGTGGTCTGGGCGGTCTGGGCGGGGATGCCGATGCTGACGCAGAGCGATATCGTGCGCGTGGTGTTCCCGCCGCTGGTGCTGGTGGTGGCGGTGCTGGGATCCATCCTTGGCGGGATCACCAACCCGACACCGGCTGCAGCGCTGGGGGCAGGCGGTGCCTTGTTGCTGGCGGCCTACCGCAGCCTGAAGGACAGCGAGCGCAGCCCCCGGATGATTACGGCGGCGTCGTTTGCGCTGGTGATCATGCTGCTGGTCGGGGTGAACTTTGACCTGCGGCTGGGGCTGGGGACCACCACGACCGAGCAGATCATTGCGTTCTGGGTGGCGATGGCGACCTATAGCTTTACCATGTTCGGCATTCTGTATGCCTGCTGGGTGTTGTGGCGCGGGGCGGTGCTGACCTCGGTCGTGCGCGAAACCGCCAAGATCACCAGCATGGTGTTTGCCATTCTGATCGGCAGCCAGATCCTGAATCTGGTGCTGATCAGCTTTGGCGGTGAGCATTACATCCAGAGCTTTCTGCGCAGTTTCGACAATGAGCTGACGGCGTTTCTGATCGTGATGCTGGTGCTGTTCATCCTGGGCTTTGTGCTGGATTTTCTGGAGATCATCTACATCGTGGTGCCTATTGTCGGGCCGGTGATCTATGGCGGCACGTTTGACCCGAGTTGGGTCACGATCATGATCACGGTCAATCTGCAGACCAGTTTCCTGACGCCACCGTTCGGCTTTGCGCTGTTCTATCTGCGCGGGGTGGCCCCGAAAGAGGTGACGACGCGGCACATCTATACCGGGGTGATCCCGTTTGTGCTGATCCAGATCGGGGCGCTGCTGCTGTTGTATTTCGCGCCGTGGATCGTGACCATCGTGCCCAATCTGCTGGGCTGACCCCGGTTTTCCTGCGGGCGGCGAGGCTCTGCCGCCCGGCCATCGACCCCTCTGCCAAAGCGCTTTGGTTAGTGCTATCCAGCCTGCGTTAGCGCAAGCAAGGGAGAGATTCGCGATGGCGATCCGGGTGACGGTCTGGGGTGAGAATGTTCACGAGCGGGAGAATAAGGTCGTGGCCGGGATTTACCCCAACGGCATGCACACGGCGATTGCCGATGCGCTGAACCGCGATGCGGGGATTGCGGCCTCGACCGTCACGTTGCAGGACCCGGAGCATGGGCTGACGGCGCAGAAGCTGGCCGAAACCGATGTGCTGATCTGGTGGGGGCACGCGGCGCATGGTGATGTGGCCGATGCGGTCGTGGAGCGGGTGTGCAACGCGGTCTGGTCCGGCATGGGGGCGATTTTCCTGCACTCGGCGCATTTTGCCAAACCGTTCAAACGGCTGATGGGCGCGCCCTGCAACCTGACATGGCGCGAGGCGGGCGAGCGGGAGCGGATCTGGCTGACCAGCCGTAACCACCCGATTGCTGCCGGGCTGCCGGATCATTTCGAGCTTGAGAATGAGGAAATGTATGGGGAGCCGTTTGGCGTGCCCGAACCGATGGAGACGGTGTTCGTGTCGTGGTTTCAGGGCGGCGAGGTGTTCCGCTCTGGCCTGACCTACAAGCGCGGGGCGGGGTCGGTGTTCTATTTCCGGCCGGGGCATGAGACCTATCCCACCTATCACAACCCGCATGTGCAGCGGGTGATCCTGAACGCAGTGAAATGGGCGCATAATCCAGGCCTGCGCTTGGCGGATGCGTCGGCGGCCCCAAATGTGACGGTGGATCAGGCGCTGGAGCCGATCGAGGAGCGGGGGCCACGTCTGCACCATGATGGTGAGGAGGGGTTTCGGTGACGGTCCGGCTTTTGATCCTTGGCACCGGTGGCATGGCAAACAACCATGCCGAAGGGTTCGCCCGAATTGACGGGGTGGAGCTGGTGGCGGGGGTGGATACCCGGCCCGCGCAGCTGGCGGCGTTTTGCGACAAGCACGGCATTGCCCATCGCTTTGCCTCGGTTGCCGAAGCGGTCGATTGGGGGCAGTTTGATGCGGTGACCAACGTGACCCCGGATGCGGCGCATTTCGCCACCACGACGCCGATGCTGGCGGCGGGCAAGCATGTGCTGTGCGAAAAGCCGCTGGCGACCAATGCGGCGGATGCCGAAGCGATGGCGATTGCGGCACAGGCTGCGGGCGTGGTGAACATGGTCAACCTGACCTATCGCAACGGGGCTGCCTTGCAAAAGGCGGCGGCGATGGTGGCAGAGGGCGCAATCGGCAAGATCCGGCATTTCGAGGCATCCTATCTGCAAAGCTGGCTGACCCAGCCCGCCTGGGGCGACTGGCGCGACGAGCCGCAATGGCTATGGCGGCTGTCGTCGGCGCATGGGTCAAAGGGGGTGCTGGGGGATGTGGGGATCCATATTCTCGACTTTGCCAGCTTTATCGCCGGGGAGCAGGCGGTCGATGTCTCGGCGCGGCTGGCGACCTTTGACAAGGCGCCCGAAGGCCGGATCGGCGAGTATACGCTGGATGCGAATGACTCGGTCACGATGCAGGTCCGGCTGGAGGGCGGGGCTTTGGGGGTGGTGCATGCGACGCGCTTTGCCACCGGGCACATGAACGATCTGCGGCTGCGGTTGTTTGGCGACACCGGCGGGCTGGAGGTGAGCTTTGAGAACAGCGTCAGCCGGTTGCGCGCCTGCACCGGCCCGGATCGCCTGACGGCGACCTGGCACGAGGTGGAGTGCCCGGAAACGTCGTCGGTCTATGAGCGCTTCATTGCGGCGATCCGGGGGGAGGCTCCGGCGCTTCCCGATTTTGCCCGTGGTGCGGCGCTGCAGCGTCTGCTGGACCGGGCCGAGGAAAGTGCAGGGCGCGGGGGGCTGGTGCTGCCGGTCTGATCCTTTTCTGTCGACAAATATTCCGGGGGGGCTGGCCCCCCACTTTCCGCCGGTCAGCCCCGGATGACCGCCCCGGCGGTTGCACTGGCCATGGCCCGCGTGTATCAGGCGAAAAAGCCTTATCGAGCTTAGGAGACATCGTATGCGTCGTGTCGTTGTGACGGGTCTGGGGATGGTGACGCCGCTTGCCTGCGGGGTCGAGGAAACCTGGAGCCGGTTGATTGCCGGGCAGTCCGGGGCCGGGCCGATCACGCGGTTTGACGCGTCGAATGTGGTGACGCAATACGCCTGCGAAATTCCGCTGGGCGATGGCAGCGACGGTACTTTTAATCCTGACGACTGGATGGAACCGAAGGATCGCCGCAAGGTGGATGATTTCATCCTGTACGGTATGGCGGCGGCCACGCAGGCGGTGCGCGATTCCGGCTGGGTGCCGCAGACCGATGAGGACAAGGAACGCACCGGCGTGATGATCGGCTCGGGGATCGGCGGGTTGTCGTCGATTGCGGAAACCGCGGTGCTGATCAAGGAAAAAGGGCCGAAGCGGGTGTCGCCGTTCTTTATCCCCGGCGCGCTGATCAATCTGGTGTCTGGGCAGGTTTCGATCCGCTTTGGCTTCAAGGGGCCGAACCATGCGGTGGTGACGGCGTGTTCCACGGGCGCGCATGCCATTGGTGATGCGGCGCGGCTGATCATGTTGGATGATGCCGACGTGATGGTGGCGGGCGGGGCGGAGAGCCCGATTTCAGAGATCGGGATCGCCGGGTTCAACGCCTGCAAGGCGCTGTCGACCAAGCGTTCTGACGACCCGACAAAGGCAAGCCGCCCCTATGACGCCGACCGTGACGGGTTTGTCATGGGCGAAGGCGCGGGTTGCGTGGTGCTGGAAGAATACGAGCATGCGAAAGCGCGCGGCGCCAAGATCTATGCCGAGGTGCTGGGCTATGGCTTGTCGGGCGATGCCTATCACATCACCGCCCCAAGCGAGGATGGTGATGGCGGGTATCGCAGCATGGCGGCGGCGCTGAAGCGGGCCGGTCTGACGCCTGCGGATGTGGACTACATCAATGCGCATGGCACCAGCACGATGGCGGATACCATCGAGTTGGGCGCGGTGGAGCGGCTGATGGGCGATGCGGCGGCGGGGGCGACGATGTCTTCGACCAAGTCGAGCATCGGGCATTTGCTGGGCGCTGCGGGTGCGGTGGAGGCGATTTTCTGTATCCTCGCCATCCGCGATCAGGTGGCACCGCCGACGATCAATCTGGACAACCCGGCGGTCACGCCAAAGCTGGATCTGGCGCCGAATGCGGCGGTCCATCGCAAGATTGACGTGGCGTTGTCCAACTCGTTCGGCTTTGGCGGCACCAATGCCAGCCTTGTCATCGGCAAGGTGCGCTGAGGGATGTGGCGCTCGATCGCGTCGAACGCGCTGACGCTGTTCATTGTGCTGCTGGTCGTGGCTGCGGGGATTCTGGCCTGGGGGCGTGAGGAATACACCGGGCCGGGGCCGCTGACCGATGCGATCTGCTTCCGGGTCGAGCGCGGGGCGTCGCTGAGTTCGGTGAGCCGGGCGCTGGAGGCGCAGGGCGCGGTGTCGGATGCGCGGATTTTCCGGATCGGCGCGGATTACTCGGAGAAGGCGCAGCTTCTGAAGTTCGGCAGCTACCTGATCCCTCCGGGGGCGTCGATGGTGGATGTGCTGGCGTCGCTGACCGAGGGCGGGCAATCGACCTGCGGGCGTGAGGTCAATTTCCGGATCGGCGTGAACGCGGCGGATGTGATTTTGCGCGAGCTGGATGCCGCCACGAACCGCTATGTCGAGGTGGTGAAGTTTGATCCGGCGGTAGAGGCGTTGCCGCAGGCCTATGTCGATGTGGTTGCGGAATCCGATCTGCGGTTCCGGGTGACCTTGGCCGAGGGTGTGACCAGCTGGCAGGTGGTAGAGGCGCTGAAACGCGCCGATTTCCTGACCGGTGAGGTGGCTGCGGTGCCGCCGGAGGGGAGCCTTGCCCCCGACAGCTATGAGGTCGACAAGGGCGCGGACCGCTCCGCCCTGTTGGCGCGGATGACGGCGGCGCAGGAACAGATCCTAGCGGCGCTTTGGGCGAGCCGGGCGGATGGGTTGCCCTATGCCACGCCGGAGGAGGCCTTGATCATGGCATCCATTGTCGAAAAGGAAACCGGGGTTGCCGAAGAGCGCCGGCAGGTGGCGAGTGTGTTCGTCAACCGGCTGGAGCGCGGGATGCGGTTGCAGACCGACCCGACGGTGATTTACGGCGTGACCATGGGGCAAGGTGTGCTGGGGCGCGGTCTGCGGCAGAGCGAATTGCGGCGCGCGACGCCGTATAACACCTATGTCATCGACGGCATGCCGCCGACGCCGATTGCCAATCCGGGGCGGCTGAGCATCGAGGCGGCGCTGAACCCCGATACGACGGACTATATCTTCTTTGTGGCCGATGGCACTGGTGGCCATGCCTTTGCGGTGACGCTGGAAGAGCATAACGCCAATGTGGCCCGCTGGCGCGAGATTGAGCGCACGCAGGGACAGGATGGCCAGACCGGGGTGCAGGGGGAATAGCGCCCGCTGATGATTAACAACTGGTAAACGGATCGCCCGCTAAGTCTTTGTAGTAATTGTGTTTTTGGCTTGACTTGGCGCGCGGTCCGATGTATCACTTGTGACATGCTAGAAGAAGTGTCGAGAGCGGCGGGGTGATACCCCTGTCCGCTCTTTTTTCATTTCTACTCGTCCGGAGGGATAGCGAGGCGGGTGGCAGCACAGCATGACAATCAACTTCACTGCAACGGAAGCGGACAAGACCCAAACGCCTGAAGACCTGTTGCGGGTGGCCGAGCAGCAAATGGGGCGCGCGGTCGTCAGGCTGCATCAGGTGATTGAAGAGGTGGAGGCCGGGAAGTTCGATCAGTTGACCGAGGCAAAACGTGTCGCGGACAATCTGACCAGCTTTATCCGGTTGTTTATGGATGAGAGGAACAAAGTTGACAAACTCCGCAAAAATCTTGCCGGGGCTCTCGGAACCGGTGAGCTCGACTTTGCCGCCGCGCGCGATGAGATCGGGCGGCGTCTGGCTCTCCTCCGCGACGCCGGAGGTGATTGACGACTTTCTGGGCGGGCTGTCCAACGAGGCGTTGCTGGCCTTGCCGTGGATGTTTGAATTCTGGGCGCTGCCGCATCAGCTGCCCCCCGAAGGTGCCTGGAAAAGCTGGGTCATCATGGGGGGGCGCGGTGCGGGCAAGACGCGGGCCGGGGCCGAGTGGGTGCGTGCGCAAGTGGAAGGTGCGCGCCCGTCGGACCCCGGCCGGGCAAGCAGGGTGGCGCTGGTGGCGGAAACGCTGGATCAGGCGCGCGAGGTGATGGTGTTTGGCGAAAGCGGCATTCTGGCCTGTTCTCCCCCCGACCGGCGGCCGCAATGGAACGGCACGCGGCGGATGCTGACCTGGCCGAACGGGGCCACGGCGCAGCTGTTTTCGGCGCATGACCCGGATACGCTGCGTGGACCGCAGTTCGATGCGGCCTGGGTGGATGAGCTGGCGAAGTGGAAAAAGGCACAGGAGACCTGGGATCAGCTGCAGTTTGCGCTGCGGCTGGGGGCCAATCCGCAGCAGGTGGTGACCACGACGCCGCAGAACATTCCGGTGCTGAAGGCCATTCTGAAAAACCCCTCGACGGTGATGACCCACGCGCCGACCGATGCCAACCGGGCGTATCTTGCGAAATCGTTCCTGGAAGAGGTGCAGACCCGCTATGGCGGGCAGCGGCTGGGGCGGCAGGAGCTGGAGGGCGAGCTGATCGAGGATATCGACGGCGCGCTGTGGACCACGGATATGCTGGAGGCCGCACAGGGGCCGTCGCCTGACCGGTTGAACCGGATCGTGGTGGCGGTCGATCCGCCGGTGACCGCCAAGGCCACATCGGATGAATGCGGAATCGTGGTGGTGGGGGTGATGACCGAGGGCAATCCGCGCGACTGGCGCGCGGTGGTGCTGGAAGATGCCAGCATCAGCGGCACCCCCACCGACTGGGCGCGGGCGGCGGTGGCGGCCTATGAGCGGCACGGCGCTGACCGGATGGTGGCCGAGGTCAATCAGGGCGGTGACATGGTGGAAGCAATGATCCGCCAGCAAGGCGCACTGGTGGCCTATCGCGGGGTGTCGGCGTCGAAGGGCAAGAGTTCCCGCGCCGAGCCGGTCGCAGCGTTGTATGAGCAGGGCCGGGTGGTGCATTGCGGCAGGCTGCGCAAGCTGGAGGACCAGATGTGCCTGATGACCCGGAGCGGGTTCAAGGGGGTCGGCAGCCCGGACCGGGTGGATGCTTTGGTCTGGGCCCTGCACGAGGCGATGATCGAACCGGCCAAGGCCTATGGCGGCGATCCGCGGATGCGAATGCTGGAACGGCGCTGACGCGCGCGTCGGGGACGGGAGTTCCCGCAGAACGGAGATCGGAAAACATGGTGTTCAACTTTCTGCGGCGGGGCGAGGTTTCGCCCGCGCCCTCTGCCGTTATGGAAACCAAGGCGAGTGCCACCGGGCGGGTCGCGGCCTGGGGATCATCGGGCCGGGTGAAGTGGAGCCCGCGCGATGCGGCTTCGCTGACCCGGACCGGGTTTCTGGCCAATCCGGTGGGCTTTCGTGCGGTCAAGCTGGTGGCCGAGGCGGCGGCGGCGCTGCCGCTGGTGTGTCAGGATGCCGAGCGGCGGTTTGACAGCCACCCGGTGCTGGGGGTGATCAACCGCCCGAACGGCGCGCAGGGGCGGGCCGAGTTTCTGGAGGCGGTCTACGGGCATTTTTTGCTGAGCGGCAATGCCTATCTGGAGGCGGTGCCGGGGGCATCAGCGCTGCCGGGGGAACTGCATGTGCTGCGCTCTGACCGGATGTCGCTGGTGCCGGGGCCGGATGGCTGGCCGGTGGCCTATGACTATACGGTGGGCGGGCGGACGCACCGGTTTGACATGCGCGGCGCGGTCAAACCGATCTGCCATCTGAAGGCGTTTCATCCGCAGGATGACCATTATGGCTTGTCGCCGATGCAGGCGGCGGCGGTGGCGGTGGATGTGCACAACGCGGCCAGCTTCTGGTCGAAAGCGCTCTTGGACAATGCGGCGCGGCCTTCGGGAGCGATTGTCTACAAGGGCGTGGACGGGCAGGGATCGTTGTCGAACGACCAGTACGACCGGCTGGTGGGGGAGATCGAGGCGAACCATCAGGGCGCGCGCAATGCCGGACGGCCGATGCTGCTGGAGGGCGGACTGGACTGGAAACCGATGGGATTTTCGCCCTCGGACATGGAGTTTCAGAAGACCAAGGAGGCGGCGGCGCGGGAAATCTCTGTCGCTTTTGGCATCCCGCCGATGCTGCTGGGGATTCCTGGCGATGCCACCTATGCCAATTATCAGGAGGCCAACCGGGCGTTTTACCGGCTGACCGTACTGCCGCTGGCGGCGAAGGTGATGGCCGATGTCAGCCATTGGCTGACCGGGTTTTCGGGGGAAGAGGTCGAGTTGCGGGTCGATCTGGACCAGATCCCGGCGCTGGCGGCGGAGCGCGATCAGCAATGGGCGCGGGTGGGGGCGGCGGATTTTCTGACCGTGGCCGAAAAGCGGCGGTTGCTGGGGTTGCCTGCGGTGTCTGACGAGGCATGACGATCCGCAAGCCCGGAGGATCACGGTTCTTGTACGACAGCTTCGATGCGGCGGCGGCGCGGATCGAGGCGAATGAGCGCGTGGCCGAAGAGCGTTGGGCGGCGCTGGACTACCGGCTTGGCCAGATCGACGCGGTGCTGGAGCGACTGGAAAAGCGCATCTGGCTGGGCGTTTACGGGGTTGCGGCCTTTCTGCTGGCGCAGGGGGCCGAGGCCATTCTTCAGGCGGCGATGAGGTGAAGGGATGAACGATATTGGCGCGCCGGAGCGGAAGTATCTGCGACCGGAGCAAGGGCTGACGGTGACCGATGGCCAGGTGGTCGAAGGCTATGCCAGCCTGTTCGGGATAAAGGATCAGGGCGGCGACGTGGTGGTGGCCGGGGCTTATGGTGCCAGTCTGAAGCGGCTGGCGGCCAAGGGGGCCAAAGTCAAGATGCTGTGGCAGCATGACCCGGCACAACCGATCGGGGTCTGGGATGAGGTGCGCGAGGACGCGCATGGCCTGTGGGTCAAGGGCCGTATCCTGACGGAAGTGGACCGGGGCCGTGAGGCGGCGGCGCTGCTTGCGGCAGGGGCGATTGACGGCTTGTCAATCGGCTACCGCACAGTGAAGGCGGAACGCAACGGCAAGGGCCAGCGGCTGTTGTCGGAGCTGGAGCTTTGGGAGGTGTCTCTGGTGACGTTCCCTATGCTCTCTGAGGCGCGGGTGCAGGCAAAGTCGGATGACGACTGGCACTGGCGACAACTGGCGCGGGTCTTTGATGACGCGCGCCGACAACTGGCCGAGCGGTAACGCCCCGGCCTTCGTTCAAACATCAGGAGTGACGATGACCGAGAGAAAGGCTCGGGCCGGGGAAGATATGCCCACGGCCCTGCATCCGGGTGCGGAGGTCAAATCCGCAATGGCCGGATTCATGAATGAACTCAAAGTGTTTCAGGCAGAAGTGAAACAATCGCTGCAACATCAGGAAGAGCGACTGACCATGTTGAACCAAAAGACGATGAGCTATGGCCGTCCGGCCCTTTCCGCCGCCGCTGATCACGATGCCCCGCATCAGAAGGCGTTTGACGCCTATCTGCGCTCGGGCGATGATGACGGGTTGCGGGGGCTGGTGCTGGAGGGCAAGGCGCTGAACACGGCGGTGGCCGCCGAGGGCGGCTATCTGGTGGACCCGCAGACGGCGGATACGATCCGGTCGTTGCTGGTGTCGACCTCTTCGCTGCGGTCGGTCGCCAATGTGGTGCAGGTGGATGCGGTGTCGTTCGATGTGCTGATCGACCGGACCGAAGTGGGGTCAGGCTGGGCCACCGAGGCTGCGGCGCAGACCGAAACCGCAACCCCGGCGATTGAGCGGATCTCGATCAAGCTGCATGAGCTGTCAGCGATGCCAAAGGCCAGCCAGCGGCTGCTGGACGACAGCGCCTTTGATGTCGAGGGCTGGCTGGCTGGCAAGATCGCGACGCGGTTCATCCGGGCGGAGGCGGCGGCTTTTGTCAACGGCGATGGTGTGGACAAGCCGCGCGGTATTCTGCTGCCGGCAAAGGTTGCGAATGCGTCGTGGACCTGGGGGTCACTGGGCTATGTGCCGACAGGGGCTGCGGCCGATTTTTCGGCGGCCAATTCGGCGGACTGCATTGTCAATCTGGTCTATGCGTTGGGGGCGGATTACCGGGCCAACGGCACCTTTGTCATGAACTCGAAGACCGCCGGTGCCGTGCGCAAGATGAAGGATGCCGATGGCCGCTTCATGTGGTCGGACGGGTTGCAGGCCGGTGAGCCGCCGCGCCTGATGGGCTATGCGGTGCTGATCTGCGAGGACATGCCGGATGTGGCGGCCAATGCCTATCCGATCGCCTTTGGCGATTTTGCCTCGGGTTACACCATCGCCGAGCGGCCGGATCTGCGCATTCTGCGCGATCCGTTCAGCGCCAAGCCGCATGTGCTGTTCTATGCCAACAAGCGCGTGGGTGGCGACATCACCGATTTTGCGGCGATCAAGCTGCTGAAAGTGGCGGTGTCGTAACGCAAGGGTCGCGGCCAGCCCAGGCGTACGGGCTGGCCTGATTTCGGGCGCGCGCAGGAAAATCCATGCCGTCTAGCTGCTCCCCCCTCCGACCGAGCGGTGTGGGGCGCGCGCCCGATCTTTGCAGAACGGCGGGGCAATCGGAGAGAGATGATGATGTTGACCGAGCAGACCGCGGTGCCGTCAGAGGCACTGCCGGTGCAGGCGATGAAGGATCATCTGCGTCTGGGCACCGGCTTTGCCGATGACGGATTGCAGGATGGGTTGGTGGTGGCCCATCTGCGGGCCGCGATTGCGGCCATCGAGGGGCGCACCGGAAAGGCGCTGCTGGCGCGGCGGTTCCTGCTGCGTTTGAACCGCTGGCGCGAAGATCGGGGCGCGCAGGCCTTGCCCATGGCCCCGGTGTCGGCGCTGGTATCGGTGACGCTGCGCGATGTGGCGGGGGGGGCGACGGTGGTGCCGAGCGACCGCTATCGGCTGGAGCCCGACATGGCCCGGCCGCGGCTGCGGGGAACCGGGCGGAGCTTGCCCGCCATTCCTGAGGAGGGCACAGTCGAGATTGTTTTTGACGCGGGCTTTGGCTCCGGCTGGGATGCGGTGCCCGTGGATCTGGCGCAGGCTGTACTGCTGCTGGCCGCGGAGTTTTACGAGGCGCGCCATTCTGGCGGGCAGGGTGGCCCGGCTCTGCCACTGGCGGTTCAGGCGCTGATCGAGCGCTGGCGCACAGTGCGGGTTCTGGGGGGAGGCAGCGCATGAAGGCGGTGCATCTGAACCGGCTCTTGACGTTGGAGCAGTCGGTTTCCACCCCTGATGGCGCGGGGGGATTTTCGACCTCGTGGCATGCGGTCGGAACCCTGTGGGCCGAGGTCGTGCCCGGGACCGGGCGGGAGCTGGGTGGGGAAGAGGTCAGGCAAGCAAGTGTTCCGTACCGGATCACGCTGCGGGGGGCGGCTGCTGGTTCGCCCCGCAGGCCGGTGCCGGGGCAACGCCTGACGGACGGGGGCCGCGTGTTTCAGGTCCTGGCAGTGACTGAACGGGAGGCGGCGGGACAGTACCTGATCTGCTTTGCACGCGAGGAGACACCGTCATGAGCTATGGCGCAGCAGCTGCCCTGCAGGCAGCGGTCTATGGGGTATTGGCCGGTGCTCCGGCGCTGGCCGGTGTTCTGGTCATGGATGCAATGCCGCCGCAGGGTGCGGCGGGAACCTTTGTGCTGATTGGCCCGGAAGAGGTGCTGGACCAGTCGGACAAGACCGGGGACGGCGTAGAGCACCGGATCGTGGTCAGCGTGATCAGCGATGCCAGTGGATTTCTGACGGCCAAGGCTTTGGCGGGTGCGGTGTCAGACAGTCTGGTGGGGGCGACCCCGGCGCTGAGTATTGGTCGCATTGTCAGTATCCGCTTTCTGAAAGCGGTGGCCCGGCGGCTGGCAGAGGGCGAGGTGCGGCGGATCGACCTTACCTTCCGTGTGCGAATTGAACTTTAAACATCTGAAATTTCTGGAGAATGAGCATGGCTGTGCAAAGCGGAAAAGATCTCTTGCTGAAACTGGATCTGACGGGGGACGGCAGCTTTGAAACCGTGGCGGGCCTGCGGGCGACGCGGATCAGTTTCAATGCCGAAACGGTGGATGTGACAAGTCTGGAAAGTGCGGGCGGCTGGCGCGAGTTGCTGGGCGGCGCGGGCGTGAAGTCGGCCTCGATTTCGGGATCGGGCGTGTTTCGCGATGCCAATACCGATGAGCGGGCGCGGCAGATTTTCTTTGACGGCGAGGTGCCCAACTTTCAGGTGATCATTCCTGATTTCGGGATTGTGGAGGGGGCATTCATGATCACCTCGATCGACTATGCCGGCAGCCACAATGGCGAGGCGACCTATGAGATGTCGCTGGCCTCGGCGGGTGCTCTCAGCTTTGTGGCGCTGTGATGGCGAACCCTTGGGCGGGCGAGGTGGCGGTGGTGCTGGACGGCCGCCGCCATGTCGCCAGGCTGACGCTCGGAGCGCTGGCCGAGTTGGAGGAAGCTCTGGCGACGGGGTCGCTGATTGACCTGGTGCAGCGGTTCGAGGCGGGCCGGTTTTCGACGCGCGATGTCTTGGTCTTGCTGGTTGCAGGGTTGCGCGGCGGCGGGTGGCAGGGCACCGCCGCCGATCTGCGCAGTGTCGAGATCGGTGGTGGCCCGATGGAGGCTGCCCGCGTCGCGGCAGAGCTGCTGGCGCGGGCCTTTACCCTGCCGGGTGAGGCATGAGCGGCATCGACTGGCCGGGCCTGATCCGGGTGGGGTTGCACCAACTGGGGCTGGAGCCGGGCGCGTTCTGGCGGCTGACCCCGGTGGAGCTGAGGATCATGCTGGGGGCGGATGCGGCGAGCCCGCCCCTGACACGGGCGCGGCTGGCAGAGCTGGCGGCGGCCTTTCCTGACACATCGAAGGATATGGAACATGGCGCAGATCGAAGAGCTGCAGGAACAGGTGGCAGCACTTGAGGCAACGCTGGGGGCATCGTCGGCGATGATTGGTGCGTTCGAAGGCGAACTGGCGAAGATGCAGACCACCATGCAGTTTACCGGGCGGGAGGTAAACAGCCTGTCCAATGGTATTGGTGGGGGGCTGCGACGGGCGTTTGACGGGCTGATCTTTGACGGAATGAAGCTGTCGGACGCGCTGCGGATGGTGGCGCAGTCGATGATCAACGGTGTGTACAACGCCGCGATGCGGCCGGTGCAGGGCGCCATGGGGGGGCTGGTCGCGCAGGGCGTGAGCGCGGTCATGGGGAGCATGATGCCATTCAGGGATGGCGGTGCTTTTGCCCAAGGCCGGGTGATGCCCTTTGCCAAGGGCGGTGTGGTGTCCAGCCCGACCAGCTTTCCGATGCGGGGTGGGCGCGGCCTGATGGGCGAGGCGGGGCCGGAAGCCATCATGCCACTGGCGCGGGGGGCAGACGGGCGTCTTGGGGTGCAGGCCGCAGGCGGTGGCCGCCCGGTGACCGTGGTGATGAACATTCAGACCCCGGATGTGCAGGGATTCCAGCGCAGCCAGAGCCAGATCGCGGCGCAGGCGTCGCGGGCTTTGGCCCGTGGTCAGCGGAACAGGTGAGGACACAGAATGGCGTTTCATGAGATCAGATTTCCGGCCAACCTGAGTTTCGGTTCGATCGGTGGGCCGGAACGGCGGACGGACGTGGTGACGCTGGCCAATGGCCATGAAGAGCGCAACACCCCATGGGCCCATTCCCGCCGCCGATACGAGGCGGGGGCAGGCCTGCGGACGTTGGACGATATCGACGCGCTGATCGCGTTTTTCGAGGCGCGCCGGGGCCGGATGCACGGCTTTCGCTGGAAGGATTGGGCGGATTACAAATCCTGCCTGCCATCGCACAAGCCGACTGCCATTGATCAGGTCATCGGCACGGGTGACGGGATACAGACCGTCTTTGCTCTGACGAAAACCTATCGGTCAGGGACTGAAACCTACACCCGGCGCATCACCAAGCCTGTCGCCGGGACAGTCCTGGTGGCCGTGGCGCGCGATCCGAAGGTGGAGGGGCAGGAGTTTTCGCTGGATGCCGCTCGGGGTGAGATCACCTTTGTCGTCCCGCCAGATCTGGGTGTTTCAGTCTACGCGGGTTTTGAGTTTGATGTGCCGGTCCGGTTTGACACCGACATGATCATGACTTCGATTGCGTCTTTTCAGACGGGCGAGGTGCCGGATGTACCGGTTGTGGAGGTGCGTATCTGATGCAGCATGCTTTGCAAAATCATCTGAAAACCGGATCGACCACTGTCTGCCGGGCCTGGCTTGTACGGCGCCGGGACGGTGAAACACTGGGATTTACAGACCACGACGGCGATCTGACGTTTGACGGAATTCAGTTCGCTGCACGCAGCGGGCTGACGGCGGGCGCGCTGGAAAAGACAAACGGTATGGCGGTCGACAATACCGAAGTGGTCGGCGCACTGTCGGATGCTTCAGTGCGTGAGGAGGACATTCTGGCGGGGCGCTACGATGGCGCGGAAGTTACGAGCTATCTGGTGAACTGGGCCAATGTGAACGAGCGCTCGATTTTGTTCCGCGGGACGTTTGGCGAGATGACCCGCAGTCAGGGATTGTTTCGTGTTGAACTGCGAGGCCTGACCGAGGCGCTGAACGTGCGGCATGGCCGGGTGTATCACGCGGAATGCGGGGCGGTTCTTGGCGATAACCAGTGCAAGGTTGATCTGACAGCCACCACCATGTCTGTTGTTGTCCCGGCTCGGGCGGTGTTGGACGGCAGGGTGATTAATGTTCCGATACTCGCAGACTATTCTGAGGGCTGGTTTGCGGATGGTCAGTTGCAGATTCACACTGGAATCGGAAAAGGACAATCGGGCCGGATCAAATCGGATACGACGGTTGGCCAGAGCCGGATTGTTGAGATGTGGCAGAGCTTTGGCGTGCGACCACAGGCTGGTGACCAGATCCGGCTTGTCGCAGGCTGCGACCGGCGCGCGTCAACCTGTCGGCAAAAGTTTGGCAATTTCCTGAATTTCAGAGGGTTCCCGCACATCCCCGGTGAAGACTGGATGCGGTCGAGTCCAAGCAAAAGCGGGCGGAGGTGACCAGATGCATGGGGAACCCGTCTTTGTCGAGCCCGCAGGGCCCATCCTGCAAGAACGAATTGTGCAGGAAGCACGCACGTGGCTGGGCACACCTTACCGCCACCAGTCCACAACCCGCGGAGCCGGTACCGACTGTCTGGGGCTGATCCGCGGGGTCTGGCGGGCTGTGATCGGGCCGGAACCGCTGACTCCTCCCGCCTATTCGATGGATTGGTCAGAGCCATCGGGGGAAGAGATTCTGATGCAGGCCGCAGGCCAATGCCTGTTGCGAAAATCTGACCCGACACCCGGTGCCGGGGATGTTCTGTTGTTCCGAATGCGGGATGGGTCTGTCGCAAAGCATCTTGGCATCGTTTCCACACTGGAGCCGACCCCCAAATTTATCCATGCCTATACAGGCTATGGGGTGGTCGAAAGCTCTTTGTCTGGCCCGTGGGCGCGTCGCATCGCGGCCGTATACTGTTTTCCTGAAAAGGCGGAATGAATGGCGACGATCGTTTTTGCCGCAGCAGGGGCTGCGCTGGGTGCCGGCTTTGGCGGGACTGTTCTGGGGCTTTCCGGTGCCGTCGTTGGCAGGGCCCTGGGGGCCACGCTCGGGCGGGCTGTTGATCAGCGGATCATGGGGTTCGGTTCCGATGCCGTTGAAGTCGGAAGACTCGACCGGTTTCACATCATGGGCGCCAGTGAGGGAGCGCCGATTCCGAAATTCTGGGGCAGGATGCGGTTACCAGGGCAGGTGATCTGGGCTTCACCGTTTCGGGAGACCAGCCGCAAGAGCGGCGGTAAAGGCATGCCTTCGCCAAAAACTGTGGAGTATTCGTACTCGGTCAGCCTTGCCATCGCATTGTGCGAGGGTGAAATCCTCGGGATCGGCCGGATATGGGCGGATGGTGATGAAATCTCGCCGAAATCGCTGAATATCAGGGTGTACAATGGAACGGAGGTTCAACTTCCCGATCCGCTGCTCGAGGCACATCTGGGCAATTCATTTGCCCCGGCTTACCGTGGTGTTGCCTATGTTGTTCTGGAAGAGCTCGAGCTTGCGGCTTACGGTAATCGCGTTCCGCAGTTCAGCTTTGAGGTCATGCGCAGAGCGCAGGGTGCCGAGGCAGAAAAAGTGCCCGATCTCCAGGATGCAATCAGGGCCGTCGCGCTTATCCCTGGAACGGGCGAGTACGCCCTTTCGACCCGGAAAGTGGTTGAGGAAAAAAGTTTTTCCTTTTTCCGGGTGCTGAATGTGAATGCACCAAGCGGAGGAACTGATCTTCAGACATCCTTGGACCAGCTCACGCAGGAGCTGCCGAAGTGTCAGGCCGTCTCATTGGTTGTGTCGTGGTTTGGCAATGACCTGCGCTGTGGGTTTTGTGATGTTCAGCCAAAAGTAGAGCGAAATACAGATGTTGGAATTCAGCTTCCTTGGCGGTCAGGCGGAGTGACCCGGACTGAGGCACTTGAAGTGCCCCGTGTTGAGGGACGCTCACTTTATGGAGGTACGCCTGCTGACTCATCGGTGATTGATGCTATTGTTGCACTGCGGGCGCTTGGCCAATCGGTGATGTTCTATCCATTTATTCTGATGGAACAAATGAACGGTAACAGCTTGCCTGATCCTTATTCTGACAACACATTCCAGCCTGCTCTTCCTTGGAGGGGGCGTATTACTCTTTCTAATGCACCAGGCAGAGAGTACAGCCCGGATGGAACCGAGGGGGCTGCAAGTGAAGTATTCGCCTTTTTTGGTTCCGCCCAAAGCGGTGATTTCTCTATTAATAACGGAGAGTTGTACTATAACGGTGAGCAAAAATGGGGATATCGTCGCTTTATCCTGCACTATGCATTTTTGTGCAAGCTTGCCGGAGGCGTCGAGTCCTTCTGCATTGGATCTGAAATGCGAGGTCTCACCCAGATCCGTGGCCCCGAGCATCGCTTTCCAGCCGTGGAAGCGCTTGTGAGTTTGGCAGCAGATGTCCGCGCAATTCTTGGGTCAGGAGTCAAGCTGAGCTATGCAGCTGACTGGAGTGAATACTTCGGGTTTCATACAGAGGACAACATTTACTTTAATCTGGATCCACTTTGGGCGAGCGACAACATAGACTTTATTGGTATTGACAATTACATGCCGATTTCGGACTGGAGAGACGGTACTCAACATGCAGACGCAGCGTGGCGATCTATCTACAACATCGAATATCTGAAATCAAATATCGCCGGCGGAGAGGGTTTTGATTGGTATTATTCGGGGCCCGAGGGTGTCGAGGCGCAAAACCGTCTCCCGATCCATGATCTCGGATATGGAGAGGACTGGGTTTTCCGGTATAAAGATCTGACATCATGGTGGTCTCAGCCTCATCACAATCGGATCAATGGTATCAGGTCAGAACAACCAACGTCATGGGTTCCTCGATCCAAGCCGATGCGGTTCACAGAATATGGTTGCGCTGCGATTGATAAAGGTACCAATGAGCCGAACAAGTTTCTGGACCCAAGGTCTTCTGAGTCATCACTCCCACGTTCTTCGCTCGGAATAAGAGATGACTTTATTCAAATGCAGTATTTCAGGGCCAGTCATATGTACTGGGTTGATCCGGGAAACAATCCGGCATCACACCTATATGCAGGATCGATGCTTGACCTTGATCACTGCTATGCCTGGGCCTGGGACGCAAGACCGTATCCGGACTTTCCCAGAAATGTTGATCTCTGGTCTGATGGTGAAAATTATTACCGTGGACATTGGCTGACCGGACGTGCAACGTCTGTTCCGCTGGATCGACTGGTTCTTGAGCTTTGTGAAGATTCAAGTCTGTCTGGAGTAAACATAAACCACCTATACGGTTCAGTTCATGGGTACTCTGTTTCAGAGAATCAATCCGGAAGGTCCGCGCTTCAACCCCTTGCTGTTTCTTATGCATTTGATTGTATTGAGGACGAAGGCTGCTTGCGTTTTAACTCCAGAAACATCTCAGAAGTCATTCAGGTGGCGGAATGTGAACTGGCGGTACATGAAGGTGATTTGTTGGTCTTGGAATATGTCCGTTTGCCAAAATCTGAAATTGCTTCGAGCATTCGGTTTTCTTACATCGGCGCCGATGGTAATTTTTCTGCAGCTGTCGCAGAGATTGTCGATACCCGAACATCTCTATACTCTGTGCTGGAGTCTGAGTACCCAATTGTTTTTCCGATGGGTGCCGCAAAGGCCATGGCGAGTCGGTGGTTGGCTGAAGTAAACATTTCAAATGACCAAGTTTCGTTCTGTCTACCACCCTCTTTATATGGAGCTAAGATTGGATCTACTGTCATTTTGAGAGGTGAAAGCTACCGGATTGACCAACTTGAATTTGATCAAAAGCTATCTGTAAAAGCAGTTCGTGTTGAATCTAGTTCCAGCAGTCACACTGGCAATGTGGATCAGTCCGTATGGAATCCGCATATATCCTCACCTCCGGTCTTGGGTTTCTGGATGGATTTACCGATTCTTCGTTCAACTCAAATTCAGCATGCCCCATTCTTAGCGGTTTCTTCGAATCCATGGTTGGCTCCGGCTGTACTTTGGTCGTCAATCGAAGACTCTGGATATTCTATTAACACACTTTTTGAGAACTCCTCGTACATTGGACGAACTCAAAGTCAGCTGACACTCTCTCCGATGGGAGTGTTTGACCGAGGTCCGGCACTTCTAGTCGAGATGCCGAAAGGTGAAATGGAATCCGTCTCTTTGTCCGGCTTGTTGTCAGGCGGAAACCTGATGGCTATTGGTGATGGCGATCCGGATAAATGGGAGATTCTGCAATATAGGGAAGCGGAACTCATTTCCCCGGGGCTCTACGCTGTGTCTATGCGTCTTAGGGGCCTGTTTGGATCTGATGCGATTATGCCACAAGTCTGGCCAACTGGAAGCTATGTTGTCCTGATTGATGAAAGAATAAAACAAATATCGCTTTCTATCGAGGAATTGAACCTAGAACGACACTATCGGATTGGATCATCTGACCAAAACCCAGGATCAGATCTTGTTCAGTACAGGATCACAGCATTTAAGGGTATAGGGTTGCGTCCTCTTTCAGTTGCGCATCTCACTTGTCACATTGAAAATCAAGATCATCTTTTCCGTTGGATTCGTAGAACAAGGGTAAACGGAGATTCGTGGGAAGGGTATGATGTTCCTTTGAATGAGGAACGTGAGATATATCAGTTCGATGTCAAGTCTGAAGGCGGTGAAGTGTTGATGTCCAGAACATTAGACCAGCCAAACTTTACCTATTCTATGAATCACCGCCTGGCAACTGGCGCTACTGGTCGATATTCTGTCGAGGTTTCTCAAACATCCTTGATCTATGGCTGTGGGGCAAAAAAAACTTTGGATATCGACGTGTCTATTTAGGGTCAGGACCCATTGATCGGTTTGAGTGTGGCGTGCCTGGGTGTTTCAAGGTCGCGAACTGACGGGGGTGATGCGCAACCTATTCTGGATGACGGACGCGCAGATGGCTCGGCTTCGGCCGTTCTTCCCGAAGAGCCATGGGGTTCCGCGGGTCGATGATCGTCGAGCTCTGAGCAGCATAGACTTCATCGATCGCAATGGCTTGCGGTGGCATGATGCGCCGAAGGAGTATGGCCCGCCAAAGACCCTCTACAACCGTTGAAAGCGGTGGAGCGACAAAGGTGTCTTCGCCAGGATGGGGAATGGGCTGGCCGCCGAAGCCGTAGTTCCGAAGACGGTGATGGTCGACGCGACCTGTCTCAATGCGCATCGCCCGGAGACCGGCCTGCGTTCGAAAAGTGGGATCAGGCGACCAAAGGGGACGCCTGATCGGCCGGACCAAGGGTGGCATGAACACCAAGCTGCACGCTGTCACCGATGCCGAGGGCCGCCCAATCCGCTTCTTCATGACCGCAGGCCCCCTCTTGGCGATGCGCGCATCGCCCGTCGGTCAACGAGTCAGTGATCACACCGGCGCCGCCACAACGCTGGGTCGCGGCCAAAGGCGGAAGGGGTTCTGGCAGACCGGGGCTATGACGCCGACTGGCTCAGAGATGCGTTGAAAGACAAGGGGATAATTCCAATGCATCCCGGGTCGGACGTCGCGCCGCAAGCCAATCAAGAAAAGCGACGCGACAAACGGCGAAACAGGATTGAGATCATGGTCGGCCGTCGCCCTCGCAACAACCGTCATGTTCTGGCTATGAAACAAGAACGTGTCCTGACCCTTCTGTATTTGGGTTCTGGCAGACTGGCGCAGTCACCGGCCCCGGCCAATGGCGGAGTGGTGCGCTACCTCTGACCCTTGTGACATGACCACACTTCTTAGCCAGTCGACACCGCCTCTCTTCATCGTCTCGAACAGTTGATTGCGGTCTTGGAAGGCAGGATCACCCCGGTCATCGCCAGTGACAATCGCCTGTCGGAGACCGCCATCGTTCTTCGTTCCATCCCGGAAATCGGCCCGGTTGCCAGTGCGATGCTGATCGCAGAAATGCCCGAGATCGGCACCATCACCGGCGAAGAGGCGGTGGCACGCACTGAATTGGCCTTGGTCGCGCACGACACGCGGAAGCCTTCTCGGGAAACGGGCCATCGCTGGAAGCTGCCGTGCCCTGCGGCACGTGAGTTACTAAGCCGCACTGGTCGCTGCACAGCACAACCCAAACCTGCGATCCTTCGCAGATCGCCTCCGCAAGGCTGGAAAACCGCACAAGATCATCATCACCGCAGTCGCAGGAATGAAACCGTCGCTGAATGTGGACCCAGCATCCCGCCAGCTGCAGGCAGTTGTTGCACCCGTCTTTTCGCACCAGTTTATTGAACACATAAAGCGAACTGCTGAACCGGCGGCTGTCAGAATCGCGCACCAGAGACGATAGATTGTCCGGCCCCTTGCGACAGTCGACCGGATGACCCGCGAGAAATTCCCGCGCACCGGACGAGTTCATGCTTTGCGCACCGGGCGGATGAGACGGCGCAAGGCAGCATCGCCAAGATCGGGCGCGACGTGGATGATGACAGCGCTCACTAAAGTTTCCGATAGCGGCACAGGGGCGCTTGCGGGAACATCCTCTCTCTGCTTGTCTAGGAAGGTCTTGGACCAGCCGAACAGTTGCGGCGACGAAATCCCCGGACGGCGGGCCAACGCGGAAACATTCGCGCTAGGCTCCAGCGCCGCCCAGTCTCACGCCAAGGCGTGACCCTGATCGCAGACATGGAACTTGCGATCAGATCAACGCCGGAAGCCTGCTCCGGACCAGACCGGACACGCGATTAAGCCAGGCCGTTCCCTTTCCACTATACTTAATAGCGCAACATGCTCAGCTGCACCCCGAGGTCCCGCCGCACGTATTGCATTTCATGCAGGTTCCGTTTCGCACCAAAGTGTAGTTGCCGCATTCCGCACAAGGGTCGCCCTCATAGCCTTGCATTTTGGCTTTGGTCCGGGCGGTCATATTGGTGGCGGTGCCAAGTGCATAGGTTGATGTGGTTTCGGAAAAGCCTGTCGCGCGCGCCTGTGGCATCAGTGTGTTGAGCACCGACACCGGATCGGTGCCGTTGGCCAATGCGGTTGCCCCCATACCACCTTGCAGCACCACGAGTTCCTGCGGCAGACGCTTGCGAAGATACCCTGTCGATGAGATCTGCCGGAGCACTTCCAGGCCGCGTGAGGCAGCGGCGTCATTCATTGGCGCCAAATTCGGCTTGCCTTCATCATCCCCACGGCCAAGATCGTCAAATGATGCGCCAGTGGGTTTGACATGCGCAAGATCGGTGCGGTCGAGGTAGGAAATCGCCAGCTCGCGGAAGATATAGTCGAGGATTGAAGTCGCATTCTTGATGCTGTCATTGCCCTGCACCATGCCAGCCGGTTCAAAGCGGGTAAAGGTAAATGCCTCCACGAATTCTTCCAGTGGCACTCCGTATTGCAGGCCGACTGACACTGCGATGGCGAAGTTGTTCATCATGGCACGGAAGCCAGCGCCTTCCTTGTGCATGTCGATGAAGATTTCGCCCAGGCTGCCGTCCTGATACTCGCCGGTACGCAAGTAAACCTTATGCCCGCCGACGATGGCCTTTTGGGTATACCCTTTGCGCCGCTCAGGTAGCTTTTCCCGGTGGCTGCGCACGATTTCCTTGATGATCACCTTTTCGACGATTTTCTCGGCAATTACGGCGGCTTTTTCGTGGAGCGACCCGGTCGCAAGGATCTCTTCGGCCTCTTCGTCATCTTCGATCAATGCCGATGCCAGCGGCTGGCTCAGTTTCGATCCGTCACGGTACAGCGCATTAGCTTTGATCCCCAACGAATGCGACAGCTCATAGGCCGCCAGCGTTTCTTCGATGGAGGCCGAGTTTGGCATGTTGATGGTCTTGGAAATCGCACCCGAGATAAAGGATTGCGCTGCGGCCATCATGTAGATGTGGCTGTCAACCGACAGGTAGCGCTTGCCTTTCTTGCCGCAGGCATTGGCGCAATCAAATACTGAATAGTGGTGCTGTTTCAGGAAAGGTGCGCCTTCCAGTGTCATTGTGCCGCACACATGGTCGTTACAGGCGTCGATCTGAGCCTTGGTAAATCCAAGGTGCCGGAGCAGGTCAAAACCCGGATCAGCCAGTTTTTCTACCGGAATGCCCAGCGTGCCTTTGCAGAAATCTTCTCCCAGCGTCCATTGATTGAACACAAAGCGGATGTCGAAGGCCGACGGCAGGGAGCTTTCGATCTTCTCGATCTCACGCGGGCCAAATCCATGTCCCAAAAGGGAGGTGTGGTTGATCGCAGGCGCCTGTGCGATGGAGCCATGGCCGACAGCATAGGCGACGATTTCGGCAATCTGGTGGCTGGGATAGCCCAATGCCTCCAGCCCAGCCGGAACCGACTGATTGATGATCTTGAAATAACCGCCGCCGGCCAGTTTTTTGAACTTCACCAGCGCGAAATCGGGCTCGATGCCGGTGGTGTCGCAGTCCATCACCAGACCGATGGTGCCAGTTGGGGCGATCACAGTGGTTTGCGCATTGCGATAGCCGTGTGCCTCCCCCAGAGCCAATGCCTCATCCCAGGCAGATTTGGCAAGAGAAACAAGCGATTGGTCGGGGCAGTTGATGTGATCCAATGCAACCGGATTGACGTTGACCGCCTCATAATCCCCGCGCGCATGCGCGGCGGTGCGGTGATTGCGGATCACACGCAGCATATGGGCACGGTTGCGCGCGTAACCGGGGAAAGCTCCCAACTCGGCTGCCATCTCGGCGCTGGTGGCATAGGCCACCCCGGTCATCAGCGCAGTCAGCGCGCCGCACAGGGCACGGCCTTCCTTGCTGTCATAACCAAGGCCCATGTTCATCAAGAGCCCGCCGATATTGGCATAGCCAAGCCCCAGCGTGCGGAAATCAAACGACCGCTGCGCAATCTCGGGTGACGGGAACTGCGCCATCATCACCGAGATTTCCAGGGTGATGGTCCACAGCCGCGAAGCGTGGATATAGGCCTCGGCATCGAACGTGCCGTTCCCGAAGAACGTCAGCAGGTTCATCGACGCCAGATTGCAGGCGGTATCATCCAGGAACATGTATTCCGAACATGGGTTCGACCCGCGGATCGCACCGTCTTCGGGGCAGGTGTGCCAGGCGTTCACTGTGTCGTGGAACTGGATGCCGGGGTCAGCGCAGGCCCAGGCGGCGTGACCGACCTGATCCCACAGATCGCGCGCCTTGATGGACTTCGCTTCTTTGCCATCGGTGCGACGGATCAGCGCCCAGTCGGCATCCGCCTTCACCGCGTCCAGAAAGGCATCCGTTACCCGCACCGAGTTGTTGGAGTTCTGGCCGGAAACGGTGGTATAGGCCTCGGAATCCCAGTCCACATCATAGGTGGGGAACTCGATGCTGGTATAGCCCTGTTTCGCATATTGCAGAATGCGGTTGGTGTAAGTGTCCGGGATCATCGACTTTTTCGCCGATTTGATCGCCGCCTTCAGCGCCACGTTTTTGGCCGGATCAACCGAAGCCTCGGCCGACCCATCCCACTGCCGGATCGCGGTGAAAATCTCGTTCAGCCGCACCTCGTGCAGCTTTGATCCGGCGACCAGAGAGGCGACTTTCTGTTCTTCGATGACCTTCCAGTTGATGAACGCCTCGATATCGGGGTGATCCATATCGCAGATCACCATCTTGGCCGCCCGCCGCGTGGTGCCGCCCGATTTGATCGCGCCCGCCGCCCGGTCGCCGATCTTCAGAAATCCCATCAGTCCTGAGGATTTTCCCCCGCCCGACAGCTTTTCGCCCTCGCCACGCAACGAGGAAAAGTTGGTGCCGGTGCCCGAACCGTATTTGAACAGCCGCGCCTCTCGCACCCACAGATCCATGATGCCGCCGTCGCCGACCAGATCATCCTTGACCGACTGGATAAAGCAGGCATGCGGCTGCGGGTGCTCATAAGCGCTGGTGGATCGGGTCAGCTTGCCGGTCTGGTGATCGACATAGAAATGCCCCTGCGACGGGCCGTCGATGCCATAGGCCCAATGCAGGCCGGTGTTGAACCATTGCGGGCTGTTCGGCGCGGCCATCTGGCGGGCCAGCATGAAGCGCATCTCGTCATAATAGGCCTGCGCATCGGCCTCGGTGGAGAAATAACCACCTTTCCAGCCCCAATAGGTCCAGGCCCCGGCCAGACGGTCAAACACCTGCTTGGCGCTGGTCTCGCCGACGATGCGCTGGTCTTGCGGCAGATCTGCAAGCGCCGTTTCATCCGCAACCGAGCGCCACAGGAACGCAGGAACACCCTTTTCCTTCACCCGCTTCAGCCGGGCAGGCACACCCGCCTTGCGGAAGTACTTCTGGGCCAGCACATCCGAGGCGACCTGGCTCCAGCCGTCGGGAACTTCGACGGCTTCGTTGCGAAAGACGATCTTGCCATCGGGATTGCGGATTTCAGAAATGGTGGTGGTGAACCCCATTGCCCCATACGCACCCGTTGTCTCGGTCGTGAACTTCCGCTCGATCTTCATGTGCCTGTCCTCGTTGCGTGGCCCCGGTTGATACCCGGTCGCGGCCTGTTGATCCCCAATCACCCGGCGGCAGAGAGGGGGCAAAACAGCTTCGGGCCTTGCCTGCGCCGTGCAGACAAGACGGCTTCGCCACACAGCGATGACCTGCTCGATGGGTCTTTGCCCCGTCCTGCGGACCACTATATTTAGTGTGTCGCTGGGTTCGTCTGTCAAACTGTCGTAAGGATGCGGTCTCGGCAACCACTTTTTTACGAAGCCGGGGTAAAATATTGCTTGACCCTGAACTGCGCCATTTTGTGTGTCTTGGCAGACTTCTCAGAATAGCGGCGCAGCGATTGTGGACATATCTGCGGATAAACCTCGGGACAGTTTGACAACGCCACGGCCAGGATCACGGAATTCGCCTGCGAACCCGCAGGTTTGTCGCGAGGGGCTAAGATCCGGTCTGAATATCGGCTGGCTTGGGGATTATTGTGAGCCCGACTGTCCAGGTGATTCCCGCAGGGCCCGGCACTGGTCTGTTCGGTCTGCATCACTGTGACCGGGGGGCCATAGGCAGGCCCGCTACCAGAATCACAGCGCTGACATCCGGCAGCAAAAACGATGGCATAAATGCAGCCGGTCGGTTGATCTTTCGCCTCCGTCGCAAAGTTCAGCCGCGACGAGATGTGCATCCAGCCATGCGAACCCCAAGATATGGTGCGTCGCCCGCTGCCACCGCGCGGACACGTCCCGACCAAAGGGGTGGCGCGCGCGGCACCTCTGGGCTAAAGCGGAAAGACACCTTGCCTGCAAAGCACGCCAATGACCGACATCATCGCCCGTTGTGAGGCCAAGGGCCTCCGAATGACCGAACAGCGCCGCATCGTCGCCCGCGTGGTGGGCGAGGCTGAGGATCATCCCGATGTCGAAGAACTGTACGCCCGCGCCGCCCGCATTGACCCGCGCATCTCGCTGGCAACTGTCTACCGCACGGTAAAACTGTTCGAAGAGGCGGGGATTCTGGAAAAGCTGGAATTCGGTGATGGCCGCGCCCGCTATGAAGATGCCGAACGCGATCACCACGACCACCTGATCGATGTGAACTCCGGCGAGGTGATCGAATTTGTCGACCCCGACATCGAAGAGCTGCAGGAACGGATCGCCGCGCGTCTGGGCTACCGGCTGATCGGGCACCGGCTGGAATTGCTGGGCGTGCCGATCACCAAATCGCAAAAACCGTGAGCAGCGCCGATAATCCACGTGCCGCAGGGTTGATGGTGGCCAGCATGGCTGGCTTTGCTTTGGAAGACCTGTTCCTGAAACGTGCTGCCAGTGCGATGCCTCCGGGGCAGGTGATTGCGATGATGGGGGCAGGGGGCGCGGTGGTGTTCTGGCTGATCGCCGCCCGCCTGCGCCAGCCGATCCTGACCCGCCGCGCCCTGACCGGGGCGGCGGCGCTGCGCACCCTGTCCGAGGCACTGGCCGCCATGCTCTACATCACCGCGCTGGCTCTGATCCCGTTGTCGGTCAATTCGGCGCTGCTGCAAGCCTCACCGCTGGTTGTGACGATGGGGGCGGCTCTGGTTCTGGGCGAAAAGGTCGGCTGGCGGCGGTGGACGGCCATCGCGGTCGGCTTCCTTGGCGTTCTGATCATCCTGCAACCGGGAACCGAGGGCTTTCGTCTGGCAGGCCTGCTGACGGTGGCCTGCGTGTTCCTTATGGCGTCGCGGGATCTGTCAACACGGGTGATGCATGTCAGCATCGGCACGTTCCAGTTGACCACATGGGCCTATCTGGGGTTGGTGCCTGCGGGTCTTGTGCTGATGGCCATGCAAGGGCAATCCCTGCAAGCCATTGATCCGTCGCAATGGGTCGATCTGACCGGCGCGCTGGTCACCGGGCTGTTCGCCTATTACGCCGTCACCGCCGCCATGCGCCTGGGCGAAGTCTCGGTCGTGGCCCCGTTCCGCTATGCGCGACTGGTGTTTGCGATGATTCTGGCGATGATCTTCTTTGGCGAACGCCCGGATGTCTGGATGCTGACCGGGGCCGCACTTGTGATCGGATCGGGGCTTTACACCTTTGCCCGCGAAGCCAGGGTCAAGCGCGCCCTTTCCATGAAGGCCGACCCAAGGTAAAGACGGGGCCGAGAGCATCATCCGCAGAACGGAGCCCCCATGAGCACGATCATCGACATCCACGCCCGCGAAATTCTCGACAGCCGCGGCAATCCCACTGTTGAAGTGGACGTGACGCTGGAAAGCGGCGCCATGGGACGCGCCGCCGTGCCTTCGGGTGCCTCGACCGGCGCGCACGAGGCCAATGAAAAACGCGACGGCGACAAGAACCGCTACAAGGGCAAGGGCGTGCTGGAGGCGGTTGCTGCCGTCAATGGCGAGCTGGCCGAAGAACTGGTGGGCTATGACGCGACCGAACAGGTCGGCATCGACCGCACCATGATCGAGATGGACGGCACGCCGAACAAATCCCGTCTGGGCGCCAACGCCATTCTGGGCGTGTCGCTGGCCGTGGCCAAAGCCGCCGCCGAATTCACCGCGCAGCCCCTGTTCCGCTATATCGGCGGCACCTCGGCCCGCGTGCTGCCGGTGCCGATGATGAACATCATCAACGGCGGCGAACATGCTGATAACCCGATTGATATTCAGGAATTCATGATCATGCCGGTCGGCGCGGACAATATCCGCGACGCGATCCGCATGGGGTCGGAAGTGTTCCATACGCTCAAGAAAGAGCTGCAACAGGCCGGTCACAACACCAATGTCGGCGATGAGGGCGGCTTCGCACCAAATCTCAACTCCGCCCGCGACGCGCTTGATTTCATTCTGAAATCCATCGAAAAGGCCGGGTTCAAGCCGGGCGTCGATATGTATCTGGCCCTCGATTGCGCCGCGACTGAGTACTTCAAGGGCGGCAAGTATGAGATGAAGGGCGAAGGCAAATCGCTGACCATCGCTGAAAATGTCGCGTTCCTGGCCTCGCTCGCGGCCGACTATCCGATCATCAGCATCGAAGACGGTTGCTCGGAAGACGACTGGGAGGGCTGGAAACTGCTGACCGATACCATCGGCGACAAGATCCAGCTGGTGGGCGACGATCTGTTCGTGACCAACCCCAAGCGTCTGGCCGAAGGCATCGCCAAGGGCGTTGCCAACTCCATGCTGGTCAAGGTCAACCAGATCGGCACCCTGACCGAAACCCTGCAAGCCGTCGATATGGCGCATCGCGCGCGCTATACCAATGTGATGAGCCACCGTTCCGGCGAGACCGAAGACAGCACCATCGCCGATCTGTCAGTCGCCACCAACTGCGGCCAGATCAAGACCGGCTCGCTGTCGCGCTCGGACCGGTTGGCGAAGTATAACCAGCTGATCCGTATCGAGGAAATGCTGGGCGAGACGGCAGAATACGCCGGGCGCTCGATCCTGAAGGTCTGAGACAGTCTTGCGGCGGAGGCTCTTGCGGCACGTCCGGGAGCCTCCGGCGGGAGTATTTTTGCCAAGATGAATGGGGCAGGGCATGGATGAGGCTGACCGGATCATTGCCCATCTGGGCCTTGCCCCGCATCCCGAAGGCGGCTGGTATCGCCAGACATGGGTGGGGCCGGTTGTAGACGGCCGCGCCAGCGGCACGGCGATCCTGTTCTTGTTGAAAGCGGGCGAGCGCAGTCACTGGCACCATGTCGATGCCGATGAAATCTGGCTCTGGCATGCCGGCGCGCCGGTGGTGCTGTCGGTTGGGCTGGACCGGGCGGTGGATCATATGCTGGGGCCCGAGGTGTTGCACGGCCAGATGCCGCAGCTCGTGGTGCCCACCGGACACTGGCAGGCCGCGCGCTCTACCGGGGCCTACAGTCTGGTGTCCTGTACCGTCAGCCCCGGGTTTGACTTTGCGGGCTTTGTGCTGGCCGCGCCGGAGTTTGACCTGCCGCGCTGAGACAGCGGGTGCATGATCACCCCTGCTGATTGTGCCCGTCACAAATTGCCATTGGTGGGCAGGCGGCCAAAGCGCTATGCGGTCGGCATGACTGACGCATCCCTCCCCAAAAACGAAGACAGCCTGTCCGGCTTTTTCTATGCTCTGGGCGCCTATGTGTTCTGGGGCTTTTTGCCGCTCTACATGAAAGCCCTGGCGCATGTGCCACCCGTTGAGGTGATTGCCCACCGGGTGCTGTGGTCGCTGCCGATTGCGCTGGCGGTGATCGTCTGGCTGGGGCGGACGCAGGATCTGCGGCAGGCGTTCCGCACACCGCGCACCTTGATGATGGGCGCGGCCACGGCGACGCTGATTTCGGTCAACTGGGGCATCTACGTCTGGGCCATCGGCGCGGGCTATGCGTTGGAGGCAGCGCTTGGCTATTACATCAACCCGCTGTTTTCTGTGCTGCTGGGGCGGATCCTACTCAAGGAAGCCCTGACTGCGGCGCAATGGGCAGCGATTGCCTTGGCCGCTGCCGCCGTGATCCTGCTGACGATCGAGGCCGGGCGGCTGCCGGTCGTGGCGCTGAGTCTGACCCTGACCTGGGGCCTTTATGCCTATCTGAAAAAGTCGCTGCCCATCGGCCCCAATCAGGGCTTTACGCTGGAGGTGATGCTGCTGGCCCCGCTGGCGCTTGGCTATGTGATCTGGGCGCAGGTCCAGGGCGACTCGCATTTTCTGCAAGGCGTGGGGCGGGATGATCTGCTGCTGATCGGCAGCGGGATCGTCACGGCCATTCCGCTGATGATCTATGCCAATGGGGCCAAGCGGCTGCGGCTGTCGACCATCGCGATGATGCAGTATATCGCGCCGACGATGATCTTTCTGATCGCGGTCTTTGTCTTTGACGAGCCCTTTGGCACGGTGCGCCTGATCGCCTTCCCGATGATCTGGGCGGCGCTGGTGATCTACACTGTCTCGATGCTGCGCGCCCGCGGGCGGGCGCGTCAGTCGTCCAGCGTGATCCAGACCGGCACGTGATCTGACGGCTTGTCGCCCGCGCGCACCTCGCGGTCGATGCCGGCACCGGTCAGCCGGTCGGCGGCTTGCGGCGACAGCAGCAGGTGGTCGATGCGGATCCCGTTGTTCCGCTCCCACGAATTGGCCTGATAGTCCCAGAAGCTGTAGTGCCCCGGCCCTTGTTCGCGCGCGCGAAAGGCGTCGAGCAGACCAAGGTTCAGCAAGCGACGATAGGCCTGCCGGGTCTGCGGCAGAAACAGCGCGTCGGTGACCCAGGCGTCGGGCCGTGCGGCATCTTCGGTCTGCGGGATCACATTATAGTCGCCTGCGCAGACAAAGGGCTCTTCCAGCGCCAGCAACGCGCGGACCCGCGCCTCCATCCGCGCCATCCACCCCAGCTTGTAGTCATACTTCGGCCCCGGCGCGGGGTTGCCGTTCGGCAGATACAGGCCGCAGACCCGGACCGGGCGGGGTGCCATCACTGTGGCCTCGATCCAGCGGGACTGCGCGTCAGCATCATCGCCGGGCAGGCCGCGCGTCACATCCTCCAGCGGCAGGCGCGACAGGAGCGCGACGCCGTTGAAGCCTTTCTGGCCATGGGTCTCGACGCGGTAGCCCATGTCTTCGAACATCGCGCGCGGAAATCCCTCATCCACCGATTTGATTTCCTGCAGACAGACCACATCCGGTTTCGCCGTTGTCAGCCAGCGGGGCAGGGCGTCGATCCGTGCCTTGATACCGTTGATGTTGAAAGTCGCGATCAGCATCTGCCTGCCTTTCCTGTTGTGCGTCAGCTATCGGCCAAGGGCCAGCACAACGCAAGACCGGATAGGGTCTGCGGACATGACTTATCCACAAGGTTGCGAAATTTGTGGATAACTAAACCGGGGATTGAATTTTTTCATCCGAATCAATTTTGAGCCGCTAGCGTGGGGATGTTGAATCGCTGAAACCTGGAGGGTAAAATGGTCACCAACGCCGCGCTACGCCTTGATATTGTTGAAGAATATAGTTCCCGTGCTGATATGTTTTCGGGCGACGCGACTGCGATGATGACCTCGGTTGCGTCATCAATGATGACGAGCGTTGCCTCATCCATGATGACCTCCGTGGCATCGTCCATGATGACATCGGTGGCTTCTGCCGCGATGACCTCTGTTGCGCAGAACAAGGCAGCGCTCGATCTGGCTGGCAAAATCGCCGGAACCCAGACCTCCATGATGACCAGTGTTGCCGGGATCTGACGAAGTCGGGGGCGCAGGGTCACTGCCATGAGTCTGCGCCCAAGCTGAGCCGTCCCCTGAACCCCTAGGGTGCATCATGACCAATGTTGTCTCGCTCCGGCGGCAGGGAGCATTGGCCGGCGATCCGGCCATTCCCGCCCTGATCGACCTGTTTGCCACGCGCAGGCGGGGCAGTCATGATGCGTTCTGGCTCAAGGAAAACGCCGAGCTGTTGCAGATCCTGGCCGCGTTGGGGGCAGGATCGCAGGCAGATCTTGACCCGCTGCGGCTGCGCGCCGGGGCCTTGATGCACGAGCTGCGGTTTTTCCCGCAATATTACCGCATGTATCTGTCGCTGGCTGTCGATCTGCGCGATCTGGGCCTGACAGAGACGCCGGTCGAAGAGATGGTGGCCTTTGTGCAGGCGCAGGATCTGCCCGCGATTGAACTGTCCGATACCCATCGGGGGGAGGCGCTGTTGCTGCTGCGCCGCGCCGGGGTTGCTGCCGTGGATCCGGCGCTGGAGGCGCGTCTGGCGCGCTTTGCCGCCAATTCCGCCGCGTTTTGCCTGCCCAACCGCCGCGCGGCCTATGACCTGACCCATATCGTCTTTCATGCGGCCGATTATGGCCGCAAGACCATTCCCCGTGATCCGGCCCGCAGGCTCAGTCTGATCCATGCCGGGATCGTGGCCTGGCTGGAAGGCAATCTTGACCTGCTGGCCGAGGTGACGCTGGCCCTCCGCCTGTCGGGCGAGGCCGTGCCTGCGTCTTGGGCAGCCGAGGTCGCGCAAGGAGCAGGGGCCGTGACCTTTGAGCCCGGCAGCGCCGCCGGGCCGTTTGACGATGATTACCACCAGTATCTCGTGCTCAATTGGGCGCTTGGTCTGTCGGGGGGCTGCGCGTTTCGTGGCGGCGTCCCGGGCACGGCGCGGCTGATCCGCCAGCCCCGCCGCAACGGGGCCGCCCTGCACGAGCTGTCATTGGCGCTGCTGGAAATGGGTGAGGCGCGCCAGCCGGATTGGGCACGGATGCGGTGGCGGTTGCTGCCGAAACTGTCCGAACCGGCACGGCAACGGCTCGCATGCGTCGAATCGCTGCCCGAATTTGACGGCTTCTTTGCCGGGTTTTCGCGCGCCGGGTCGCGGGACGGGAGGGCGTGATGAGGCAGGCCTTGCGCGCACCTTGGGTTCTGGGGGTTGGGTTTCTGCTTGCCTCGACACTGGCGGCGACGTTGGCGGATGGCACGGTCAAGGATCTGTCGACCCGGCTGGAGGCTCCGCAGGTGTTCTTCCTTTCCGGTCTGATCATGGCAGGCCTCAGCCTGCTGGCGGCGCGGGCCGGGTCGCGGATCGGTCTGTTCACAACCAGCTGTCTGAAAACCAAGATGCCCGGCCTGCTGCTCTGGCGATCGGTGGCAACGGTGGTGGCCTCGCTGGGGTTTTTCTACGCCATCGCGCTGATCCCGCTGGCCGAGATCTTTGTGTTTGTCGGGCTGATGCCGCTGATGTCGGCGCTGATGTCACGCCATCTGCTGGGGGAACGCGTCGATCTGACGGCTTGGGCCGGGCTTGGGCTTGGGCTGATCGGGGTGTTGATGCTGTTTCCCGACGGGCTGTCGGGGCTGAGCCTGGGCCATCTTGCCGGGTTCTGCGGTGCCTTTGCGGGCACGGTGTCGCTGGTGCTGTCCCGGCTGATGGCCCGGCGGGAGGCGAATACGCTGGTGCAGGTGTTCTATCCAAATCTGGCCTTGGCCGCCGTTGCCGCCCTGATGCTGCCAGCGATCTGGCAACCGATGGCGCTGGTCGATGTGGGCCGGATCCTGCTGTATTCGGTGCTGCTGTTTGTGGCCCGCTGGACCATGGTGATGGTGATGCAGCGTCTGCGCGCGCCGGTCGCCTTGCCGCTGATGAACATTCAGTTTGTCTGGATGGTCGCGGTCGGCTTTGTGTTCTTTGCCGAAATCCCCGCTGCCACCACGGTTATTGGCGCGCTTCTGGTCATGTGCGCCGGGGGCATAGCCCTGATGGAACAGGTGCGGTTAGACAAGATGGCAAGGCTGTCACAACTGGAAGGCCGGGCCGCTGGCGCTGTGCCCGCCGAATAAGTGCAGGGGAAACGGTAAGAAAAAGCCACCCCAGGGCGGCGGCTTTTTCTGTGATGCCTCTACATCGAAAACGACACCCCACAGCCGCAACTGCTGCTGGCGTTGGGGTTTTCAATCACGAACCGCGCGCCGATCAGCTCTTCGGTGAAGTCGATCACCGCATTCTGCAAGAACGGCAGCGAGACGGAATCGACCAACACCCGCTGGCCATTCTTTTCCAGCACCAGATCATCCGGCACCGGATCATCCAGCTTGATCTCATACTGAAAGCCCGAACAGCCGCCACCTTCGACCGCGACGCGCAGCGATTTCTGCTCACCCGTCATTTCGGCAATTTCGGCCAGACGCGCAAAGGCGCGGTCGGTAACGCGGGGGGGCAGGGTCAGGTCCATGATTTTTCACATATCCTTGGGGTTCATCGTGCAATATAAGGGCTGAACAAGACTTCAACAAGAACGGGCAGTTCCATGCTTGCGCCTTTTGCCTGCCAACCCGATGCCTCCCGCGGCCGCCTGCATCAAGAACGCATGTCGTCCTTCCGCTCGCCCTATCAGCGCGATCGCGACCGGATCATCCATTCCTCGGCTTTCCGGCGCCTGAAACACAAGACCCAGGTGTTTGTCGAGCATGAGGGCGATTATTACCGCACCCGCCTGACCCACTCGATCGAGGTGGCGCAGGTCGCGCGCACGATTTCGGGCGTTCTGGGGCTCAACACCGATCTGGCCGAGTGCATCGCTCTGGCGCATGACCTTGGCCACACCCCCTTTGGCCATACGGGCGAGGATGCCTTGGCCGTGCTGATGCAGCCCTATGGCGGCTTTGACCACAACGCTCAGGCCCTGCGCATCGTGACGCGGCTGGAACGGCATTACGCCGATTTCGACGGGCTGAACCTGACATGGGAATCGCTCGAAGGCATCGCCAAGCACAACGGCCCGGTCACCGGCGAAAACGCCGATGCCAAGCACGCCGGCCCCTTGCCCTATGCCCTGGCCGAGGTGAACGCCCAGTGGGATCTGGCCCTGCACACCCATGCGAGCGCCGAGGCGCAGGTGGCGGCCATCGCCGATGACGTCGCCTATTCCCACCACGACCTGCATGACGGCCTGCGCTCCGGCCTGTTTGACGAGGCGGATCTGATGGAACTGCCGGTGACCGGCCCCGCCTTTGCCGAGGTCGATGCGCTGTATCCGGGCCTCGACCCGATGCGCCGCCGGCATGAGGCGTTGCGCCGGGTGTTTGGTCGCATGGTCGAAGATGTGATCGCGGTGGCCCAAGGCCGGCTGGAGGCGGCGCAGCCGCAGTCAGTCGATGATATCCGCATGATGGGCACCACCATCATCCGGTTTTCCAAACCACTGTATCAAGAGCTGAAGGCGATCCGCAGCTTTCTATTCCACCGCATGTACCGCGCGCCTTCGGTGATGGAGGTGCGGGCCAAGGTGACGCAGGTGGTGCAGGATCTGTTCACCTCGTTCATGGCCGACCCGCGCCTGTTGCCCGATGAATGGGAACATGCGGTGCAGGCCAGCACCGATCAGACCGAACTGGCGCGCACGGTGGCCGATTACGTGGCGGGCATGACCGACCGTTTCGCCATTCAGGAACACGCCCGTCTGTGCGGCGGCGCGCTGATCCAGACCCATACCGGCCCTGACTTTGGCCCGAATTTCCCGACCTGAGGCTCAGGCGCGGCGCGCGGCGAGGGTCCAGATCCCGGCCAGCCCCAGCGAAGCGATCATGTTCCACCCGGCCATCGAGATGCCAAACATCGCCCATGGCACCTGATCGCAGCGCACCGGGGCGGCAACGGCGGCGTTGGGGTTCAGCAGGTCATCCATGCTGACCCCGGCAATCGAGCCGCCGGAACAGGATTGCAGCCCTTCCCACCAGCCCAGTTCCACCCCGGCGTGAAAGCCGCCGATGGCCGCCGTGGCAAGTGCTGCCAAAGTGCCCAGCACCATCAGCCAGCGGTTCGGCACCAACAGCGCCAGCACCATGATCCCCACCGCCACCGCATGCGGCCAGCGCTGCCACAGGCACAGCGCACAGGGTGCCAGCCCGCCAAGGTATTGAAAGGCAAAGGCCCCGGCCAGAAGCGCGGCAGAGCCAGCCCCGGCAAAAGCCACCAGAACGCGCGAGGGCAGGGTGGTCAGCATCACAACACCTTCAGGACGACAAAGCCACCGACAAGCAGCAGCATGAACAGCGTGAACATGAGCCCAAGCCGGCGCTCAATGAAATCACGAATGGGTGCGCCGAATTTCCACAGCAGCGCCGCGACCACGAAAAACCGCAAGCCGCGTGCCACAATCGACGCCACGGTGAACACCACCAGATCCAGCCCGGTCGTGCCCGACAGGATGGTGACAACCTTGTAGGGAAACGGTGTGACCCCGGCGATCAGCACCGACCATGCGCCCCATTCATTGTATCTTTCGCTGAACACCTCGAAATTCCCGGTCTTGCCATAGAATTCCAGCACCGGCAGCCCGACGCTTTCATACAGGACTGCGCCGATCCAATAGCCGAACATGCCCCCCAGCACCGAAGCCACCGTCGCCACAAACGCAATCACAAAGGCGCGGCGCGGCGCGGCCAGGATCATCGGGATCATCAGAATATCGGGCGGAATCGGAAACACCGAGCTTTCGACAAAGGCCACAAAGGCCAGGGCCCAGAGCGCACGGGGGTGCTCGGCCAGCCGGATTGTCCAGTCATACAAGGCGCGGATCATCTGGTCCCCCATTGCCGTTGCTGCGCTTGCACCATGACGGCTTTGCCGCGTCAAGGATGCTTTGCGGGGAACCAGACATCATGTCAGGGTGTTGGTCGGGATCAGGGACAAGGGGACGGGTATGGATTGGCGCGGACGGCGGGGCAGCCGCAACATCGAAGACCGTCGCAGCAGCTCTGGCGCCAAGGCGGGCAGCATCGGCGGGGTGGGCGTGATCGCGGTCCTGCTGATCGGCTATTTCCTTGGCATCGACGTGAGCCCGCTGTTGCAGGATACCACCCAACCCTCCGGCACGCCTGCCGAACTGACGCAAGCCGATCAGGAGGCGGGGGAGTTTGTCTCGGTCACACTGGCCGATACCGAAGAGGTCTGGGCAGAGCTGTTCCGCAGCCAGCTGGGGCGGGAGTATCGCCCGGCCACGCTGGTCCTGTTCAAGGATGTGACGCAAAGCCCCTGTGGCGGCGCATCCGGGGCGACGGGGCCATTCTATTGCCCGGCGGATCGCAAAGCCTATCTCGACACCGCATTTTTCACCGTTCTGGAAGACCGGCTTGGCGCCAGCGGTGATTTTGCCGCCGCCTATGTGGTGGCCCATGAAATCGCCCATCATGTCCAGAACGAGCTGGGCATTCTGGGTCAGGCGAACCAGTTGCGCCAGCGCTCCAGCGAGGCGGACAGCAACGCCATTTCGGTGCGCATCGAGTTGCAGGCCGATTGCCTGTCCGGCGTCTGGGCGGGCACCGCCGCGCAGAAATTCGGCACGATTGACCGCGATGATTTCGAAGAGGCGGTGAATGCCGCCCGCCAGATCGGCGATGATACGCTGCAAAGAAGCGCGGGCCAGCGCCCGATGCCGCACACCTTTACCCATGGCAGTGCCGAGCAACGGTCGCGCTGGTTTGTGACCGGCCTGCAGACCGGGCAGATCGCCGCCTGTGACACCTTTTCCACCGATGATCTCTGAATGCGTTGATCCTGTTGACGCCGCCCGAAGGGGCGGGTAAACGATCATCCACGTTGCCCGAGTGGTGGAATGGTAGACGCAGCGGATTCAAAATCCGCCGCCGCAAGGCTTGTCGGTTCGAGTCCGACCTCGGGCACCATCTTCTCAGATCTGATGTTTCTAGCGCACGATTCGTGCCGGGTCTTGGGCGTTGGGCGTCGATTCGCTTCAAACTTGAGTAAATTCCGCAATTGATGCCAGATCGGCAACCCAAGCGCCTGAATGCGTCTGAAAAGCGGGCGAAAATGTGACTCCGGTTAATCACTTTTTCGCTCTTCACCTATTGTTTCCGGTCGACAGGTAAACTCTGCAGGACTCAAACGGGCCAGATGACAAAAAATGCGGGAAATGGCGGGTTTCTGGCAATCTGAATCTTCCGGCAGTTGCATGAACGGAAACGACGCCTGCAGTATTACACACGCTATGATTGTTTTATTCATCCAGAGCGTGTTTTTTCAGGGGAGTTGCAAAGGTATTGGCAGTTATATCCGCACCGGCCCTGCCTTTTTTTACTTTCCGTAAGCATTAATGGCAGGTAATCATCACATCGTCTTGCTGGGTAAGACAAATGGCCGTGGGGGCGGTCGTCTTGTGACAGTGTGCTGCCAGGCACCCTAAACAGAAAGCCGGAGTCTGGTCCGACGGAAACGTCGGATCCCGTTTCCGTATGTACATGAACTGTCGGGCGCAAGCCTTTGACGGAACGGCTTTTTGTTGTCTCAGACGGCAGGTCTCGTGGCGTTGTGGTGTGGGGCATGTGTCCTGTGCTGAAACGCCGATATGCCGGCCTGATTTCTGGTCGGCATGGGTTTTCGGGTAGGGCGTGTTGCCGCCCAGATGCTATGAGGAATTGGACAATGCCGGTTATCGCGCTCTACAATCTGAACGATCCGTCGACGACCGCAATTGACAGCGCCGTCGGCAATGGCGCTCAGAACGGTACCTATTTTAACGGCGCAACATCTGTCGGCGGTCGTGCCGTGCTGGATGGCGTTGATGATATCATCAAAATCCAGGATGACCCCGCCTTTCAGCTGGACCGTGGGACATTGGAAATTCAGTTCAGCCTGGAGCCAGGCACCACGCTGAGCCAACCGCGCACCATTCTGTCGCGTGACAGCACCGGGGAAACCGATGGCGGTTATCGCATCGAATCCTTGCCGGATGGCGTGATCCGTATCAGCCACGAAAGTGCTGATGGCACCACGGTTTATGAAACCGAGCCCGGCTTTCAGAGCGCGGGCGATGAGATCAAGGTCTCGTATTCCTGGGATGCGACCGGCACCGGCGGATATGTCCAGATCAGCAACCAGACCACGGGCGGCAGCTTCACCGACACCGTGCCGAACACGCTGACCATGGATATGGGCGAGATCAACCAGAACTGGGTGATCGGTGCCAGCCAAGACACCTCTCCGCCCGCAAGTCTGCAGAACATTGACGAGCATTACAAAGGCTCGGTCGAGTATTTCTCGATCTCTGACTCGATCGACAATATCCCGGTCGATGGCGCGCCTGTTGCCAACCCTGACTCTGTGACCACAGAGCAGTTCACCGATGTCACCATCGACGTTCTGGCCAATGACACCGACCCGGATGGCCAGCCGCTGACCGTGACCTCGGCCACTGCGGATCATGGCGATGTGACCATCAACCCGGATGGCACCATCACCTATTCGCCAGAGCGCGATTACAACGGCCCGGATGACACCATCACCTATACAATCACCGACCCGGACGGAAACACCTCGTCCTCGACCGTTGCCGTGACCATCATCAACGTCAATGACGTGCCAGTGGCGAATGATGACTATGCCTCGACCGCGCTGAACACACCGGTTGTGGTCGATGTGCTGGCCAATGATACCGATGCTGATGGCGATGTGCTGACCATTGTCGGCACGCCGACCACCTCGGATGGCACGGTTGTTGTGAACCCGGACGGCACGATCACCTTTACGCCCAACACCGGTTTTACCGGCGCGGCGGTGGTGAACTATACCGTCTCGGACGGCAACGGCGGCACCGATGAGGCGCTGGTGGTGATCGAGGTTGGCGTGGCTGATGGCCGTGACGGCGTGGTGCGCGGCACCCCCGGCGGTGATCTGATTGACGGGTCTTATGTCGATCCGTTCGATGGCGATGTGGTTGACGGCGAAGATGCGATCATTCCGGGCGATGCCCCGAATGATGACCGCATCGTCGCGGGGGACGGCGATGACACCATTTTTGCCGGTGAAGGCAACAACACGGTGTTCGGCGGCAACGGCAACGACCAGGTGTTCGGCGGACCGGGCGATGATGAGATTCATGGCGAAGACGGCGATGACACCATCGACGGTGGGGGCGGCCGCAATGTGATCTACGGCGGCGACGGCGATGATGTCATCGACACGCGCGTGCCGCTGCCGCTGCCCGATGTCGATTATCCCGGCCTGTACCCGGCAGACACCGACCCGGAAAACAACCGTGACACCATTTATGGTGGCAACGGCAATGACACGATTTTCTCGGGCGACGATGCCGACCGGGTGTTTGGCCGCGACGGCCACGATTACATCGACGGTGGCGTCGACAACGACTCGCTGTATGGCGGGGCGGGGAATGACACCATCATCGGTTCCGAAGGCAATGACAGCATTGACGGCGGTCGGGGCGATGACCTGATCTTTGGCGGGCTGGACCTGTCCTTCCCCGATCAGATCAACATCCCCAACGACGCAGGCGATCTGCGCCCGCAGAACAATGCCGATTACATCACGGCCGGGCTCGGCAATGACACCATCTACGGCATGGATGACGATGACACCATCCTGGGTGACGAAGGCAATGACCTAATCTACGGCGGCGTTGATAATGACCTGATCTTTGGCGGCACCGGCGAAGACACTCTGTATGGCGATCATGGCAATGACACGCTCTATGGCGGTGGCGACGACGACAGCATGTATGGCGGCATCGGCAATGATCTGCTGGAGGGCGGTCTGGGCAATGACCTGCTGGATGGCGGCGACGGCAATGACGTTCTGCAAGGCAGCGACGGCGATGACACCCTGCTAGGTGGCGCCGGGGATGACACGCTGGAAGGCGGGTTCGACAATGACCTGATGGACGGCGGCACCGGCAACGATCTGCTGGTCGGCGACGCGGGTCAGGATACGATGATCGGCGGTGAAGGATCTGACACGCTGTTCGGTGGGTTCAGTGATGACCTGATCCACCTTGGCGACCCTGTCACCGGCGTGCCTGATGCCTACGTCGATCAGGCGTTCGGCGGGGCTGACCGCGACACCTTTACCGGTGTGGGCGCAGGCGACTCGGTGTTCGGCGGTTCCGAAGGCGACGACTTTGATACGCTTGATCTGCGGGGCACTGGCGCGCGCAACGTGGTGCGCACCAATGTTGACAGTGATGGCAACGGCTTTGACGGCTATGTCGAATACCTCGACTCTGACGGCAATGTCACCGGCCGGTCCGAGTTTACCAACATCGAAAACATCATCTGCTTTACCCCCGGCACGCTGATCGCGACGCCAAAGGGTGAGGTTCTGGTGGAACAGCTGCGCGTCGGTGACAAGGTCATCACCCGTGACAATGGCATTCAGGAAATCCGCTGGATGGGTGCCAAGGAAATGGGCTGGCATGACTTTGCCGGCAACCCGCACCTGCGCCCGGTGATGATCAAGGCTGGCAGCCTTGGCAATGGCCTGCCCGAGCGTGACATGATGCTGTCGCCGAACCACCGCCTGCTGGTGGCCAACGACCGCACCGCACTGTACTTTGACGAGCATGAGGTTCTGGTCGCGGCCAAGCATCTGATCGGCGGTCAGGGCATTCAGCAGGTGGACTCGGTGGGCACCACCTATTTCCACTTCATGTTCGACCAGCACGAAGTGGTGTTGTCGAACGGCGCCTGGACCGAAAGCTTCCAGCCCGGCGACTTCAGCCTCAAGGGTCTGGGCAATGCACAGCGCACCGAGCTGATGGAACTGTTCCCCGAACTCAAGGCACCTGCCGGGGTCGAGGCGTTCCAGGCCGCCCGCAAGACGCTGAAAAAGCACGAAGCCAGCCTGCTGGTGCGCTGAAAACAGTTATGCAGCGCGGATCGGGTCCGCGGGTCGCATCCCGGTTCGACGGCAAAGGGGCTCCGAAAGGGGCCCCTTTGTCCGTTCTGAGCGCATGTCATCCGCTACTGTTTCGCTGCCAGAAACAAACCCGCTGGCAGACACCTTTTGGCCACCATCTGCCCCAGTCGCGCCCTGTTCAGCACGTATCCAAAATTTAACTAAAAGATTTTGGATACCCCCACATGGCCACGATCTCCGGCAACAACCAGGACAATACGCTCACCGGCACCAATGATGCGGGTGACCTTATAAATGCCAATGGCGGCAATGATGTGGTCAACGCTGGCGGCGGCAATGACACGGTTTTTGGTGGCACCGGCAATGACACCCTGAACGGTCAGGACGGCAATGACAGCCTGCACGGCGACGACGGCGCGGACCGGCTGTTCGGGGGCGCAGGCAATGACACGCTTTTTGGTGGCATTGGCAACGACTCGCTTGAGGGCGGCATCGGCAACGATCAGCTGTCTGGCGGCGACGGGCTTGATACTCTGCTGGGCGGAACCGGCGATGACCTGCTCGACGGCGGGGTGGGCAATGACCAGCTGTTTGGCGGGGATGGCACCGATACGCTGCTTGGCGGGGCTGGCGACGACTCGCTTGACGGCGGGGCTGGCAACGACCTGTTGTCGGGTGGCGAGGGGGCTGACACGCTGCTGGGCGGGATTGGCAACGACACCTTTGATGGCGGCGCAGGCAACGACAGTCTCAGCGGTGGCAGCGGGACAGATGCCGTCACCTATGCCTCTGAAACTGCGGCGGTCAACGTCAACCTCAATACCGGCTCGGCCACAGGGGCCTCATCGGGCACCGACAGCCTGAGCTCGATTGAAAACGTTACCGGCACCGGGTTCAACGACACCCTGACCGGAAGCAATGAGGCCAACCTGATCGAGGGTGGCGCCGGCGCTGATCTTATCGACGCAGGCGCGGGCAGCGACACGGTTTATGGCGGCGCGGGCGATGACACCATCCTCGGCGGCAGCGAGAGCGGCGCGATCTACGGCACCAACGCGCCTGCGCTGACCTATAATCTGATCTACTTTGGCACCGCCGCCGATATTGATCCGACCGAGAGCAATGGCGCCTCAGAGAACGCCGCAAATCTGCTGGCCACCTATGGCAGCGCGGCTGCGCCGCTGTCGGGCAGTATCGTGCGGGCCACGGCGGTTGATCTGAACGGCGATGGCATCCTGTCGGACAATGACAGCAACAATACCGGAAATACCGAGCATTTCCTGATTGACGGTGTGCCAGCCTATCTGGATTCCACGCAAGTCTATGATGCGACCGTCACCTTTGCCGACGGTACCACCGGCACCTTTACCGCTGTGGTCATTCAGCTGACCGATGGCCGCGTCTATCTGGCCCCCGAATACGAAATCAATGCCGACTCGGCGCTGCTGAACAGCGGGCCGATCACCTCGATCGCACTGACAGGGGTGAACACGGCAGATACCAATCTGTACGCACAACGGCTCGACAGCTCTTATCTGGGCACCGCTGACAACGACCTGCTTTTTGGCGGCGACGGCAACGACTCGATCACAGGCGGCAGCGGCAACGACACTCTGCATGGCGATGCCGGAAACGACATGCTGGACGGCGGTGCCGGGGCCGATCAGCTTTACGGCGGCGTCGGCAATGACTCGCTCTTTGGCGGTGACGGTACTGACTATCTGGACGCCGGAGACGGCGATGATGTCAGCTATGGCGGCGCGGGCAATGACACGGTCTACTTCGGCGCGGGCAATGACACGGTATTCGGCGGCGCGGGCGATGATGTCATCGACGACATCAATGGCGCGCAGCTTCTGGGTGACAACCTTGTCTACGGTGGCGCCGGCAACGACACGGTCTGGTCGGGCGGCGGCAACGACACGGTCTATGGCGACGCCGGCGATGACGTGCTGTGGGGCGAGGGCGACGATGACCTGATCTACGGCGGCACCGGCAACGACACGCTGTACGGCGGCACCGGCAACGACACGCTGTACGGCGGTGACGGCAACGATACGCTGTATGGCGGTGACGGGGCAGATGCGCTCTACGGTGGCAGCGGCCGCGATCTGTTCTTTGGCGGTCCCGGCGACACCATCTTTGGCAGCGACGGCGGTGATGACTTTGACACGCTTGATCTGCAGGCTTGGGGCCGGGACGCGACAAATATCCATTTCGAGGCTGGCAACCGTGAGAACGGCTATGTCGAGTTTCTGAACCCCGATGGCACGGTTGCGGGCACGCTCTATTTCACCGACATCGAAAAGATCGTGCCCTGCTTTACCCCCGGCACGCTGCTGACCACGCCGACCGGGCTGCGGCGGGTTGAGGCATTGCAGCCGGGCGATCAGGTTCTGACCCGCGACAGCGGCTTTCAGGAAATCTGCTGGGCCGGGCGGCGCGATCTGGGGCTGGCGGAACTGGTGGTCAACCCGGCGCTGCGCCCGGTGCGTATCGCCAAAGGCGCGCTTGGCGACGGGCTGCCACGACGCGATATGCTGGTCTCGCCACAGCACCGCATGCTGATCGAGGATTCGCGGGCCGAGCTGCTGTTTGGCGAGCGGGAGGTGCTGGTCGCGGCCCTGCATCTGGTGGGCCGCCCCGGGATCACCCAGGTGATGCCACGCGGGGTCAGCTATATTCATCTGATGTGCCCCCAGCACGAGATTGTGCAGGCCGAAGGCGCCTGGACCGAGAGCTTTCAGCCGGGCTCCGGCACGCTGGGCCGGATGGACCGGGCGCAGCGCGACGAGGTGCTGGCGCTGTTCCCCGAGCTGTGCGCGGGGGGCACGGCCTATCCGGCGGCGCGGGCCACGCTCAAGGCGCATGAGGCGCGCGTGCTACTCGCGGCCTGAACGCCATCGGGCCCAGTCTTCGGGCGTGTCGAGGTCGGTGGTGGCATGCTGGCCGGGCAGGGCGATCAGGCGCAGGCGATCGGCATGCGCTTTCAGCACCTGTCGCGCGCCATCATCGCCGCTCAGACCCGTCAGATCCGCGCGTGCCCATGGCGGAAAGATCACCGGGTGGCCGGGCTGGCCCGCCGCATCGGTGGCGCGCAGGATCTGGTCGGGGGTGCTGGCATGGGCGGCGGCCATCAGGCTCAGGTCTGCGGCGGTCAGCTCGGGCAGGTCGGCCAGCAGCAGCATCACCGCCGCCTGTGGCGGCAGGCCGGTCAGACCGGCCCGAAGGGTGGTGGCCATGCCTTGCCCGGCATCAGGGACGGTCAGGCGGGTCAGGGCCAGCCCGTCCAGCGCTGCGTTTCGGGCGGGGCGGTCGGGGGGAAGGGCGACGGTCACCGGCAGGCCGGTGGCCACGGCGCGACCGGCCAGCTGGCGCAACAGGGGCTGGCCGCCGACCAGTTCCATCAGCTTGTCCCCGCCGCGCATCCGGGTCGAGTTGCCTGCGGCGAGGATCAGGATATGTAGCAGGGGGGCGGGCGTGGTCACGGGTTCCCCCTGTGATACAGAGATGAAGATCTTTAGAAATCAGTAAGTTGATCTGCGCGTGTTTACCCTTTGCTAAGGGTTTGAGCGCTCTGTTTGCGCGGATCATGGCGGCGGGCGCGGGACGTGGCAAGCCGATAAAGGGTCAAATCTGTTGACCTTTGGCGGGCTCTGCGGCAGCTTTTGGCAAACGCGGTGGCTGTGATGCCAGAGGAGGCCGTGATGTCACACCTGTCAGATCCGTTTGCCAAAGCCCTGCGCGATCAGGCCGCAGCCTGCGACGCCCTTGGCTCACCCTTTACCGCGCGGCTGTTGCGGGTGCTGGGGCAGGTCTGGCCGCAGCACACCGGGTTGGCGCAAAAGGTGGCGGCGTGGCCGGGCGATTTGGGCCCGCGCGCCGCCTCGGTGCCGCTGCGCATTGCGGGCGGGCTGCATGCGCTGGTGCGGGCGGGGCGGGTGCCGGAGCTTGCGGCTTGCTATCCGCCGGGGGAATGCGATGCGGCAGTTCTGGCGCAGGCCTTGGCCGGAGTTTTGCAGGCGGAAGATGCGTTCTTGTGTGACTGGGTGCGGACCGCGCCGCAGACCAATGAGGTCGGGCGCTCGGCCGTGTTGCTGGCCGGGGCGGCAGAGGTGGTGGCCCGCTTTGGCCTGCCGGTGCGGCTGTCGGAATTGGGCGCGAGTGCCGGGCTGAACCTGTGGTTCGACCGCTATGCGCTGGAGGTGCCGGGCGGGGTGATCGGGGTAGCGCGCAGTGCCGTGACGCTGCGCCCGGAGTGGCGGGGCGCGGTTCCGCCTGTGGTGCCGCTGCACGTCGCCGCGCGGCGCGGTGTCGATCTGCACCCGCTGGACCCCGGCCGCGATGGCGCGCGGCTGTTGGCCTTTGTCTGGGCCGATCAGGCGGAGCGGCTGGCGCGGTTGCAGGCAGCGCTCGGCATGGCAGAGGGCGGTATGGTGGAGGCGGGTGACGCGGCTGACTGGCTGGAGGCCCGGCTTTTGCAGCCGCATCCGGGGCAGCTGCATCTGGTCTATCATACGATCGCGCATCAGTATTTTCCTCAAAGCGTGCAGGCGCGGATCGAGGCGGCGATGGTCGCGGCAGGGGCGCGGGCCACGCCTGACGCGCCCCTGGCCTGGCTCGCGATGGAGGCTGACGCGGGCGGTGAGGGCGCCGGGGTGACCCTGCGGCTCTGGCCCGGTGATCTGCGGCTGGTGCTGGGGCGCGCCGGGTTTCATGGGCAATGGGTCGACTGGCGTGGGATGGGGGGGTGAAGGGGAGACCCCCGCCTTTGTACTGCGGCGGTGGAGAGCCGCATGGCAAAGCACGGGGCGACGGCAAGGCGGGTGCTTCCCTCCCCCCTTGTGGGGGAGGGAGAGGGTGGGGGGGTGCCCCGGCCAGCGCCCCCCACCCCCGGCCCCTCCCCACGAGGGGGAGGGGAGGCGCTTTTGGCTGGTGGCGGGCGCGGCAGGTGCGTGGCGGGCCGGGGGCGATGCAGCATAGGGTGAACCCGTCGGTGCTGCGAGGAACCACCCGCCTGAAAAATACTGCAAAGAGAGTGGCGGGGTGAACCCCGCCCTACGGATGGGGGGCCGGTCCGCGTGAGGGCGTTGCGTTGCGCCGGGAGCCGAGGGCGCAAAGGGGGGGCTCGCCCCCCCTCGTCGCTGACGCTTTTCACCCCCTGAGGACATTCTGAAACAGATGAAGGATTGGCAGGGGCAGGCAGGGTCAGGCGCGCATGCGGCCGCCATCATCCCAGAGCGGCGCGAGGGTGACTCGGGCGGGGCGGCGGTGGCCGAGGATTTCGATCTCGACCGGCAGGCCATCGGTGATGCTGCCCTCGGGCAGAAAGCCCATCGCGACGGAACGGCCGGTGGTGTGGCTGTAGCCGCCGGAGGTGCAGTAGCCCTGCACGGTGCCGTTCAGCCAGATCGGCTCCCACGCCACCACGTCGGCACCCTCAGCCTCGACGATGAACTGGGTGAGGCGGCGTCTCGGGCCGCTGGCCTTTTCCGCGGTGGCGGCGGCTTTGCCGATCCAGTCGCTGGGTTTGTTCCAGGCGATGAAGCGGTCGAGGCCGGTCTCCGCCGGGGTGTAATCAGGGCTGAATTCGCGGCCCCAGCTGCCGAACCATTTGTCGAGCCGGAGTGACATCATCGCGCGCATGCCGAACGGACGTAGCCCAAGGTCTGCCCCGTGCTGGTTCAATATATCCCACAGGTGGCGGACCGACATCTGATCGGTGAAGATCTCGTAGCCCAGATCGCCGGTGTAGCTGACCCGCTGCACAAAGCAATTGGCCATGCCGATGGTCAGGCGTTTGGCATCCATGAACTTGAACGCCTCGGGGGATACATCGGCGCGGGTGACGCGGGACAGCAGCTCGCGCGCCTTTGGCCCCGCGATCTGAAAGCCGGAGCGGGTGTCGGAGATGTTTTCAACCGTGACACCCTCGGCGGCGTTCTGGTCGAACCAGCGCTGGTGCCAGCCTTGGGCGCCATAGCTGGCGGTGAGCTGGAATTCGGTTTCCGACAGGCAGGTGACGGTGAAATCGCCGATGATCTTGCCGGAATGGGCCAGCATCGGGGTGAGCGAGAGCCGCCCCGGTTTGGGGATGCGGCCTGCCATGATTCGGTCGAGCCACGCGCGGGCGTTTTGCCCTTTGACCAGGTATTTGCCGAAGTTCTGCAGCTCGTTGAGGCCGACGCCATTGCGGACGGCCATCACCTCCTGCGCCGTCGCCTCCCAGGCGTTGGAGCGTTTGAAGCTTGGGGTCTCATGGCGCGGCTCGCCGAGCAGGGCGTGGTAATTGACCACCTCCAGCCCGTATTGCTGGCCCCAGACCGCGTTCATGCCGTCGAACACCTCATACATCGGGGTGGTGCGGAAGGGGCGGGCGGCGGGGCGCTCCTCGTTCGGGTAGGAGACGTTAAACCGCATCTGGTAGTTCTCGATCACCTTGGGCACGGTGTAGCCGGGGCTGGTCCAGGTGCCGAAGCGCGACACGTCAAAGCCGCGCGGGTCGCGTTCGACCTCGCCCTCGATCATCCATTGCGCGAGTGCGAGGCCCATGCCGCCGCCTTGGGAAAAGCCTGCCATGACCGCGCATGCGGACCAGTAGTTGCGCAGGCCCTGCACCGGGCCGATCAGCGGGTTGCCGTCGGGGGCAAAGGTGAAGGGGCCGTGGATCACGCGCTTGACGCCGGAGCGTTCCAGCACGGGGAAGCGGCGGTAGGCGAAATTGACCGAGTCCTCGATCTTGTCGAATTGCTCGTTCAGCAACTCGTGGCCGAAGGTCCAGGGGGTGCCGTCGACCGCCCAAGGCTCGCAGGGCTTTTCATAAAAGCCGATGCACAGGCCCCGGCCCTCCTGCCGCAGATAGGATTCGCCGCCGGGGTCCATCACATGCGGGAATTCGCGGCCCGATTTCAGAATCTCCATGATTTCGGGAATGTCGTCGGTAACGAGGTACTGGTGCGCCATCGGCAAAAGCGGCAGGTAGACGCCCGCCATGGCGCCGATTTCGCGCGCCCAGAGGCCACCGGCGTTGACGAGGTGTTCGCAGGTGATGGTGCCTTTTTCGGTCACGACCTCCCAGCCGTCTTTGGTCGGGTTCGTTTCCAGCACGCGGTTGTGCAGGATGATCTCGGCCCCGCCCATGCGGGCGGCTTTGGCATAGGCGTGGGTGGTGCCCGAAGGGTCGAGGTGGCCATCGAGCGGATCGTAAAGCGCGCCGAGGATGCCCTCCAGATTGACCATGCCATCGGTCAGCTCGTGGATCTCCTCCGGGCCCAGAATCTCAGTGTCCAGACCCATGTAGCGGTGCTTGGCGCGTTCGGCTTTGAGCTGTTCGAACCGGGCTTCGTTGTCGGCAAGGGTGATGCCGCCGACGTGGTGCAACCCGCAGGACATGCCGGTGATCGCCTCCAGCTCCTTGTACAGCCGGATGGTATAGCCTTGCAGCGCGGCCATGTTGGTGTCGCCGTTCAGGGTATGAAACCCGCCCGCCGCGTGCCAGGTCGAGCCGGAGGTCAGCTCTGACCGCTCGATCAGGGTGACATCGGACCAGCCGAGTTTGGTCAGGTGATACAGAACCGAACAGCCGACGACACCGCCGCCGATCACGACCACGCGGGTATGGGTTTTCATTGCAGGACTCCGTTGCCTTTGCCGGTCAGAGTGGCCGGGCGGGGCGCGGGGGGCATGTCAGCGCGCGACAGGAAATGTCGCGGATGGCTGGTCTTAAACCGGGTCGCCCCGATGCTGGCCGGTGCTGTCGGTCCACCAGCAGGCAAGGGTGGATTCCGCACGGGTGCGGCCGTTTTCGTCGGCGGTGACCAGGCTGCGGTGGCACAGGATGCCCGCAATCTCCAGCGATCCGGTGGCGGTATGGCCCAGACGGGCCGAGATCACCTTGTCGATCAGATCGGGGCTGAGGTCTTCGGGCCGGGCACTGCCTGGGTCGGCAATGATGGCGGCCAGTCGGGTACGCTTTGCGTCATCTTCGGCGATGATCCGCGCCACATCGGCCCGGAAGGCGGGCTCAGACGCGATATACGCCTCCAGCGCGGGCAGGGATTTCGCGGGCGGCTTCTTCAGCTTCAGATTGCCGGTGTCATACAGAATGCGCAGCACCCGCGCGCCGATGGGCGAGGTCAGCTGCACATGGGCATCGTGAAAGGCAAACTCGCGATCCTCATCCGACAGCCGCAGCGTGGCAGGCCGCCCCTCCAGCACCGCCCGGCGCAGACTGGCAAGCGCCGGGGTGCGGTGGATGTTGGGGATCAGGTCGATGACCGACAGCGCAGGCCGCATGAGCGTTCTGATTTCCCACAGCATGATGATCACCCTTTCCGCAGCACAGTGGCTGCCGTGCAGCCCGGTGCTGCCCAAGGGGGCGGGTATAGCGCGCAGGGCGGCGGATGGGAACAGGGGGGAGTGACGGGCATCGAGCCCGTCACAGCAAACACCCGGGTCGGGTCAGATCACCGCCACGGCCTCGATCTCGACCTTGAACTGGGGTCCGGCCAGAGCGCTTACCCCGATCCCGGTCAGGGCGGGGGCCTGTCCGCCAAACATTTCGGCGACCGGGGCCATCAGGGCGGCGATGTCTTCGGACTCCAGATCAACGACATAGATCCGCAGAGACACCACATGATCCGGTGTGGCCCCGGCTGCGGCAAGGGCGTTGGAAAGATTGCGCAGCACGATCGTCACCTGATCGGCAAGGGCGGGCGGTACGGGGGTGCCGTCAACGGATACGGCGACCTGACCGGAGATAAAGACCATCCGGCCGGGGGAGGCGACGGCAAGCTGCGAATAGCCCAGCGGGCCGGCGTCGGGCAGATTTTCGGGGTTCAGTTTCTGGATGTCAGGGCTCATGATCAGGATTCCTTGCGCGTTATCCTCTACACATGTAGAGGACGCCTATGTAGAGGATTGGAAGTCGATTGATAACCACCCGTCGCGAGATAATTCTGGATGCGGCCCTGTCGCTGGTTGCGCGCGAGGGTCTGGCTGCGCTGACCCATCGCGGCACCGATGCGGCAGCGGGGCTGCCGCCCGGCTCCACCTCCTATTACTATCGGCGCAAGGCCGAGCTGTTGGAGGCAATGATTGACCGGCTGGCCGAGCGGTTGCAGGCAGAGTCAGAGGAGTTGAAGAGCGCGTTCACCACAGTGCTGGCCAACCAAGGCCGCGAGGCCGCGTTTGCCTTTGTGGCGGATGAGCTGGTGGTCTGTGCTGATGCGGACCGCGATCTGCTGATTGCCCGGCTGGAGATCATGCTGGCCGCCTCGCGCGATCCGGCCCTGAGCGGTGCCTGTGAGCGGCTCGCACAGGCCGCGATGCGGCCCATGCTGTTCTTTGTCGATCTTCTGGCGGGTCCGGCTGTCGGTCAGGGCTGCGCGATGGCCTGCGCGGCGCTGCTGGACGGGCTGATGTTGCCCTATGCCACCGGACAGGGCGCGGCCCCAACCGCAGCACAGGTCCGCGCGGCCTGTAGCGCCTTGCTGGACTGAACTGTCACCTTTCCGGCAACAGCCCCTTCGGCGCGAACCGCAGCACCAGGAGCAGGATTACCCCCATGGTCAGCAGCCGCATATGGGCGGCGGAGTTGATCAGATGGGCCTTGAGCCAGCCGTCTGACATGCCAGAGGTCAGCACGGTCATCAGCCCGTTGCCGATGGGTTCCACCATCACCCAGAGCCACCAGATCAGGAAACCGCCGAGCACCGAGCCCCAGTTGTTGCCGGACCCGCCCACGATCACCATCACCCAGACCAGAAAGGTAAAGCGCAAGGGTGAGTACGAGCCGGGGGTGAGCTGGCCGTCGAGCGTGGTCATCATCGCGCCCGCAATGCCGATGACGGCGCTGCCAAGGATGAAGACCTGCAGATGGCGGCGGGTCACGTCCTTGCCCATCGCCTCGGCCGAGACCTCGTTGTCGCGGATCGCGCGCATCATCCGGCCCCAGGGGCTGTGCAGGGCTGCCTGTGACAGCCAGATCAGCGCCAGCAGCACCCCGGCGAACAGGCCGGTATACATCAGCCGCACCACGATGGACGAGGCGGTGACCGGGTCAAAGCCCCAGCTTGTCGCCCAGTCGACAAAGCCTTGGGTGCGTTGCAGGTCCACCTCATAGGGCACCGGGCGGGGCAGGGAGATCACGTTTTTCACACCGCGCCCAAGCCAGTCTTCGTTTTTCAGCACGGCGAGGATGATTTCGGCGATGCCCAGCGTGGCGATGGCCAGATAATCCGAGCGCAGGCCGAGTGCGGTCTTGCCGATGGCCCAGGCGACGGCGGCGGCCAAGAGGCCCCCCACCGGCCAGGCCATCAGCACCGGCAGGCCCAGCCCGCCGAGGTTGCCATGCGCGGCGGGATTGTTCGCCTCCACCGCCTGCACGGCGGGGTCAAAGACGGCGCGGAAGAGGAAGAAGCCGACGATCAGGATTACGGCCACGCCAAGGGTGCGGATGCGGCCCTTTGGCAGTTTTGCGGCGGCCATCACCGCGGCGGCAATGGTGGCCGCCCCCATCATCAGGCCAAGCAGGATGCCCGGGCCGCCCGCGGCCCAGCCACCGGGCGCCGGGGAGGACGAGACCAGCACCACCGACAGCCCGCCAAGCGCCACAAAGCCCATGGTCCCGACCGAGAACAGCCCGGCATAGCCCCATTGGATATTCACCCCCAGCGCCATGATCGACGAGACCAGCGCCATGTTGACGATCAGCAGGGCGAGGGTCCAGCTTTGCAGCATGCCGGTGGCGAAGAACAGCACCGCCACCAGTGCTGCGAGCAGCAGGCCACGGCCCGGCCCTGCGGCGGCCTGTGCGGTCATCTGCGATGTGCCTTGTGCGCCGCTCATACCGATTTTCCTTTGAACAGGCCGGTGGGCATCACCAGTAACACGATGATCAGGATCACAAAGCTGACCGCGAATTTATAGTCGGTGGACATCAGCTGCACGAGGCCGCTGGGGGCCATCGCCTCAGGCACCAGATAGGTGACCACCTTTTTCCAGGCGTAGGTCACCATCACCTCGGAAAACGCGATGACAAAGCCCCCGGCGATGGCGCCAATCGGGCTGCCCAGACCGCCGACAATGGCGGCGGCAAAGATCGGCAGCAGAAGCTGGAAATAGGTGAAGGGGCTGAAGCCCTTGTCCAGACCATAAAGCGTGCCTGCAGTGGTGGCGAGTGCCGCGGCCACGATCCATGTCACCGCAACCACCCGGTCGGGGTTGATGCCCGACAACAGCGCCAGATCCTCGTTGTCGGAAAAGGCGCGCATCGACTTGCCGGTGCGGGTCTTTTGCAGGAACCAGAACAGAGCCGCCACGGCGATCATCGCCACAACCAGCGTGACACCTTGGGTGGTGCGGATCGCCAGCCCCTCGGCCAGACCGGACCAGCCGCGGAAATCGCCCGCCGTGACGATGAAGCGCTCGCCATCGGTAAAGCTGATGTCGCTGGTGCCGATGATGAAGCGGGTGACGCCGTTCAGGATGAACATCACGCCCAGCGAGGCCATGACGAGGATCACCGGCGCGGCCTTGACCCGGCGGTAATAGCGGTAAACCACGCGGTCGGTGATCAGCAGCAGCACCGCCGTCAGCGCGATGCCGATTGGCAGCGCCAGCAGGGCGGTGGGTAGCGGGCCGAAACTGATGCCCATCGATTGCAGACCCCAGGTCAGCAGGATCACAAACACCGTGCCGATGGCCATAGTGTCACCATGGGCAAAGTTGGAAAACCGCAGGATGGAATAGATCAGCGTCGCCCCCAGCGCGCCAAGCGCCAGCTGCGCGCCGTAGGCCAGACCGGGGATGAAGACGAAGTTGAGAAAGGCCACAAGGGCATTGAGGATGTCCATGGCTCAGCCCCCCAGGAATGATTTGCGCACATCGGGGTCGGCCAGAAGGGCCTGTCCGGTGCCGGTGAAGCGGTTGCCGCCCTGCACCAGAACATAGCCTTTGTCGGCGATCTCCAGCGCTTGCCGGGCGTTCTGTTCCACCATCAGGATCGAGATGCCGGAGCGCGCCACTTCGATGATGCGGTCAAACAGCTCGTCCATCACGATCGGGCTGACGCCTGCGGTCGGTTCGTCGAGCATCAGAACGCTGGGTTGCGTCATCAGCGCCCGGCCCACCGCGACCTGCTGGCGTTGACCGCCCGACAATTCGCCTGCGGCCTGATGGCGCTTTTCCTTGAGGATCGGGAACAGGGTATAGACCTGATCCATCGTGGCGCGGATGTCATCGCGGCGCAGGAACGCGCCCATCTCCAGATTTTCCTCGACCGTCATCGTGGTAAAGATGTTGCTGGTCTGCGGCACAAAGGCCATGCCCTTGGCCACCCGCGCTTGCGGGGTCAGGGTGGTAATATCCTCGCCCTTGAGGCGCACAGCGCCGGCGCGCAGCGACAGCATGCCGAAAACGGCCTTCATGGCGGTCGATTTGCCCGCGCCATTGGGGCCGACGATGACGGCAATCTCGCCCGGTTCCACCGCGATGGTGCAGGCGTGCAGGATATCCGCGCCGCCATAGCCGCCGGTCATCGCCTCGCCGATCAGAAAGGGCTCAGCCATGGGACATGACTCCCACGAATTTTCTGCGAAAATTCACTTTTGCAATTTTCGCAGAAAATTGGTGATTTACCTGATTTTCGCAGAAAATCAGGCGTGTCTGGTCAGCCATGGGCGGCCTCCTTGATCTTGTTCTTCAACCCGGTGCCCAGATAGGCCTCGATCACGCGCTCGTCGTTCTTGACTTCGTCCACCGTGCCCTGCGCCAGCACGCGGCCTTCGGCCATGACGATCACCGGGTTGCACAGCCGCCCGATAAAATCCATGTCATGTTCGATCACGCAGAACGTATAGCCGCGCTCGGCATTCAGCCGCAGAATCGCGTCGCCGATGGTGTTCAGCAGGGTGCGGTTCACCCCGGCGCCGACCTCATCCAGAAACACGATCCTGGCATCGACCATCATCGTGCGGCCCAGTTCCAGCAGCTTTTTCTGCCCGCCCGAGATCTGGCTGGCCTTCTGATCGGCCAGATGGTCGATGGTCAGGAATTTCAGCACATCCTGCGCCTTGGCGCGCAACCGCTCTTCTTCGGCGCGCACCGCACCGCGGCGGAACCAGGCGTTCCAAAGCACTTCGCCCTGTTGCGCGCCGGGCACCATCATCAGGTTCTCGACGCAGCTCATCGAGCCGAATTCATGCGCGATCTGAAAGGTGCGCAAGAGGCCCTTGTGAAACAGCTCATGCGGCGGCAGGCCGGTGATATCCTCGCCCGCCATCTGGACCGTGCCGCTGGTCGGTTTCAACCGCCCGGCCACCACGTTGAACAGCGTGGTCTTGCCCGCGCCATTGGGTCCGATCAGCCCGGTAACCGAGCCTGCCGCAATCGAGAGCGACGCGCCGTCAACCGCGCGAAACCCGCCGAAATGGCGGTGAAGGTTCTGAACCTTGATCATGCATTTCCCCTGAACCTTCCGTCGCAGGATCCGGATTTTCCGGGCGCGGAGGCTTTGTCTTATGGCAACGGCGTCTTATGGCAACGGCCCGGATTGCTCCGGGCCGCGCTTGGTGATCTCAGGCCGCGATCAGCGGAACCGGATGGTTTCGATCTTGCCGTCCTTGATCTCGATCTCGCGGTAGTTGCCCGCGCTTTCGCCCGGCCCGATCAGCTCAACGGCCGTTGCGCCGATGTAGTCGATGTCGGTGCCTGCGGCGATCAGCTCCAGCGCTTTGCCCAGCTCACCCGGCAGGATCGGCTCGCCCGGAGCGTTGGCCAGATCCATCACCTTGGGGGCCCAATCCTTGGAGTCTGTCGATCCGGCAGCGGCCATGGCCAGCATGATCAGCGCAGCAGCATCATAGGATTCCGGCGCAAAGGCCGAGGTGCCGTCAAAGCCAGCGGCAGTTGCAAGGCCCTGGAACAGTTCAGCGCCCTGGCTGTCGGTGCCGGGGTATTGGCCGAACGAGCCGTTCAGCCCGTCGCCGATGTCATCGACCAGCTTCTGGCCGACCATGCCGTCGGGCAGGACGAAGGTGGAAAACGCACCCGAATCGAGCGACGCCTGAATGATCGACTTGCCGCCCTTGTCGGTATAGCCCGCCACGACCAGCACATCGCCACCGGCGGATGCCAGAGATGCGACTTCGGCCGAGTAGTCGGCTTTGTCATCTTCATGCGGGGCGTTGATGGTCACGGTGCCGCCCGCTTCGGTAAAGGCGGCGGCAAAGCTGTCGGCCAGACCCTTGCCGTAGTCGTTGTTGGTATAGGTCAGCGCGACGGTCTTGATGCCCTTGTCCATCAGGATTTCGGTCATCACCACGCCCTGACGCGCATCAGAGGGGGCGGTGCGGAAGAACAGCCCGTCATCTTCGGCGGTCGACAGCGCCGGCGAGGTGGCCGAGGGCGAGATCATCGCGACGCCATTGGTGCGCGCGGCGTTTTGCAAAATCGCGCCGGTCACACCCGAGCAATCGGCGCCCATGATGGCCTTGATGCCTTCGGCGGTGATCAGACGGTCGGCAGCGGCAGTCGCGGCAGCGGCGTCGATACAGGTCGAGTCGGCGCGGATCGGAACCACGGTGCCAAGGGTGAATTTACCCGATGTGTTGGCTTCGGTGATCGCCAGTTCAGCCCCGGTGGCCATGTTCGGTGTGATCGATTCCAGCGGGCCGGTGAAGCCCAGAATGATGCCAATCTTGACATCTTCAGCCGAAGCGGCCCCGGCAAACAGCGCGGTGGCGGCGGTGGCAAGAAGCAGTTTTTTCATTAAAAGTCTCCCATGTCGGACTGTTATCCTGGGCGAGACGTTAAAGGGCGGTTTCGCAAAAGAAAAGCGCCTTGTGGCCGGGAAATCTGTCGGGTGACGTTCCGTCAACCGCCTTCAGAAAATGCGGGCACCGGTCACGGCGGGTCACGGTTGCGTGGGTTTGCTGGAACTCGCGGGAAAACCCCCACGTTGACAGGCGTAAGCCATCACAGGAGATGACATGACCGCTTTCCGCCCGACCGCCCGGCGCGCCCCGCTGTGCGCCGCCCCCGCCGCTGCTTTTGCCCTGATGGCGGGGCTGGCGCAGGCCCAGACCCCGGCTTCGACCACGGTGGAAACCTCTGCCGGGCCGATGCAGATCAGCCCGGTCGCGACCGGGTTGGATGAGCCTTGGGCGGTCGGGTTCTTGCCGGATGGGGCGGTGATCGTGACCGAACGTGCGGGGCGGCTGTTGTTGCTGCGCGATGGCGAATCCGCGGAAATCGACGGCGTGCCAGAGGTTTACGCCCAAGGGCAGGGCGGATTGCTGGATGTGATGATCCCCCGCGATTTCGAGCAAAGCCGCGAGGTGTGGCTGACCTATGCCGCTGCGGTCGATGGCGGGGCCGCGACCGCAGTGGGCAAGGGGCGGCTGTCCGACGACGGCAGCACGCTCGAGGGCTTCGACATGCTGTTTGTCGGCGATGGCCGCTCTGGCGGGCGGCATTTTGGCAGCCGGATGGTCGAGGCCGGGGATGGATCGGTGTTCATCACCACCGGCGACCGGGGCACTGGCCCGGCGGGGATGGAGGCGCAAGACCCCGAAACGGTCGAGGGCAGCGTCATTCACCTGAGCCGCGACGGGGCGACGGCGACGACCATCGAAGGCTGGCGGCGCGGGATCTATTCCATCGGGCACCGCAACGCGCAGGGTGCAGCCCTGGGCCCGGATGGCGCGCTCTGGCTGGTCGAGCATGGCGCGCAGGGCGGCGATGAGCTCAACCGGGTCGAGCCGGGCAAGAACTACGGCTGGCCGGTGATCAGCTACGGCGTGAATTACAACGGCGCCAGCATCGGCGAGGGGCAGGCGCAGGACGGCATGGAGCAGCCCTTGCACTACTGGGATCCGTCGATCGCACCGTCGGGGATGATTGTCTATTCGGGCGCATTGGTGCCGGAGTGGGCGGGCGATATCTTTACCGGCTCGCTCAACACCAGTTTCCTGTCGCGGCTGGACCCCGACACCGCTGCCGAGACCGGCTTTGCCGAAGAGCGGATCGAGACGGCGGAGACGGCACGGGTGCGCGAGGTGCGCGAGGCACCGGACGGCTCAATCTGGTTTGTCTCGGTGATCGAGGGGGCAATTTACCGGCTGGCGCCGGCAGAGGCGGGTTAAGCCCGGTCAGGGTCCGGTGACCGCAAAATCTTGCACCTGCGTCGCCGGATCGGCGGCATTGCGAAAGTGCCACCATTCCTTGGCATAGCCCTTGAACCCCTCGGCCGCCATCGCGCGGCTGAGGGTTTTTCGATTGGCCTGCGCCTGCGCGGAAACCTTGGCAGTGATGGCCGACAGCGGCGAGAAACAGTCGAAAGCTGTGCCCATGTCGGGGCCTTCATCGGCGCGCTCATCCACAGGCCCGTCGCACTGACCGGCACCCGGAAAATCGACCAGCGGCACGACGGCACCTTTCAGGCGCAGGCCGACATCGACGGTATGGCCGATGGAATGGCCCGAGCGGCGGGCGATGAAGCCGCCGGGGATCAGATCAGCGCGGTCAAGTGCGGGGTGAAAGACCTGCGCCGGGGTCAGGGCCTGTGGCGGGGTATCGCCTGCGGGCTCCGTGCCGGGCGGGCGGTGGTCGGGTGGGTCGGCTTGTGCGGCCCAGTCGGCGAAATGCGCGACCGCGCGTTGCGGGCGGTAGCAGTCGTAGACGACCAGACCAAACCCTTGTTTCGCCAGCCGTTTTTCGACCCGGATCAGCGCCTGCGCGGTGGCGGTGGTCAGAATGCACTCGGGCGCGTCATAGCCGGGCACCGGCGCACCGGTGAAGTTGAAGCTGCGGGCGTAGCGAATATCCTGCGCGATCTGCGGCGCGAGCGCCGACAGGCGGGCAAAGCCTTGCGGCAGGTCTTCCGCACTGGCCGGGGTGGCCAGCAGCAGCGCAACGGCAAGCCGCTTCATTCCCGCTCCAGCCCGTTGCGCGAGACCCAGGCCTGTTGGCCGTTGTAGCTGACCAGACACCAGTCGCCCCGGCCGCCGCCCGGATCGGATTTGCGGCATTCGCCCACCGCCAACCCGCCGCTGCGTTCGGGGATGCGGAACAGGATGGTGTGCATGGTGCCGGGGCCGGAGCGGGCATTCATGAAGCCTTCGGACACCCCGGCCTTGACGCGCCAGGTAGGTGCAACGACGGGTGCGGGAAGAGGGAACACGACAGGTGCCGCCACCGCCGCCGGCAGCGTGACGGGCGGCGGCGGTTGCGTCAGCTCTGCCGCGCGTTCGGCGGCGGTGCGGGCAAAGACGCTGCACCCGGCATGGGTGATGGCGAACGACCGCAACAGGCCGGGGTCGGACAAAGCCGCCACCGCCTGCCAGTCGCGGGCCGCTGCCGCGCAAGGGTCTGGCGTGGGGGCGGGTGGCGCGGCGGTCTGCACCGGGGCCAGCGGGGCATCCGCGTGCGCCACCGCAGCGTTCAGCACGAAATCGCCGGTCAGCTCGTCATAATAGGCCGGGCGTTGCTTATAGTTGATGGTGCCCGCCGTCGCTTCGACCTGTGCTTTCAGGGTGCGCGCCATGTCCTGCACCGACAGGCCGGGGGCGGTCAGCAGCGGCAGCAGCGCGCGGGTAAAGACCGAATTGGGGTCGGTATCGGCCGAGGACAGCGCATCCAGCGCCGATTGCCCGGTGCCTGCCGAGAACAGGATGAACGCCCCCTCGGGCGCGGTCACCGGGGCCAGACCCCGCGCGCCGCCGGCAGAGCGGGTGCCGTCGCGCGGGAAGGGGTTGTCGCGGCAGGCGTCAAGGATCAGCACGGTCACCCGCGCGCCGCGCGATTGCAGGGTGAACAGGATGTCATCGACCGCCAGACTTTCGGCGGTCAGAAACGCCTCATCGCCGGGGCGGGCGGCGGGGGCATCGGCGGGCAGCAGGTAATTGCGGCCCTGCACCTCGACCCCGTGACCGGCAAAGTAGAACAGCACCTCATCGCCGGGCTGGATCGCGCTGGCCAGATCCGACACCCCGCGCGTCATGGCGCGGCGGTCGGCATCGGTCAGCGCGGTGACGCCAAACCCAAGCGATTGCAGGGTGCCCGCGATGGCCTGCGCATCGTTGCGGGCCTTTTTCAGCGCGGGCAGGCTTTCGTAACTGTCATTGCCGATGACCAGCGCGCGCCGTTCGGGTGCCGCATGGGCCGCAAGGGCCAGAACCGTCATCAGAACGGCAATCACCACGACCCGCATTTCCACGCCCCATATCCGCCCTGCCGCAGCGTAACACGCCGGTTTTCGATCCGGCAAGTCTGTCAGATCGACAGCCGGGTGGGCGGCGTCGGCCCTTGCGAGCCACGCTCGCGGTAGGGGGTGGTGTTGTAATGGCTGCGGTAGCATTTCGAGAAATGCGACGGCGAGGCAAAGCCGCAGGCGAGGGCCACATTGATCACGCTCATATCGGTCTGCATCAGCAGGTTGCGCGCCTTGCCCAGACGCAGCTCCATGTAGTAGCGCTTGGGGCTGCGGTTCAGGTAGCGGCGGAACAGACGCTCCAGCTGGCGGGTTGACATGTCGACCTGATCGGCCAGATCGGCGGGCGACAGCGGATCTTCGATATTGCCCTCCATCATCTGGATGACTTGGCTCAGCTTGGGGTGGCGCACGCCGATCCGGGTCGGGATCGACAGGCGCTGCGTGTCCTGATCGGTGCGGATGGTCGAATAGATCAACAGGTCGGCCACGGTATTGGCCAGATCCTGCCCGTGATCTGCGGCGATCAGCTTGAGCACCAGATCAATCGACGAGATGCCGCCCGCCGTGGTCAGCCGGTTGCCATCGATCACAAACACCGATTTGGTCAGCCGGACCTGTTCGAATTCCTCCAGAAACCCGTCCTGATTTTCCCAGTGGATCGTCGCCCGTTTGCCATCCAGCAGCCCCGCCTTGGCCAGAGCATAGGCCCCGGTACACATGCCACCGATGACGTTGCCGCGCCGCGCCTCACGCCGCAGCCAGTTCAGCACCGGCTTTGTCGTGGCGCGCTGAATGTCGATGCCGCCGCAAACGAGGATGGTGTCGTCGCGGTCCACATCCTCCAGCCCGATGTCGAGCTTGAAGGTGGCCCCGTTGGAACAGGTGGCCTCAACCCCGCCTTCGCCCGCCAGAATCCAGCTGTAAATCGGCTTTCCCGCGACGTAATTTGCCAGCCGCAACGGCTCGATCGCGCAGGAAAACGACATCATCGTAAATCGGTCCAGCAGTACAAAGACAAAGCGTCTTGTGGCTGGGGTCGCATCGGTTTTCTGAGCGCGGGTGGGTGGCGAGGACATCTTGCGACCTGTTCATGTCGGATATGGGCGTATCAGACAGGAAATCCGGCCTTTCGCAAGGGGGCAGTTTGGGCGTTTGGCCCTTTGCAAGCGGCGGTCCAGACCGTATACACCGGGCCGATACCGTGAGCGACCCCGCAGTGGGCCCCAACGTGGGTAAGGAGAAGGCCATGACCAAAGGCTGGCAGAAATCAGACTGGCGCGCGAAACCGCGGGTGCAGATGCCTGATTATATGGATAGCGCCGCGCTGAACGCTGTTGAAGCGCAGCTGGCAAAGTATCCGCCGCTGGTTTTTGCGGGCGAGGCGCGGCGGCTGAAAAAGCAGCTGGCGCTGGCGTCGGAAGGCAAGGCGTTTTTGTTGCAGGGCGGCGATTGTGCTGAAAGTTTCGCCGAATTCAGCGCCGACAACATCCGCGACACCTTTCGCGTGATGCTGCAGATGGCCATCGTGCTGACCTATGGCGCGAAAGTGCCGGTGATCAAGGTCGGCCGGATGGCGGGGCAGTTTGCCAAGCCACGTTCGGCCCCGACCGAGATGATTGGCGGCGTGGAATACCCCAGCTACCGGGGCGATATCATCAACGGCTTTGACGCGACGCCCGAGGCGCGCCAGCCCGATCCGCAGCGCATGCTGCAAGCCTATACCCAGGCGGCGGCCAGCCTGAACCTGTTGCGCGCGTTTTCGACCGGCGGGTTTGCCGATATTCACCGGGTCCACTCGTGGACGCTGGGCTTTGCCGAGCATGACAAGGCCGAGCGCTACCGCGAACTGTCGAACCGGATCTCGGACGCGCTCGATTTCATGAATGCGGCGGGGGTGAATTCGGACACCGCGCATATGCTGACCACGGTGGAGTTCTACACCAGTCACGAAGCGCTGCTGCTGGAATATGAAGAGGCCCTGTGCCGGGTTGACAGCATTTCGGGGCAGAACGTGGCGGGGTCCGGTCACATGATCTGGATCGGCGACCGCACCCGGCAGCCGGATGGCGCGCATGTGGAATTCTGCCGCGGCGTGCTGAACCCGATCGGGCTGAAATGCGGGCCGACCACCACGGCAGAAGACCTCAAGGTGCTGATGTCAAAGCTGAACCCGCAGAACGAGGCGGGCCGTCTTACCCTGATCGCGCGCTTTGGCGCGGGCAAGGTGGCCGAGCATCTGCCGCGTCTGATCAAGGCGGTGAAGGAAGAAGGCGCAGCGGTGGTCTGGTCCTGCGACCCGATGCACGGCAACACCATCAAGTCGCCGTCGGGCTACAAGACCCGGCCGTTCAACGCGGTGCTGTCGGAAGTGCGCGAGTTCTTTGCGGTGCACAAATCCGAAGGCACGATCCCGGGCGGCGTGCATTTCGAGATGACGGGCAAGGACGTGACCGAATGCACGGGTGGTCTGCGCGCGGTGACGGATGAAGATCTGTCGGACCGCTACCACACCGCCTGCGATCCGCGCCTGAATGCCAGCCAATCACTGGAACTGGCGTTTCTGGTCGCCGAAGAGCTGCTGGCGTTTCGCGATGCCGGCCAGAGGATCGCGCTGTAAGGCCACGAATTTTCTGCGAAAATTCAAAAACGGCGGTGCAGTATGCGCCGCCGTTTTTGCATCAGGATTTGACCAGCCTCAGATAAGGCACGCCGGGTTTGGCGCGCGGCGGGGGTGGCAGGGCGGCTCCGGGTTGCGGCTGCTCGGTGGCGACAGGCGCAGGCCCGGCCCCGGTTTGCACCGGCTCCAGTTTTGTGGCGGTGATCGAGAACCGGCGCGGGGCGCGGCCGGTGGGGCCGTCCAGATCCAGACAGCCGATGGCGAGGCTGCTGTCGCCCTGCGCGTTGAGCATTGGCAAGAGTTGTATCCGCCCGCGCAGCGGTGCGCGGCCAAGGTGGCGTTCGGCCAGCAGATCCAGCGTCAGGATCGACGGCGTGCGGAACACCCGCTCCAGATCCAGTTGCAGACGGTCGCGGGCATCGCCAAGGAACAGGCACGACATCGGCATGCCACGAATATCCATTGACATCAGATCATTGAAGACCATTCCTGCGATGCGGAACCGGGCGATGCCCGGCGCGATCCGCTCGATCAGAAAGCTGTGTTCCAGCGCGCCGACGATGCCGCGCGGATCAACCCGGTCACGGCGCGGCAGCATGTCGCCTTCACGCAGGGCCTCCCAATAGGCGCGCAACCCGGCGATCATGCCGGAATTGAGAGGATCAGGGCCGCCGGAATTGCGACCGTTCCATCCGGTTGTCATCTCTGTCACTCCACGTCGACCGGTCAGGGCCCGATCTGGGTTTCGTCTGTTGTCTTGGCCGCCTGCAGGTTGCCGCGCCCTTTGCGGGCGTGATATGCGGGGTAAACCGTGCCCAGCCGTTTGGCGGGCCAAGAGGATATTGCGTCGACTCACGTCCGTTTGTCAGGAAACAGACTACACCAAAGGATGGGGTCGGGGTCGGGAATCTTAACAAATGGTAAACGCCTAGAAGGCTGAGGAGAGCTGATGACCATATCCATGACCGGATTTGCCGCCCGCAAGGGCCAGCGCGCGGGCTTTGTCTGGGTCTGGGATATCCGGTCGGTCAATGGCAAGGGGCTCGATCTGCGGCTGCGGCTGCCCGATTGGGTCGATGGGCTGGAACTGGCGGTGCGGGCCGAGGTGCAAAAGGCACTGTCGCGCGGCAATGTCAGCCTGTCGCTGAAGGTCAGCCGTGACGGCAATGAGGCCGAGGCCGGGTTGCAGGTCAATGCGCCGGTGCTGAATGCGGTGCTGGCGGCGCTGCAACAGGTCGAGGGCGCGGCGATGCAGGCCGGGGTGACGCTGGCGCAGGCCACGGCGGCAGATGTGCTGGCGGTGCGTGGCGTGCTGGAGACGGCCTCCGCCGACGAGGATACGGCGCCGCTGCGCGCGGCGCTGCTGGCCGATCTGCCGGCGCTGCTGGCCGGGTTTGCCGCGATGCGCGCCAGCGAGGGCGCGGCGATGCAGGGCGTGATCGCGGCGCAGCTGGACCAGATCGACGCGCTGACCCATGCCGCACAGGCCGAGGCCGAGGCGCGGCGGGATGTGGCGGCTGCCAGCCTGCGCGAGGCGCTGGCGCGGGTGCTGGACCATGCCGAGGGCGCGGATGAGGGCCGGGTGGCGCAGGAACTGGCGCTGATCGCGGTCAAGCAGGATGTGACCGAAGAGCTGGACCGGCTGAGCGCCCATATCGCGGCGGCACGCACGCTGCTGGCGGAAACCGGCCCGGTCGGGCGCAAGTTCGATTTCCTGATGCAGGAGTTCATGCGCGAGGCCAATACGCTGTGTTCAAAGGCGCAGTCGCTGGCGCTGACCCGGATCGGGCTTGACCTGAAAACCGTGATAGATCAGATGCGCGAACAGGTTCAGAACGTGGAGTGAGCATGCAACGCCGGGGTCTTTTGCTTATCTTGTCATCGCCTTCCGGGGCGGGCAAATCGACCTTGGCGCGGCGGCTGATGGACTGGGATCCGACGATCCGGTTTTCGGTCTCGGCCACCACGCGGCCACCGCGCGCTGGTGAAATCGACGGCCAGCATTATTATTTCCGCGACCGCACCGCGTTCGAGACGATGATCGCCGAAGGCGAGATGCTGGAACATGCCGAGGTGTTCGGCAATTTCTACGGCTCTCCCCGCGCCCCGGTCGAAGCCGCGATGCGCGAGGGGCGCGATACGCTGTTTGACATCGACTGGCAGGGCGGCCAGCAGATCCGCAATTCGGCGCTGGGGCGCGATGTGGTGTCGGTCTTTGTGCTGCCGCCGTCGATTGCCGAGCTGGACCGCCGTTTGCGCGGCCGCGCGCAGGATACGGATGAGGTGATCGCGGGCCGGATGGCGAAAAGCCGCGATGAGATCAGCCATTGGGCGGAATATGATTATGTGCTGGTGAATGACGATCTTGATATATCTTTCAACAGCTTGCAGACCATTCTTGAAGCAGAGCGGATGCGCCGCGACCGCCAGCCTGCCTTGTCCGATTTTGTGCGCGGCCTGAACCGGGAGTTTGAGCAACGATGATCTACGCCCTTGGCGATATTGCCCCCGTGATCGACCCCACCGCCTGGATCGCCCCTGATGCCAATGTCATCGGGCGGATCGTGCTGGAGGCCGGAAGCTCGGTCTGGTTCGGCGTGACCCTGCGCGGCGACAATGAGGTGATCCATGTGGGCGCCGGCTCGAACGTGCAGGAAAACTGCGTGCTGCACACCGACATGGGCCATCCGCTGACCATCGGCGCCAATTGCACCATCGGCCACAAGGCGATGCTGCATGGCTGCTCCATCGGTGAGGGCTCGCTGATCGGGATGGGCGCGACGGTTCTGAACGGCGCAAAGATCGGGCGCGGCTGTCTGATCGGGGCGGGGGCGCTGATCACCGAAGGCAAAGAGATTCCGGATTTCAGTCTGGTGATGGGCAGCCCCGGCAAGGTGGTGCGCCTGCTGGATACCGATGCGCAGGCAAAGCTGCTGCGCTCTGCCGAAAGTTACCGCGCCAATGCGGCGCGGTTCCGGGCCGGGCTGCGGCTGATAAGCTGACCTGTCTGCCGGGCGGTCAGCGCACCACCAGCTTGACCGCCATCGGCTTGGCGGCGCGGCTCAGTTCACGCTCGACCATCCTGGGGTTGGGCAGCGGCGGGGCCACCACCGTAACCGGGCCGCGGTAACCCGCCTCAACCAGATCGGCGATGATATCCAGCGCGTCCGCCTTGCTGCCCAGCAGCAGACAGCCGATCATCGGATCTTCGATCTGGTCCAGCCCGGCGGTGGCAATCGCCTCGGGCTCGAGCGCCACGACCCGGCGTTTGCCTGCCAGCGCAACCGCCAGCGCCATTGGCAGACCGATGCCGACAAACGGGCCGGGGGCCGCGCCCGGGCCGGTCGGGCGCGGCGCATTGCCGTCTGGCGTAGCATTCACAATGGCCAATGAGACGCTCCTGTGGGGCGATAGGGGGTTGGGGTCTCGGAGGAGGGAACTGGCACTAGGGTGACGCAACGGCAAGGCATGCATGAGCTATAGCCCGGAACTGTTCTGATTCAAGCCAGCGTCTCGCATTCGGATGATATAACGGGTATGGCACGTGTGAAAAAGACGTTTCGGGGGGAAAGATGATTGAAGCGGCCTTGTTGAGCGGCGTTCCCTTGCCTGCGCTGATTGTCGGCCCTGATGAGCGGATTACCGTGATGAACCCCGCTGCCGTCGCCATGTTCGGGGCGGCGATGCTGGGGCGGCATCACGCAATTGCGCTGCGCCACCCCGAGGTGCAGGCGGCGCTGATGCGGGCCCTGCGCCAGAGTGAGGGCGGTGTCGCGCGGCAGGTGGTGCCGGGCCCGTCGCAGGATGCGGTCCACCGGGTGACGGTCACGCCGCTGCCACACGAGGCGGGGGTGCTGTGCGTGCTGGAGGATCTGTCCGAAGTCGAACAGATGGGCCAGATGCGGCGCGAATTCGTGGCCAATGTCAGCCACGAGCTGCGCTCGCCGCTGACCGCGCTGACCGGGTTCATCGAGACGCTGAAAGGTGCCGCCAGAGACGATCCCGCCGCCCGCGAACGCTTTCTGACGATCATGGAGCGCGAGGCCGGCCGGATGAACCGGCTGATCCGCGACCTTTTGCATCTGAGCCGGGTCGAGGCCGAAGAGCGGATCCGCCCCACCGCCATGGTGGATCTGGTCGAAATCCTGCGCTCGACCAAGGCGACGCTGCGGCCATTGGCCGAATCCTCGGGGGTGACGGTGCGGCTGGACCTGCCGGACGGGCTGAAAACCCAGGTGCCCGGCGATGCCGATCAGCTGGTGCAGGTGTTTCAGAACCTGATGGAAAACGCGGTGAAATACGGCGGTGCCGGGGGAGAGGTCGTGGTGCGGCTGACCCCGGACAGCCTGCCGAAATCGGCCGCGCTGCGGATTGAGGTGATTGATCAGGGCGAGGGTATTGACACCCAGCACCTGCCACGCCTGACCGAGCGGTTTTACCGCGTGGATGGCCACCGCTCGCGCGAAAAGGGCGGCACCGGGCTGGGGCTGGCGATCGTCAAGCATATCGTTCAACGTCATCGCGGGCGGCTGAAAATTGACAGCACGCGCGGCGTGGGCAGCACCTTTGCGGTCATCCTGCCGTCTGAATGATCAAAGACGGCCAATCCGCTCGGCCAGCAGGGCAAAGAAACCGTCGGCATCCAGCGCGCCCATAAACAGCGCATTGGGCTTGCGGTCGGTCACGCCCCACCAGTCGGCCACGGTCGCGCCCATGGTCAGCTCTGACGTGGTTTCGATCTCGACATTGATCTGGCGACCGCTGAACAATTCGGGCCGGATCAGCCAGGCGATGACGCAAGGATCGTGCAGCGGCGCGCCCTCGCTGCCGTATTTCTGCTTGTCGAAGCGTTCAAAGAAATCGGTCCATTCCGCCACCAGACGGCCCGGTTCGGTGTTCAGCGCCCGGAACGCCGCGATCCGCGCCGGGGTGGTCAGGGCCTTGTGGGTCACATCAAGCGGCATCACCACGATGGAAACGCCGGATTTGAACACAACATCAGCGGCTTGCGGGTCGACGTAAATGTTGAACTCGGCCACGGGCGTGACGTTGCCCTGCTCGAAATACGCGCCCCCCATCAGGATGATCTGCTGAATGCGCGGGATGATGTCGGGCGCGCGTTGCATGGCGGTCGCCAGATTGGTCAGCGGGCCAAGTGCGCATAGTGTGACGGTCTGTGATGGTTCCGTGCGCAGCGTGTCGATGATGAAATCGACGCCATGCTGATCCTGCAGCGCGATGGTCGGCTCAGGCAGCACCGGGCCGTCCAGCCCGGTCTCGCCATGCACAGCCTCGGCGGTGACCAACGGGCGCAGCAGCGGGCGGTCGCAGCCGGCAAAGACGCGGGTCTCCGGCTTGCCAGCCAGTTCGCAGATGATCAGCGTATTGCGCGCGGTCAGCGCCAGCGGCACGTTGCCCGCGACGGCCACGATTCCCAGCACCTCGATATCCTCGGGGCTGGCCAGTGCCAGCATGATGGCGACGGCGTCGTCCTGTCCCGGATCGGTGTCGATGATGATCTTGCGCGGATGGCGGGTCATTCAAGTCTCCTGTCAGCGCGCGAGCCAATGCCAACGCGGGTGATTTGTCCAGATGGTAAAATAATTGTCTGAAAAGCTGTGTGATGGTAGCTTCAGTACAATCGGTTGTGGGAGGCTGCGATGGGACGCGCGACACTGCTGGTCGGAACAACCAAGGGATTGTTTTTACTGTATGGTCGTGACGGATGGCGTGTCGAGGGGCCATTTTGTGACGGTATGGGAATCAATCATGCCTTGGCAGAGGGTTCTCAGATCTGGGCTGCCGGGGGGGGTGGCTGGTTTACCGCCGGGGTCTGGCGGCGGGAAAATGACGGGTGGATCCTGTCAGGGAGCGGCTTTGACGACGGCGTGCAATCGGTGTGGTCGCTGGCGCGCGATGGCGACCGGCTGCTGGCGGGCACCAAACCCGCCGCGCTGTACGAGTCGCGCGATGAAGGGGCCACCTGGGTGAAACTGCCCGGCCTGAACGCGGTGCCGGGGGCGGATCACTGGCAACCGGGGGCGGCGGGGCTGGTGCTGCACACCATCCTGACCGATGGCAAAGGCGGGATCTGGGTCGGAATCTCGGCGGCAGGGGTGTTTCACTCGGCCGATGGCGGCCTGACATGGGAGTCGCGCAACCGCCGCAGCAACCGTCCCGGCCCGGCAGGTGCGCTGGCACGCCATTGGGAGGGTGAGGAGTTCCGGCGCGAGGATGAGATTTTCCACTGTGTTCATAACATGATGTGGGGTGCGACGCCGGGGTTGATCTATATGCAGAACCATCAGGGCGTCTATCGCAGCCGGGATGGGGCGCTGTCCTGGGAAGAGGTGACGGCGGGTCTGCCATCAACCTTCGGCTTTCCGATCGGCGCGCATCCGCATGACCCCGGCACGGTCTGGACCTTTCCGCTGAATGGCGACAGTGAGGGCCGGTTTCCACCGGGCGCATCGGCGGCGGTGTGGCGGTCGCGCGATGGCGGCGAAAGCTGGCAGGATACGCGTGAGGGACTGCCGGTAAGGGATTGTTTCTTTACGGTATTGCGGCAAGCCATGGCGGTGGACCGTCACACCCCGGCGGGGGTGTATTTCGGCACCAACTCCGGTTCGGTGTTTGCCAGTGAGGATGAGGGCGACAGCTGGACAGAGATCGCACGCCATCTGCCGACGGTACTGTGTGTCGAGGTGGTGGTGGAACAGCAAAAGACCCCGGAGTGATCCGGGGCCTTTGTCTTTTGGTGTCAGTAGATTAGCCGTCGAAGTTCACTTCTTCGATCAGCTTCAGCGCTGCCGGGCGCAGCTTTGCTACTTCGGTCAGCGGTTTGGTGTCTGCGGTGAACTCACCCCAGCTTGCCACCAGCTCTGACCGCTCCACCCCAGCCTTGACCGGGAATTCGTAGTTGGTTTCGGCGTAGATCTTTTGCGCCGTGTCTTCGGTCAGCCATTCCATGAACTTGATGGCGTTTTCCTTGTTCGGGGCGGCTTTGGTCAGCGCGACGCCCGAGACGTTCACATGGGTTCCGCCATCGGTAAAGGTCGGGAACACGATGTTCACAGCCTCGGCTGCGGCGGCTTGTTCCGGGTTCGCCAGCATCTGACCGATGTAATAGGTGTTGCCGACAGCAATGTCGCATTCCCCGGCTGCAATCGCCAGAACCTGATCGCGGTCACCGCCATCGGGTTTGCGGGCGAGGTTGGCTTTCACGCCTTCGAGCCAGGTCTTGGCCGCTTCTTCGCCATGGTGGGCGATGACAGCGGCGGTCAGGGCAACGTTGTAATCATTGGTGCCCGAGCGGATGCAGATGCGGTCTTTCCACTTCGGATCGGCCAGATCTTCGTAAGTTGTCACTTCGCCCTCGGCCACGCGGTCTTTGCTGGCATAGACGATGCGGGCGCGGGTGGTCACGCCGAACCAGTGGTTGGCGTCATCGCGCAACTCGGCCGGGATATTGGCGGCCAGAACTTCGGACTCGACGGGTTGCGTCACGCCGGCATCGACAACCTGGGTCAGACGGGCAATGTCAACGGTCAGCACCAGATCGGCGGGCGAGCGGTCGCCTTCGGCCACCAGACGCTCGGACATGCCTTTGTCAACGAATGCGATGTTCACGGTGATGCCGGTTTCTGCCGTAAAGGCGTCGATGATCGGCTGGATCAGTTCGGGCTGACGGTGGGAATAAATGTTGATCTCGTCGGCCAGGGCGGGCATCGCGACGGTGCCGAGGGCAAGGGCTGCAAGGGAAAGACGGAAGGTCATGGCTTTGGTCCTTTGGTCGGAAATTATGCCGCCCATAAACCTGACAAAAATCCTTCGGTCAATAGTTGAGTGAAAAACTTGGTCAGCCTTTTGCGGCTTTGGCCGCCTTTTCCTCAGCCTTGGCCCGGTCCCATAGCGCATCCATTTCGGCCAGATCGGACTCAGCCGGGGTGCGGCCCTGTTCGCCCAGCCAATCCTCGATCCGCTGGAAGCGACGGGTAAACTTGGCATTGGCGGCCCGCAGCGCGGCTTCGGGGTCGACGTTCAGGTGCCGCGCAAGATTGGCCATGACGAACAAAAGGTCGCCGAATTCTTCGGTCACCTCGGCTTGCGACAGGGTGTCGCGGGCCTCGACCAACTCTGCCGCTTCCTCGGTGATCTTGGCCACCACCTGATCGGTGGAGGGCCAGTCAAACCCCACCCGCGCCGCGCGCTTTTGCAATTTGACCGCCCGCATCAGCGCGGGCAGGCCAAGCGCCACGCCGTCCAGCACGCGGGCGGGGCCGCGCTCCGCCGCTTTCAGCGCTTCCCAGTCGGCGGTCTGCTGGTCTGCGGATTTGTCGCGGGATTCGGTGCCGAACACATGCGGATGCCGGGCGATCATCTTGTCGGAAATGCTGCGGATCACGTCATCCAGATCGAAATGCCCGGCTTCTTCGGCCATTTGCGCGTGAAACACCGACTGAAACAGCAGATCCCCCAGCTCGCCGCGCAGCTCGGGCCAGTCCTGCCGTTCGATGGCGTCGGCGACCTCATAGGCCTCCTCGATCGTATAGGGCGCGATGCTGGCGAAATCCTGTTCCAGATCCCAAGGGCAGCCGCTGGCGGGGTCGCGCAGCCGGGCCATGATCGCGCACAGGCGCGGCAGGCCGCCGTCGGGGTCGTGGATCAGGTCATCTGAGGCAGGGGGCATTGCAGGCACCAATGTTTTCCGATTTGATCAAAGGCCGAAGTCCAAAGGAGTAAGACCCATGCCTGTCCTGAACCGTATCGCGGCTTTTGCCGAAGAAATGAAGGGCTGGCGTCGGCATTTGCATGCTCACCCCGAGCTGGAGTTCGACTGCCACAATACGGCGGCCTTTATCGTGGCGCGGCTGCGCGAGATGGGGGTGGATGAGATTCATGAGGGAATCGCGAAAACCGGGGTGGTGGCGATCATCAACGGGCAGGGGGCGGGGCCGACCATCGGGTTGCGCGCCGATATGGATGCGCTGGCGATACAAGAGATGACGGGGGTGGATTACGCCTCGACCGTGCCGGGCAAGATGCACGCCTGCGGGCATGACGGGCATGTGACCATGGCGCTGGGGGCGGCGAAATATCTGGCCGAGACCCGGAATTTTGCAGGAAAGGTGGCGATCCTGTTCCAGCCCGCCGAGGAAGAGGGCGGCGGCGGCGGCGTGATGGTGCAGGAAGGGGTGATGGACCGTTTTGACATCGCGCGGATCTTTGGCATCCACAATGCGCCCAACATTCCGCTGGGGCATTTCCAGACCACGCCGGGGCCGCTGATGGCCTCGGTCGATACGGCCTGGGTCACGGTGACCGGCAAGGGCGGGCATGGGGCGACGCCGCATGACTGTGTTGATCCGGTGGTGGCGGTGGTGGCGATGGTGCAGGCGGTGCAGACCATCATTCCGCGCAACGTCTATGCGCTGGATGAGGCGGTGATCTCGGTCACGCAGATCCATGCCGGCACCGCGTCGAACATCATCCCCGAAGTGGCCACCTTTTGCGCCACGATCCGGTCGTTCAGGCCGGAGGTGCGGGATCTGCTGAAACGGCGGGTGCATGAGATTGTGGCGGGGCATGCGGCGGCGTTCAATGTGGGCGCCGAGGTTGACTATGACTGGGGCTATCCGGCGACGGTGAACACGCCGGAGGAGGCGGATTTTGCCGCCGCTGTGGCGGCCGAGATTTCGGGCGAGGCAGCGGTGAATGCGCGTGCCCCGCGGGAGATGGGGTCAGAAGATTTCAGCTATATGCTGGAGGCGCGGCCGGGCGCCTATCTGTTCATGGGGATCGGGCCGGGGGCGGGGCTGCACCATGCGGGTTATGATTTCAATGATGAGGCAGCGCCAGTGGGGGCGAGTTTCTTTGCCCGGCTGGTGGAGCGGGCGCAGCCGCTGGGGTGACAGGGGTTTCACCGCCCATGTTCCCGCTATCTAACGGAAATCGGGGCTGCTAGCCTGCCGGGCGGGGTGAGTCTGGCCATCAGGGCCAGCCGCCGGAGCAGGGTGCAGGGATGAGACTGATTTTGACTGTGGCGGCCTTGGCCGCCGGTCCGGCGATGGCGGAAGATTTCTATGCCTTTCAGTCGCCCACCGGCAATATCGGCTGCTATATCGCGATCGAAGAAGAGACGATGGCGCGCTGCGATCTGGCCGAATTTACGCCCAGTTTCCAAGACAGCGGCGACTGCGAGCTGGATTTCGGCCATGCCTTTGCCGTGGGCCAGTATGGCCGGGCAGGCGCGATCTGTGCCGGGGATTCGGCGCTGAATGACGAGGCCGAGGTGCTGGAATACGGCGAAGAGATCTATATCGAAGGCATCACCTGCTGGTCGGAGCCGACTGGCATGAGCTGTGCCAATGACAACGGCCACGGATTCTCGGTGTCAAAGCGCAGCCAGGAGGTGTTCTGAACCGGGAACGGGCTTTTCCGCCGCGACGGGGTTGACAGGCCGGGGCGGCTCTGGCCATCTCGCGCCCAACCGGATCTGGCGCGTCTCCGAGGGACAGAATGACGACCGTTTGGCCAACGGGAGTGTTTGACATGGCTCTGGAAGATGCGAAATCGCAAGTGGATACCGCCTTTACCCGCAAGGGGTTAAAGGGGCTGGCGTTCGAGAATGCCTTTGCCGGGGCGACCAGTTTTCTGCGCCGCACCTATACCAAGGATCTGACCGGGGTGGATCTGGCGATCACCGGGGTTCCGTTCGATCAGGCGGTGACGCACCGCACCGGCACACGCTTTGGCCCGCGCGCGATCCGCGAGGCGAGCGCGTTGCAGCCGTTTGACCCGCCCTATGGCTGGCCGACCAACCCGTTGGAAGAGATGGCCATTGTCGATTACGGCGATGTCGCGTTTGACTATGCCCATACGCCCAGCTTTCCCGGCCTGCTGACCGATCATATCCGGGGGATTCTGGCGGCGGGGCCGGGCACGGTGACGCTGGGGGGTGACCATTTCATCACGCTGCCGATTCTGCGCGCCTACGCCGAGAAATACGGCCCGATGGCGGTGATCCATTTCGATGCGCATTCCGACCTGTGGCAGGATGACGACATGGACCGGATCGACCACGGCACGTTTTTCTACAAGGCGGTAAAGTCGGGGGTGATTGATCCGGCGGCGAGCGTGCAGATCGGTATCCGCACCCAGTGCGACGATTATCTGGGGGTAGAGTACATCGACGCCCGCACGGTGCATGAGAAGGGCACCGCCCATGCCGTGGCGCGGGCGAAACAGATTGTCGGCGACCGGCCGTGCTATGTGACCTTTGACATTGATTGCCTCGATCCTTCTGCTGCACCGGGGACCGGCACGCCGGTCTGGGGGGGCTTGCACAGCTGGCAGGCGGCGGCCTGTTTGCGCGATCTGGCGGGGATCAACATGGTGGGCGGCGATATCGTCGAGGTCTCGCCTGCCTATGACACCACCGGGGCCACGGCGATTGCAGGCGCGCATGTGGCGCATGAGCTGATTTGCCTGTACCATTGGGCAAAATTCCGCAGGTGAAAAGGGCATGCGCATGATGGGGCTGATCTTTGCCGTTCTGATCGTGGCGGTGCTGGGGCCGATGGCTTTCGTACGGCTGGCCCCGAATGATCCGGCGCGCTGGCATGTGGCGCAGGATGGTCCGGGCTGGGCCAAGGCACCCTGGGATGCGGTGCTGTCGGAAACTGGGGGCGCGCGGCTGCGCCTGTCGGCTGCGACGGGCGCGCCGGTCGATCTGCTGGCGCGGCTGGATGCGGTGGCTTTGGCCACACCGCGCACCACCCGGCTCGCCGGATCGGTGGCGGAGGGGCGGATCACCTACGTCACCCGCTCGGCCCTGTGGGGCTTTCCCGACTTCACCACGGCAGAGGCGCGCGACGACGGGCTCTACATCCACGCCCGCCTGCGCTTTGGCCGCGAAGACATGGGCGTAAACGCCAAACGGCTGGAGGGCTGGCTGGCGGCGATGTCGGAGGGGGGAAAGGCATGACATTGACATTTCGTAAGGCCCGCGCCGATGATCTTGCGGCGATTGTCGCCATGCTGAGTGATGATCCATTGGGGCAGGCGCGGGAAGCGGCGGGGGATCTGACCCCTTACCGCGCCGCCTTTGCCGATATCGAGGCCGATCCCAACCAGTTTCTGTGCGTGGTGGAGCGGGAGGGCGCGGTGGTCGGCACCCTGCAACTGAGCTTTATCCGTGGGTTGTCGCGCGGCGGGGCCAAGCGTGGCCTGATCGAGGCGGTGCGGGTGGCGCGGGAGTGCAGGGGCATGGGCATTGGCCGCGCCCTGTTCGAGTGGGCGATCAGCGAATGTCTGGCGCAGGGCTGCGGGATGGTGCAGCTGACGACCGACAAGTCCCGCACCGATGCGCACCGGTTCTACGATGCGCTGGGGTTTGAGGCGTCGCATGTCGGCTACAAACTGGCGCTTGGGGCGCCCTGATCAGGGGCTGTCGGCAGGGGACTCGGACCCCTCTTCGGCCAGTGGCACCGGGTCGTCTCCGGCCAGGAAGTTGCCCAGTTTTTCCAGCCCCGGCACGTGGTCGCAGATCACCGAGATCACCACCAGCAGCGGCACGGCGATGATCATGCCGATCACCGACCACAGCCAGGCCCAGAGCGCGACGGTCAGGAACACCACCACCGCATTCATCTGCAAGCGGCGGGCGACGAAATATGGGGTGATCAGCTGCCCCTCCAGCGTGGTGAAGGACAGATAGACGGTGGCGATCATCACCGGCCAGAAAATGTCGGAAAACGTGACCAACCCCACCAGAAGCGCGATGCCGACGCCGGTGATCGCGCCCAGATAGGGGATGAAGTTGAGCGAAAACGCCAGCAGCCCGAACAACAGCGGCGAGGGCATGCCAAAGGCCCACATCGCAAGGCCGATGGCGACGCCCAGACAGGCGTTGATCAGGGTGATCGCCCCCAGATAGCTGCCCAGACTTTCCTCGATCTCGCGCAGGGCGGAATAGGCATTGCGCTTTTCGCGCAAGGAATCAAAGCTTTGCACGATTTTCAGATAAAGCATGTCGCCCGAGGCAATCAGGAAGAACAGCAAAAACAGGGTCAGCGCGACCTGACCCAGAATGCCGGGGGTGGTATAAAGACCATCCAGAATGGCCGAGGCCACGTTGATCCCTGCGGTCGTCTCGGACGCGGGGGCGGCTTGGCCGTCACCCTCGACCTCCACCTCGGCCTCGATCTGGGTCATGGCGGTGTCGATGGTCTCAAACGTGCCGCGCAGGCGTTGCAGCTTTTCGGTCAGCGCTGACTGGATGTCGGGCATGTCGGCGATCAGTTGCCCGGCGGGCCCCGAGACCGACCAGATCAGCGCGATGATGCTGAGAAACAGCCCAAGGACGATGCCCGCTGCCGTCACACCGGGGGCAACACCCAGCCGCGACAGGCGGCGGCGGACCGGCACGAAGACAAAGAACAGCAGGATCGAAAAGGTGATCGGCATCAGAAAGTCGCGGGCAAAGGCGATGGCCGCGATCATCGCCAGAATGAACAGGCCGACAACCGGCCAGGACGGGCGGGGCCAGTCCGGGCGGCTGTCGCGGTCGATCGGAAATTTGTGAACCGCAGTATAGCTGACAGGCGCCATGATGACCGTTTTTCCCCCAAAGCCCGGCGCAGAGCACGGGACAACAGCAAAGCAAACGCGTCTGACCGGTTCCGGTTCCGCTGGTCACGGGGATTTTCGCTGTGCGCAGCTGCCTATGCCGGGCCTTGACCAGACCGCGCAATCGCGCGACACCGCGCGGATGGTTCCGTTTGACAGACTTGCCCAGATCACCCAGCGCTTTGAGTTTCTCGAAGCGAAGCTGAATGCTGGCACAGCCCCGGGCGAGATTGCGGGTCTGAGCCGGGAATATTCGGCGCTGAAGCCGGTGGTCGATCAGATCGCCGCCTATCGTCGCGCGCTGGATGATATGCGCGATGCCGAGGGCTGGCTGACCGACCCCGAGATGAAGGCCCTGGCCGAGGAAGAGCTGCCGCGTCTGCGCGCGCGCATTCCGGTCATCGAACAGGCGCTGCGGGTGGCGCTGCTGCCGAAAGACGCGGCGGATGAGCGGCCTGCCATCCTTGAAATCCGGCCCGGCACGGGCGGCGATGAGGCGGCGCTGTTCGCGGGCGACCTTTTGCGCATGTATCAGCGCCATGCCGAGGGAAAGGGCTGGCGCTTCGAGATTCTGGAGCAGCAGCTGTCCGACCTTGGTGGCATCAAGTCGGTGACCGCGCATGTGCAGGGCGAGGGGGTGTTTGCCCGGCTGAAATACGAGGCCGGCACCCACCGCGTGCAGCGCGTGCCGGAAACCGAGGCGCAGGGGCGGATCCACACCTCTGCCGCGACAGTGGCGGTGCTGCCCGAGGCGGAAGAGGTGGATCTGGACATTCCGGCCAGCGACATCCGCATCGACACCATGCGCGCCTCGGGGGCGGGCGGGCAGCATGTGAACACCACGGATTCGGCGGTGCGCATCACCCACCTGCCCACCGGCATCATCGTGACCAGTTCGGAAAAATCACAGCACCGCAACCGCGAGATCGCGATGCAGGTGCTACGCGCCCGGTTGTTCGATTTGGAGCGCGAGCGGATCGACCAGGCGCGGTCGGCGGATCGCAAGGCGCAGGTGGGGTCGGGGGACCGGTCAGAGCGGATCCGCACCTATAACTTCCCGCAGGGCCGGATGACCGATCACCGGATCAACCTGACGCTCTATTCGCTGGCGCAGGTGATGGCGGGCGATCTGGACGCAATCATTGACGCGCTGCAGGCCGAGGATCAGGCGCAGAAACTGGCCGAGGCCGGGCTGTGACCACGCTGTCCATGGCGCTGGTGCAGGCGGTGCGCGCGTTGCGCGCGGCGGGCGTGCCCGATGCGGCGGGCGATGCGCGGGTGCTCTTGGCCCATGCGGCGGGGCTTGCGCCGGACCGGCTGACCCTGCATTTGCCCGATACGGCGGCGGCAGAGGTGCTGGCCCGCTACGACCTGCTGATCCAGCGGCGCGCTGCGCGCGAGCCGGTGTCGCATCTGACCGGCGGGCGACTGTTCTGGGGGCGGCGGTTTATCGTGAGTGCGGACGTGCTCGACCCGCGCCCCGAGACGGAGGTGCTGGTGGCCCAGGCTTTGCGTGCACCGTTTGCCCGGCTGCTGGATCTGGGCACCGGATCGGGGGCGATCCTGCTGTCGCTGCTGGCGGAACAGGCGGGGGCAGTCGGCCTTGGCGTTGATCTGTCCGGGCCTGCGTTGGAGGTGGCACAGCGCAATGCCGCAGCGTTCGGGCTGACCGACCGCTGCCGCTTTGCCCAAGGGTCGTGGTTTGCGCCGGTGGACGGGCAGTTTGACCTGATCGTATCGAACCCGCCTTATATCACTGAGGCCGAGATGGCGGATCTGTCGCCCGAGGTGCAGCGCTATGAGCCGCATCTGGCCTTGACCCCCGGTGGCGACGGGCTGGATGCCTACCGCGCCATCGCGGCGGGGGTGGCGGTGCATCTGGCCCCGGCGGGGCGGGTGTTGCTGGAAATCGGACCGACCCAGGCGGCGGCGGTGGCGCAACTGCTGGCACAGGCCGGGCTGAGGCAGATCCGGGTGCTTTCCGATCTGGACGGGCGCGACCGGGTGGTGGCGGCGCAGGCGGGCTGACGCCGTTTGCCGCCTGACAGGCTGCGAAAAATCATCACAGAACCGCCGATCCTTGCAATATGACGCAGAATCGACTTGTCAGACGCAGCGTTGCGTGATTATTCAAAGGCAGGCGCTGTCCTAGCGCGGTGGGCATTTCGGCCCCCGTTCAGACTGTGCTTAAACCCGACCTTGCCTCAGTTTCCCGTCACAGGGGTTGCACCATGCCGGTGCTTCATATCCGGGCAAGCCGGACATTCGGATCAAAGGACAAGATGCGCTCTTCCAAGTCCCGTTCGCGTTCCAAGCAGAACCGCCCGCGCACGCTCGGCAATATCATCAACCGGGTGTTCGAAAGCTCGGGCCCCGAGGGCAAGGTGCGTGGCACGCCGCAGCAGATCATCGAGAAATATCAGCTGTTGGCGCGCGATGCCCAGCTGTCGAATGACCGGGTGGCGGCTGAGAATTTTCTGCAACACGCCGAACATTACACTCGCATGCTGAGCGAAGCGCAGCGCGAAATGGCCGCCGAACAAGAGGCGCGTCAGCAGCAGTTCGGCCAGAATGGTCAGAACAATGGTCAGCACGGCGGCCAGAACAATGGTCAGCAGGGCAGTGGCCAGCAGGGCGGCCAGAACAATGGCCAGCAAGGCTATTCGCAGGGCGGCCAGAACGGCAACCGCGATGGATACCGTGACGGCAACCGCGATGCCAACCGCGACACACGCAACTGGCGCGATGACCGTGTCGTCGATCCGGGGCAGGGCGATCAGCCCGAACCCAGCATGATCGACGACCCGCGTGGCGAAGACACCGGACTGGTTGAAACGCCCGAGGCCCGCCCGGTCAGTGACGCGCCCCGCCGTGAGGATCGCCCGCGCCGCAATGACCGCCCCGAGGGCGAGCGCAACCGCAACCGCGACGAAAACCGCAACACCCGTGGCCCGCGCCCGCCGCGCCCCGAGCGGACGGCAGAGGATCGCCCCGCAGCGGTTCCCCCCGCACCAGAGGCTGCCCCGCAGCCGGTGGCCGCAGCACCCGAGGCCGCAAAGCCCGCCGTTGCAAAGACCGAGCGTGCAAAATCTGAGCCAAAACCATCTGAGACAAAACACTCGGAGCCAAAACAGGTTGAGCCAGCACAGACTGAGCCGGCTCAGGCTGAGGCTGTGACCCATGAGGTGGCCGAGGCTGGTAAAGCGGCAGAACCAAAGGTGCGCCGCCCGCGCGCGCCAAGAAAGCCGAAAGACAGCGCAGAGTCCGGCGACAAGCCGACCGACGACAAAGGCCCGCGTGAGGCCGCAGAGTAAGAGCCCGCAGAGGAAACCGACTGACACGCCGCCCTTCGGGGCGGCGTTGCTTTATGCGGGTCAGCCCAAGCTTACGACCGCCTGCCGCGCCGCTCAGCGCGCGGCCACCGCCCGCGCCAGTGCACAGAACTGTTCCAGCCCGATCTCTTCGGCGCGCTGGGTCGGCACGATGCCCACCCCCTCCAGCAAGGCCTCGACATCGCCGCCCAGACCCTTGAGGCTGGAGCGCAGCATCTTGCGGCGCTGGTTGAAGGCCATGGCGGTCACGCGGGACAGCACTGCCGCATCGGCGGGAAAGCGTGGCGCTTCCAGCCGGGTCAGATGCACCACCGCCGAATGCACCTTGGGCGCCGGGGTAAAGGCTTCGGGCGGCAGGTGCATCACGATCTTTGGCTCGGCCCGCCATTGCGCCAGCAGCGCCAGCCGTCCGTAATGGTCGGTGCGGGGCTTCGCCACGATGCGCTCGGCCACCTCTTTTTGAAACATCAGCGTCAGCGAGGTCCAGAACGGCGGCCAGACCGCAGGCGACAGCCAGCGGATCAACAGCTCGGTCCCGACATTATAGGGCAGGTTCGACACCACCCGGATCGGCGCGTTCAGCCGCGCCGCTACATCCAGCTCCAGCGCGTCGCCCTGCACGATCTCCAGCTGCCCGCGGTATGTGGCGGCAATCTCTTCCAGCGCGGGCACGCAGCGCGGGTCTTTCTCCACCACCAGCACCCGCCGTGCGCCTTCGGCCAACAGCCCGCGCGTCAGACCGCCGGGGCCGGGGCCCACTTCCAGCACGTCACAGGCCGACAGATCCCCGGCCATCCGGGCGATCTTGGCGGTCAGGTTCAGATCGAGCAGAAAGTTCTGCCCCAGCTGCTTTTTCGCCACCAGATCATGCGCCCGGATCACCTCACGCAGGGGCGGCAAGCCATCAATCGTGCTCAAAAGCAAAGCCCTTTCATGTTGGCAAAAATACTCCACGGGGGTCGCCATTGGTGCGCCATTGGTTCAAGCCCAATGGCGACGGGTGTGAAACCCCCGCTGCGACATCACCGCCCGCGCGCCGCCGCCCGCGATGCCGCCATGTCCCACGCCATCCGGCAGGCTGCAACCAATGAATCGGGCAGGGCCACCCCTTTGCCCGCAATGTCAAACGCCGTGCCATGATCGGGCGAGGTGCGCACGAAGGGCAGGCCCAGCGTCACATTCACCCCGCCGTCGAAATCCAGCGTCTTGATCGGGATCAGCGCCTGATCGTGATAGGCGCAGATGGCGGCATCATAGCGGGCGCGGGCGCGGGGGTGAAACATCGTGTCGGCGGGCAGGGGGCCGGTGATGGCCATGCCCCCGGCTGCCAGCCGCGCGACCACCGGGGCGATCACGGCGGCGTCTTCATGGCCCATCGCGCCGCCTTCGCCCGCGTGCGGGTTCAGACCGGCGACGACGATGCGCGGCGCGGTGATGCCGAAATCGCGGATCAGCCCGGCATGGGTCAGGCGGATCACCTGATCCAGCAGGGCGGCGGTCAGGGCGGCGGGTACGTCGGCCAGCGGAATGTGGATGGTGGCGGGCACCACGCGCAACAGGGGCGAGGCCAGCATCATCACCACCGGCACATCGCCGGCCAGATGCGCCAGGTATTCGGTGTGGCCGGGAAAGGCAAAACCGGCACCATCCTTCAGCACCTTCTTGTGCAAGGGCGCGGTGACGATGGCCGAGGCCGCGCCCGATTGCACCAGACCCACCGCGCGGGCGATGACCTCGATCACGCCGATGGCATTGGCGGGCTCGGGCTGGCCGGGGGTGACGGGGGCGGCAAAGCGGTGCGGCAGCACCGGCAGATGATCGGGGGGCACCGCCTGCGCCGCCCCTGGCTCTGCCACTTCGGTCCAGAGCGTGCCGGGGGGCAGGTGGCGCGGGTCGCCCAGCCAGACAAAGGGCACAGCGGCCCCCAGAATTGCACGGGCCTGCACGGCAAGCTCCGGGCCGATCCCGGCCGGTTCACCACAGGTCATGACCAGCGGCGACCGGGTCATGGTGTGCTGATGATCGCTTCCGAGCGCAACTCTTCGAGATAGGCTTCGGCCAGCAGGGTCAGGCGGCGCGAGATCAGCTGTTCGCGGATCGCTTCGCGGTCAATCGGGCCGTCGACCTTTGGCCCACGACCGCAGAGCATCAGGAACACGCGCGCCCCGCCACGGGTGATGGCGGTGGAGTATTCGCCGGGGTCCAGCTGCGCCAGTTGCAGCGCCACATCGGCGGGCAGTTCTGGCACAGAGCGGGTTTCCACCTTTAGCTGGCTTTCGGGCAGGCCGCGCGCTTCGGCAAACAGATCCTTGCAGCCGTCAACGCGGGTGTGAAGCGCTGCAGCCTGCGCCTGCACGTCCGGCGTGTTGGGCATCAGGAATTCGGCATATTCCACCTGAACCTCTGGCGCGGCGGATGCGTCTTCGGCCACGTCGCGCAGCTGGAACACGGCCACCGCATTCGGCAGGGTCACCGGCTCTGACACCTGACCGGGGCCGAGGGCGAGGACAAGTTCAACGATCTGCGGCGGCAGTTCCGAGGTCGGGGTCCAGTCCAGCCGGCCGCCGCTCCCGGCAGAAGGCGAGGCGGAATAGCGGCGGGCAGCGGCGGCAAAGCCGTCTTCGGTGGTGATTTCGTCCCGCAACTGGCGGGCAAGGGCCTGCTGCGCTTCGGGGTCGCCTTCGACGGGCAGGATCAGTTCGGACAGCAACAGCTGCATGCCGGTGTTGACGGTGCCGCCAACGAGGGCGCGGTCAATTTCCGCCTCGCTGATGGTAAAGCTGCCAGCGTAGCGGCCGCGCACCAATTCGCGCCACAGCAGGCCATTGCCGGCAAAGTCCCGGAAGGTTTCCATCGAGACCCCGGCCTCACCCAGCGCCTCGACAAATTCGGCGGCGGTCAGATCCGCGCGGCTGGCGAATTCCTCCATGCCTGCGTCAATCTGTTCCTGCGTCAGGCGCAGGCCAAAGCGTTTGGCCTGCGCTGCGGCCAGACGGTCCTGGGTCAGACCCTTCATCGCCTCTGCCTCGGGGTCGCCGGGCACGCGCAGCAGTTTCAGAAACAGCTTGCGCTGATCCATTTCGTAGCGGGTGATCACAGAGTCATTGATGCGCATCACGACCTGAAACGGCGATCCGTCCTGTGCCGCAGCGCTGTGCGGCACCGTGGCGAGAGGGGCCGCGAGGGTGGCCATCAGGGCGGTCGCCCGGAAGAGTTGAGAGAAAGCTGTCGTCATGCGTACTGCCGTCACTGTGCTTGCGCCTTTCACGTCTTGCGCCCGATTGGTCTGCCCCGTTGGTCTGTCCGGCCCCGGTCCGCCTAGCGTCTGCAACTGCGCGCAGGCCCGGCGATGGTGCCGGCACCAAAGCCGACCAGATCGACCGAAAGGCCGAAATCTGTTGTCGGCTTCACACTAGTCGAGGATGCGTATCGACGCGAGAGAGAAAGATCGACCAGGACGCATTCGTTGCGGAACTGAATCCCCAGCCCGCTGCGGTTGGCGCGACGCGCCTCGAGGTCATAGCGGGCCTGCGCGCGGGCGGTCCAGACTTCGTTGATCTTGTAGCTGCCGTCAAACGCCAGTTCGGCGATGTCGGCGGGGCGTTCTTCGGCGGGGTCGGCGGTCAGAAATACATATGACCCCGCAACGCCATAGCGTGCCCCGGCCAGATCGAGCCGGGTTTCGGATTTGGTCAGTTTGAACCCGTCGCTGAGCAGCACCCGCTGGCTGATGCCCATGCCCTGTGGCAGGGTCAGATGCGCGGCGGCAAGCCAGTCGGAATTGCGCCCGTCAAGGCCGGAGGCGGCCGAGAACTGGCCCAGATCTTCGGTGCGGAACACCCGGCCCACGGCGGTGGACAGGGTCCAGCCCGCCGGATCGACACGGGTATACCCGACCCCGAGGTTGAGCCGTCCGCCCCGCTCAATCGCGTCAGAGCCGGGATAGCGGTTCATCGAGAACAGGTTGCCTTCGTCAAATTCCACCAGAAGGGAGTCTTCGTTGGGCAGGGATTCGGTGCCTTTGGGGGCCCAGACAAACTGCACCACGGGCTCGATGACATGGCCGGTGCCATCCGCCCCCGACTTGGCCCAGGGCCAGCGCAGTTCGACCGCAACACCGCCGTGCAACCGCGACGGGGTGCCGCCAAAGCTGTTGTCCTGCGTGATGCGGTAGGCGTCGGCGGTGACTTCGCCCAGCGTGCCAGCAACCATGCCAAGGGGCAGATCCCAATTGCGCCGCCAGTCCAGCCGCAACGAGGTGCGGGTGACATCGCGGCCAAGGGCGGGCAAGGGACCGTAGCGGCCATCGGGATCGGTCGGATCACTGGAGCTGCGGTAGTGGCCATGGGTCTGAAACCGCAGCCCGGCCTCACCGCCCAGCGGGCCGCCGGAAAACCGGCGGTGATACGTCAGGTCGGTCACGATCGTCGGCAGCGTGGCATTCGACTCGCCCGGGCGGATCGAGCGGATGCCGACCAGACGGCCCTGTATCAGCTCGTTGCGCCGGGTGCGGCTGATCTCGACCCGGCTGAGCAGACGGTCAGAGCCGGGCAGGCCGTAGTCCTGCTGATACTCGGGGTCGCTGACGAGAATCCCGTCAAAGGTCAGGACAAAATCGCGCGGCAGGGAAAACTGGCCGACGGCGGTCATGTAGTACCGGGTGTCGCCCGGTATCAGCTCATCGCGCGACACCGCGCCGTTCAGCTCGATCTGACCGGTGGCAAAGGCCTGACGGTAGCGCAATTCGACCGTGCGGCCGGACTTGGTCGAAAGATAAGGGGTGATGGTCAGGTCACGGTGCGGCCCGAGGGTCTGGAAATACGGCAGCTTGATCCCGGTGCCGAGCCCCGAGGTGGTGCGCAATTCGGGCCGCAGAAAGCCGCTGGTGCGGGTCAGGGTCGGGTCTGGCATGCGCAGGCGCGGGAAATAGGCGACCGGCAGGCCCGAGACGCGGAACTGGGCGTGATCGAAATAGATCTGCCGTTCCTGCTGGTCGTGCAGCACCCGCCGCGCCCGGATTTCCCACAAGGGTGCTGCGCCGTTGCAGATCTTGCACGATGAGGCGACCGCGTTGTCAAGCTGGGTATAGCGGCCCCCGACGCGCTGGATCTGGTTCGCGGCCAGTTGCAGCTCCCGGTTCAGGACCAGACGGGCGCTGGTCAGCACGCCTTCCGTCAGGTCAGCGGACAGATCGGCCTGCGAGGCGACAAGGATGGTGCTGTCGCCATCGACCAGAACAATCGGGCCGGTGATGGTCAGCCGGTCGGCGGCCCGGTCATAGATGATGCTCGCCGCGCGCAGGGTGCTGCCCTGATAAAACACCTCGACCCCGCCATCGGCGATCAGCTTGCCCCCGGCGTCGATGCGGACGGTATCGGCCACAAGTGCTGCCATTTCCTGCGCCGAGGTGGTCTGCGCCGGGGTCAGCGTCAGCAGGGCGACGGTGGCAAGAGAGGTGAGCAGACGGCGCAGCATCGGGGACCGCATCAGCCATCCTCCAGATGCAACAGCAGGCCAAGTGCCAGCAGGATGGCAGCGACCGGGGCGGCCCAGGCAGAAAGCAGGATCGGGATTTGACCGTTATTCCCAAGGACTTGTGCAAAGTTTCTGAGAAAGAAGATAAAGAAGCCGCCCAAAATGGCCAGCAGCACATAGATGCCGGTCTTGCCCAGCCGTGCATGGCGCATGGTGAACCCGGCGGCGATCAGCACCATAGCGGCCAGCAGCAGCGGCTGCGCCAGTTCCATCTGATACCAGACCCGGTGGGCGCGGGCCGAAAAGCCCGCCCGTTCCAGCCCGGCGATATAGGCGGGCAGGCCCCAGAACGGCACCGCCGAGGGCTGGCCAAAGCTGTCGCGAATACGCTCACGCGTCAGGTTGGAAGCTAGGGTGGCGTCTTCGGGCAGGATCATGGCTTCTCGTTCGGGGTTTTCGCTTGTCATGTCCCAACGCTTGGCCCCCGTCAACGCCCATGCGCCGGGCAGCAGCTGCGCGCTTTGCGCCTCGACCCGTTCGGCGGCCAGACCATCGGGGCCGAACAGCATGAAGGTCACGCCAAACAGCTCTGTCCCGTCGGAATTGGCGCGCAGGGCATGGATGACGGTCTGCCCGTCTTCGGTGCCCTGCCGCAGCCAGAGGCCGGAATCGGCCAGCGACAATGTGCTGCCGGCCCCGTCTGCAGCGGCGGCCCAGAGCCGGTCATATTCTTTTTGCGTGGCGGCGACCAACGGATTGAAGACCGCAATCGTCAGCCCGCCGATCATCAGCGCCATCAGCACCGGGGCCAGCAGAAACCGCAGCGCCGAACGCCCTGCCGCGCGGATCACCACCAGCTCGGACGACCGCGCCAGCGACAAAAACAGCGTGATCGCCGCCAGAATGGTGATCAGCGGCAGGATGCGGTAGAGGTTGGCGGGCGTGTTCATCGCCGCCAGATGCAAAGCACCGGTGGTGCCGATGCCCTGACCGGAAAAGCGGCGCAGCTGTTCGACCATGTCGATCAGCATCATGATCGCCCAGAACGTGCCCAGCACCTGCAGATAGGCCCAGAGAAACCGCCGCGCGATATATCGGGACAGGATCATGCCATCCCCCCCGCTGCCGCGCGCTGGTCGCGGCTGAGCCAGCGCGGGCGCTGCGACAGCCAGAGCAGAAACACCCCGATGCCGATGCCGAAAACCGGGGCGGCGTAGACGGCGGGCCAGGCCAGCTCGGACCGGATGGCAAGGCCGGTGCCTTGGGTGTTGATCATCTGCACCAAAATCAGCAGCACCACCGCCATGCCGATCTGCCGCCACAGGCCAAAGCGGCTGAACGCCCCCAGCAAGAGCGCGCCAAAGCCGATCAGCGCCGTGGCTACGGCCAGAAACGGCTGGGCGATGCGGTTGTGTCCCTCTTGCAGCAGATTGGCGCGGCTGGAGCCGACCTCGGCCACCAGTGCCGCATCGGCGCGCAACAGCTCCAGGGTCGAGGCCTCATCCAGCGTGCGGGTGCCGGGGGCCGTCACACCCAGCATGCCGCCCAGATCATAGGAAGCATCGGCAAAACGGGTGACCGAAAGCCTGCGGCTGGTGCGGTCAAGATCCTGCGTCATCCCGTCAAACATCAAGAGTTTCGGCCCTTGATCACCGCGCGCCAGCAAGGCGCGCCGCGCGGTATAGGTGGTGGTCACATTGGGATTGCGGTCATCCGACAGAAACACGTCGCGCAATTCGCCGGTGGCGGCGATCTCGCGGATATAGAGGGTCATCCCGTCGCCGGGGTGCATGAACTGGCCGTCGCGCAGAAAGCGCGCGGTGACATTATCGGCAATCTCGGCGCTGCGCGCGGTCAGCGCCGCGCGGCTGGCGGGCACCAGCACATGGGTCAGCACCGACATCATCAGCATCACCACCAGTCCGAAAACCAGCACCGGGCGCGCCAGCCGGAACGACGAAAACCCGGTCGCCTGCATCACCACCAGCTCGGAATCGCCCATCAGCCGGTTGGCGACATAAACGGCAGCGACAAAGGTCGAGATCGGCAGCACAAGGCGGATCACATTGGGCAGGGTCAACAGCGAGAATTCCACGAACACCAGCGCCGATTGCCCGTCGCCGATCAGCTGGTCAAACAGCCCGACGGCGCGGTTGACCCAGTACACAGACACCAGCAATAGGGAAAAGAACCCGAACAGCGCAAGAAGTTGCGACAGCAGGTATCTGTCGAATCTTGGCACGGCTTTGTTTGCTCCCTCGCTCGCATTGCGGCCAAACTAGGCGAAATGCGCGGGATTGGAAACTGGTATCTGGTCATTGCCGGGGGCGCGGGCTAGCCTTTGCCAACCGTGGCGCACTGCTGCCAAAGCAAATCCGCCTGACCAAAGATCCGAGGACCATGATGACCCAACCTGTGCCGATCCAGTTTCGTGAAAATGATGCCGAGGCTCTGGCCAACCAGCCGGGGCGGATCGTGCTGTTGGCCGAACCGGGCGTCAGCCTGACGCCACTGGCGCGCAAGCTGGACAAGCTGACCCGCGGTGCTGTGACCCGGGCGGCAGCGTCAGAGAGCTTTGCCGCATTGAAACCGGGCGAGGGGCTGGAGCTGGGCTTTCCCGCCGGGCTGGCGGCAGAGACGGTGCAGATCCTGCGGCTGCCGCGCAAGGCGACGCAGGCGCAGGCGCGCAAGGCCGGCGCTGCGGTGGGGGCAAAGCTGTCACCGCTGGAGACGCTGGTGCTGGCGGAAAACCACGCGCTGGCCGCCGACATCGCCTTTGGTCTGGCGATGCGCGCCTATGACTTCACCCCGCACAAGACCGCAGCACCAAAGCCGGTCGGCCCGGTCACGCTGATGGTCAGCGCGCCCGAACAGGTGGCGGCGGCGGCCAATGCCGGGGCTGCGGTGGCCGAGGGCGTGTTTTTCACCCGCGATCTGGTGAACGAGCCCGCCAATGTTCTGACCACCTATGATTTTGCCGCCCGTCTGGCCGCCATGCACGAGCTGGGGCTGGAGGTGGAGATTCTGGAGGAAGACGAACTCCTCAAGCTGGGCATGGGCGCGCTTTTGGGCGTTGGCATGGGGTCGGAGACACCGTCAAAAGTCGTGGTGATGCAGTGGAACGGCGGACCCAAGGGCGAGGCCCCGTTTGCGCTGGTCGGCAAGGGCGTGGTGTTCGACACCGGCGGCATCTCGATCAAGCCCGCAGGCGGCATGGAAGACATGACGATGGATATGGGCGGCGCCGGTGTGGTGGCGGGTGTGATGCGCACGCTGGCCCTGCGCAAGGCAAAGGCCAATGTGGTGGGGCTGGTCGGGCTGGTGGAAAACATGCCCGATGGCCGCGCCCAACGCCCCGGCGATGTGGTGAAATCCATGAAGGGCGACACGATCGAGGTGATCAACACCGATGCCGAGGGCCGTCTGGTGCTGGCCGATGTGCTCTGGTACGCGCAGGAGCGGTTCAAGCCCTCGGGCATGATCGACCTTGCCACGCTGACCGGGGCGGTGATCGTGGCGCTGGGGCATGAGAATACCGGCGTGTTTTCCAACGACGACGCGCTGTGCGACGCCTTCCTCAAGGCGGCAAAGGCCGAGGGTGAGGGCGCATGGCGGCTGCCGATGGGCGAGGCTTATGACGCCAAGCTGAAATCCCGCATCGCTGATATGATGAACGTCGGCGGGCGCGACGGCGGCGCGATCACGGCGGCGCAGTTCCTCGCGCGGTTTGTAAAGCCGGATGTGCCGTGGTGCCATCTGGACATCGCGGGCACGGCGCTGTTGAAAGCCGACAGCACCCTTGCGCCCAAGGGCGCGACCGGCTGGGGCGTGATGGCGCTGGACCGGCTGATCCGCGACCGTTTTGAAGCAAAGTAGGCCCCATGGGCATCGTGATGTTCTACCATCTGACCCGGTCCACGGCGGAACAGACCGCGCGGGTGCTGATCACCCGCGCGCGTGGCCAAGGCTGGCGGCTGATGATCCGGGGGACAGAGACAGCTGAACTCAACCGTCTGGATGCCCGGCTCTGGACCACGCCCGATGACAGCTTTGTGCCGCATGGCCTTGCCGGCGGCCCGCATGATGCCCGCCAGCCGGTGCTGCTGGGCACCGGCCCGGTGACCAATGGCGCGAAGGGCCTTTTGCTGATCGACGGGGCAGAGGTGGACCCGGAAGAGGCGGCGGCGCTGGAGCGGGTCTGGATCCTGTTCGACGCCGACAACCCCGACCGCCTGTCACAGGCCCGCCACCAGTGGAAACAGCTGACCAGCGCAGGCCTGCCCGCGCAATACTGGTCGGAAGAGTCGGGGAAATGGGAGAAAAAGGCCGAAAAGGCCTGACCTGCCGCTGTTGCGCTTTTGGCTGATGTCGGACTGCGCTCCGCGCGGGAGTATTTCAGAAAGGTGCAATGGACAGGGCGATGCCTGCTCATTGCACCTTTCTGAAATACTCCCGCCGGAGGCTCCCCCAAGTTCCGCAGCGCAGTCGGTGGCAGTCAGCGCCGCAGGATCATCTCGCCGCCGGTGATCTCGATGCTGTAGCGGCCCAGATAGGACATGCCCAGCAGCGAGGTGTCCAGATCGCCCTCATTGACCACGGCGGTCACGCTGGCATCGCGGTAGGGGCCAAGCTCCACATCGGTCAACGTGACGCGCGCGGTGCGCACGATGCCATTGGCGGTGCGCGCCTCGCCGATGAAGGCAAGTGCGTCCGGGTCTATACCCAGCCGCCGGGCATCGGGCAGGCTCAGCACCATCTGGGTGGCACCGGTGTCGACCATGAACGGAATGGGCGTGCCGTTGATGGTGAGCGTCAGATAATAATGGCCATCCGGGGCGCGGGGCAGGCGGATCTCGCCGCCCTCGACCACCGCCTGCCGGGGCAGCAGGCCGGGGCGCAGGTCGTGCCAGAGACCATAGCCCGCCATCAGCCCGACCACGATCAGCCCCCAGGCGGCGGCGGTGCGCAGGGCCTGACCCATGCGGCCGCGAAACTCCACGATGATATAGCCGCCGACCGCCGCCAGCAGCAGCCCCAGATAGGCCAGTCGCGCGATCATGTCGCTGTCCATGGGCGGAGTCCTTTCCTTTGGGATCAACCTGGGGGCGCAGGTGGCGACGTACAATCGGCGCGCGGTCAGATCAGCCCGGTCTGGCGGATGCCGTCGATCACGAATTGTACAGACAGCGCCGCCAGCAGCATTCCCAAGAGCCGGGTGATGACGATGGTGCCGGTACGGCCCAGCATCCGCTCCAGCGGCGGCGAGGCGAGCAGGAACAGGAAGGTGACCAGGATCATCCCCCAGGTCAGGCCCAGAACGGCAAAGGTCGCGGGCCAGTCACCACCGCCCTGACCGATCAGCAGGATGATCGAGGCAATCGCCCCGGGCCCGGCGATCAGCGGCGTGGCGAGGGGAAAGACCGATGGGTCGTGGTCTTCGTCTGCAGTCTGGCCCTCGCGCCGCTGGGTGCGGCGTTCAAACAGCATGTCCAGCGCGGTGAGGAACAACAGGATGCCACCCGCGATGCGGAAGGCCGACATCGAGATGCCGATGAAGCCAAGAATCGCCTCTCCCGCCAGCCCGAACATCGTCAGGAGCGCGGTGGCGATCAGGCAGGCGCGCTGTGCCATCGCGCGGCGCTGCTCGGCGGTCATCCCCCGGGTCAGCGCAATGAACAGTGGTACCAGACCCGGCGGGTCGATCACCACGAACAGCGTGGCAAAGGCGGTGATGAGAAAGGCGGTTTCCATTCGGGCAGGCTAGCGCGCTGCACCGCGCTTGCAAAGCGGCGCGCCGATTTTTCGCAGAAAAATCGTGGGGGTCAGACGATGCGCGGGCCCAGTGTGGCCGGGTCGATGCCGGGGGTGGACCAGAAGTCGGCGGCAAAGGCGGGCAGGGTGGCCAGCACCCGGTCGAGATCGGCGCGCGGGACGCATTTGCGCAGGGCAATGGCGGTGGCGGCAACGCAGGTGTCCGGCGTCAGGTTGTGATGCGGGCGCAGCGCTTTTGCCTGCGCCGTCCAGTCGGCCCGGCTGCCGGGCGGCAGCGGCGGGGAAATCTGCCACTGCGCCACCAGAACAGCCCGCAGCACCGAGGGCAGCACCTGCGCAAAATCGATCACCTGTTGCGGCGTCAGCCGGTCGCGAAACGCGCGCAACACGCCCTCCACGGCCGTATAGGCCATGTTGTCGCTGATCAGGCCCATCTCTTCGCGCACGTCCGCCAGAAACCCCTGCCATTCCCGGCTTGCGTGGCGATAGGTCCAAGGCATCGGCATGGTTTAGGCCGCGCTTTCCAGTTTTTCCTGCGCCGCCAGCCACATCGCCTCGGCCTTGTCGAGGGCGTTCATCACCTCGGCGTATTTCTTGTTCCAGGTTTCCAGCTCGCCGATGCGGGCGGCCTCATAGAGCTCCGGGTCGGCCAGCTTTTTCGCCAGCTTGTCGCGCATCTCGTTGAGCTTTGACAGCCGTTCCTCGCATTTGCGAACCTCGGACCTGAGCGCCAGAACCTCATCCCGGCTGGCCTTTTTGACCTTTTCCACCGGCTTGGCGGCTGGTTTTTCAACCTCATCCCCGGCCAGCAGCATGCGGCGATAGGCTTCCAGATCTTCGGTATAGGGCGTCACGGCGCCGCCCTTGACCAGCCAGAGCCGGTCGGCCACGAGGCTCAGGAGGTGCATATCGTGGCTGACCAGGATCACGGCGCCGGAGTATTCGGTCAGCGCCTCGACCAGCGCTTCGCGCGATTCGATATCAAGGTGGTTGGTCGGCTCGTCGAGGATCAGAAGGTGCGGCGCATCCAGTGTCGCCAAGAGCAGCGACAGCCGGGCCTTTTGCCCGCCCGACAGGCGGCCGACCACGGTTTCGGCCTGATCGGCCATCAGGCCAAAGCCTGCGAGGCGGGCGCGCAGGCGGGGTTGGCCCTCGGCGGGGCGCTGGCGTTGCAGGTGTTGCAAGGGCGTCTCGTCGATATAGAGCTCATCAACCTGATGCTGCGCGAAATAGCCGATGCGCAATTTATTTGAGCGGGTGATCTTGCCTGCCATCGCATCAAGCTTGCCGGCGAGGAGTTTCGACAGCGTCGACTTGCCCTCGCCGTTGCGGCCCAGAAGCGCGATGCGGTCGTCCTGATCAATGCGCAAGGACAGGTTTTTCAGGATCGCCGGGCCGCCGTAGCCGACCGCCGCGCCTTCCATGTTGATGATCGGCGGCGACAGCTCTTCGGGGGCGGGGAAGGTGAAGACCACCTTTTTCGCATCCTCGGGGGCGGTGATCGTCTCCATCTTTTCCAGCATTTTCACGCGGGACTGGGCCTGCACCGCTTTCGAGGCCTTGGCCTTGAAGCGGTCAACAAAGCTTTGCAGATGGGCGCGGCGGGCTTCCTGCTTTTTGGCCTCGGCCTGCAGCACGGCACGGCGTTCGGCGACTTGCCGGGCAAACTGGTCATAGGGGCCGGACCAGTAGGTGAGCTTCTTCTGGTCCAGATGCAGGATGCCGGTGACGGCGCGGTTCAAAAGACCCCGGTCGTGGCTGATGATCAGCACGGTATGCGGGTATTTCTGCAGGTAGCTTTCCAGCCACAACGCGCCCTCAAGATCGAGATAGTTGGTCGGTTCGTCCAAGAGCAAGTAGTCGGGCTGCGCGAACAGCACGCCGGCAAGCGCCACGCGCATCCGCCAGCCGCCGGAAAAGTCGGAGCAGGGGCGCTTTTGCGCCTCGGCGTCGAAGCCAAGGCCCTTGAGGATGCTGGCGGCGCGGCCTTCGGCGGACCAGGCGTCGATGTCGGCCAGACGGGCCTGAATTTCGGCGATGCGGTGCGGGTCTTGCGCGGTGTCGGCCTCGGCCATCAGTGCGGTGCGTTCCTCATCGGCCTGCAACACGGTGTCGATCAGCGAGGTTGAAGACGACGGCACCTCTTGCGCGACGCCGCCGATGCGGGCGCGGTTTGGCAGGCTGATGGTGCCGCCCTCCAGCGCCAGCTCGCCCCGGATCAGGCGGAACAGCGTGGTCTTGCCCGCGCCGTTGCGCCCGACAAGACCGACCTTGTGGCCGGTTGGAATGGTGGCCGAGGCCCCCTCAAACAGGGGGCGGCCTTCGACATTATAGGTGATATCTTCAATGCGTAACATGCGGCGTGGCTTGCCCTAGCGCGAGAGAGAGGTCAAGCGCTGGCGAGGGCCTGACGCCGGATTGCGTGGCGCGCGCGCGCATTTTGCGGCTGGTGGTGCGCGTCCCACCCCCAGCCCCTCCCCACGAGGGGGAGGGGAGGCGCTTTGTCGGACAGCTGTCAGTCTTGGTGCCAATGCAAGGCTGTCGCTTCCCTCCCCCCTTGTGGGGGAGGGAGAGGGAGGGGGGCTTGGACCGGGCGTCAGACGGTGACGCGCCGTTTGTGCCAGGTGTAAAAGGTCAGGGCGGCCATTGCGGCGGCGGCGGCGGCGGCGATCAGGGCCACGAAAACACTGCTGCCGGCATTGGCAACCATGATGCCGATCAGCGCCCAGACCACGGTCAGGCCATAAAGCGGCATATAGGGGCGCAGCCATTGCACCACGCCCGCGATGACCAGCACCACGGCCATCATCACGATCGCGCTTTCGCTGTCGCTCAGCACGCCGTAGCCGCCGAGCAGCACGCCAACCGAGACGGCAGAGGCCGCAGAGAGCCAGCCCGCATAGACGGCGAGCGGGGCCGAGAGCATCCAGCGGTCATAGAACTCATCAGCCTGAAGGAAGGCGACCATGGCGGTGGCCAGCATGAACAGGATGGCGAGGGTCGCCAGCAGCGGGAAGCTGCCCGCGATGGCCAGCCAGACCGTGCCGATCAGCAGCGACACGATCAGCGGCACCCGCACCTCATCCCAATCCATGCTGTGGGCACGTTTCCAGTAGCCGTAAGCGGCGTGGAGGATCAGCCAGACATAGATCACCGACCAGATCGAGAACGCATAGCCCGCCGGTTGCACGGCAGGCTCCGGGATCTGCACCGGAAACCGCCCCGGGTCATAGCCGGTAAAGGGCGGTGTGACAAAGGGTGCCACCGCGAAGGTGAGCGTGACGAGGATCAGGAAAATCGCGCGGAGGGTCATGAGCTACCTTGAAAACAGTGTCATCGGGCAAACGCGCCCGCCGCGCTTTGGTTTCACACCAGTTGGCCGGTCGCAGAAATCCGGGTCTTGCCGCCCAGATAGGGGTGCAGCACGGCGGGCAGATCGACCGAGCCATCGGCCTGCTGGCCGTTTTCCAGCACCGCGATCAGGCAGCGGCCCACCGCCAGGCCGGAGCCGTTGAGGGTGGCGACGAAATCGGGTTTGCCCGGCCCGCCTTCAGACTTGGCCGGACGATACCGCGCGTTCATCCGGCGGCCCTGAAACTGGCCGCAGGTCGAGACCGAAGAAATCTCGCGGAACTGGTTCTGGCCGGGCAACCACGCCTCCAGATCAAAGGTGCGCTGCGCGCCAAAGCCCATGTCACCGGTGCACAGCACGATGGTGCGGTAGGGGATTTCCAGCTTTTCAAGGATGGCTTCGGCGCAGGCTCGCATCCGCTCCTGTTCCTCCAGATGCGACTCGGGGGTGCAGATTGTCACCATCTCGACCTTTTCGAACTGGTGCTGGCGCAGCATGCCCGAGGTGTCCTTGCCAGCACTGCCCGCTTCCGAGCGGAAGCATTGGGTGTGCGCGGTCATGCGGATCGGCAGCTGCGCCTCGTCCAGAATGTCGCCCGCGACGGTGTTCGTCAGCGTGACTTCGGAGGTGGGGATCAGCCACCAGCCGTTGGTGGTCTGGTAGCTGTCTTCGGCGAATTTCGGCAGCTGGGTGGTGCCATACATCGCCTCGTCCTTGACCAGCACCGGGGTCCAGGTTTCCTGCAGCCCGTGTTCGTCGATATGGGTGTCGAGCATGAACTGCGCCAGCGCGCGGTGAACGCGGATCACCGCCCCCTTGAGCACCACAAAGCGGCTGCCCGAGAGTTTGGCGGCGGTCTCGAAATCCATGCCGGGTCTGACGCCCGCAATCTCGAAATGCTCGACGGGGGTGAAGTCGAACGTGCGGGGCGTGCCCCAGCGGTGGATTTCGACGTTATCCGCCTCATCCTTGCCACCCGGCACTTCCGGCAGCGGCAGGTTGGGAATGCCCGCAAGCAGATCGCGCAGGGCGATGTCCTGCTCTCCGGCCTCGGCGGTCAGACGCGCGATGTCGGCCTTGGTCTGGGCCACCAGCGCGCGCAGGCGTTGAAATTCGCCGTCATCGCCGCGTGCCTTGGCCGCCCCCACCTCTTTGGAGGCGCGGTTCTGCTCGGCCTGCGCGGTTTCTGCCGCCACGATCCTGGCCCGGCGGTCACTGTCGAGTGCCAGAATCTCCGACGACATCGCGGACAGTCCCCGGCGTGCCAGGGCGGCGTCGAAGGCTGCGGGGTTTTCGCGGATGGCTTTGATGTCGTGCATGATGGCCTCTTGGTGTTGTCGTCCCGGCTTATGCAACAAATGCGGGCGCGGGAAAAGGTGGCGCGAAAAGCTGACCAAAAGCCCTACCATTCCGGGCACACCCCGCATATATGGCAGGCCAAGGGCCGCAAACGGGCCCGTCTTGCAGCCGCAAAGCCCCGCAGATAGGGTGCGCGGCAATGAAAACCGCGGGGTTGCCCCGCCCGACAGTGATGAGGATGCCGATGTTCGCAACCCCCGCCTTTGCTCAAGCCACCGGTGGTGGCGCTGCCGCTTTCACCAGCTTTGTGCCGCTGATCCTGATTTTCGGGATCATGTACTTCCTGCTGATCCGCCCGCAGCAGAAGAAACTGAAAGAGCACAAGGCGCTGGTCGAGGCGCTGCGCCGCGGTGATCAGGTGCTGACCCAAGGCGGAATCGTGGGCAAGGTGACCCATGTGAACGAAGACGGCACCATCGTGGTCGAAATCGCCGACAACGTGAAGGTCAAGATCGTCAAGGCGACGATCGTCTCGGTCATGAACAAGACCGAACCAGCCGCCGCCTGAAGGGGAAGCCAGCGATGAACGCTATGCCGCTGTGGAAGCGTGTGATTATTCTTGCCATTTGCGCATGGGGTATTGTCGCGGCTGCACCCAACCTGAACTACACCAATATCGAGCGTCACAATGACGCCCGCGCCGCGGTTGAGGCGGCAGGGGGTACGGCCACTGCCGAACAGGCCGCCGATCTGGCGCTGTGGCCGGATTTCCTGCCGTCGTCGCTGGTCAATCTTGGCCTTGATCTGCGCGGTGGCGCGCATCTGCTGGCCGAGGTCAAGGTCGCGGATGTCTACAAGGCGCGGATGGATGCGCTGTGGCCCGAAGTGCGCGATGCGTTGCGTGATCAGCGCAATGCCGTCGGCAATGTGCGCCGCATGCCAAGCCCGGATGGCACCCTGCGGGTGGCGATTTCGGAACCCGGTGGCATGGCTGCGGCGCTGGAGTCCGTGCGGGCTCTGGCGACCCCGGTGGTCAGCCTGACCGGCGTGGGCCAGAATGACATCGATGTCAGCGCCGAGGGGCTGGAGATCGTGATCCAGTTGTCGCAGGCCGAACGGGCCGCGACCGATGACCGCACCATCCAGCAAAGCCTGGAGATCGTGCGCCGCCGGGTCGACGAGGTTGGCACGCGCGAGCCGACGATCCAGCGGCAGGGATCCGACCGCATTCTGATTCAGGTGCCGGGCATCGGCTCGGCGGCGGAACTCAAGGCGCTGATCGGCACCACCGCCAAGCTGACCTTCAACCCGGTGATCGGGCGCACCACCGACGCGGGCGCAAGCCCCGGGCCGCGCAATCTTTTGCTGCCGTCGATGGACGAATCCGGCACCTACTACATTGTCGAGGAAAGCCCGGTGGTGACCGGCGAAGAGCTGGTCGATGCCCAGCCCGCCTTTGACCAGAACAACCGCCCCGCCGTCAACTTCCGCTTCAACCCGCAGGGCGCGCGCAAGTTCGGCGACTACACCGCTGCCAATATCGGCGCGCCCTTTGCCATCGTGCTCGACTCCGAGGTGATTTCCGCCCCGGTGATCCAGAGCCATATTCCCGGCGGATCGGGCATCATCACCGGGTCGTTTTCGGTTGAGGAAAGCACCGAGTTGGCGGTTCTGTTGCGGGCAGGGGCCTTGCCGGCCGAGCTGACCTTTCTGGAAGAACGCACCATCGGCCCCGAACTGGGGCAGGACAGCATCGACGCCGGCAAAATCGCCGCGCTGATCGCGATGGGGGCGGTCGTGTTCTTCATGATCGCCAGTTACGGCCTGTTCGGTGTCTTTGCCACGGCCGCGCTTGGCATCAACGTGGCCCTGCTGTTCGGCGCGCTGTCGACCATCGGCGGCACGCTGACGCTGCCGGGGATCGCCGGGATCGTGCTGACCATCGGCATGGCGGTGGATGCCAACGTGCTGGTGTTCGAGCGGATCCGTGAAGAGTTGCGCAACGCGAAGACTCCGGGCCGCGCCATTCAGCTTGGCTATGAAAAGGCGATGTCGGCCATCATCGACGCCAACATCACCACCTTCATCACCGCCACCGTGCTGTTTGCGGTTGGCTCCGGTCCGGTCCGCGGCTTTGCGATCACGCTGGGCATCGGGATCATCACTTCGGTCTTTACCGCGCTGTTCGTGACGCGGGTTCTGGTCGAGATCTGGGTCGGCTGGCGCCGCCCCAAGACCATTATCGTGTAAGGGAAAAGATCATGGCTTTTCGTCTGCGGCTTGCGCCCGAACACACCAATATCAACTTCTTTGCCTATCAGTGGGCGATGCTGGTTGCCTCCTGCGTGATGATCCTGGCCTCGATTGCGCTCTGGGCGGTGATGGGGCTGAACTTCGGCATCGACTTTCAGGGCGGCACCACGATCCGCACCGAAAGCAACCAGCCGGTCGATGTCGCGGCCTACCGCGCCGCGATGACCGGGCTGGAGCTGGGCGATGTGGCCATCACCGAGGTGTTCGACCCCAGCTTTGATGCCGATCAGTTCGTGGCTCAGGTCCGCATCGCCGCGCAGGACGGGTCCGAGGCGGTGACGCCGGAAACGATCCAGCTGGTCGAGGAGGCGCTGAAAACCGTCGATCCTTCGATCACCTTTCCGTCGGTGGAATCGGTCGGACCCAAGGTCTCGGGCGAGCTGATCTGGAGCGCCATTCTGGCGGTACTGGGCGCGTCGGGGGCGATCCTGATCTACATCTGGCTGCGGTTCGAATGGCAATATGCGGTGGGGGCGGTGGCGGCGCTGGTGCATGACATCATCATCACCATCGGGGTGTTTGCGCTGTTCCAGATCAAGTTCGATTTGGCCATCGTCGCGGCACTCCTGACCATTCTGGGCTATTCGATCAACGACACGGTGGTGATCTTTGACCGGCTGCGCGAGAATCTGGTCAAGTACAAGACCATGCCGCTGCGCGATGTAATGAACCTTTCGGCGAACGAGACGCTGTCGCGCACCCTGATGACCACCGGCACCACGCTGATCGCGCTGATCGCGATGCTGATCTTTGGCGGCGACGTGATCCGTGGCTTTGTGTTTGCCATCACCTTCGGCATCGTGATCGGCACCTATTCCTCGGTCTATATCGCCAAGAATCTGGTGCTGATGATCGGGCTGGACCGGACCGACAAGCCGAAAAAGGGCACGCCCGATGAATACGCTGACATTGACGCCTGAGCCATGCGCCTGACCGAAATCACCTATGGCACCGCAAAAGCCATCGACGGCTATGGCCCCGGATTTTTCCGGGTCGACGGCCATGTGCTGCGCGGGGCTTGCCTGATCACGCCCTGGGATGCCGGGCTCTGGGGCGGGTTTGACGATACCGAAACGCCGTTGTCACTGGCAGGCCGGATCGACGTGCTGTTCGTCGGCACCGGGGCTGAAATCGCCCACCCGCCCGCCGGTTTCCGCACCCTGCTGGAGGCGTCGGGCATCGGCGTTGAAGTCATGAACTCCCCCGCCGCCTGCCGCACCTATAACGTGCTGTTGTCCGAGGGCCGCCGCATCGCCGCCGCCCTGTTGCCGGTCCACAGCGTCAAGGGCTGACCGGCTGCCCGTTCATCTTGGCAAAAATACTCCCGCCGGAGGCTCCTGTCCTTGCCACCCGCCTATTCGGCGGCAATGGTGATCACCGGTTCCATCGCCGCCAGTTGCTCTTGGGACAGATGGCACTTGATCTGATGCCCGCCCGCCAGCACCTGTACCGGCGGCAGCACGGTTTCGCACAGGTTGCCGGGCACCTGGGTTTTCCAGCGGCAGCGGGTCTGGAACGGGCAGCCGGGGGGCGGGTTCATCGCGGAGGGAATATCCCCCTCCAGCACGATGCGGCGCTTTTTCACGCGGGTGTCGGCGATGGGCACGGCTGACAGTAGCGCCTCGGTATAGGGGTGGTAGGGTGGGGAGAACACCTGATCGGTGGTGCCGAGCTCGACCACATGGCCGAGGTACATCACCATCACCCGGTCTGACAGATAGCGCACGATGGACAGATCGTGGCTGATGAACAACAGCGTGGTGTGGTTCTCGCGCTGGATATCCATCAACAGATCAGTGACTGCGGCCTGCACCGAAACGTCGAGGGCCGAGACGGGTTCATCGGCCACCACCACCTTGGCGCCGCCGGCAAAGGCGCGCGCGATGCCGACGCGCTGCTTTTGCCCGCCCGACAGCTGGCGCGGCATCCGGTCAGCAAAGGCGCGTGGCAGTTTCACCATGTCGAGCAGGGTCAGCATCCGGTCTACCCGGTCGGCATCATCCTTGCCCTTCTGGAAAATCTCCAGCGCGCGGATGATCTGGCGACCGACGGTCATGCTGGGGTTCAGCGTGTCAAACGGGTTCTGGAACACCATCTGCAGTTTTGACACCGTATCGGTGTGGCGCGCCTGTATCGGCGTGTCCTGCACGTTTTCGTCAAACAGCATGATCTGGCCGCTGGTCGCGGTTTCCAGCCCCATCAGCACCTTTGCAAAGGTGGATTTGCCACAGCCCGATTCGCCGACGATGGCGAGGGTCTCGTTCTCATGCGCCTCGAAGCTGAGCGACTCATTGGCCTTGACCACCTTTTCCGCGCCGCCGCCAAAGGCTCCGGCAGAGACGGAATAGTATTTCTTCAGATCCTCCATCTTCAGCACCAGACGGCCGGGCGGCAGCTTTTCGGTAACCTTGCCGATCTTGGCGGGCGCGTCCCAGTCGATTTCGGACCAGCGCAGGCAGCGGGTGGCGTGGCGGTCGTGGCCTGGCACCGGCAGCATGGGAATCTCGCCCGCGTTGCACAATCCGTCGCGGAAATAGTCGCAGCGCGGGCCGAAATTGCAGCCTTTGGGCCGCTCATGCGGCAGCGGGAAATTGCCGGGAATGGCGATCAGCGGATGGGTGTTCTTGTCCGCGCCGGGCAGCGGGATCGAGCGGAACAGTGCCTGCGTATAGGGGTGGCGCATCTTGTCGAACACTTCGATCACATTGCCGGTCTCGACCGCCTCGCCGGAATACATCACGCAGAGCCGGTCGCAGACATCGAGGATCAGGCCGAGGTTGTGGCTGATGAACAGCATTGAGGTGCCGTATTTGGTGCCCAGATCCTTGACCAGATCGACGATCCCCGCCTCGACGGTCACATCCAGCGCGGTGGTCGGCTCATCGAGGATCAGCAGTGCCGGTTTGGCCATCAGCGCCATGGCAATCACGATGCGCTGCTGCTGGCCGCCCGACAGCTGGTGCGGATAGGCGCGCAGGATGCGGTCGGGGTCGGGCAGGCGGACATCGGCGATGATCTGGCGCGCGAGCTTCAGCGCGTCCGTGCGGGCCATGCCCTGATGGATCATCGGCACCTCGGCCAGCTGATCGCCGACGCGCATCGCCGGGTTCAGGCTGGCCATCGGCTCCTGATAGATCATCGCGATTTCCGAGCCACGGATCTGGCGCAACTCTTCTTCGGTCATTTGGGTCAGATCGCGGCCCTTGAACTTGATCGAGCCGGAAACGATGCGGCCGTTCTTGCCAAGGTCGCGCATCACGGCAAGGGCGACGGTGGATTTGCCGCACCCGGATTCGCCCACGAGGCCCATGGCTTCGCCCGGCATCACGGTGCAGGAAAAATCCATCACCGCCGGGATTTCACGCAGGCGGGTGAAGAAGGAAATCGAGAGGTTCTCGATTTCGAGGATGGGTTTGGAAGGGTCCCAGTCGGTCATATCGGACTCCAGAGGACTGAATAAAGTGATGAAATCGCAGTCAAGACCGCTGTGATCCCAGCAAATGCAGCGCCCCATTTATTGCGTGTAGCTGTTTTGGTCGCCCAGATTACTCCGGGTGCTACAACTTCTTTGTAGTTGTTCGGAGCAGTTGTCCCCCATCCAAGGTACTTCGGCGGAGGGACCAAAGCACTCGCCCACCAAAAGCCTGCAGCAATCAGAGCAGAAATGGCGGCGGCAACATTCAGGGATGTCGGTATCATATCAATCCCTCATGCTTTCTTCACGCAAGCCATCGGCGAGCAGGTTCAGGCCGAGAACAAGGCTCATCAGGGCAAGGGCGGGCACGACGGCGGGGTGGGGGTAGATCGACAACAGGCGGCGGCCATCGTCGATGGTGCTGCCCCAGTCGGGGGATTCTGGGCTGACGCCGAGGCCGAAGAAGCCGAGGGTGCCGAGGAGGATGGTGGTATAGCCGATGCGCAGGCAGAAATCGACGATCAGCGGCCCGCGCGCATTGGGCAGGATCTCCCACAGCATGATGTACCACGGGCCTTCGCCGCGGGTTTGCCCGGCGGCGACGTAATCGCGGGATTTCAGGTCCATCACGATGCCGCGCACGATGCGGAACACGGTGGGGGCGTTGACGAACACCACCGAGACAAAGACGTTCAGGAGGTTCGGGTCCATCGACCAGATGCCGGTTGGGTCCATGTTGAAGGCCAGCCCGGAATAGGCCCAAAGGCCGATGACCAGCGAGACGCCGACATAAAGGTTGCGCCGGGCCGGGGTGGTGAAATAGCGGCTGTTCAGGAGGACGCAGACAAAGATCACCGGGAACAGGAACAGCACGGCGGCCAGCACGATCGGCACGCCGGTGGAGCGGATTTCCGGCGTGACCAGCAGGTAGAACAGCAGGATCACCGGGAAAGCGAGGACCAGATTGGCGATGAAGCTGAGGCCGGTATCGAGCTTACCGCCAAAGTATCCGGCGGGCAGGCCAAGGGTGATGCCGACCATAAAGGCGATGACGGTGGCGGCGGGGGCAATCGTCAGCACCCGGCGTGCGCCCATCACCACCCGGCTGAACACGTCGCGGGCCAGATGATCGCCGCCCAGCAGATACCATTGATCGGTATCCGGCAGCGGCGTGCCGGGCAGGGCGTTCTTCAGCCCCGACAGCTGTGCAATCGGGTTGAAGGTGATGATCATGTCGGCGAAAATCGCCGTGAACACCCAGAACATCACGATGACAAAGCCGGTCATGCCGACGTTGGAGTCAAACAGCTTGCCATAGAGGCCAAGCCGGCGGCGGAACTGCAGCGACAGGGCGACGGTGACGATCAGCGCCGCCCAGACCGGCCAGAACTGCACGGCCATCTTGGCAAAGATCATCGGCCAGGAGAGGGGTTCCATATGCGTTATTCCTCAGCTGAGCCGGATGCGGGGGTTCAGGAACACATAGCCGATGTCAGAGATCAGCTGCGTCACGAGCACGACAAAGACCGCAACAACGGAACAGGCGAGCAGAAGCTGGATGTCGTTGTTGCCGGCGGCCTGGACCAGCGTCCAGCCGAAGCCTTTGTAATTGAACAGGGTCTCCACGATCACCACGCCGTTCAGCAGCCAGGGAAACTGCAGCATGATCACGGTAAACGGCGCAATCAGCGCGTTGCGCAGCGCGTGTTTCAGGATCACCTGATGAAAGGCCACGCCCTTGAGCCGCGCGGTGCGGATGTATTGCTGGGTCATCACCTCGGTCATCGACGCCCGTGTCATCCGGGCGATATAGCCGATGCCGTAGAGCGCGATGGTCATCACCGGCAGGGCGAAGTTCCAGAAGGTGATCTTGTCGATTGCGCTTGTGGCGGTGCCCAGAAACAGCGTGCGCCCCTCGATCCAGCCCCAGTCGGCGAGGATGGGCGAGATGCCGGTGGTGGCCGAGGCAAAGATCACCACCAGGATCACGCCCGAGACATATTCCGGTGTGGCGGTGGTGGCGATGGCAAAGGTCGAGAGCACCCGGTCGGTGCGGCTGCCTTCGCGCATGCCTGACAGGACACCGATGATCAGCGACACCGGCACCATCACCAGCATCACCCAGAGCATCAGCCAGGCGGTCGAGGACAGCTTTTCCGAGACGGTCTTGATCACCGGCTCGCGGAACACGGTAGAGGTGCCCCAGTCGCCCTGCAGGATGCCGCAGAACCGCGGCGCGGTGTCGGTCGTCAGAGCCCCCTGAATGCAGCGCCCGCGTGTCACCCCAGTGCCATCGGTGCGGACCCAGCCGGGGGCGACGCCAAGCCATTGGCCGTAGCGCATCACCATCGACCCGCCGTGGCCATTGTTTTCGATCCAGGACAGCACCGCGTCATCGCTCATGCGGACCGAGCCTTCGGTCCGCGCCAGCTTTTCGAGGTTGGGGGCAAGGTTGGTCAGGCAGAACACGACGAAACTGAGCGTCAGAGCAGTCAGTATCATCACGCCGACCCGGCGCAGCAGAAACGGCAGCATGGCTTTATCCTTCCCTTGCAGGGGCAGCAAAGGGTGGCGTTGCGAGGAGTGGCTGAGCGGGGAAGGCGGACTGCGGCACAGGTGCCGCAGTCCCTTTGGTGCGGATCAGGCCAGCGACCACTTGTAATGGTGGTGCTCGAACGACGGGTGCATGTCGATGTTCACCCCGTCACGCGCATGCCGGTAGAGCGAGCGCCAGAACGGCTGGATGATATAGCCCTCGTCCTGCAGAATGGTTTCCAGCGTCACCATCACCTCGCGCCGGGCATCGGCATCGGCCAGCGACAGCGCTTTGGTCATCGCCGCGTCAAACTCCGGGTTGGCCATGCCGGTTTCGTTCCACGAGCCGGTGGAGGTATAGGCCAGGCTCATGTTCTGCACCGCCAGCGGGCGGTGGTTCCATGTGGTGGAGGAGAACGGGTATTTCTGCCAGTCGTTCCAGAACGTTGACCCCGGCATCACCGTGCGCTTGATATTGGCGCCTGCGTCACGCAATTGCGCGGCCACAGCATCGGTCGAGGCAGCTTCCCAGCCATCATCGAGCGAGATCAGCTCGAATTCGGTGTCAAGCATGCCAGCCGCTTCCAGCGCGGCTTTCAGCCCGGCCGGGTCGATGGTCTGCTTCGGGATTTCGGCATATTCCGGGTGAACCGGGCAGGCATGGTGGTTTTCGGCGGTGGTGCCCAGACCGTTGTAGCCCAGTTCCAGCACGACCGCCGGATCGACGGCTTTCTGGATCGCCTGACGGATGGCTTTGTCCTTGTACAGATCGCCATTGGCCGAGTTCATCCGCATCACGATGGTCGAGGCCGTCACCGCTTCCAGCTTGTTCCAGCCAAGGCCGTCCAGCACGTCGATGAATTCGCCGTTGGTTTCGTAGTTGCAGTCGATCTCGTCAGAACCTGCAAGCGCCACCATGGCGGCAGGATCGGTGCCGAAGTCGATGTAGTGGATTTCATCCAGCGGGACGGTGCCGCCCCACCAGGTATGGTCTGCGTTGCGGGCCAGAATGGCGCGCTGGCCGACCGCCACTTCGCGTGGCAGGTAGGGGCCGGTGCCGATCGGGTTGGCCGAAGGGTCAGAGCCATCGACATAAGACGAATGCAACACAGCCGCCGGGTAATCCGACAGGTTGGCAATCACGGCCACGTCAGACTCCGACATCAGCAGTTGAACGGTCATGTCATCGACCTTGACCACCGCGCCGTCGCGCAGCGATTTGGTGCCCTCATCGACCAGACCCAGGAAGCGCGAGGCCATGGCATTGCCCTCGGCCGCGCCATCGGTCCAGCGGGTGAACATGCGCACCACGTCATCGGCGGTAAAGGCGTCGCCGTTGTTCCAGGTCACGCCGGGGCGAACCTTGAGCGTGTATTGGGTGGCGTCTTCATTCGCCTCCCACGATTCCAGCAAGCGGCCTTCAAATGTGCCGTCGGGGTTGTACTGCACCAGATATTCCAGCCAGCCACGATAAACGTTAGCGATATGCGGCCAGTCGGCGGTGCGCGGGTCTTTCTGCGCCTTCACCTCCATGCCGACACGCAAAATGCCGCCGGTCTTGGCCTCTTGCGCCTGTGCCGGGGCCTCAAGGCCCAGCAGGGCATAAGCGGCGGGCGCGGTGATGCCCAGAGCGGTGGCGCGGGTCAGAAATTCGCGGCGGCTGAGCTTGCCGGCGCGCACCTCGCTGGCAAGCGTGGTCGCGGCCGGATGAAGCATCTCGGTCTTGTCGGTCATCTTATGTCTCCCTGATGGCAGTCCCATCATTATGTCGTTTTTCACGATTGCGCCGGGCTTGGCCCCATGGGGACATGACCAGTCTGTTCTTACCCGGCACAGGCAGAATTACGCCGGGGCATTGGCCCCATTGCGCAATACTTTGCTTCTTGCGTCAACGCCCGAAGTCGCTCTTTTGTCGCGCAAAAACGACATCGTGTCGACCATCTGGCGGACATTTTCCGGACCAATGGCCGGATTGAACGGTGCAACCGCCGGAATTATGGCCGGACCGATCTCAGATCTCGCGGCGGAACGCGGTGGGCGAGCGCCCGGTCAGATGCTGGAACGAGCGTGTAAAATAGGCGGGAGAGGTAAACCCCAGCGCTTCGCCGATGCGGGCGACCGGTAACTTGGTTTCGGCAAGCATCCGGCGGGCCTCAAAAATGCGGCGGTCCTGCAGCACTTCGATCGCAGAGCGCCCACAGGTAAGGCGGCAACAGCGGGTCAGGTGGGTGGGGGTCACGCCAAGGGCCGCGGCAAAGGCGCCGACCCCGGTGCCCTTGCGGAACTCCTGTTCCAGCAGGGCGGTGTAGCGCTCGACCAGACGGCGGGCGGCATCGGGCTTGGGCGTCTCTGGCGCGGCCTTGACCGCCTGACGCTCCAGCCAGACGCCCAGCAACCCAAGGTAGTGCCGGGTGGCGCGGTCATGGGCGGGGATGTCGCTGTCCATCTCGCGTTGCAGCGAATCGAGAATCACATTGATCTCTTGCTGGGCATGCACTTCGCGGATGCGCAGGTGCTGCGCGGTCTCGGGCAGGGTCACCGTGGTGTCGCGGCCAAAGAACACCGCCGTGCCAAAGACTTGCGGCCCGACCTCAAACCCGTGCATCACACCCGGTGGGATGAACACCGCATTGTGTGCCGTATAGCCCCGGGTGGCACCGGCGATGGTGATCCGGCCCTGTCCTTTGGTGAACCACAAAAACATCGGTTCCGAGATGGCGCGCATCGCTTCGACCCGCCAGCGCCCGCCAGAGGCGAGCCGGGGGATGGCAGTCACACGCAGTTGGGATAGGGCGCTAAGGTCGTTCATGGCGTCCTGCTCGGTTGGGGCTGGGGACAGATAAACAGCCCATGCCCGGCAACCCAAGCAGAAATGTGACCTTCTCCACAGATCCGATGCCCGCCTGTGGATAACTTGCATCGCTCTGGCTCGGCCAGAGCGTGGAATTTCAGGGCAACGGGCGCGGTGTCCAGTCGCGCATCCGGTTGCGGAACCAGGTCCGCTGGCGCTTGGCATATTGGCGGCTGGCAAGCTTTGCCGCCACTGTGGCCGCATCAAGCGCCATCTCGCCCCGCAGATGCGCGATCAGCTCGGGCGCGCCGATGGCCCGCGCCGAGGGGCGGTTTTCCTGCCAGTGCGGCAGCTCGGCCCGCGCCTCCTCCAGCGCGCCCGCCGCCAGCATCAGATCGAATCGCCGGTCGATGCGGGCGTTCAGCCAGCCGACATCGGGGCGCAGCACCAGTGCCTCGGCCCTGTCGCGCGGCACCAGCGGCGCCGGGGTGTCGGCCTGCCAGGCGGCCAGGCCGCGCCCGGTGGTGCGCAGCACCTCCCAGGCGCGCTGCACCCGCGCCGGATTGGCCAGATCAATCCGCGCCGCCGTCTCTGCATCCAGCCCCGCCACCATCGCCGCCAGATCGCCCATGCGCAGCGCATCACCCTCGGCCCGCACCTGCGCCGGAATCTCCGGCACCTCGGCCAGGCCTTCGGTCAGCGCCAGAAAATACAGGCCGGTGCCGCCGACAATCACCACCGGCTGCTCAAGATACGCCCGCACCTCGCGCAGCCAGTGCCCGACGGAATAGGCCTCGTCCCGCCCGACATGGCCATAAAGCGCGTGCGGCAGCGCCACCTCTTCCGCGACCGAGGGCCGCGCTGTCAGCAGCCGCCAGCAGGCATAAACCTGCAAGGCATCGGCATTCACGATCACCCGCGCGTCGCGCGCGGCCAGCTCCATCGCCAGTGCCGACTTGCCGCTGGCGGTCGGGCCTGCGATCAGCACCGGGGCTTCGCGCGATATGTCAGCCAATCCGCTCATCTGTCTGCGCCCGTTCATCTTGGTAAAAGTACTCCACGGGGGTCGCCATTGGTGCGCCATTGGTTCAAGCCCAATGGCGACGGGTGTGAAACCCCCGCTCCGACGCCTGTCACAGGTTGAACCCGCCGCCGTTTTGCGACAGTTTGCGCCGCAGTCCAATTGCAAAAACGAACCACGGGGAAAGCCCATGACCATAGCGACCCTAGATGGCGCAGTTAAATACAACCGCGTGATGCTGAAAATCTCGGGTGAGGCGTTGATGGGGGATCTGGGCTATGGCCTGCATCCGCCCACGGTGGAGCGTGTGGCGCGCGAGATCAAGGCGGTGCATGATCTGGGCGTCGAGATCTGCATGGTGATCGGCGGCGGCAACATCTTTCGCGGCCTGCAAGGTTCTGCGCAGGGGATGGAGCGGACGACGGCCGATTACATGGGGATGCTCGCCACGGTGATGAACGCGCTGGCCATGCAGGCGGCGCTCGAATCGCTGGGGGTGTATACCCGCGTCATCAGCGCCATTCCGATGGATCAGGTCTGTGAGCCCTATATCCGCCGCCGCGCGGTGCGGCACCTTGAGAAAAAGCGGGTCTGCATCTTTGCCGCAGGCACCGGCAACCCCTATTTCACCACCGACACCGCTGCGGCGTTGCGGGCATCGGAAATGGCCTGTGAGGCGATCTTCATGGGCAAGAACGTCGATGGCATCTACGACAGCGACCCCAAGATCAACCCCGATGCCAAGCGCTACGGTGACATCACCTACGATGATGTTCTGCAGCGCAACCTCAAGGTGATGGATGCCTCTGCCATTGCGCTGTGCCGCGACAACCGGATGCCGCTGGTGGTGTTTGCCCTGTCCGAGCCGGGCGGGTTTCAGGGGATCATGGCCGGGCGCGGCACCTACACCATCGTGCATGACTGATCCTTGCCGCCCGCGTGGCCCGGTGTGAGCCGGGGCTATACCCATGCGCCGGCTTCGATTATAGACGGGAAAAACGCCCGCCGGGCAGGGACCGGCCGGGCGCTGACGAAGGAATGAACCTATGGCTGACGATTTCGAACTGGATACCGACGATCTTTCCCGCCGGATGGATGGCGCGATCAACGCGCTGCGCACCGAATTTGCAAGCCTGCGCACCGGGCGCGCCTCGGGCTCGATGCTGGAGCCTATTCAGGTTGACGCTTACGGCCAGATGACACCGATCAACCAGCTGGGCACGGTCAACGTGCCGGAACCGCGGATGGTCACCATCAACGTCTGGGACAAGGCCATGGTCAACAAGGTGGAAAAGGCGATCCGCGAGTCAGGGCTGGGCATCAACCCACAGACCAATGGCACCATCATCATGCTGCCGATCCCCGAACTGAACGAACAGCGCCGCAAGGAACTGACCAAGGTGGCGGCGGGGTATGCCGAACATGCCCGTGTCGCAGTGCGCAACCTGCGCCGGGACGGGATGGACCAGATCAAGAAGGCCAAGAATGATGGGCTTTCGGAAGACGATGTCAAGTTCTGGGAATCAGAGGTGCAGGACATGACAGACAAGTATATCAAGCTGGTGGACCAGACGCTTGAGGGCAAGCAAGCCGAGATCATGCAGGTCTGATCCCGTGGACCGGACCCCGGGTTTTTTCGCCCGGCGCGACAGATGACATTGTTTTTCCACTCCGGGCGGCGCTGCCCGGAGGAATTTTGAAAAAAGGGACAGCGCTTGGCTTCGACCGACACGGCAGATCACAAGCAGCCCCGCCCGGCGGAACATGTGGCCATCATCATGGATGGCAACGGTCGCTGGGCCACCAACCGGGGCTGGCCGCGCCTGGTCGGGCATCGCAAGGGGGCAGAGCGGGTCAAGGAAATCGTGCGCTGCGCCCCCGATCTGGGCATCCGCTGGCTGACGATTTACGCGTTTTCGACTGAAAACTGGAAACGCTCCACCGAAGAGGTGGTGGGGCTGATGTCGATTTTCGCCCGCTATATCGAGCGCGAGGCTGACCGGCTGGCCGCCGAAGGCGTGCGGATGCGGTTCATCGGCGACCGCTCGCCGCTGAACCCCAAACTGCGCAAGCTGATGGACGGGATCGAGACCCGCACGGCGGGTTTTACCCGGCTGAACCTGACGGTGGCGATCAATTACGGCGGGCGTGACGAGCTGACCCGGGCGATGCGCGGCATCGCGGCGGATGTGGCCGAGGGGCGGGTGGCGCCAGATACGGTCACCGATGCGCTGATCGGCTCGCGGCTGGATACCGCGGATCTGCCCGACCCCGATCTGGTGATCCGCACCAGCGGTGAAACCCGGACCTCGAACTATCTGATCTGGCAGACGGCCTATGCCGAATATGAATTCACGCCAACGCTGTGGCCGGATTTCTCGCCGGCTGAACTGGCGCAGATCCTGTCGCGCTTTGGCAACCGCGAGCGCAGATTTGGCGGGGTCGCAACCGGATGACCGAGGCGATTGCCCGCTGGGGAGATCTGAAAAAGCGCGCCATATCAGCGCTGTTCATGCTGGTGGTCGGCGCCGGAGAGCTGTGGCTGGGTGGCACACCGTTTTCGCTTTTGGTGATCGCGCTGACCGGGGTGATGTTCTGGGAACTGGCCAACATGACCGCGCCGGGGCGCAAGGGCACGCCGGTGGCGATGGGGCTGGTGGCCGCCGCCTGTCTGGCCGGGGCCGAGCTGTTCCGCGATGATCTGGCATCGACCCTGCTGATCCTGCCGGGGCTGGCGCTGGCGCTGACGCCGCGCCGGGACCGGCGGATTGCCACGGTGTATGGCATTGCGATCATGGTCGCAGGCTACGGTCTGATCGAGCTGCGCAGCCCCGGGGTGCCGGCGATCCTGTGGCTGGTGGCGATTGTGATCGTGTCGGATGTGATGGGCTATTTTGTCGGGCGGATCATGGGCGGGCCAAAGTTCTGGCCCGCGATCAGCCCGAAAAAAACCTGGTCGGGCACGGTGGCGGGCTGGGTTGGCGCGCTTGCGGTGTCGCTGGTGTTTGTCGCCACCGGCCATGCGCCGTGGCAGGCGGTGGTGCTGGCCCCCTTTGCCGCCTTTGCCGGGCAGTTGGGCGATATTGCCGAAAGCTGGATCAAACGGCGGTCGGGGGTCAAGGATTCCTCGGGGCTGATTCCCGGTCATGGCGGGTTTCTCGACCGCTTTGACGCGCTGATCGGGGCCGTGGTGCTGATCATGCTGCTGGGGCTGTTCACGTCCTTGCCGATGCCCGCGCCGTTGGGGGGCTGAGGGCGGTGCGCAGCATTTCGATCTTTGGCGCGACCGGCTCGGTCGGGGAAAGCACCTTTGACCTGATCTGCCGGGCGGGCGGGGCAGGGGCGTTCCGCACCGTGGCGCTGACCGGCGGGCGCAATGTCGCGCGGCTGGCCGAGATGGCGCGGGTGTTGCAGGCCGAAATTGCAGTCTGTTCCGATGAGAGCTGCCTGCCCGCGCTGCGCGACGCTCTGGCCGGGACGGGGATCGAGACGGCGGCGGGGGATGCGGCGATTGCCGACGCCGCCGACCGGCCTGCCGACTGGGTGATGAGCGCGATTGTGGGCGCGGCTGGCCTGGTGCCGGGCCTGCGCGCCCTGCGCCATGGCCGCACGCTGGCACTGGCCAACAAGGAAAGTCTGGTCACCGCCGGGCCCTTGCTGATGGCGACCGCAGCGGCGCATGGCGCGCAGATCCTGCCGGTCGACTCTGAGCATTCGGCGATCTTTCAGGGGCTGGTCGGTGAAGACATCGCTTGCGTCGAGCGGATCATCCTGACCGCCTCGGGCGGTGCGTTGCGCGACTGGCCGATGGCGGCGCTTGCGCGCGCCACGGTGGCCGAGGCTTTGGCGCATCCGAACTGGGCGATGGGGCAAAGGATCACCATCGATTCGGCGTCGATGTTCAACAAGGCGTTGGAAGTCATTGAAACCCGCGAATATTTCGGGATCAACCCGGATCAGATCGAGGTGATCATCCACCCGGAATCGCTGATCCATGCGCTGGTCGGGTTTCAGGATGGCGCGATCATGGCGCATATGGGCGCGCCCGACATGCGCCATGCCATCGGCTACGCCCTGAACTGGCCCCAACGCGCGCCCTTGCCGGTCGCGCGGCTGGATCTGGCGCAGATCGCCACGCTGAGCTTTCGCGCGCCCGACCTGAACCGCTACCCCGCGCTGCGGCTCTGCCGCGATGTGATGGCCGCGCGCGGGCTGGCGGGGGCGGTGTTCAACGCCGCCAAGGAAATCGCGCTGGACCAGTTTCTGGCGGGGCAGATCGGGTTCATGGATATGGCGGGGGTGGTGGAAAGCACGCTTGCCCGCGTTATGCCGGAGATGTGCCTTGAATCCGACGTGATGACCCTTGAGGACATCCTGAGCGCAGACCATCTTGCGCGGGTGCGGGCGGTTGAGGCGGGATCGGCTCTGGCAGCAACGCGCTAAACCTGACATTGCGGCCCCTTGGCAGCCTCTGACTTGAAGGAAAACCGGTGGATCTGATTGGTCTTGTTCCCAGCTTTGGCGGTCTTGTCTGGACCGTGATCGCCTTTGTTCTGGCGCTGTCGATCATCGTCGCCATCCACGAATACGGCCATTACATCGTGGGCCGCTGGACCGGGATTCATGCCGAGGTGTTCAGCCTTGGGTTCGGGCCGGTGATCTATTCCCGGGTCGACAGCCGGGGCACCCGCTGGCAGATCGCGGCGCTGCCGTTTGGCGGCTATGTCAAGTTTCTTGGGGATTCCAACGCGGCCTCCGGCAAGGACGGCGAGGCGATTCAGGGACTGTCCGAGGCCGAACGCAGGCGCACCATGCACGGTGCCCCCCTGTGGGCGCGCGCGCTGACGGTGGCGGCGGGGCCTGCGTTCAACTTTGTCAGCGCGCTGTTGATCTTTACCGCGATGGTGCTGTGGACCGGGGTTGCGACCGAGGATGCGACGGTCGGCAAGGTGCCTGACCTGCCGTTCGAGGGCCAGACCCTGCAACCGGGCGATACGATTGTGGAGCTGGCTGGCCAGCCGACGCCGGATCTGGCCACGCTGGTCACCGTGGCCGACGCGCTGCCGCCCAGCCCCTCGGTGCCCTATGTGGTTGACCGGGCAGGGGTGCGGGTGGTTTTTGATGGGCCCTATCCATTCCCGCCGCTGGCGGGCGGGGTGCAGCCGCAGACGGCGGCGTTTGCCGCCGGGCTGAGGGCGGGCGATGTGATCCTGGCGGTCGACGGAGCAGCGATTTCCGCGTTTTCCGAACTGCGCACGCTGGTGGGCGAGTCGGACGGGCGTGATCTGCGCCTGACGGTCTGGCGGGCGGGCGAGGTGTTTGACGCGACATTGACGCCGCGCCGGATGGATCTGCCGCTGCCCGAGGGCGGGTTCGAGACCCGCTGGCTGATCGGGCTGAGCGGCGGCATCGGGTTCGAACCGGTGCTGCGCACCCCCGGCCCGGTCGAGGCCGTCGGGATCGGCGCACGGCAGACCTGGATGATCGCCACCACCTCGCTGTCGGGGCTTTATCACATGATCACCGGCGCAATCTCCAGCTGCAACCTGCGCGGGCCGATCGGCATTGCCGAAAGCTCTGGCGCGGCGGCGAGTCAGGGCGTGGAAAGCTTTGTCTGGTTCATCGCCATGCTGTCGGTGGCGGTGGGGCTGATGAACCTGTTCCCGATACCGGTGCTGGATGGCGGCCATCTGGTGTTTCACGCCTATGAGGCGGTGGCGGGCAAGCCGCCCTCTGACCGGGCGTTGCAGATCATGATGGCGGGCGGGCTGGCGCTGCTGCTGTCGCTGATGGTTTTTGCCCTGACCAACGACCTGTTCTGCCCGTAAACACAGGGCCTCACGCCATAAAGGGGCCATATTCATCGGCTATGCAGGACGGGTACTTGAGAGGGTTTCGTCATGCAGCTGGTCATGCAAGGGTATCGCGGATTGTCGTTTCTGGTCTGGCTGAATGCTGACCGGATCTTCACGCTGGGAACCGTCGTGGCGGGCCTGCTGGCAGGGGCCTATCTGGGCACCGCCATCGTCGGTCACTGAGCGCGGGCGCATCGCTGCTGCACAAGCGCAACGTCTCGGCATTTCGGCCACAAATCCCCCGGCAACGCTTTGACAAGCCCGGCACTTCGGGCTAGTGAAGACACAACAGTTTGTTGATAATGGGGCGTTGTCATGCACGATACAGCGGGTGCCGCGGCGAAAGCCTCGCGCGACGGGGCAAGCGTTCGCAAGCGTCTGCTGACGGTGCTTTTCCTTTCCACGGCAACGGCTTCGGCTTCGATCTTCATGCCCGCGTTTGCGCAGCAATATGCGTTCAACCAGGTCGTGATCGAGGGCAATCGGCTGGTGGACAATGCCACCATTCTGGGCTTTGCCGGAATCAGGCGCGGAGAGGCGTTGTCGCAGGGCGGGCTGAACGATGCCTATCAGGGGCTGGTCCGGTCCGGCCTGTTCGAGACGGTCGAGATCGTGCCGCAGGGCAGCCAGCTGGTGATCCGGGTCAAGGAATACCCGATCGTCAGCGTCATCAACTTTGAGGGCAACAAGCGCCTGAAAGATGAGGATCTGGCCGAAATCATCCAGTCGAAACAACGCCGGGTCTATTCGCCCAGCGTGGCCGAAGCCGATGCCGCCGCCATTGCCGAGGCCTATCAGGCCCGGGGCCGGATTGCCGCCACAGTCACGCCGAAGCTGATCCGCCGCAGCGGTGGCCGGGTCGATCTGGCATTCGAGATCACCGAAGGCCGCGTGACCGAGATTGAACGTCTGTCCTTTGTCGGTAACCGTGCCTTCAGCGACCGCCGCCTGCGGCAGGTGCTGGAAACCAAACAGGCCGGTTTGCTGCGCACCCTGATCCAGCGCGATACCTTTGTTGCCGAGCGGCTGGAGGTGGACAAGCAGATGCTGCGCGATTTCTATCTGGCGCGCGGCTATATCGACATTCAGGTCACCGATGCCTCGGCCGAAGTCGCGCGGGAGCGGGATGCGGTGTTTGTCAGCTTCTCGATCCGTGAAGGCCGGCAATACCGCTTTGGCAACATCACCACGACTTCGGAAGTGAATGGCGTGGACGCTGCCGAATATGGCGCGCTGTCGCGTGTCCGTTCGGGCGTGCCCTATTCGCCGCTTGTGGTGGAAAACACCATCGCACGGATGGAAAATCTGGCGCTGCGCAAGGGGCTTAACTTTGTGCGTGTCGATCCTCGGATCACCCGCAATGACCGCGACGGTACGCTGGATCTGGAATTTGCGCTGGTGCGGGGCGAGCGGGTGTTCGTCGAACGCATCGACATCGAAGGCAATACCACGACGCTGGATCAGGTGATCCGCCGTCAGTTCCGCAGCGCCGAAGGCGACCCCTTCAACCCGCGTGAAGTGCGCCAATCTGCGGAACGGATCCGCGCGCTTGGCTTTTTCTCGGATGCGCAGGTTGATGCGCGGCCAGGGTCAGCGGCGGATCAGGTGATCGTTGACGTGAACGTCGAAGAGCAGCCGACCGGCTCGCTGTCCTTTGGCGCGAGCTATGGGGCGGATGCCGGGGTCGGGGTGAACGTGGGCTTTGCGGAATCCAACTTTCTGGGGCGCGGACAGGCCTTGTCTGTCGCGATTGCCACCGGGTCGGACAGCACCAGTTCTTCGCTCTCGATCACCGAACCGGCGTTTCTGGGGCGTGACCTGTCGCTGTCGCTGGGGGCGTTCTACAACATCACCGACCAAAAAAACGCGATCTATGACACCGCCAATGTCGGCGCGCGCGTGGCCCTGTCCTTCCCCGTGGGAGAGGTGAGCCGGCTGGAACTGCGCTACGGTCTGTCGAAAAACACGATCAAGAATTATCAGGGCAAGGATGTGAACGGGGACGGCGTTATCGACCCCGTGACCGAGCGCAACCCGACACTGGTGGCAGAATCCGCCCGCGACGGCGAGTTTACGTCGGCCCTTGGCTATACCTACAGCTATGACACCCGGATCGGCGGGCTGAGCCCGGATCGCGGCATGGTATTCCGGTTCAGCCAGGATTTTGCCGGTCTGGGCGGCGATGCAAAGTATATCTCCAGCGAGGTTCAGGCGCTCGGCGAACGCAAGATCCTGAGCGAAGAGGTGACGTTGCGCGCCATTTTCGAAGCCGGGACGATTTCGCCGGTGGGCGGATATGATACGCGGGTTACCGAGCGGTTCTTTGGCAATGGCAAGATCCGTGGCTTTGAGGGCAACGGCATCGGCCCGCGCGATCAGGTCACCGGTGATGCACTTGGCGGCAACTTTTATGCTGTCGCCCGGTTCGAGGCCGATTTCCCGATTGGTCTGCCCGAAGAATACGGGCTGAGCGGCGGGCTGTTCATGGATGTGGGCTCGGTCTGGGGTCTGAAAGGCACTGTGGTTGACGCGCTTGGCGCCCCGATTGACACCGGCTTCAACCCACGTGCGGCGGTTGGCGTTTCGGTGCTGTGGGATGCGCCGATCGGGCCGCTGCGGTTCAACTTCTCGAAAGCGCTGAAAAAAGAAGACTACGACAAGGAACGGTCGTTCGACCTGACGATCTCGACCCAGTTCTGATGCGGCGGTCGGCCTTGCGCGGCGCTTTGGTGGCCGGGCTGGCAGCTGTGCTGGCCGGGCCGCTTCCTGCGCAGGAGGCGGAGCCTGTGCCGCCTTTGGTCAGTCTGCAATCGGCTGTGGTCACGCTGGACCGCAACCGGCTGTTTGAGGAAACCCGGATGGGGCAGGCTATTCTGGCGCGGCTTGAGGCCGCGTCGAATGACCTGATGGCCGAAAACCGCCGGCTGGAAGCGGCGCTGGAGGCCGAAGAGCGGCAGATGACCGAACGCCGGGCGACCTTGCCGACGGCACAGTTTCGCGAACTGGCACAGGAATTTGACACACGGGTTGAGGAATTGCGCGTCACCCAGGAGGCGAAAAGCCGGGGGCTGACGCGGCAGCGCGACATTGAACAGCAGCGCTTTCTGGAGGCTTCGGCCCCGGTGCTGGCCGATCTGATGCAGGATCTGGGCGCGGTGGCGATCATTGACCGCTCGGTCGTGGTGCTGAGTTTTGACCGCTTCGATATCACCGCACAGGCCATTGCGCGGCTGGATGCCGAACTGGGCGACGGCGCCGATCTGGTTCCTGCGCCAGAGGCAGAGCCTGAACCGGGGCAGGCGGATGAACCGCCGTCCGCGCCTGCCCAGCCCTGAGATTGACGCGGGTGCCTTGCCCCTGCGCGTTTCACTTGTTAGCAAAGCCGGAACAGCCGTGCAGCCAGCACGCATCGATCAGACGGGGATCATGAATGACCGAACAACCAACGGATATGGGCCAGACTGCCGACATCGCGCTGATTCAGCGCATCCTGCCGCATCGCTACCCGTTTTTGCTGGTCGATAAGGTCGTTGATATTCACGTCAACAAAAGCTGTGTCGGCATCAAATGCGTGACCATGAACGAGCCGCAGTTCACCGGCCATTTTCCGGGCGTGCCGATCTTTCCCGGTGTGATGGTCATCGAGGCGATGGCGCAGACCAGCGGAATTCTGGTCGGGCTGTCGATGGATCTGGTCGACAAGAATGCGAATGTATTTTTCATGGGCGTCGATGGCGTCAAATTCCGCCGCAAGGTGGTGCCGGGCGATGTGCTGGAGCTGCATGTCAAGGCGCTGCGCGGCGGTGGCCGGGTCTGGAAGTTCGAAGGCCGCGGCATGGTCGGCGACGAGCTGGCCTGCGAGGCGGAATTCACCGCGATGTTTGACGTGCCGAAAAAGGCGTGACGGATGAGTGTTGACCCCACAGCCCGCATTCACCCGATGGCCGTGGTTGAAGACGGGGCCACCATCGGCGCGCGTGCCGAGGTGGGCCCGTTTGCGGTGATCGGGGCCGAGGTGAGCCTGGCGGCGGGCGTGGTGGTGAAATCCCACGCGGTGGTGACCGGCTGGACCGAGGTGGGCGAGGATACGGTGATCTTCCCCTTCGCCTGTGTCGGCGAGGTGCCGCAGGATCTGAAATTCAAAGGCGAGCGGACCCGGCTGATCGTCGGCGCGCGTTGCAAGATCCGTGAAGGCGCTACACTGAACACCGGCACCGAGGGCGGTGGCGGCGTGACCAGGGTCGGCGACGATTGCCTGCTGATGACCGGTTCGCATGTGGGCCATGACGCCACGATGGGCAACCGCGTGGTGCTGGCCAATCAGGCCGCGATTGCCGGACATTGCCAGATCGGCGATGATGTGATCGTGGGCGGGCTGTCGGGCGTGCATCAATGGGTGCGGGTCGGTCGCGGCGCGATCATCGGGGCTGTGACCATGGTGACCAATGACGTGCTGCCGCATGGTCTGGTACAGGGCCCGCGCGGGGTCTTGGATGGTCTGAACCTTGTCGGCCTGAAACGGCGCGGGGTGGAGCGGTCAGAGATCACCGCTTTGCGCGCCGCCTATCAGATGCTGGCGCAGGGCGAGGGGTCGTTCCTTGACCGCGCCCGCCGTCTTGCCGATGAGACCGAGAGCGCGCATGTGCTGGAGATGACCGATTTCATCCTCTCGGCCAGCGACCGCAGTTTCCTGACCCCGAAATGAGCCGGACCGCCGTGATCGCCGGGGCGGGCCGCTTGCCCGCCGCTGTGGCCGGGGCACTGGAGGCGCCCTTGGTCTGCGCACTCGACGGGTTTGTGCCCGACGGGCTGGCGGTGGATATGGTGTTCCGGGTCGAGCGGCTGGTGCCGTTCTTCCACGCGCTGGAAGATGCGGGCGTGACGACCGTGACCTTTGCGGGTGCGGTGCAGCGGCCACGGCTCGACCCGGCGCTGTTCGATGCGGGCACGGCGCAGCTGGTGCCGCGCCTGATGGGAGCGATGGCACAGGGCGATGATGCCACCTTGCGCGCGGTGATCGGGCTGTTCGAAGAGTTCGGCTTCACGGTCGCGGGCACGGCCGAGATTGCGCCGGATCTGGTGCCGGGGGCCGGTGTGCTGTGCGGTACGCTCAGCGCGCAGGATGAGACGGATGCAGAGCGCGCGGCGACCATCGTCACGGCGCTGGGGGCGGTGGATGTCGGGCAGGGCAGCGTGGTGGCGCAGGGGCTGTGCCTCGCGGTGGAGGCTTTGCCGGGCACCGATGCGATGCTGCGCGGGGTGGCCGAGGTGCCAGCGTCGCTGCGGCCACAGGGTACGCGCGGCCTGTTCTACAAGGCGCCGAAACCGGCGCAGGATCTGCGCGTCGATCTGCCCACACTCGGGCCAGAGACGGTGGCGCGGGTGGCTGAGGCGGGTTTGGGCGGTATCGTCTGGCAAGCGGGCGGGGTGATCTGTCTGGACCTTGACCGGATGATCGCCGCCGCCACGGATGCAGGCCTGTTCCTGTGGGCGCGCTGACGCTGTTCCTGATCGCGGGCGAGCCTTCGGGCGACCGGCTGGGCGCGGCTCTGATGGCCGGGCTGAAATCGCTGTCACCGTGCGTACAGTTCAACGGTATCGGCGGGCCGCTGATGCAGGCCGAAGGGCTGGACAGCCTGTTCCCGATGGAAGAGCTGTCGGTGATGGGTCTGGTTGAGGTGCTGCCGAAGTATTTTGCGCTGAAACGCCGGATCGCGCAGGCGGCGCAGGCGGTGCTGACATCGGGCGCGCAGGCGCTGGTCACAATCGACAGCCCCGATTTCTGCCTGCGGGTGGCGGCGATTGTCAAAGCGGCGCGGCCCGAATTTCCGGTGATCCACTATGTGGCCCCCTCGGTCTGGGCCTGGCGTCCGGGGCGGGCGGCGAAGATGGCCCGCGTGGTTGACCATGTGCTGGCGCTGTTGTCGTTCGAGCCGCCCTATATGACTGCCGCCGGGATGAGCTGTGATTTTGTCGGGCATCCGGTGGTGTCAGAGCCTTTGGCGACGGTGGAGGAGCGGGCGCAGATGGCAGGCGAGGGGCCGCTGATCCTGGCCCTGCCGGGGTCGCGCAAGGGCGAGGTGACGCGGCTGGCCCCGGTGCTGGGGCAGGTGGTGGCCCGGATCAAGGCGGTGCATCCCGATGCGCGGGTGGCCTTGCCCACGGTGCGCGGGGTGGCCGGGCTGGTGCAGGATCTGACCGCCGACTGGGCCATTCCGCCACAGATCATTCAGGATGCGGCCACCAAACGCGCGGCCTTTGCGGCGGCGGATGTGGCGATTGCGGCCTCGGGCACGGTCAGTCTGGAACTGGCGGCGAATGATTGCCCGATGGTGATCGCCTATGACATGAACCCGCTGACGCTGTGGCTGATGCGGCGCGCCGCGCTGATCGACACGGTGACGCTGGTGAACCTTGTCTCCGACAGCCGTGTGGTGCCGGAGTTCATCGGCCCGGACTGCCGGGCCGACCGGATCGCGCCCGCAGTCCTGCGGCTGCTGGAGGATCTTGGCGCGTCGCAGCGCGACGCGATGCAGCTGACGATGGAGCGGCTGGGCCGCGGCGGCTTGCCGCCGGGCCTGCGCGCAGCGCAGTCGGTGCTGGGGTTTCTTGGCCGCAAAGCCGTTGCTTAAGCCACCTGCCCCTCCCCCCAAAGGGGAGGGGCGGATGGCCAGAGCCGGAAAGACGCCTCAGGCCGAAACCTGTTCGCGCAAGATCGCGGCGGTCATCGAGATCATCAGATAGATGCCGGCAAAAACCAGCAGCGCGACCATCGTGTTTTCAAACGCCCGCGGATAAGTCGCCTCGTCCGGCGGAAGCGGGCTGACCGACACCGACAGATAGCGCACCTGACGGTTGGCATCGGTACGCGCGGTTTCCATCGACTGCAGCGATTGCGACAAGAGCAGCTGCCGGGTCTGCACATCGGCCTGTGCCACCAGCAATTCGGACTGCACCTGCGCCAGCGATTTGCCGCCCTCGACACCTTGGGTCAGGCGCGAGCGCAGGGTGGCAATCTCGGCTTCAAGTGTGCCGATCCGGCGGCGCAACGGCTCCATCCGGGCGGCGTTGGGGGCGGTGTTCGATTCCATCTGCGCCAGGCTCAGCCGGTCCTGACTGAGCTGGGTTTCCAGCTGGCCGATCTGTGTGGTGATCAGGCTGACCTCGACCTCTGACGACAGGATCTTGAACTGTTCCTGCAGATCCACCACCTTACGCTGCGCCGTCAGCATTGCGGCTTCGGCCAGCTCATAAGACTCGCGCGCACCTTGCATCTGATCGGCGCGCAGACGTTGGGTCAGGTGATCGACCTGCTCTTCGGCATAGCCGATCAGCGCCTGCGAGAAATCCGCCGAAACCTGCGGATCGGCGGCAATCACCTCCATCTTGATGATGCCTTCGGTTGGGTCATAGGCAATTTTCACATTGCGCTGAAACACCTTATAGGCCGACTCCCGTGTGGCATCGCCCCGCAGCCGCTGGATCGGATCAATGAATTCCTGCGAGAAATGGGCAATGAAATTCTTGTCCTCATCCAGCCGCACCATCGCATCGCGCGATTGCAGATAGCCCTGCACCGCAATCGAATCCTGCGATGTGGCGAATTGTGTGCCCGACAGCAGCCCGCCCATGCCCTGCGCCCCGGCAGGATCGGCCTGCTGGATCACGAATTCCGCCTTGGTGGCATAAAGCGGCGTGGCGACCATATAGTAATACCAGCCCGCCAGCAGGGTCGGCAGCCCGACGAAAAAGAACAGCCGCGCCATCAACAGTGCCGACTTGCGGCGGCGACGTTTCGCCAGATCGCGTTGAATACGCTGGATTTCCGACAGATGCGACTCTTCGGCGCGCACCTCGGTCGAGGGCACCTTGATCGGCCTGACCGTCTGCGGCAGCTGTACCCCGTCGCCCCGTGGGCCGACCGTCAGCGCGCGTGACTGGGCCTCGCCAGCGGCGTCTTCGGCGTCAGCGCTGATCATCTCCATGATGGTGGATTTCTGGAACGGGTCGAGGCCCGCTGCGCGCAGCAAGCGGACGGCATCAAAATCCGAGGTGGCTGGCAGCCCGTATTTCTGCGCCATCCGCCGCGCCATCCGCAACTGACGCCCGGTCAGCCCTTCTTTGCGGATCTGATCCAGCTCTCCGGGGCTGGCCGGGGCGGTGGCGCTGCCGCTGCGTCGGGCGGGGGCGGCCTCTGGTCCGGCAGCGCCAGCGTCCATCATCGCCACGACCTGCTCGCTTGCGGTCGGAAACGGGTCGGAGCCAAAGCCGTCATCGGTGACGGGTGCTGCGGCCCGTGCCGCCGGACGCAGAGCGCCAGCCGCAGGCATCGACACCGCCTGCGCCGCCGGGCGGGGGCGTGGCGGCAGCGGAGCGGCCGTCACTGCCGGATCGGCGCGGCGCAGGTTGTAGCGCTTAACCCTTAGCTTGATAGTCATAAAGCTGCTTCGCCTCTTCCAGAGTGTCGAATATGTATAGCTGCCCGTTGCGCAGCACAGCGGCCTGTTGGCAGAATTTTTCCAGCGTCTGCGCCTGATGGCTGACAATCACCACCGTCGCGTTCTGCAACCGCTCCCGCAGGATACGCCCGGCCTTGCGGTTGAACGCCACATCGGTCGTGGCGGGCATGCCTTCGTCGATCAGATAAATGTCAAACTCCAGCGCCAGCATCAGCGCAAAGGAAAACCGCGCCCGCATGCCCTGACTGTAGGTGCCGACCGGCATATCGAAGTACTCTTCGATGCCACACAGCCAGCGGCAGAAGCTTTCGACATAATCCGGGTCCAGCCCGTACAGCCGGGCGACATAGCGGGAGTTTTCGGTCGCGGTATGTTTGTTGACAACCCCGCCCATGAACCCCAGCGGAAACGAGATCCGGCTGGTGCGCGACACCCGGCCTTCATCCGGTTTTTCCAACCCGGCCATCATGTTGATGATGGTGGTCTTGCCCGCACCATTCGGGGCCAGAATGCCAAGGGACTGGCCAAGATCGACACGGAACGACGCCTGATCCAGAATGATCTTGCGCTGTTTTCCGGTCCAGAATGACTTTGAAACGCCATCGAACTCGATCACACACTGCCCCCATGCCGGCAAGATCCCGGCCTTTGCCTGCGCCGTACCATGCCTGCTTGCCGGTCACGGATCAATTTGCCCTGACCAGCCCTGACAAGATCCTAAAGCGGCTTTCGGGCAGCATTATGTCCGACTGGCCTGACCATATGCAAGCGCGTGTCTAGCGCGGCCGGATCAACCGCGCCGTCACAAAAGCGGCACCCCCCGCCAGCAGGGACAGCACCAGCCCCAGCCGCGCGGCCTCGGCCATGGCGCCACCGGGCAGCGCACTGTCCAGCGCCAGAACCGGCACGGTAAAGCCCATGCCGGTCAGGATCGCAATCACCAGCAGATCGCGGCGCTGCACCCCTTGGGGCAGCGCAAAGCCGAACAGCCGCGCCGCCGCCATCGCCCCCAGCAGCACCCCCAGCGGCTTGCCGATCCAGAGGGCTGCCAGAACGCTGGCCGTGGTCGGGGAAAGGGCCACCACATCCACGCCGCCCCGGGTCAGCCCGAACAGGAACAACACCAGCGCCAGTGGTTTGACCAGCAGATGCGCCAGCCGGTTCAACGGGTCGTGCAGGAACTCTTCCGCCTCGGCGAACAGGCCAAAAGCCCGGTCGGCATGCGGAATGACCGGCACCAGCGGCAGCAGACCCAGCGCGCCCGGCAATCCTGCCAGCACAACGCCCAGCCACGACACCACCCCCGCCACGGCATAGGGCCACAGCGCAAAGGCCCGGCGGTGGTCACGCTCGGTCAGATCGCTGCGGGCCAGCCGGGCAAAGCCGAACCAGGCCACCGCCACCGCCGCCAGCGTCAGCCCCAGCCAGACCAACCGCAGCCCGCTGGCCGGATAGGCCAGCCCCAGCACGATCAGCCCGGCAATGTCATTGGCAATGGTGATCAAGAGCAGCAGATGCAGCGCCGGATGCCCGTTGCCAAAGATCAGCCGCCCGACCAGATAGCACAGCACCACATCCGACCCCAGCGGCACCGGCCAGCCTGCGCCGGGGGGTGTCTCCATCGCTGTCTCGACCAGCGCGCCGCTGATCAGCCAGACCAGCACAGCGCCAATCCAGCCGCCCAGCATCGCCCCCAGCGGCAATCCGCCGCGCCGCCCGGTCAGCGCGCCGCGGTCCAGCCGGATCGCCTCCCACAGCTCCTTGGCGATAAAGAACAGGAACAGCGCCATCAGCCCGTCGGAGACGATGTTCACCGGCGTCAGCGCAAGCGGAAAAGGGGCGAGCCAGAGCGGCAACGGCAGCTCGGCCAGACGCCATTCGATGGCGTCATAATAGCTGGCAGGTGACAGCGTCAGCCACAGCGTCGCAACCGCGATTCCGGCCAGCAAGGCCAGCCCGAAATGCCGCACAAAGGGAGAAACACGATACATGGCAGCGACCCGTTCCAAACCGCCTGATGGCGCAGGCCCCTGACCCTTACCCCCCACCCGGCGCAGCTTCAATGCAGACCCGCCGCGAAGACCGGCACTGTTGCCCGATCACCCTGACCTGCATTGCTGCTTTGCAAATACTCCCGCGCGGAGCGCATCGACACTGGCCTCCCGCAGAGGTCAGGTCGGTTTGGCCCCGTCCGGCGGCAGCAGCCCCAACCCGCGCAGATAGATCCCGATTCCGGCTTCCAGCAGATCCTCGGGCGGGAACGGGCTGCGCACGCCGCCATTGGCGCTGCCGCGCATATACAGCTCGACCACGCCATGGCTCATCGCCCAGATATGGGCCGAAAACATCGTGGCCGGCGGGCGCATGCCGGGGGGCAGGTGTTGCGACAGGCTTTCCGCCGCGCGCTCCAGCACCGCCCGCGCCTTGTGGGCCACCAGCGCCAGATCGGGATGCTCGTTCAGGTTCAGCCCGGCCTCGAACATCGCCATGTAATGGCCGGGATATTTGCGCGCAAAGGCGAGGTAGGCCCGCCCGGTCGCCTCGAACGCGGCCAGAGCGGTGGGGCGGCCGTTGTCAAAGGCAAATTCCATCAGGGCGGCGAAAATCTCATAGCCCTGCCGTGCGACTTCGGCCAGCAGATCCTCGCGCCCGGCAAAGTGGCGGTAGACCGCAGCCGGGGTAACATCCGCCGCCTTGGCCGCTTCTGACAGGGTGAATCCGGTGGGCCCCTGATTGGCGATCAGGTCTAGCGCCGCCTCGACCAGCGCCTGTCGCAGATTGCCGTGGTGATAGCCACGTTTCACGCGCGCTCCTTGCCCGAACTGGTCCGCAGCTCTGGCCCGCCGCAGATCAGCGGGTCCGGCGTGCCGATGACCGCAAGATCACGGCCCTTGTAATCGACCGAAGCCAGAATGGTCTGCACCGCAGCGATCCGCGCCCGTTTCTTGTCATCGGACAAGATCACAGTCCAGGGCGCAAAGGCGAAATGGCTGCGCGCCATCGTCTCATCAATGGCTTCACAGTAAGACTCCCATTTCGCCAGCCCCTCGATGTCAATCGACGACAGCTTCCACTGTTTCAGCGGGTCTTGCTCGCGTGCGAGAAAGCGTTTGAGCTGTTCGGCCTGTCCGACTTCCAGCCATATCTTGCGGAAGATAAAGCCCTCTTCCACCAGCATCCGTTCAAAATCAGGCAGTTGTGCAAAGAAATGTGCGCGCTGTTCGGGCGTGCAAAAGCCAAAGACGTGCTCGATCATCGCGCGGTTATACCAGCTGCGGTCAAACAGGGCGATTTCACCCTTTGCCGGCAGCCAGTCGATGTAGCGCTGAAAATACCATTGCGCCGCCTCGTGGTCCGAGGGTTTGGCCAATGCGACCACGGTACAGGCCCGCGGGTTCAGGTTTTCGCGCATCGCCCCGATGGTGCCGCCTTTGCCAGCCGCATCCCGGCCCTCGAACACCACCACCAGCCGTTTGCCGGTCGCTTTCAGATCAGACTGCATCTTGACCAGTTCGATCTGCAGCGCATCCATCTGCGCCTGATAGGCCTTGCCCTTCATCTCTTCGCGGTAAGGATAGGACGGGTCCAGAATGTCATCCTTGTCGGCGGCCTGAATTGCCTCGCGCACCGGCTTTGGGGCCTTCTTCTGAAAGAATGCGCTGATCGCGCCGTCAAATGGCAGTTTCATGGCTTTATCCTTGGTCTGTCACGGCAAGTATGGCGATTGCCCGGCTCAGCGCAATCCGGCGCGGGCGGCGGCACGGTCAATCGCCGCAATCACCGCCTCTGGATGGGTGTGGTGCGGCATGTGGCCCGCACCGGGCAGAACGGTCAGATGTCCTTGCGGGATCAGATCCATCAGCGGCGCCGAATGGATATGCAGCGGAACGATGGTATCGGCATCGCCATGCACCAGCTCTATGGGCAGATCAAGCTGCGGGTAATCCTGTCGCATCACCTCAATTTGCGGGCGCAAGCTGTTGATCTGCATTATGTTTGCTGCCATAGACTCGCGCCGCAACGTCAGGCCGATGCCCAGATGATCGGCATATCCCGGCGGGGCAGTCTGGGGCGCGAAAACCTGATCAATGGTGCGGCGCACAAAGCCGTGCGACACAAAGGCCGAGGCCAGCGGCACCAGCGTCGCCCGCCCCAACGACGTGGCGGTGATCCGATACCAGGAATCCAGCTCTCCCGGCCAGGGCAAGGATGGGGACGAGATCAGCACGAGTGCGGCGGGGGGCGTTTGCAAGGCCCAGGCCAGGGCGACAGCGCCGCCGTAGCTTTGGCCCAGAACGATCGGATTTTGCACGCCAATCTGCGCCACCGCCTGTTGCAGCAGACGGGCCTGATCCTGCACACTCGCGCCATTGTCGGGCAATGGGTCGGAATAGCCCAAGCCCGGCCTGTCCACCGCGATCACCCGGTAGCGGTCTGACAGCTGATCCATCAGCGCAAAGGTGAACTCGCGCAGATTGCCGTTCGCACCGTGGATCAGCACCAGATCCGGGCCGGAACCCGCCATCTGCAGATGCACCCGCACCCCATCAACCGCCACGAACTGCCCGGTCGGCGGATGTAACTGCACCGCCGCCTGTTCCCGCGCGGACAGCCGGCCATTGGTCGCGGCGATCAGGCCAAATCCGATGAGCGCCGCACTAGCGGCCAATATCTTGTGGGTCATAGGGCGTGGATTGATAAATCTCGTTGATCCAGTTGCCATATAGAAGATGGGCGTGACTTCTCCAGCGATTCAGCGGCGGCATCGCGGGGTTGTCATCGGTGTAGTAGTTCAGCGGCACATTGATCGCGGTGCCATTGGCAATATCGCGGTCATATTCCTGTTTCAGCGTGTCGCTGTCATATTCGAAATGGTTGAAGATGTAGAGCGCCCGATGCTCCGGGTCTTCGACCAGACAGGGGCCGACCTCATCGCTGCCCAAGAGGGTGCGCAAGTCCGGGCTTGCGTCAATCTCGTCCTGCCGCATCTCGGTCCAGCGGCTGACGGGGATCACGAAATCATCCGAGAACCCGCGCAGATAGGGCGAGGTGGGGGCAAGATTGCGATGGCGGAAGCAGCCAAAGGCCTTGTGATCCAGCAGGTGCTTTTTCACGCCATGAAAATGGTTGATCATCGCCATGCCGCCCCAACAGACGCCAAAGGTCGACTGCACGTTTGTCTGCGTCCAGTCAAAGACTTCGCTGAGTTCCTGCCAGTAGGTCACGGCATCAAACTCCAGATGTTCGATCGGCGCGCCGGTGATGATCAGCCCGTCAAACTTTTCGTCCCTGACTTCCTGAAACGGGCGATAGAACGCCTCCATATGCTCGGCGGCGGTGTTCTTGGTCTGATGTTCCGACATGCGGATCAGCTCGAAATTGATCTGCAGCGGCGTCGCGCCGATCAGGCGGGCAAACTGGTTCTCGGTCTGGATCTTTTTCGGCATCAGGTTGAGCAGCCCGATTTTCAGCGGCCGGATATCCTGCCGCGCCGCGCGTTCGGGCGACATGACCATGACGCCTTCGTTCCGCAGAACGTCAAAGGCGGGCAGGGTCTCTGGCAGGGTAATCGGCATGGGGTGCTTCCTTTGGAGCCGGGGATGTAGGGTGCGGATCAGCGCCGATCAATGGCGCGGGCAATCAGCATGTTGAACGCATCGGTGTCTGTGACCATTGCCACCTCTTGCGCCGTCACAGTCACGCCCCAGCCCGCCATGGCGGCATAACGCGGCTGGCGATGGGCCAATGCGCGGGCATAGGTCCAGCGGACGAAATGATCCGGGTCGCAGGTTTCTTCGGATTTGTCATGGGTTACGCGGTATTCTTCCCACGCGGCATGAAGAAAGCCGGGCTGGTAATACATCGGCTTTGGCGCGCGGTCAAACCGGCGGACCAGTTCGGCGGTGTGGTCGTCAGAGCCTTTGATCCAGACCAGCAGCAAGCTTTGCGACAATTGCCGCATCACCGGGTCGTCGGCATCGTTGGCCTCGACCACTTCGCAGATGGACCCTGAGGTATCGCAGACAAAGTTCTGATAGCCATAGATAGTATCCGCGCGTGAGATGAAGTGCGCGGTGTCCAGCATGGCAGAAACCTCGGCCTTGCGGTGCTGTTCCTGACGGATCATGTATTCGGCAAACGGCAGCCCGCCCTTGGCCGGATCGCCCGGTTTGCCCAGATAGGTCGACAGCGGCGCCAGATTGTCAAAGGTGATGTTCGACGCGATATAGACCGAGTCGGTCATCAAGAGCTCGCGCAAGAGCGGCACTTTCATCGCCTCGCGCTTGAAATTGTCGGCGATGAATTCGTTCATATAGCGGGTGCCGATCCGGTAATCGACCGAGTAGTGAAACCAGCCGCCAGAGTCTGGGCGGCTGTCGCGCAGCATGGCGGACAGGTGGGTCTTGCCCAGACCGGACATGCCAAAGAGCAGCACGCGCTTTTGCTGACTCGCCAGATACTCTGCCCCGGTCGCGTAGATCATCGCCTTGCCCTTTTCATTGCGCCTGACAGTTACCGCCCCCGGCCTGCGCCTTCAATGCAAAACCCGCCCCGGTGAGGGGGCGGGCCAGTCGTTGCCTCCGGGCAGGTCAGCTCAGAAGGTGAAGCCGACCTTCATGCCAACCGCGACAGCCTTGTTGCCGGTAAAGCGGCTGTTGCCCCGCAGCGCAGTTGCATCGCCGATATCGACATAGCGCACACCAGCGGTGATTTTCATGTTCTGATGGGTATAGGTGCCACCGATCTGGATGCTTTTCTGCCCGTCGGTCGGGCCAAGGTTCCCGACGATGCCGCCATGGTGCTTTTCATAGCCGATCGAGATCGCGCCCGAGAACGCATCGCTGAACTTGCGCCCGATCCCGATGTTGTAGGTGATGGTATCATGCTCGTAGCTGACCAGCGGATTGACCGAAGGCGGCAGCAGCGGACCATCAAGCCGGGTCACGGACCAGTCCATCCAGCGGATCGAGCCGAACAGCAGCGTGTCGGCCGCTATACCGGACTGCGCATCCAGCGTCAGCGACTGCGGCAACTTGACCGGCACATCAAATGTCATTGGCACGCCGGCAATTGTGGTGTTCAGCGTGTGCTTGGTCTCGGACGCATAGGTCAGCGCCACGCGCAGGGCGATTTCGGGCTTTTCATAGGCCACACCGATCAGGTAGCCAAGATCACGGTCATTGCCGAACTTGGCGCGATAGTTGCCTGCTGCGGGCAGGAACAGATCGCCACCGATCCCGACAGAGCGCAGGCCGCCATGGACCGAGAAATTTTCATTGAACTTGTAGCGCGCGACGGCGGCAATGGTCTCACCGCGCAGTTTCGCGGAGGATCCGGCCAGCGGAAAGCCGGTGCCGGTCGGATAAAACACATCTGCCCCGAAGGTCGGGTCAACGGTCAGGCCCAGTGACAGCTTTTCATTGATGTCGGTTTTGACCGCAAAGCCAAATGTCGTATAGTCTTTCAGAACACTGCCCGTCGCGACCGACGGCATCGGAGCCAGCACGCCCGACACTTTGGGCGACACCGAGCCAAAGCTCAGCTCGGCGTAATTCCCCTTTTCAAACATGAAGCCCAGCGGCAGGGCCGAGCGTTCAAAGCCCCCCGCCTGAACCGAACCGGCCGATACTGCTGCGGCCGCAGCTGCGATCATCATTTTTTTCATGGTTTCCCTCATCCCCGAAACAGGATTTCCCCTGTGATGACGCTATTTGACGCAGGCTTTGCAGGTCAATCAATGACGCCGCGTCATATTTTTATCAATCAGCGGGTGTGTGTCTTTCGGGTCTCGGACCGGATGTTGATCCAGTTCGCAAAAAGGATCAGCGCCGCGCCAAGAAACAGCAGCGCCTCCAGCTGTTCCTGATACAAAAGCGCACCCGCAAGCGCCATCAGCGGCAGGCGGGTAAAGTCGATGGGCATCACGAACGTGGCCGGGGCAAGACGCAAGGCAGAGGTCAGGCACAGATGTGCGACCAGCCCGGTGACCCCGATCAGCGCCAGCCAGGGCGCGGTCGCGAGGGTGGGCCAGGTGATGTGACCGTCGATCGCGGCCAGAACCGCGCCGAATACGAACTGCATCACCGTCAGCCAGAACAGAATCGACAGGACCGTGACATCACGTGCAAGGCGCTTGGTGGCGATATTGGTCGCGGCAAAACAGACCGCCGCCCCGGCGGCCGCCAGAACGCCCAGGTTCAGCGCGTTGAAATCCGGGCGCACCACGATCAGGATGCCGACAAATCCCAGAGCGGCCGCAAAGGCCCGCGGGCCGGTGATCCGTTCGCCCAGCAGCAGCGGTGACAGCAGAATGACCCAGAGCGGCGAGGTGAATTCGATGGCGATCAGTTGCGCGAGGGGGATCAGGGTCAATGCCCAGAACCATAGATTCTGGCCGGTGAAATGCACTGCATTGCGCAGGGCATGCCCGCCCAACCGCGCCCCGCTGATCTCGCGCAGCTTGCCCATGGCCGCTGCCGCCGCGATCACCAGAAAGAAACTGACAAAGGAGCGCGCCGCCATGATCTCGAACGTGTCATGCGCGCCCTGCAACTGCCGACCGGCAATCGCCATGCCGGTAAACGAGACGACAGAGCCCAGCATCCAGAGGACGGCGGCAAGCGGGCGATAGGGGGCGGTTGTGTTCATGCGCCTGTTCTGGCCGCTGGCGTGCCGACTGTCCAGAGCGCTTAGTCGGGCAGATCCTCGACCCGGAAATCGCGCAGGATCTGGCGGGTCGCCTCAAACCAGCGGCTTTCGCGGGTGCGGGTCTGATGGGCATCAAAATCGTCACGGGTGCGGAAGGATTCGTGCACATCCCAGATCAGCGGATCATCGGTCTGGGCCACGTCAAATGACAGACAACCGGGTTCAAGCCGGGTCAGCCGGATATGCTCGGGCAGGTGATCGCGCACGGTCTGCGCCTCGGCCTCGGTCATGCAGATCAGATGGCCTTTGAGCCGGATCATCCCGTCACCCTTTTGGTTCCGGACCAGAGGGTGACGCTGATCGGTGATGCGGGCAAGAGACGATTTTTCGGCGAAAAATCGTGCCTGTCCCCGTCACTCCAGCTCGATGGTGCCCGGTGGTTTGCTGGTGCAGTCGTAGAACACCCGGTTGATGCCCGGCACCTCGTTGATGATCCGGGTTGATGTCTCCCCCAGAAAATCATGGGTGAACGGGTAGTAATCTGCGGTCATGCCATCCACCGATGTCACCGCGCGCAAGGCAAGCGCGAAATCATAGGTGCGCCCGTCGCCCATCACGCCGACGGTGCGCATCGGCAGGATGGCAGCAAAGGCCTGCCAGATCTCATCATACAGCCCGTGCTTGCGGATCTGGTCGATATAGACCGCATCCGCCTTGCGCAGGATGTCGAGCTTTTCGACCGTGATCTCGCCGGGGCAACGGATGGCAAGACCGGGGCCGGGGAAGGGGTGGCGGCCGATGAAGCTGGCAGGCAGGCCAAGCTCGCGGCCCAGGGCGCGAACCTCATCCTTGAACAGCTCGCGCAGCGGCTCGACCAGTTTCAGCCCCATCTTTTCCGGCAGACCGCCGACATTGTGGTGCGACTTGATGGTGACCGAGGGGCCGCCGGAAAAGCTGACCGATTCGATCACATCGGGATAAAGCGTGCCTTGGGCCAGAAACTTTGCGCCGCCGACTTCGGTGGCATGTTTCTGGAACACGTCGATGAACAGCCGGCCAATGGTCTTGCGCTTGATCTCGGGGTCGGAGACCCCTTCAAGCGCGCCGAGGAACAGCTCGGATTCGTCGGCATGGATCAGCGGCATGTTGTAGTTGTCGCGGAACATGGTGACGACCTGTTCCGCCTCACCCAGCCGCAAGAGACCGTGATCGACGAAAACGCAGGTGAGCTGGTCGCCGATCGCCTCGTGGATCAGCACGGCGGCGACCGAGCTGTCGACCCCGCCCGACAGACCGCAGATCACCTTGGCATCGCCGACCTGTTCGCGGATCTTGCGGATGGCCTCCTCGCGGTAGGCCCCCATGGTCCAGTCGCCCTTGAACCCTGCCAGTTTCACGAAATTCTCGTACAGTTTCGCGCCCTTGGGGGTGTGGTGCACCTCGGGGTGGAACTGGACGGCGTAGAAATGCCGCGACGGATCGGCGGTGATGGCAAAGGGCGCATTGGGCGAGGTGCCGAACACCTCAAACCCCGGCGCGATTTTCGACACATGGTCGCCGTGCGACATCCAGACCTGTTCGCGGCCTGCGGTGGTGTTGGGATCAAACCAGCCGTCGAGCAGCGCCAGACCCGTGCCGCTTGGCGTGACATAGGCACGGCCGAATTCGGCGGTGCCATGGCCGCGTTCGACCAGACCGCCCAGGCAATGCATCATCACCTGCTGGCCATAGCAGATCCCCAGGATCGGCACGCCCATGGTAAACACCGTCTGCGGGGGCATCGGCGCACCGGGCGCAAACACCGAAGACGGCCCGCCCGAAAAGATCACGGCCTTTGGCGCAAACGCGGCCAGAAAGGCATCGTCAACCTTGTTGAACGGATGGATTTCGCAATAGACGTTCAGCTCGCGCAGGCGGCGCGCGATCAGCTGCGTTACCTGAGAGCCGAAGTCGATGATCAGAAGGCGGTCATGATGGGTCATGCGCCCGCATACGAAGCGTTGTGCAGAATCGCAAGAGGGGAAAGCGGTGCCAGAGCGGTCTGATGCTGTCGCGGGGTGAGATCAGGAAGATGAGTATTTGGGCCAAGATGAAAGCGGAGGTGCAGGAGCCCTGGAGCGGGCGCATGTCGTTTTTCGGCACGAAGTGACGGAAACGGGGGCCGGGTCGCCCGACAATGGCGGCATAAGTGCGGCAAACAGGCTTTGGAGGGTTCGACATGAGCGAAGTTGCGGGTGAGGGGCGCCGGGCACGCGGCGGCGGCGGGTCGGCACGGCGCGCAGAGCGCACGGCGGTCTCGCTGGAGACGGCAAAGTTCATTCAGCGCAACATTCCGAATTTCGAGATCCTGAACGCCGAGGCGCTGGAGATCATCGAGTGGAATGCCGACACGGTTCTGGAAGAGATCGGCGTCAATTTCGTGGAAAACCCCGGCGCTCTGGCGCTGTGGAAGGCGGCAGGCGCAGATGTTCAGGGCGAGCGGGTGCGGATCCCGCGTGGTCTGGCGCGCAAGCTCTGTGCAACGGCCCCCTCCAGCTTTACCCAGCACGCCCGCAACCCGGCGCGCAATGTCGAGGTGGGGGGGCGCAATCTGGTGCTGGCCCCGGTTTACGGCCCGCCCTTTGTGCGCGATCTGGAAGGCGGACGGCGCTATGCGACGATTGCCGATTTCCAGAACTTCGTGAAGCTGGGCTATATGTCGAAATGGCTGCACCATTCCGGCGGCACGGTCTGCGAGCCGACCGATGTGCCGGTGAACAAGCGCCATCTGGATATGCTGCACGCCCATATGGTGCTGTCGGACAAGCCCTATATGGGCTCGGTCACCGAACCCAGCCGGGCCGAGGATTCGGTCGAGATGTCGAAGATCCTGTTCGGGGCGGATTTCGTTGACCAGAACACGGTGATGACCTCGCTCATCAACATCAACAGCCCGCTGACCTTTGACGGCATTATGATGGGCGCGCTGGAGGTGTTTGCGCGGGCAAATCAGGCGTCGATCATCTCGCCCTTTATCGTCGGTGGCGCCATGGCCCCGGTGACGGTGGCCGGCACGCTGACGCAGGTGCTGGCCGAGGTGCTGGCCGGTGTGGCCTATAGCCAGCTGGTGCGGCCTGGTGCACCGGTGATCTTTGGTGCCTTTGTGACCTCGATCGACATGAATTCGGGCGCGCCAACCTTTGGCACGCCCGAAGCCGCGCATATCACCTATGGCGCGGGTCAGCTGGCACGCCGGCTGAACCTGCCGTATCGCTCGGGCGGGGCGTTTTGCGGATCAAAGCTGCCGGATGCGCAGGCGGCTTATGAGACCGCCAACAGCCTGAACATGGCGCTGCTGGCCGGGGTGAACTTCATGCTGCATTCCTGTGGCTGGCTTGAAGGCGGGCTGGTCAGTTCCTACGAGAAATTCGTGATGGATGCTGATCAGCTGGGCACGCTGCACCATCTGGCGCAGGGCGTGATGATGGACACCAACGGGCAGGCGATGGATGCGCTGCGCGAGGTGGGGCCGGGCGGCCACTTCCTGGGCTGTGAGCACACGCAGGCCAATTTCAAATCAGCGTTCTGGCGGTCGGATCTGTTCGACTACAAACCGTTCGAGACCTGGGCCGAAGAAGGGGCGCGCGACACGCAGGCCCTGGCAGCAGAGCGGGTGAAAAAGCAGCTTGGCGATTATCAGCAACCGGCGCTGGATGCTGGCACGCGCGAGGCGCTGGATGCCTATGTGGCGCAGAAAAAGGCGTCGATGCCCGACGCGTTCATCTGAACGGCAAAGCATCGGCGGGCTGACCGCGATGAAACGGACCAACGGCCCGTCACTTTGGTGACGGGCCGTTTTTCGGTTCAGGCGCGGGGTGTTCAGGCGCGGTCAGGCCCCGCGCAATACCACCGGGATTTCGGCCAGCAGCGCGATCAGCACCTCGATATGACGGGTGATCGAATAGGCCGCATCGCCGCGCTGCCGGTTCTGTTCCAGTTTATCTTCTTGCGTCAGCAGCTGACGCATCGTCGCTTCGGGGGATGCGGGCAGGCTGATCAGCCGTTTCAGATCGCGGTCGCGCCGGTAGTCGGCCACACCGAAACGGGCCGCGTGCATCAGCAGGCGGGGGCGGCGCAGATCGGCCAGCAGGGTGCGGAAATCTGACATGGAACAGCTCCTCATTGTTTCCATGTCAGCATAAATGTCTCAACCTTGCGTTGCGTTTTATGTGGATAACCGCGCGGTCGGTTCGAAATCGTTTCATTTTCTTCATCAATTATCCACAGGTCCGCCGCGATCGACCCGTTACATTAACCAATGCGTAACCGACTCCGTTCAGGTTGTATTAACCATGACTGGGTCAGGAAACCGCACGGCGGCACCGGAAACGCAGATGACATCGAACCTGTCCGCCGACTTCAGTTTGCCCGAGTGGTTGCCCGCCGACGTGAGACACTATCTTGACCACACAGGGGTCGGGGTAACGTTCCGGGAGCTGGCGCGTCGCAGCGGGGGCCACGCCTCCACCGTGATGCGTCAGGTCCGCCGCTGTGAAGCGCGCCGCGAAGACCCGCTGGTGGATGAAGCTCTGGCCCTGTTGGGCGGCAGGACGATGGCTCCAGACAGAGAGGAAGCCACGCCCATGACCGTTAATCCCAGATCACTGCACCTTGACGAAGCCACGCTGTCCCGTGAGGGCCGCCGCATTCTGCGCCGGCTGGCCGAACCGGGGGCGGTGCTGGCCATCGCCCCCGATCTGGAAAAGGCAGTTGTGCTGCGCGAGTTTCCAGACGGCCAGCAGGCGCGGACCGGCGTGCTGGACCGGGCCGTCGCACAGGCCTTTGCGGTCAAAGACTGGATCAGCTGCCGCAAAAAGGGCCGGGTGACGACCTATGAAATCACCACCGCCGGGCGGGCCGCGCTGAAACGGATGATCGACGACAGTGATCTGGCCCGGCAGGCGCATCAGACCGGGCTGGCCGAGGCACCGATGCCCTTTGCCAACCAGCACCGGATCTGGGACGACCGCCAGATCGAAGAGGGCGGTGCCTCGCGCAAGATCCGCTACAATCTTGCCGAAAGCCCGCTGGCCGTGCTGGGGCGGCGGCGCGACAAGGATGGCAAGCCATTTCTGGAAAACGATCTGATCCGGGCCGCCGAACGCCTGCGCGAAGATTTCGAGCTGGCGCAGATGGGGCCGCGCGTGGCGCAGAACTGGGAGCGGTTCCTCACCGCCGGCGACCGGGGCAGCTTTCGCCCCGATGCCGGGCACGGCGAAGGGCCGGGCCGCGCGCGCGATCGGGTGGCGGCGGCGCTGCGCGATCTTGGCCCCGGTCTGGGCGATGTGGCGCTGCGGGTGTGCTGCTTTCTCGAAGGCATCGAGACGGCGGAAAAGCGGATGGGCTGGGCCGCCCGCTCGGGCAAGATCGTGCTGCGCATCGCGCTGCAACGCCTGCGCCGGCATTATGAGGAAAACGGAGGCGAGGGGCGCAATTTCATCGGCTGACCCTGGCGGCATCTTTCGCACGCTGCCATGCACAGCACGCAAGGCCCTGCAGCTGCAGGGCCGGTTGTGCGCGGCCCCGGTTCGGGCTAATTGTGACAAACAGCATGGTTTGGCGGAGGACCCTATGCGCGATCTGACAGTTCCCGATCAGCGGCACCCGGAAAAGGCGCACCGCCCAGACAATGCCCAGCCGAAAAAGCCGGACTGGATCCGGGTGCGCGCCCCCACGTCCGAGGGCTACAAACGCACCCGTGACATCCTGAAAGAGAAAAAGCTGGTGACCGTCTGCGAAGAGGCGGGTTGCCCCAATGTCGGCGAATGCTGGTCGCAGGGCCACGCCACCATGATGATCATGGGCGAGATCTGCACCCGTGGCTGCACCTTCTGCAACGTCGCCACCGGCAAGCCGCAAACCCTTGACGCGTTCGAACCGGGCCGGGTGGCCCATGCGGTCGCCGAATTGGGGCTGAACCATGTGGTGATCACCTCGGTGGACCGCGACGATCTTGATGATGGCGGGGCGGAACATTTCGCGCAAACCATCCGCGCCGTGCGCCACCGCGCGCCCAACACCACGATCGAGATCCTGACCCCCGATTTCCTGAAATGCCCGCCCTCGGCGCTGGAAAAAGTGGTCGAGGCGCGGCCCGACGTGTTCAACCACAATCTGGAAACCGTGCCGGGTCTTTATCTCGAAGTGCGCCCCGGTGCGCGCTATTTCCACAGCTTGCGCCTGTTGCAGCGGGTGAAAGAGCTGGACCCGACCCTGTTCACCAAATCCGGCATCATGGTCGGTCTTGGCGAAGACCGGGCCGGGGTGCTGCAGGTGATGGATGACATGCGCAGTGCCGATATCGACTTTCTGACCATCGGCCAGTATCTGCAACCAACCCCGAAACACCACCGGGTTGATCGCTTCGTCACCCCGGATGAGTTCAAGAATTATGAGACCGCCGCCTATGGCAAAGGGTTCCTGATGGTCTCGGCCACCCCGCTCACCCGGTCCTCCTACCATGCGGGCGATGATTTCGCGCAGCTGCGCGCCGCGCGTCTGGCCAAACTCGGCCGGGCCTGAGTCTGACAGCAACAGCTGCAAAGCCCAACCCGGCTTTGCAGCTTTCCCAAATACTCCCGCGCGGCGCGCTCTTGCCCCGAGGAGACACGCCCCTTGGCGTGCGACGAGATAAAAACAATGCGCCGCAGGCGCTCAATCAGATCAACGTTGGCCCTCAGCGCCGCCCGTACAGCTCTGCCGCCCGGCGTTCAAAGGCCCGCACGATCCGCTGCATCGCCTCGTTGAACACCACGCCGATGATCCCTTGCAGGATTGCGTTGCGGAATTCGAAATCGACAAAGAAATCGACCTCACAGCCGCCCTCTGCCTCGCGGAACCGCCAGGTTGACCGCATGTGGCGGAACGGGCCGTCCAGATATTCGGTCTCGATCCGCTGCTCTGCCGGCCATAGCACCACCCGGCTGCCAAAGCGTTCGCGGAACACCTTGAAGCTGATCACCAGATCCGCCTCCATCACCTCGGACCCGTCGGGCTGCATTTCGCGCGACCGGATGCGCGCCGCGGAATTCCACGGCAGAAACTTCGGATAAGACCCGACATCGGCCACCAGATCATACATCTGGTGCGCGCTATAGGGCAGAAAACGGGTTTCGTTATGGGTTGGCATCAGCAGTATCCGTGACTCGGTCCGTGCTTTTCGATAGAAAGCGCACAGAAATCAAGGGGACGCCATGACGCAACGACCTTATGTGATCGACCAGATGATCAGTGCCAAGTCCATCGCCGCCCGGGTCGAGGCGTTGGCGCGCGAAATCACCACACATTTTGCCGGCACCGACAAGCTGGTGGTGGTCGGTCTGTTGCGCGGATCCTTCGTGTTCATCGCCGATCTGGTGCGCGAACTGGACCTGCCGGTAGAGGTCGATTTCCTGGAGGCCTCCAGCTACGGCGACTCAATGCAGTCGTCGCGAGAAGTGCGCATTCTCAAGGACTTGCGCGGTGAGATTGCCGGGCGCGATGTGCTGTTGGTTGAGGATATCGTCGACACCGGCTTTACGCTCAGCCATGTCATCCACCTGCTCAAGGCGCGCGAACCGGCGCGGCTCAAGGTCTGTGCGCTGCTCGACAAACCCACGCGGCGCGAGGTGGCGGTCAAGGCCGACTGGACCGGATTCGAGATCCCCGATGAATTTGTCGTGGGCTATGGCATCGACTTTGCCCAACGCAACCGCAACCTGCCGTACATAGGCAAGGTGCGCTTTACCGAGGATGCGCCATGAATCCGATCTGGTTCCTGCGCATGGCCAAATGGGTGCGGCATCCGCCGTCCTGGGCGCGGGTCAAGCTGGTGGTGGGCGTGGTGCTGGTCTGCTTCGTGATCTTCGGGTTTGAATATTTCTGGGGCTGGCCCGAGGCGCTGACACCGCAAAGAGTGCGGCCCTGACGGTACTCGCAAAACCGGGTACTGGCAAAAAGGTGATGCCTGCCGGGTCACAAATCCGCTAGCGTGGCCGTTGACCGCCGCAAAGCGAAGGAGTTGCCATGCGCCGCCTGTTCCTCTTTGTCCTCGCCGCTGCTGTGGTCGGGGGGGCTGCGTTCTGGGCCCTGACCCGACCTGCGCCCTTGCCCGCCGATACCTTTGCCGGTCTGACCGGCGATGCGGGCCGGGGCGAAGCGGTGTTTCACGCCACCGGCTGCGCCTCGTGCCACATGGCACCGGGCGCCACGGGTGAGGCGAAACTGGTGCTGGCGGGCGGGCAGGCGTTCCCGTCTGATTTCGGCACCTTCGTGGCCCCCAACATCAGCCCCGACCCGCAGCAGGGCATCGGCGGCTGGTCGCTGATGGACGTGGCCAATGCCCTGCAGCGCGGCGTCTCGCCCGGCGGCGCGCATTACTATCCGGCCTTGCCCTATTGGTCCTATGCCCGGATGCAGCCGCAGGACGTGGTCGATCTTTACGCCTTTCTGCAAACCCTGCCTGCCGATGCCACCCCCAGCCAGCCGCATCAGATCGGCTTTCCGTTCAGCCTCCGCAGGCTGGTTGGCGGCTGGAAGCTCCTGAACAGCGACGCAGAGTTCGTGGTGCAGGGCGATCTGACCGAGGCCGAGACCCGGGGCCGCTACATCGCCGAGGCGATGGCGCATTGCGGCGAATGTCACACGCCGCGCAACGCCCTTGGCGGTCTGGACACCAGCCGCTGGCTGGCTGGCGCGCCCAATCCCTCGGGGCAGGGCACGATTCCCAACATCACCCCGGCAAAGCTGGACTGGAGCGAGGGCGAGATCGTCGCATACCTCACCAGCGGCTTTACCCCCGACTACGATTCGGCGGGGGGCCATATGGTGCCGGTGATCGAGAACATGGCGCAACTGCCCGAAAGCGACCGGGCGGCGGTGGCGGCCTATCTGAAAAAGGTGCCGGGCGTGGAGTAGCTCCGCGCTCCCTGCGGGCGCTTGTCGCAGCGATGACGCCCGGACGGGGGGAAGAGCAGCCCGGTCAGGCCCGCTGCAAGGCCCGTTCCAGCAAGCCCAGCGCATGGGCGACCGTCGCCTGCCGCACCTGCGCCCGCCCTATTGCGCCAAACTCCACCGTTTCCGTCATCACATCGCGCCCTTCCAGCGAGAGGCCAAAGCACACCCGGCCTTCGGGCTTGAACTCTGACCCTCCCGGTCCGGCAATGCCGGTGACCGACACCGCCAGCCCGACGCCCGCCCGCAGCTGCGCGCCGGACGCCATTTCCCGCGCGACCGCTTCACTGACCGCGCCAAAATCGGCCAAGGTCTGCGCCTGCACCCCCAGCATCTCTTGCTTGGCCCGGTTGGAATAGGTGACAAAGCCCCGGTCGAACACATCCGACGACCCCGCCACCTCGGTCAGCGACCCTGCGATCAGCCCGCCGGTGCAGCTTTCTGCGGTGGCGATATGAATGCCCTTTGCCCGCGCCAGTGCCAGAACCCGCTCTGCCGTCATCGCATCAAGACCCCATGCGCCACGCCCGCAGCCGCCAGCACCGCAACACCCGCAAACACGCCGGCCAACAGGTCATCCAGCATCACCCCTGCCGGATCGCCGCGCCGGTCGGCGCGGCCGATGATCCAGGGTTTCCAGATATCGAACAGGCGGAAAAACAGGAACGCCGCCACCCAGCCGGGATAGGCAGCCAGCGCCCAATCCTCCATCCCGCGCGACCAGAACGCGGCGGCGGGGAACAAAAGCGCGATCCATTGCCCCGCCACCTCGTCAATCACGATCTCGGACGGGTCATCGCCGGGCCGGTCGCGCAGCGCCTGTGCGCAGGCCCAGAACCCCAGCAGCGTCACCGCGACCGTGGCCACGACCAGCGCCGGAAACCCCAGCAGATGATCAATCGCAAGGCCCAAGCCCACAGCCACCGCAGATCCCCACGTTCCCGGCGCAGGCCGCAGCAGGCCGACATAGCCGAAGGTGGTGATGGCCCGGATCGCCTGCGCGTTCATGCCCGCACCAATGCGCAGGTGGCCAGCGCCGCGATACCCTCTTCGCGGCCCGTAAACCCCAACCGTTCCGATGTTGTGGCCTTGACGCTGATCCTGTCCATGTCGAGTCCCATGATCGCGGCCAAGGCCGCCCGCATTTCTGCCTGATGTGGCCCGATCTTGGGCCGTTCGCACACCAAAGTCACATCGCAATTGGCCACGCTATAGCCGCGCGCCGTGACCCGGCTCATGGCGTGGCGCAGAAAGATATGACTTTCTGCGCCTTTCCATTGCGGGTCACTGGGCGGGAAATGCACGCCGATATCCCCCTCGGCCAGCGCCCCATAGATCGCATCGGTCAGCGCATGCATGCCGACATCGGCATCCGAATGGCCCAGCAGAGCGCGCGCATGCGGGACCCTGACCCCGCAGAGCCAGACATGATCGCCTGTCGTAAAGGCATGCACGTCATAGCCATTGCCCAGCCGTATATCCATGTCCCGCCCCTTCAGAAGTCTGGCCGCGCGGGTGAAATCCTGCGCGTAGGTCAGTTTCAGATTGTCCTCATCACCCGGCACGATGGCGACGGTGTGACCGGCCCAGCGCGCCACCTCGACATCATCCGCCGCATCGCCCGGATGGGCGCGGTGCGCGGCAAGGATGGCGTCAAAGCGAAAGCCCTGCGGCGTCTGTGCCCGCCACAAGCCATCGCGCGGGGCGGTGCCGTCCACGGTGTCGCCGCCGCGCCACAGCGCATCGGTCACCGGCAGGGCAGGGGCCGCGCCCGTGGCCCGGTCCAGCGCCTGCAGCACCGCGCCGATCACCGCGCCTGACACCAGCGGCCGCGCGCCATCATGGATCAGCACCTTGGTGACGCCCTGACCCTCCAGCCAATCGAGGGCATTGCGCACCGAGCCTGCCCGCGTCGCAGCGCCCTCGACCATCGGCAGGCCAAAGCCGGCGGCGCGAGTGCGGTCGTCGGGGTGGATCACCAGCACCAGACGGTCAACTTGCCCGGCAAAGGCGCGGATGGTATGGGAAAGCACGGGTTCGCCCGCCAGATCCTGCCATTGCTTTGGCAGATCCCCCCCGGCCCGGGTGCCCCGGCCTGCGGCGACAATGATGGCGGCTGTGGTCATGGCACCTCTCTTCGCCTCCTGCTTAAATCAGGGGAAAGACTTGCGCAACGTGCGCAGAAACCACGCGGCAATGCCTAAATTTCAGGCATTGCATGTTTTTCAACCGTTTTATTGACGCTGCGGCTTTGTGATCCCGGTCAAACAGGATTACCTCGTCCTCAGGCGCATAAGGATTGTGCAATTGGCTCTCTCGCTCGACAGTCTTACCATCGACCCTCCGGTGCTGCTGGCCCCTTTGGCCGGGATCACCGATCTGCCGTTCCGCCGGGTTGTCGCCCGGTTCGGGGCCGGTCTTGTCGTATCCGAGATGATCGCCAGCGAAGACGTGATGCGCGCCCAACCCCTGGCGCGGGCCAAGGCCGAGCTGGGATTTGGCGAGGCGGCAACCTCGGTGCAACTGGCGGGGCGCGATCCCTATTGGATGGCCGAAGCCGCGCGCTATGCCGAAGGGCAGGGCGCGCAGGTGATCGACATCAACATGGGCTGCCCGGCCAAGCGGGTGACAGCCGCAGGCGGCAACGGGGCCTGCGGGTCGGCGCTGATGCGCGAGCCGGATCTGGCGGTCGCGCTGATCGAGGCGGTGGTGGGCGCGGTCAAGCTGCCGGTGACGCTGAAAACCCGGCTGGGCTGGGACCATGACCACCTCAACGCGCCCGAGATTGCAGCGCGGGCCGAGGCTGCGGGCATCCGCATGATCACCATTCACGGCCGCACCCGGAACCAGTTTTACAAAGGCAGTGCCAACTGGGCCGCGATCCGCGCGGTCAAGCAGGCGGTGCGTATTCCGGTCATCGCCAATGGCGACATCACCGACGCGGCCTCTGCCGCCCGCGCGCTGGAGCAGTCGGGGGCCGATGGCGTGATGGTCGGGCGCGGGGCCCAGGGCGCGCCCTGGCGGCTGGCCGAGATTGCCCATGCGCTCTACGGCACACCCGCGCCACAGGTGCCGCAAGGCGCTGCGCTGGCCGAGTTGATCGCCGGGCATTACGAGGCGCAACTGTCGTTCTATGGCCGCGCCCTTGGCATCAAGACCGCGCGCAAGCATCTGTCCTGGTATCTGGAAGCGGCGGGCGCGTTGACCCATCGCACCGCCATCGTCACCAGTGACGACCCGGCGCAGGTGATCCGCCTGATCCACGCCAGCTTTGCCGAACACCCGGAAGCCAATGTGCACGGGGCCGCCGCATGACCGGGTATCGCACGCCATACCCGGTGCCGGGGGTGATCTGGGCCAGCCTGCCTATTCCGGCGCTGCTGCTGGGTCTTGACGGGTGCATCACCGAGGTGAACCCGGCGGGCGAGACGTTTTTCAACGCCTCATCCCGCTCGCTGATGGGCCAGCCCGCGCTGGACCGGCTGTCGATAGACGCCCCGATGGAAGAGGCGTTTTCGCGCGCCCGCGCCAATCAGTCGACCATCTTCATCAATGATGTCGATGTGACCACGGGGGAACGCGCGCCGGTGCAATGCAACGTGCAGGTCGCGCCCATGCACGACAATTCCGACTACCTGATGCTGCTGATCAGCCCGCGCGACATTGCCGACCGTCTGGGCCGGTCGATGAGCGTGAAATCAGCCGCCAAATCCGCCATCGGCATGGCCGAGATGCTGGCGCATGAAATCAAGAACCCCCTCGCCGGCATTTCGGGCGCGGCGCAGCTGATCAGCATGAATGCCAATGCCGAAGACCGCGAGCTGACCGATCTGATCGTCGAAGAGACCCGCCGGATCGTCAAACTGCTGGAACAGGTCGAGCAATTCGGCAACCTGCGCCCGCCAGACCGGCGCGCGGTCAACCTGCATGACGCGCTGGACCGGGCCCGCAAATCCGCCATGGTCGGCTTTGCCGCCCATATGCAGATTGTCGAGGATTACGATCCGTCCTTGCCGCTGACGCTGGCCGATCCCGATCAGCTGATGCAGGTGTTCCTGAACCTGATCAAGAACGCGGCCGAGGCCAGCAAGGGCCAGCCGGGCACCATCCGCCTGCGCACCTTTTATGACCTGTCGCTGCGCCTGCGCCGCAAGTCCGGCTCACCTTCGGTGCTGCCGCTGACGGTTGAAATCATCGACGACGGCCCCGGCATTCCGCCGGAAATCGCCACCGATATCTTTGAACCCTTTGTTTCGGGGCGTGAAAACGGCACCGGGCTGGGCCTTGCTCTGGTTTCAAAGATCATTTCCGACCACGAAGGCTGGGTTCAGGTTGACTCGGTGCCAGGGCGCACCGCGTTTCGTGTCTCGCTTCCCGTGGCCCCCAAGAAGATGGAGAGCAACTGATGGACGGCACTGTTCTGGTCGCAGATGACGACCGCACGATCCGCACCGTGCTGACGCAGGCCCTGACCCGGGCGGGCTGCAAGGTTCATGCAACCTCCAGCCTGATGACGCTGATGCGCTGGGTCGAAGAGGGCAAGGGCGATCTGGTGATCTCTGACGTGATCATGCCCGATGGCAACGGTCTGGATGCGCTGCCGCGCATCGGCAAGATGCGCCCCGGCCTGCCGGTGATCGTGATCTCAGCCCAGAACACCATCATGACCGCGATTCAGGCCGCCGAGGCCGAGGCCTATGATTACCTGCCCAAGCCGTTCGATCTGCCCGACCTGATGAAACGCTCGGCCCGGGCGCTGGAGCAGAAACGCCGGGCGCCGAAAATTCCGGTACAGCCGCTGCGCGAGGCGGGCGATGATCTGCCGCTGGTCGGGCGCACGCCTGCGATGCAGGCGCTGTACCGGCTGGTGGCGCGGGTGATGAACACCGATCTGGCGGTGCTGGTCACCGGCGAGTCGGGCACCGGCAAAAGCCTGATATCGCGCGCGATCCACGATTTTTCTGACCGGCGCAGCCAGCCCTTTGTGGTGGCGCAGGCCGGTGATCTGCAAGGCGTCGATGGCCCGTCCACCCTGCTGTCGCGCGCAAGGGGCGGCAGTCTGGTGTTTGACGAGGTGGCCGATTACGACGACGACACTCAGGCCCGGATCGTGCGGATGCTCGATCTGATGGGCGATGGCGCGCCGCGCATCATGGCCACCAGTCAGGTCGATCTGTCGGCGCGGATGGAGGCGGGGGCGTTCCGTCAGGATCTGTATTACCGCCTGTCCGGCGTGACCCTGCATGTGCCGTCGTTGCGCGAACGCGTCGATGACATTCCGCTGCTGGCCGACCACTTCCTGACGCGCGGCGAGCGTGATGTCGGCACGATCCGGCGGCTGTCAAACGAGGCGCGCGATCTGGTGCGCGGCTATTCCTGGCCGGGCAATGTGCGCCAGCTGGAAAACACCCTGCGCCGGCTGATGGTCACCTCTTCCGAGGCCGAGATCACCCGCGCCGAAGTCGAATCGGTGCTGGGCAATCAGCCGGTGATGGAGCCGCTGAAGGGCGGCGGCGAGAATGAAAAGCTGTCGGCATCGGTGGCGCGGCATCTGAAGCGGTATTTCGATCTGCACGGCGGCCATCTGCCCCCCGCAGGCGTTTACCAGAGGATCCTGCGCGAAGTGGAGATGCCGCTTATAGAAATCGCGCTGGATGCCACGGCGGGAAATCAGGCAAAATGTGCCGATCTGCTGGGCATCAACCGCAATACCTTGCGCAAGAAGATCACCGACCTCGATATCCGCGTGACACGGAGGCGCAAGCTGATGTAAAACCGCAACATCAAGCGTGTCGTTCCCGCCCCATGGCGATACGGCACCAGATGTGGCGGAATGGGCACGGATGACGCGCCCGCATCGGGGGTCGGGGACGAGTGCAGCGCGCGTTGGGATCAGCAGCCTGGGAACGGCTGGCGCGCTTGCGCAGGCAGCGGCGCGTGCAGACCGCCACCACGTTCGGGCTGGTGTTTCTGGGGCCGTTGCTGGCGGTATTCACCTTCCTGACACTCGGTCCGTTCAGTCAGGGCTCCAACAGCCCGGCGCTGCGTCTGATCCTGCTGGCCGATCTGGTCTATATTCTGGTGGTTGCCGCCCTGGTGCTGGCGCGGGTGGCGCGGCTGGTGGCAGACCGGCGCAGCCAGTCGGCAGGCTCGCGTCTGCACCTGCGGCTGTCGGGGGTGTTTGCGCTGGTCGCGCTGGTGCCGACGGTGCTGGTCGCGGTGTTTGCGGTGCTGACGGTCAACATCGGGCTGGAGGGCTGGTTTTCCGACCGGGTCCGCTCGGTGGTCGGCACCTCGCTGTCGGCGGCGCAGGCCTATCACCGCCAAAGCCGCGATGACCTGATCGAGGATGCCACCTCGCTGGCGGCCTATCTGAACGTGGCCAAGCAATCGACGTTTTTCCTGCCCGATGACGGGCTGCGCCCCTTGCTGTCGCAGGGACAGGCGGCGGTGCAGCGCGGGCTGAAAGAGGCGTTTCTGATCGACGGCAGCGGCACGTTGCTGACGCGTGGCCAGCGGTCCTATCTGTTTGATTTCGAAACCCCGCCCACCGACGTGCTGACCCGCGCCCGGACCGAAGGGCCGCAGGTGATCGAGGATTGGGAGAACGACGAATTCCGCGCTGTCGTCGCGCTGGAGGCCTATGTCGACCGGTATCTTTACGTCAGCCGCACTGTCGATGGCGAGCTGTTGTCGCTGCTCGATTCCACCCGCGAAACCGTGCGGCTTTATAACCAGCTGGAGGCGGACCGGGGCAGGGTGCTGCTCAACTTTGGCCTGATCTATCTGGGCTTTGCCATCATCCTGATCCTGGCCGCCACCTGGCTGGGCCTGTGGTTTGCCGAGCGGCTGTCGAAACCCGTGGGCCGTCTGGCCGGGGCGGCGCAGCGGGTGGGCGGCGGCGATCTGGATGTGCAGGTCAAGGAAGAGCCGGGCGATGATGAAATCGCCATGCTGGGCCGGTTGTTCAATCAGATGACCCGCCAGCTGAAAGGCCAGCGTGAGGCGCTGGTGGAAAACAACCGCCAGACCGAACGGCGGCGGCGGTTGTTTGATTCCGTGCTGTCGAACGTCACCGCCGGGGTGATCGGGCTGAACCCTGAAGGCCAGATCGACTTTGTGAACCGCGCCGGAGAGCGGTTGCTGGATATGATCAAGGGCGTCGAAGACATGCCGCTGGCCGAAGCGGTGCCCGAATTTGCCCAGGTGTTCGACCGTCTGCGCGACAGCAACAGCGGCGGCGTGCAGGAAGAGGTGCGGCTGACCCGCAAGGGCAAGCTGGAAAGCCTGCTGGTGCGGATGAGCGTGCGGCGCAGCGACACCGGGCGGCTGGAAGGCTATGTGGTGGCCTTTGACGACGTGACCGATCTGGTCAGCGCGCAGCGCATGGCGGCCTGGGGCGATGTGGCCCGGCGCATCGCGCATGAAATCAAGAACCCGCTGACCCCGATTGCGCTGTCGGCCGAACGGATCAAGCGCAAGTTCCGTGATCAGGTGAACGAACCCGCCGATCTGGAGCAGTATACGGACGTTATTGTCAGGCAGACCAATGACTTGCGGCGCATTGTTGATGAATTTTCCAAATTCGCCCGCATGCCCGAACCTGATCGCCGCGAAACCGACCTGACCCGGTTGCTGCGCGATGCGGTGACCCTGCAGGAAAGCGGCCAGCCGCTGGTGCGCTTTGTCTCTGACATTCCCGATGGGCCGCAGGTGATGGAGCTGGATGCGACCATGATCAATCAGGCGCTGACAAACCTGATCAAGAACGCTGGCGAAGCCATTGAAACCTTGCAGGAAAAGGGCGCGCCCGCCGGGCATGTGCCCGAAATCCGCGTGCAGATGGCCCCGGATGACGACGGCGTGACCATCCGCATCATGGACAATGGCATCGGCCTGCCGCCAGACCGCGCCCGCCTGTTCGAGCCCTATGTGACCACCCGTGAAAAGGGCACCGGGCTTGGGCTGCCGATTGTGAAAAAGATCATTGAAGAGCACGGCGGGACGCTGGCACTGCTGGATGCCCCGGTTTTTAAAGGAAATGCCCATGCGGGCGCGATGGCAGAACTGCGTCTGCCGCGCCTGACCCGCAAACGGGCGCGCAACAACATGGTCGCACAGGGCCAGGGAGGCTGAGATGAGCATTCTGATCGTTGATGACGAAAAAGACATTCGCGAGTTGATCGGGGACATTCTGAAGGACGAAGGCTATGCCATTCGTCTGGCAGGAAATTCCGACGATGCCATGGCCGAGATCAACGCCGATCCGCCCAGTCTGATGATCCTCGACATCTGGCTGAAGGACAGCCGGATGGACGGGATCGACATTCTGAAGACCGTGAAACGCGACAACCCCGATGTGCCGGTGGTGATCATTTCGGGGCATGGCAATATCGAGATTGCGGTCGCGGCGATCAAACAGGGCGCCTATGACTTCATCGAAAAGCCGTTCAACATTGATCAGCTGATGGTGGTGGTCAGCCGCGCGATGGAAACCAGCCGGTTGCGCCGCGAAAACTCCGATCTGCGCCGGAGAGAGGTGACGAGTTCGGAAATGCTCGGCTCCAGCCCGGCGTTTCGCGCGCTGAAAGCACAGCTGGAAAAGGTCACCAAGTCGAATGGCCGGGTGATGCTGACCGGGCCATCCGGCAGCGGCAAGGAAATGGCGGCGCGTTTCATCCATTCCAACTCCAACCGTGCGAGCGCGCCCTTTGTCAGCGTGTCCTCGGCGACGGTGGAACCGGACCGGATGGAAGAGGTGTTGTTCGGGCGCGAGACCACCGAGCGTGGTATCGAAAAAGGCCTGTTGGAACAGGCGCATGGCGGCGTTGTCTACTTCGATGAGGTGGCCGATATGCCCGTCGGCACCCAGTCGAAAATCCTGCGCGTGTTGGTGGAGCAGCAGTTCACCCGCGCCGGTGGCACCGACAAAGTGCGGGTGGATCTGCGGGTCATTTCCTCGACAACCCGCGATCTGCGGGCGGAAATTGCGGCGGGGCGCTTCCGGCAGGAACTCTATGACCGGCTGAACGTGGTGCCGATCCCGGTGCCCAGTCTGGAGGAACGGCGCGAGGATATTCCCGAGCTGACCCGGCATTTCATCGACCTGTTCCACCGCACCCAAGGCCTGCCGCTGCGCCAGCTGACGCAAGAGGCCGAGGCGATGCTGCAGACCACCGCCTGGCCCGGCAACGTGCGCCAGTTGCGCAACGTGATCGAGCGGGTGCTGATTCTGGGCGAAGCCCATGGCGCGATCGAGGCCACCGAACTGCCGGGACAAGAGGCGGTGGTGGAGGGCAACGGGCGGCTGGTGCTGGGCGGGGCAATGGCGACCCTGCCGCTGCGCGAGGCGCGCGAAGTGTTTGAACGCGAATATCTGCTGACCCAGATCAACCGCTTTGGCGGCAATATCAGCCGCACCGCCAATTTTGTCGGGATGGAACGCTCTGCCCTGCACCGCAAACTGAAATCGCTGGGCGTGGTCACTACCTCGAAATCCGGCGGCCGGTCGGCGCATTTCGACGAGGTGGAGGACGAAGACGAAGGCTGATCCGGCCATCATTGACCCCGCGATTGACCCCGGCGCCGCCTTCTGCGATGCAGGGGCGGTGTGGCGGGGCCAATGTTTCACCCGCCACCCTATAAGGGGCTGACATGAAGGTCATCATCTGCGGCGCGGGTCAGGTCGGCTGGCAGATCGCGCGTCAGTTGTCCAATGAGCGCAACGATGTGACGGTGGTGGACGTGAACCCCGATCTGGTGCGCCGCGCGACAGATACGCTGGATGTTCAGGGGATTGCGGGCTTTGCCTCCTACCCCGATGTTCTGGAGCGGGCGGGCGCGCGCGATGCCGATCTGATCATCGCCGCCACCCATTCCGACGAGGTGAACATGGTTACCTGTCAGGTGGCGCATTCGGTGTTCTCGGTCCCGCGCAAGATTGCGCGGCTGCGGGCGCAGAATTATCTGGATGCGATCTATTCCGACCTGTACCGCCGCGACCATCTGCCGATTGACGTGGTGATCAGCCCCGAACGCGAGGTGGCCGAGGCCGCCTTGCAGCGGTTGGCGGCACCATCGACCTTTGACACCGAAAGCTTCATGCTGGGCCGGGCGCAACTGTTGGGCATCGCGCTGGACGAAGACTGCCCGGTGCTGAACACGCCGTTGCGCCAGCTGAACGATCTGTTTTCCACCCTGCGCGCCATCGTCGTCGGTGTGCGGCGCGAGGGGCGGCTGTTTTCGCCCGATCCGGGCGATCAGCTGTTTGCGGGCGATCAGATTTACGTCTTCACCCATTCCGAAGATGTGAACCGCACGCTGGAAATCTTTGGCAAGAAAACCAAAAAGCAGGAACGCATCGTCATCATCGGCGGCGGCAATGTCGGCCTTGGCGTTGCCCGCGCGCTGGAGGCGCGCAGCGACCGGGTGCGCGCCAAGATCATCGAGAAATCGCGCCCCACCGCCGAACGCGCTGCCGACGCGCTGGAACGGACGATTGTGCTGCATGGCGACGGCATGGATATGGATATCCTGATGGAAGCGGCGATTGACCGCGCCGATGCCGTGCTGGCGGTCACCGATGATGACAAGACCAACCTGCTGGTCGCGGTGCGCGCCAAACAGGCCGGGTGCCAGATGGCGATTGCGCTGGTCAACGACCCGACCCTCGCGCCGATGATGGGGCCGCTGGATATTGACGCCTATATCAACCCGCGTGCCACCACCGTCAGCTCGATCCTGCGTCATATCCGGCATGGCCGGGTGCGGGCGGTCTATTCCATCGGCGATGCCGAGGCCGAGATGATCGAGGCGCAGATCCTGTCCACCAGCTCGCTGGCGGGCAAGATGATCCGCGAGATCGACTTTCCCGAAGGGGTGCTGGTCGGCGGCGTGATGAAGGCGGACAAGGTGGTGAAACCCACGGCCGAGCTGCGGCTGGAGGCGGGGGATATCATCGCCCTGTTCGCCATGGCCCCGGACGTGCGGGAGGTGGAGCGGCTGTTGCAGGTCTCCATCGACTTTTTCTGATGGCTTTGCGCGATCGGCTGCTGGCGACGCCCTTGCTGGTCACGCTGTCGGCCCTGTCGGGTGTGGCGATGTTCCTGCCTGCGGCCCATGCCACGCTGACCGATGCGCACCGGGTGGCGCAGGGGTTCTTTTATTCGGGCGTGCTGGTGTTGATCGTGACCGGCATGGTCTGGTTGGCCACATCGAACTGGCGGCCGCGCAATGTGGCACGCAGCCAGCTGGCATCACTGGTCGGGGCCTATGCGCTGATGCCGGTGATCTTTGCGATACCCGTCACGCAAGCGGTGCCTGATACCAGTTTCACCAATGCCTGGTTCGAGATGGTGTCGTGTTTCACCACCACCGGCGCCTCTGTCTACGACACGCCGGGGCGGTTGTCGGCGCCCTTGCATCTGTGGCGCGCCACGGTGGGCTGGCTGGGCGGGTTGTTCATTCTGGTGACCGCCACCGCCATTCTGGCGCCGATGAACCTGGGCGGGGTCGAGGTGATGTCGGGCCGCGCGCCGGGGCGGGGAGCGGATGGGCTGAGCCAGATCACCCGTGTGGCCGATCCGTCGCAGCGGTTCCTGCGCTATACGCTGCTCTTGTTCCCGATCTACTCCGGCCTGACGCTGCTGTTGTGGCTGTTGCTGATGATCGCGGGCGAGGTGAACCTGCTGGCGCTGATCCATGCCATGGGCACGCTCTCGACCTCTGGCATCGGCACCGATGGCGATCTGAGCGGGCTGCGCACCGGGCTGGTGGGCGAGGCGCTGATCGTGATCTTCCTGATGCTGGCCATCACCCGGCGGTTTTTGCCCGGCACCCAGTTTGCGCTGATGCAGGGCCCGCTGCGCCGCGACCCTGAGGTGCGGCTGGCGACCATTCTGATTGCCACCACCACCGCCGTGCTGTTCTTTCGCCATTTCATCGGCGCGATTGAGGTCGAGGCGACCGATGACGCGGCCTCGGCCTTGCGGGCGCTGTGGGGCACGTTTTTCATGGCGGTCAGCTTTCTGACCACCACCGGCTACGAATCCGGCGAATGGGCGGCGGCGCGCAGCTGGTCGGGCCTGCCCAGCCCGGGGCTTGTGCTCTTGGGGCTGGCGATCATCGGGGGCGGGGTGGCGACCACCGCAGGCGGGGTCAAGCTGCTGCGGGTTTATGCGCTGTTCCGTCATGGCGAGCGCGAGCTGGAAAAGCTGATCCACCCGTCGTCGATTGGTGGGCAGGGGTCGCAGGCGCGGCGTCTGCGCCGCGAGGGGGCCTATTTTGCCTGGCTGTTCTTCATGTTGTTCGCGCTGTCCATCGCGGTCAGCACCGCCGCCCTGTCGCTGATGAACCTGCCGTTCGAGAATGCGCTGGTGCTGACCCTTGCGGCGCTTTCCACCACCGGTCAGCTGGCCGATCTGGCCGGTGCCGCCCCGATCCGCTATGCCGAGCTGGAGACAGTGGCCAAGGCGTTTCTGGCCATGGTGATGGTGGTCGGACGGCTGGAGACACTGGCGCTGCTGGCGCTATTTGCGCCGTCCAGCTGGCAACGCTGACACATCCATCGGTAAAGGACTGTTTTTTGGGCTGGAATCTCCGCGATTCGCGTCCCATACTGCTTACCAATGCGCCAGCGGCAGGCTTATAAGCCGAGGGACGGATAAAACGCGCAACATTAAGGGCACGAAGAGAATGGCCGGTGATAAACAGAACTTGCAGGATGCTTTCCTGAACCATGTCCGCAAGGCAAAAGTTCCAGTAACGATTTTCCTGATCAACGGGGTGAAGCTGCAAGGCGTCATCACATGGTTTGACAATTTTTGCGTGCTCTTGCGCCGGGATGGTCAATCGCAGCTGGTCTACAAGCATGCGATTTCCACGATCATGCCGGGCGCACCGATCAACCTTTATGAAGGTGAAGACTGATTTCCGATCTTCCTGAAGACGATGAAGACGACGATATCTGGCCCGACACGGGCACAGGTATCGACGCTTATGAAAGCGAAAGCCCCGCGATGCGGGCCTTTGTGCTGCACCCGGATATCAAATCCAGCCCGTCACGTCGCCTGCCCGAACACGGGCTGGCCGAGGCGGTCAGTCTGGCCGCCGCCCTGCCGAAGATGGAGGTGGTCGGGGCCGAGGTGGTGCGCCTGCAACGGCTGCACCCCGGCATGCTGTTCGGCTCGGGCAAGGTCGAAGAGCTGGCCGCCCGGTTCAAGGAACTGGATGTGGGGCTGGTGCTGGTCGATGGCCCGGTCTCGCCGGTGCAGCAGCGCAATCTGGAAAAGGAATGGGGCGTCAAGCTCTTGGACCGGACCGGGCTGATCCTCGAGATTTTCGCCGACCGCGCCCGCACTCGTGAAGGCGTGTTGCAGGTCGAACTGGCGGCACTGTCGTTTCAGCGCACCCGTCTGGTCCGCGCCTGGACCCACCTTGAACGGCAACGCGGCGGCTTTGGCTTTGTCGGCGGCCCCGGCGAGACCCAGATCGAGGCTGACCGTCGCGCCATCGACGACCAGGTGATCCGGCTTAAACGGCAGCTGGCCAAGGTGGTGAAAACCCGTGAGCTGCACCGCGCCTCCCGCAAAAAGGTGCCGTTCCCGATTGTCGCGCTGGTGGGCTATACCAACGCCGGCAAATCGACGCTGTTCAACCGCATCACCGGGGCCGAAGTGCTGGCCAAGGACATGCTGTTCGCCACGCTGGACCCGACCATGCGCGCGATGGTGCTGCCGACCCCGCAGGGCGGGGCGGGGCGCAAGATCATCCTGTCCGACACTGTGGGCTTCATCAGCGATCTGCCGACGCAACTGGTCGCCGCCTTCCGCGCCACGCTGGAAGAGGTGCTGTCGGCGGATCTGATCCTGCATGTCCGCGACATTGCCCATCCGGAATCGGCCGAGCAAGCGGCGGATGTGATGGATATTCTGACCTCGCTTGGCGTGAACAAAGCCACGCCGATGCTGGAAATCTGGAACAAGCTGGATCTGGTCGACGGCTCCGCGCGCGAGGCACTGGCGAGCCAGGCCGCGCAGCGCGACGATGTGCTGGCGGTCTCGGCCCTGACCGGCGAGGGGGTGGACGCGCTTCTTGACCGGGTGTCTCTGGTCTTTGACGAAGAGAAAACCGAACGCACGCTCACATTGCCGTTCAGCGACGGCAGACGCCATGCCTGGCTGCATGCGCAGGGCGTGGTCGAGGAGGAGGCGCAGACCGATGACGGTTGGACCCTGACCCTGCGCTGGACTGCCCGGCAGGAAAAGCAGTACCGCGACCTGTAGGGTCACTTCGCTGCATCAGCGTCGCCGGGGGCTTGCCGCCCCCGCGGCCTTCGGCCTTCCCCCGGCGAGTATTTTTTCCAAGATGAACTGCGGGCAGGTTTTTTTGGCCTTCATCTTGGTAAAAATACTCCCGGGGGTTCAAGGGGGCAGGCAGCCCCCTTGTCGCGGCCAGCCAAAGGCGCTGCCATTTCCGCTTGCATCCCTCTGGCAGAGGTGAAACAGGGAACCGCCAAACGATCACTCCTTTGGAGGCTCCCATGGAGATTCGCGAGGCCCTTACTTTTGACGACGTTCTGCTGGTTCCGGCGGCATCATCGGTGCTGCCGTCAGATGCAGATACGTCTACCTTTGTCACAAAATCCATCCGCATGAACATCCCGCTCTTGTCCAGCGCGATGGACACGGTGACCGAAGGCCGGATGGCGATTGCCATGGCGCAGGCGGGCGGGATCGGCGTGATCCACCGCAATCTGGACCTTGAGGCGCAGGCGACCGAAGTGCGCCGGGTCAAGCGCTTTGAATCCGGCGTGGTCTACAAGCCGATCACCCTGACCCCGGATCAGACCTTGGCGGATGCCAAGCTGTTGATGGGGCGCTACAATATCACCGGCTTTCCGGTGGTGGATGCGCAGGGCAGGGTGCTTGGCATCGTGACCAACCGCGACATGCGCTTTGCCAGCGATGACAAGACGCCGGTGTCGGTGATGATGTCGTCGGACAATCTGGCGCTGCTGCACGAGCCGATCGACCGGGAACAGGCGATCAGCCTGATGAAGGCGCGGCGGATCGAAAAGCTGTTGGTGACTGATGGCACCGGCAAGCTGACCGGGCTCTTGACGCTGAAAGACACCGAAAAAGCCGTGCTGAACCCCAACGCCTGCAAGGACGAGATGGGGCGCTTGCGCGTCGCCGCCGCCAGCACCGTCGGTGATGCCGGGTTTGAACGCTCGCAGGCGCTGATTGATGCGGGCGTTGATATGGTGGTGATCGACACCGCACATGGCCATTCCGAAGGCGTGGCCCGCGCGGTAGAGCGGATCAAGCGGCTGTCCAACACCGTGCAGGTGGTGGCGGGCAATGTGGCGACGGCAGAGGCCACCCGCGCCCTGATCGGCGCAGGCGCTGATGCGGTCAAGGTCGGCATCGGCCCGGGCTCGATCTGCACCACGCGCATTGTCGCCGGTGTGGGTGTGCCGCAGCTGACCGCGATCATGGATGCGGCGAGGGCGGCGGGGGATATTCCGATCATCGCCGATGGCGGCATCAAGTATTCCGGCGATTTCGCCAAGGCCATCGCGGCGGGGGCAAGCTGCGCCATGGTCGGCTCTGCCATTGCGGGCACCGACGAGTCGCCGGGCGAAGTGATCTTGTGGAACGGTCGGTCGTATAAATCCTATCGTGGTATGGGCTCTTTGGGGGCGATGGCGCGCGGCTCGGCTGACCGCTATTTCCAGAAAGACGCCGCCAGCGACAAGCTGGTGCCCGAAGGGATCGAGGGGCAGGTGCCCTACAAGGGATCGGCCGCTCAGGTCATTCACCAGATGGTCGGCGGCCTCAGGGCGGCAATGGGCTATACCGGCTGCGCCACCGTGGCCGAGATGCGCGCAAACTGCGAATTTGTCCGCATCACCGGCGCCGGGCTGAAGGAAAGCCACGTCCATGACGTGCAGATCACCCGCGAAAGCCCGAACTACCGGGTCGGCTGATGCGCGCGCTGATCACAGGGGCAGGGGCGGCGGGCGGCATCGGCCTTGCCTGCGCCCGGGCGCTGGGGGCTGCGGGGTATGAGCTGATCATCGCCGGGGCTTCGGGTCGCATCCACGCGCGTGCGGCGGAGCTGATGGCCGAGGGCTTTGTCGCCACAGCCTTTCAGGGCGACCTGACCGACCCGGTTGACGTTGCGCGTCTGGCGGAGCTGGGGCCGGTTGATGTTCTGGTCAACAACGCGGGCATGGGCACACAGGCAGAGCCTCAGCGCATCCGCACCTTTGTCAAATCCGATGCCGATGCCTGGCGGCGGGAATTTGATCTGTCGCTGACCACCGCCGTTCTGGTGACCCGCGCGTTTCTGCCCGCAATGGTGGATCAGGGCTCTGGCCGCGTGGTGATGATGGCCTCGGTCACCGGGCCTTTGGTCTCGGTTCCGGGCAGTTCGGCCTATTCGGCGGCCAAGGCGGCGATGGTGGGTCTGACCCATGCGCTGGCACTGGAGGTGGCGAAGAATGGTGTGACGGTCAACGCTGTCGCCCCCGGCTGGATCGGCACCGAAGCCACGCAGAAGGGCGAATTTGCCGCCGCCCGGAAATCGCCGATGGGTCGCGCCGGCACTCCGCAAGAGGTCGCGGCCTGTGTCGCCTTTCTGGCGTCACCTGCGGCGTCTTATGTCAACGGGATCACGCTGGTGGTTGATGGTGGAAACATGTTGCAGGAACGCAAATCATGACTCCCGCCGCCCGGCTGTCTGCCGCGATCGAGGTGCTGGACCGTGTTCTGACTGGCGCGCCTGCGGAACAGGTGCTGACCAACTGGGGCCGCGCGAGCCGCTTTGCCGGGTCGGGCGACCGCAATGCGGTGCGCGATCTGGTCTATGACGCGTTGCGCTGCCGCCGGTCCTATGCGGCAATGGGCGGGGCCGAAACCGGGCGGGGGCTGATGCTGGGTGCTTTGCGCGCGGCGGGCACTGATCCGGCCACGCTGTTTACCGGTGAGGGCCATGCGCCGCATCCGGTTACCCCGGGGGAAGAGGGCCGCGCGCCCGACGCGGCGGAGGCGCTCGATCTGCCCGATTGGCTGCTGCCGCAGCTGACGGAGTCGCTGGGCGACGATCTGACCCGTATTGCACAGGCCCTGCGTCAGCGTGCGCCGGTGTTCTTGCGGGTCAATCTGCGGCGGGCAACTGTCGCGCAGGCCATCGCAGCATTGCAGACTGAGGGCATTACGGCAGAGCCACATGCTCTGGCCGATACCGCACTGGAGGTGACGGACGGCGCGCGCAAGATCCAGACCAGTCAGGCCTATCTGTCCGGTCTCGTCGAATTGCAGGATGCCGCGTCGCAGGCCGTGGTCAACGCCCTGCCGTTGCGCGATGGCATGCGGGTGCTGGATCATTGCGCTGGCGGCGGTGGCAAGACGCTGGCGATGGCCGCACGCGCCAGCCTGTCACTCTTTGCCCATGACGCCTTTCCCGCCCGGATGCGCGATCTGACCAGCCGGGCCAGCCGAGCCGGGGCAAAGGTAAAGCTGACTGAAACGCCCGAGGCATTGGCACCGTTTGACCTGATCCTCGCCGATGCACCCTGTTCCGGTTCCGGCAGCTGGCGGCGCGATCCGCAAGGCAAATGGGCGCTGACGCCCGGGCGGCTGGCAGAAATCGGCACGATACAGGACCAAATTCTGGACCGTCTGGCCCCGATGACTGGTCCTGGTGGCATGCTGGCCTATGCCACCTGCTCGCTGCTGCGCGCCGAGAACGAAGACCGGATTGCTGCCTTTCTGACGCGCACCCCCGGCTGGTGCCTGAAAAGCACCCAGCGCTTTACCCCGCTGACGGGCGGCGATGGCTTCTTTCTGGCGTTGTTGACGCAAGGTCAACCGTAACCTACACCCCTATGAGCGGTTTTTCGCAGGCAATGCGACGGCGGTTAAGAACGTCTTAACGATTGCCGTGCTGTGCTGCGCGAGAAACGGGTGCAGATGGGGATGGGTGTGCTGGCTGGCGTTCAGGGAAGCAGCGAAATCATCGCCGTGTTGCGCGGTCTGGCCACCCGGTCGCGGCTTTTGCTGGCCGGTGCGCTGGCGGCGGGGGTGGCGGCGGCGGTTGCGTCTGACCCTTCGGTGCGGGTGGCGGCCTCGGTCGTGGCGCTGACGCTGGGCGCGCTGGTCGGGCTGCTCTGGGCCCTGGTCTTTCTGGCCACCCGGACCGAACGCGCGGCAGAGCGGTCGGTCGCGCTGCTGGTCGGTCAGGATGCGACACCCTGTTTCACCACAGATGCTCAGGGTCAGATCCTGTACCGCAATACGGCTGCGCAGGCGCGGTTCGGGGGCGCAGCGGCCTCTCTGATGTCTGCCCTGCAGGATCATTTCGCAAGCCCGGCCTCGGTGCTCTATCGTCTGCAATCGCGGGCTCAGACCGCCGGCGCCACGCGCGAGGATGTGGTGACACGCCGGGGCCATTCGCGCCTGTCGGTGCATCGCATCGCCGAGGGGCGGTTTCTGTGGCGGCTGGAAGAGTTTGTGGATCGCGCCGTCTCCGGGCGCGGGGCCGAAGGGCTGAGCCTGCCAATGCTGATTGTCAACAAATCAGGGGTGGTGCTGTTCACCAACGAGGCGATGCGCCGCCTGCTCGGTGGCCGCCCCAAACGGCTGGACCGGGTGTTTTCCACCCCCGTCCTGCGCAGCGGCGAAGAGCTGGAGGTGGCAGGGGTCGATGGCCCGGTGCGCGCCATTCTGGCCGAGATTTCCGGCGCGGGTGAGCGGCGCGAGATCTATCTGCTGCCGGTCAGCCACCGACCCGCAGGTGAGCAGATCCTGGAAGATTTTGAGGGGCTTCCGGTCGCCCTGCTGCGCTTTGATGGCGAGGGCCGCTTGATGGCCGCCAACCGTGCCGCCCGCGATGTGCTGGATCTGGCCAGCGACGCGCGGCCGATGTTTCACGACATTTACGAAGGTCTTGGCCGCTCGGTCCTTGACTGGGTTGCCGATGTCGCGTCTGAACGGCAGCTGGTCGGCTCCGAGGTGCTGCGCGCCCGGATCGGTCAGGCCGATGCGTTTCATCAGGTGACCCTTCGGCGCTATGTCGATCACGGCTGCCCCGGCGTTCTGGCCGTGGTGCAGGATGCCACTGCTATGAAGCGGCTGGAGGCGCAGTTTGTTCAAAGCCAGAAAATGCAGGCCATCGGCCAGCTTGCGGGTGGTATTGCCCATGATTTCAACAATCTGCTGACCGCGATTTCGGGCCATTGTGACCTGTTGCTGCTGCGCCACTCGCGCGAGGACAAGGATTTTGCCGATCTGGTGCAGATCAACCAGAACGCCAACCGCGCCGCCGCTCTGGTCGGTCAGCTGCTGGCGTTTTCGCGCAAGCAGACGCTGAAACCGCAACGGATCGACCTGCAGGAGGTGCTGTCGGATATGGCGCATCTGCTCAACCGGCTGGTCGGGGAAAAGGTGCGGCTGCGGCTGGCCCATGCGCCCGATCTTGGCATGATCCGCGCCGACAAGCGGCAGCTGGAACAGGTGCTGATGAATCTGGTGGTCAACGCCCGCGATGCCATGCCGATGGGCGGCACCATCCGGGTCGAGACCGAAGCGTTGACCCTGCAGGATGAATTGCGCCGCAACCGCGCCGTGGTGCCGGTGGGGGACTATGCCGCCATCCGGGTGATCGACACCGGGGTCGGCATCCCTGCGGACCGGCTGGAAAAGATCTTCGAGCCGTTTTTCACCACCAAACGCGCGGGCGAGGGCACCGGCCTGGGCCTGTCAACGGTGTATGGCATCGTCAAACAATCGGGCGGCTTCATCTTTGTCGATTCCACCCCGGGTGAGGGGTCGGTGTTCCACCTCTATTTTCCGATCCACCACCCCACCGAAGACGAGGCGACGGCCCCCGCTGCTGAGCCCGCCCGCAAGATCGTGCTCAAGCAGGGGGAGGGGGTGGTGCTGCTGGTCGAAGATGAGGCGCCGGTGCGCGCCTTTGCCAGCCGCGCCCTGCGCCTGCGCGGCTATACAGTGCTGGAAGCCGATTGTGCCGAAGAGGCGCTGCGCCTGCTTGAAGACCGCAGCCTTGCGATTGATGTCTTTGTGACTGATGTGGTGATGCCCGGCATGGACGGGCCAAGCTGGGTCAAGCTCGCGCGTGAGGCGCGGCCGGATGTGCGTGTGGTGTTCATGTCAGGCTATGCCGAAGATTGCCTGTCCGAAGAACAGGCGAGGATGCCGAATTCGGTGTTTCTGGCCAAACCATTCTCGCTCAACGATCTGGCCATCACCGTACAGGGTCAGCTGCACTGACCTTTGCTCAATCCAGACTGTTGTACAGCGCAAAATCTTCAGCCGCGACCGTTTGCAGCCGCGCCATCGTGTCTGGTGACAGATCCAACGAGGCTTTGGGTGAGACATTCAGCTGCGGCAGGATGATCTGAAAATCCAGCCGATCCTCCAGAAATGCGACGAAAGCGTCAATGTTTTCATAGCGGAACACCCGGTCAGCCGCGCGCCCCTCGCCCCCATGCAAGAACCGCGCCTGCGATCCGACATCGGCAAAGGCCGGGCGCGGCGTGCTGCACCAGGCCTGGACAAATGCATCAAAGCTCATGCCTTGGGTGCTTTTGGCCTCATCCGGAATGTCGTCGCGGCTGCGATAACGATACCAGCTGCCCAGCCAGTCGCGCGGCTCGCGCATCATCGCCACCACGGTAAACGGCCCGCCCGCCGCCGCCGCCAGATAGGGCCCGACAAAGCGGTGAAACCGGGCGACATTGGTGTGCTTCAGCACCGGCGGCCGCTGGATCGACAGCGCGGCCAGCGACTCGAGCGCAGCCTCGATCGCGGTCGAGCCGGTTTTCGGCGTTGCAAGGATCGCCAGACGTTGTTCCCAGAATACCAGCACCGTTTACTGTCCCTTTGAGCATCTCTGTCGGATGCGTTTCATTGCTCCGCGTAAACTATCGCTTAACCAGATTGTGAAAAAGCTGAATTTACCAGAATCTGGTTGATATGTTCTGCATTTGATCTCATATAGATGAGAACACTTGGCGAACACCGGCAATGATTGCCGCCGTGGCGCGGCTGTGAAATAAGGAGCGGGACAATGGCGGTGGCGAACCTCCTCGATTTGAACGGGAAGCGCGAAATGGACAAGTCAAAGGCGCTTGAAAGCGCTCTGGCACAGATCGAACGGCAGTTCGGCAAAGGCTCGATCATGCGGCTGGGGATGAACAGCCCGGCAATGGATATCGAGGCGACATCAACCGGCTCTTTGGGGCTTGATATCGCGCTTGGCATCGGCGGCCTGCCAAAAGGCCGCATCATCGAGATTTACGGCCCCGAAAGCTCGGGCAAGACCACGCTCACGCTGCATGTGGTTGCCGAAGAGCAGAAAAAGGGCGGCGTCTGCGCCTTTGTCGATGCCGAACACGCGCTTGACCCGCAATATGCCAAGAAACTGGGCGTCAATCTGGATGAGCTGTTGATCAGCCAGCCCGACACCGGCGAACAGGCGCTGGAGATTGTCGATACATTGGTCCGCTCCGGCGCGGTCAGCCTTGTGGTCGTCGATTCGGTGGCGGCGCTGACCCCGAAATCGGAAATCGAGGGCGATATGGGCGACATGCAGATGGGCGCGCAGGCCCGTCTGATGAGCCAGGCGATGCGCAAGCTGACCGCCAGTATCGGCCGCAGCAACTGCATGGTGATCTTCATCAACCAGATCCGCATGAAAATCGGCGTGATGTTCGGCTCGCCCGAAACCACCACCGGCGGCAATGCGCTGAAATTCTACGCCAGCGTCCGGCTCGACATCCGCCGCATCGGCTCGATCAAGGACAAGGATGAGGTGGTCGGCAACTCTACCCGCGTCAAAGTGGTCAAGAACAAGGTGGCGCCGCCGTTCAAACAGGTGGAATTCGACATCATGTATGGCGAAGGCATCTCGAAAACCGGCGAGCTGGTCGATCTTGGCGTCAAGGCCGGTGTGATCGAAAAGTCGGGCTCGTGGTATTCCTATGGCGATGAGCGGATCGGGCAGGGGCGTGAAAATGCCAAACTGTTCCTGAAATCCAACCCGACCACCGCGGCCGAGATCGAAGAGCGCATCCGCGCCGCCAACGGGCTGGATTTCCACATGGCCGACGGTGAGGCCGCCGATGATGATGTGATGGACACCTGATACACTTCGCAGAGCAAAAGGCCGGGGCATGTCCCCGGCCTTTTTCATGGCGGCGGCGGGCTTTTTCCGGTGTCGGCCACTGCCGCTGGTGGACAGGCCCTGCGCGCGCGGATAGATGGGAACCAAACCAGATGAATCCCTCAGCCGAAGGGCACTAACATGGCGTCGCTGAACGATATCCGCTCGACCTATCTCGATTTCTTTGCCCGCAACGGCCACAAGGTGGTGGACTCGTCGCCGCTGGTGCCGCGCAACGATCCGACGCTGATGTTCGCCAATTCCGGCATGGTGCAGTTCAAGAACCTGTTCACCGGGGTCGAGACCCGCGATTACACCCGCGCCACCACCGCGCAGAAATGCGTGCGCGCGGGCGGCAAGCACAACGACCTTGATAACGTCGGCTACACCGCGCGCCATCACACGTTTTTCGAGATGCTCGGCAACTTCAGCTTTGGCGATTACTTCAAGGACGATGCCATTGCCTTTGCCTGGGAACTCCTGACCAAGGATTTCGGCCTGAACAAGGACAAGCTGCTGGTCACGGTGTATCACACCGATGACGAGGCGGCGGCGATCTGGAAAAAGGTGGCCGGCTTCAGCGATGACAAGATCATCCGCATCCCGACCGATGACAATTTCTGGCGCATGGGGCCAACCGGCCCTTGTGGCCCCTGCACCGAGATTTTCTATGACCATGGCGATCATATCTGGGGCGGCCCGCCGGGCAGCGCCGATGAGGATGGCGACCGCTTCATCGAGATCTGGAACAACGTGTTCATGCAGAATGAACAATTCGCCGATGGCACCCTGCGCCCGCTGGACATGCAGAGCATCGACACCGGCATGGGGCTGGAGCGGATCGGGGCGCTGTTGCAGGGCAAGCACGACAATTACGACACCGACCTGATGCGCAGCCTGATTGAGGCCAGCGCGCATGCCACCAGCTCTGATCCCGATGGCCCCGGCAAGACCCACCACCGGGTGATCGCCGACCATCTGCGGTCAACCTCTTTCCTGATTGCCGATGGGGTGATGCCCTCCAGCGAAGGGCGCGGCTATGTGCTGCGCCGGATCATGCGCCGCGCCATGCGCCATGCGCATATGCTGGGCTCGCAGGATCCGGTGATGTTCAAACTGGTGCCCGCGCTGGTGCGCCAGATGGGGGCCGCTTACCCCGAACTTGCGCGGGCGCAAAGCCTGATCGAGGAAACGCTGAAGCTGGAGGAAACCCGCTTCAAGACCACGCTGGACCGTGGCCTGAAGCTCTTGGATGACGAACTGGTGCGTCTGCCCGAAGGCGGTGATCTGTCGGGCGCAATCGCGTTCAAGCTCTATGACACTTACGGCTTCCCGCTGGATCTGACGCAGGACGCTTTGCGCGAACGTGGCCGGGCAGTGGATGTGGCGGGCTTTGACTCGGCGATGGCCGAGCAAAAGGCCAAGGCCCGCGCGGCATGGTCCGGCACGGGTGAAGCGGCGGATGGCAAGATCTGGTTCGAGCTGGCCGAAGAGCATGGCGTCACCGAATTCCTCGGCTATGACACCGAAACCGCCGAGGGCGTGATCAACGCGCTGGTGCGCGACGGCGCGGCGATTGATGCCGCCAAAACCGGCGAAAGCGTTCAGATCGTGGTCAACCAGACCCCGTTTTACGCCGAATCCGGCGGGCAGGTCGGCGATACCGGCTTGATCCGCACCGCGACCGGCATGGCCGAAGTGACCGACACCCGCAAAATCGCAGGCGTGTTCCTGCACATCGCCACCGTGGTTGAGGGGAGTGTGACCAAAGGCCAGCCCGCCAAGCTGGAGGTCGGCCACACCCGCCGGGCCCGGATCCGCGCCAACCATTCGGCGACCCACCTGCTGCACGAGGCGCTGCGCCGCGCGCTTGGGAACCATGTCGCGCAAAAGGGCAGCCTCAACGCGCCCGACCGTCTGCGCTTTGATTTCAGCCATTCGGTGGGCTTGACCGCCCGCGAACTGACGTTGGTCGAGGGCGAGGTGAATGAATTCATCCGCCAGAACAGCCCCGTTGAGACCCGTATCATGACGCCAGACGATGCCCGCGCCATCGGGGCGCAGGCGCTGTTTGGCGAAAAATACGGCGATGAGGTCCGCGTGGTCTCGATGGGCGTGCTCGATGGCAGCGCCAAAGGGGCCGATGGCAACACCTACAGTCTTGAGCTCTGTGGCGGTACCCATGTGGCGCGGACTGGCGACATCGGCGCGTTTGTGCTCTTGGGCGACTCCGCGTCGTCGGCGGGCGTGCGGCGGATCGAGGCGCTGACGGGTCAGGCGGCGCTGGACCATCTGCGCCAGCAGGATGCGCGGCTGGCCGATGTGGCGGCGGTGCTGAAAGCCCCGGCGGCCGAGGTGGTGGAACGGGTGAAAGCCCTGTTCGACGAACGCCGCGCGCTGCAGAACGAAGTGGCGCAGTTAAAACGTGACGCAGCATTGGGCGATGAGTTCGCCGAGCCAGTCGAAATCAACGGGCTCAAGCTAATTGCACAAGTCGTTTCCAGTGTGGCCGGCAAAGACCTTCCTCCAATGATCGACGAAATCAAAGCTTTCTTGGGCTCTGGTGTGGTTTTGTTGATCGCTGATACGGGCGGAAAACCTGCTGTCTGTGCTGGAGTTACAGCTGATCTCGTTGACAAAGTGTCTGCAGTCGATTTGGTTCGGGCGGCTGTTGAGGCTCTCGGCGGTAAAGGCGGTGGGGGACGTGCTGACCTTGCCCAAGGCGGCGGGACCGATATTTCGCAAGCATCAAATGCGATCAAAGCCGTTAAAGCTGTTCTAGAAGGATAATCCCATGCCCACCGCTCTCTGGATCACCCATGTCGAAGTGACCGACGCCGACGCCTATGGCCTGTACGCCAAGGCCGCAGGCCCGGCAGTTGCCCTGCATGGCGGCGTTTTTCTGGCCCGTGGTGGCCGCTATGTTCAGCTCGAAGGCAAGGAGCGCGCCCGCAACGTCGTGACCCGCTTCCCCAGTCTGGAGGCGGCTGTGGCCTGCTACCAAAGCCCGGAATATCAGGCGGCGCTTGCCCATGCCAAAGGCGCTTCGGTGCGCGATCTGGTGATCGTAGAAGAAATCGACTGATTTTTCAGCACAAGCCCCCCAAACATCCGCGACGCCGCAAGAACCTCCTTCCGGCGTCGTTTTCTTTCATGCTATTGTCATGAAAAGAAACGTTGGGGCAGAACCATGTTCATCACCACAGGGGCGCGCTGATGTGCCGTTGGGCCGCCTATACCGGGGCGCCGATTTTCCTTGAGGAAATCGTCAGCCGACCCGGCCATTCGCTGATCCACCAGTCGCATTGCGCCACGCAATGCCACACCGCCATCAACGCCGATGGCTTTGGTCTGGCCTGGTATGGCGAGAGGCCGGAACCGGGGCTGTACCGCGATGTGATGCCGGCCTGGTCCGACCCCAATCTGCGCAGCCTGACCGCGCAGGTCCGCTCTGGCCTGTTTCTCGCCCATGTGCGCGCCAGCACCGGCACCGCGACCAGCCGCAACAATTGCCATCCGTTCACCTGGGGGCGGTGGGCGTTCATGCACAATGGCCAGATCGGCGGTTATGACAGTTTCCGCCGTGACGCCGACATGATGATCCCCGATGCGCTGTATCCGTGCCGCAAGGGTGCGACGGATTCCGAGGCGCTGTTCCTGATCGCCATTGCCGAAGGGCTGGGCGATGACCCCAAGGGCGCGATGGAGCGCGCGGCCGCCAAGCTGATCAGCCTTGCCCGCGCCAAAGGGGCGGCCCCGCATCTGCGCCTGACCGGCGCGTTGTCGGATGGCAAGCGGCTGTATGCGATGCGCTATGCCACCGATGACCATGCGCCCACGCTCTATCACCGCTGGTCCGACACGCGGGGCGGCACCGCCGTGGTGTCCGAACCGCTTGAAACCGGCGAAGGTGGTTGGATCGCCGTGCCGCCGTTCAGCTTCTGCACCTTTGAGGGCCGCGATGTGCAGGTCGAGGATTTCCACCCCTGCCGCCTGGCCGTCGCCGCCTGAACCGCAGTTGCGGCCCGACCCGCTTTGCCGATAGCATTGACGGGACAGGGGGGCCGATGCGCAAAACCACACGAAGATGGCTGATCCTCGCCGCCACGCTGGCGGTGCTGGGCTGCTGTCTGGCCGGGTGGCTGACCTGGCGGCACAGTCTTGCGCGGTCACTGGATGACACCGCCCGGCGCGGTGACAATGTGTTGCAGCTCGCCACCACCGCGCTGTCGGGCGAGCTGGACCGGTTCGAGCGTCTGCCGCCGCTGATTGCCGAGCAAACGATTGTCACCCGGCTGGCGGCGGACCCGCGCAATCCGGCACTGGTCATGCAGGCGAATGACTATCTGCGCCGCATCCAGCGCCTGCTGGGAGCGACCGATATTTATCTGATGGATACCAATGGGTTGACCATTGCCGCATCGAATTATGACACCGACACCTCGTTCATCGGCGGCAATTTCGCGTTCCGCCCCTATTTCTACGATGCCCTGACCGGCGCGGCGGGGCAATTTTATGCCCTTGGCACCACCAGCGGCAAGCGCGGCTATTACTTTGGCGCGCCGGTCCGGGTGGCGGGGCTGACCGCAGGGGTATTGGTGTTCAAGGTCGATCTTGACGCCATCGAGGGCACATGGGCGGGGGGCGATTATGCGGTTCTGGTCACCGACCCGGAGGGGGTGAGCTTTCTGTCGTCGCGTCCCGACTGGCGTTTTGCCGCGATGCGCCCGCTGAGCATCGCCGCGCAGGCCAGTATCGAAAGCACCCGGCGCTATGCCGGAACGCCCATCGGTCTGCTGGAGATCATCGGCGAGGGGCGCCACCGCAGCAGCCCGGTGCTGCGCATCGCCGAAGCTCAGGGTGCGCGGGAATATCTGCAACGCGACATGCCGATGGATCGGGCCGGCTGGGTGGTGCATGTGCTGATCGACACCGCCGCCGCGCGGGCATCGGCACTGACGCTCGCCTTTGTCGCCATGCTGGCCTTTGGCGTGCTGGCGATGGTGGGGGCGGTGGTCTGGCAGCGCCGTCTGCGGCTGGATGAGCGGCTGCAGGTACAGGCCGAAGCCCGCGCCGATCTGGAGCGCCGGGTGGAGGAACGCACGCATGAGCTGCGCCAGGCGCAGGCCGATCTGGTGCAGGCGGGCAAGATGGCCGCGCTTGGCCAGATGTCGGCAGCGCTGAGCCATGAGTTCAACCAGCCGCTGGCTGCCGCCCGCACCTATGCCGACAACGCGGGCGTGCTGATGGACCGGGGCCGGCTGGCCGAGGCGCGCGGCAATATCGACCGTATCCTGTCGCTGATCGACCGGCTGACCAGCATCAGCCGCCATCTGCGCAGCTTTGCCCGCGCGCCGGGGCAAAAGCTGTCGCATGTCACCGTGGCCGAGGTGGTGGAAGCTGCGGTAGAGATTGCCGCGCTGCGCATCCGTGCGGCAGATGCGAACCTGACCATCGACCTTGCCAGCGATCTGCCGCAGGTTGTGGCTGGCCCGGTGCGTTTGCAGCAGGTGCTGGTCAACATCCTGACCAATGCCGCCGATGCGGTGGAGGGGTTGGATGACCGCCGCATCACCCTGACCGCCGAAGCCATCGGTGATGATGTGCTGATCCGCATTGCCGATTCTGGCCCGGGCGTGCCCGAGGGGCTGGTCACCCGTATCTTTGATCCGTTCTTTTCGACCAAGGGCGTGGGTAAGGGGCTTGGCCTTGGGCTTTCCATTTCCTACAATATCGTCAAAGACTTCGGCGGCGATCTTTCTGTAACGTCAGGCCCCGGCGCCTGCTTTGTGCTGCGGCTTGCCGCGGCCCAGTCCGCCCAGCAAGAGGCTGCCGAATGACCCCGCTCCGTATTCTTCTGGTCGATGACGAACCCGATCTGCGCGCCTCGACCGCGCAGGCGCTGGATCTGGCGGGCTTTGCGGTGCAGGATTTTGCGATGCCCGAGCGGATCATGGATCTGGTCAGCTTTGGCTTTCCCGGCGTGGTGCTGACCGATATCCGCATGCCCGGCATGGATGGGCTGACGCTGATGAACCGCATCCACGAGATTGACCGTGACATTCCGGTGATCCTGATCACCGGGCATGGCGATGTGCAACTGGCGGTGCGGGCAATGCGCGAAGGCGCTTATGATTTTGTCGAAAAGCCATTTCCGGCCAGCCAGTTGACCGAAATCGTGGCGCGGGCGTCGGATTACCGTCGGCTGGTTCTGGAAAACCGCGTGCTCAAGGCGGCGGCGGGGCAGGTCGATGATATGGAGCAACGCCTGATCGGGCGTTCCACAGTGATGATCGACCTGCGCCGCCGCATCCGCACCCTTGGCCCGACCGAGGCCGATGTGTTGATCGTGGGGGAAACCGGGGCAGGCAAAGAGGTGGTGGCGCGGGCGCTGCATGATCTGTCGCCGCGTGCGCGCAAACCCTTTGTCGCCATCGACTGCGCCGCGATCCCGGCAGCGCTGATCGAATCCGAGCTGTTCGGCCATGAGGCGGGGGCCTTTGCGGGCGCGATCAGAGCGCGCTATGGCAAGTTCGAACATGCGCGCGGCGGCACCATCCTGCTGGATGATATCGCCTCGATGCCATTGGACATGCAGGGAAAACTGGTGCGGGTGATTGAAGACCGCACCGTCACGCGGCTGGGATCGAACGAGTCTCTGCCGCTGGATGTGCGCTTTATGGCCACCTCGCGCGTGCCGCTGGAGGCCGAGGTAGAGGCCGGGCGGTTCCGCGCGGATCTGCTTTACCGGCTGAACGTGGTGACGCTACAGGTGCCGCCGCTGTCGGCCCGGCGCGAAGATATACCGCTCTTGTTTCTGCGTCTTTTGTCCGAGGCCGCCAGCCGTCACCGCTCTGACCCCGCGCCGGTGCCGCCATCGCTGGTGGCGCAACTGACCGCGCGCGACTGGCCCGGCAATGTGCGCGAGTTGCGCAACGCCGCCGACCGCTACGCGCTGGGTCTGGGCGAGGGCGCGCAGACGGTGGAAGAGGCCCCGTCGCGCCTGTCAGAACGGGTTGCCGAGTTCGAGCGGCGCGAGATCGAGGCAGCGCTTGCCGCGCATCGCGGCAACTTGAAACCGGTTTATGAATCACTCGGATTGTCGCGCAAAACCCTGTGGGAGAAGATGCAAAAGCACGGGCTGGACAAGGCCCAGTTCGGGGCCGGGGGCGAGGCAGAGGCGTAACAAGCCACGAAATCCCCCCATGCTTTGCCTGCGATGTTACGAAATCCACCCATCACAGCCGCCTGAACGCCAATTGATTGCGCAAACGGCGAACAACACGGTTGAGTGAAGCGGCGATTAACCGCCTTCTGGACACAGCACGGCCTGCGCAGGAGACGCAGGCCAGTGTCGATTTTTTGGGAGGACTGCATGTTCATCAAGACACTCGCCGCCGCTTGCGCGGCTGGCCTCGTTGCGACCACCGCACTGGCGCAGGACAAAAGCGACTGGCCGTCAGAAATCACCATCGGCACCGCGTCGCAGGGCGGCACCTATTTCGTCTATGGCAACGGCTTTGCCGGGTACATGTCCGAAGCTCTGGGTGTGAACGCCACCGGTGAAGTCACCGGCGGCCCGGTGCAGAATGTGACGCTGGTGGAAACCGGCGATCACCTGATGGGTCTGGTCACCATGGGCCCGGCCTATGACGCCTGGATGGGCAAATCCGAGCTTGCGCCGGGGCTGGAGCACAAGTCGATCCGCGCGCTGTTCCCGATGTATCAGACCCCGTTTCAGGTCGTGGTGCTGAAATCGTCGGGCATCACCTCGGTGTCTGACCTGAATGGCAAGCGCGTCTCGGTTGGTCCTGCTGGCGGTACCCCCGGCACCTATTGGCCGCAGTTCATGAGTGCTGTCGGCGTCGAGGCCAACGTGTCCTATGCCGGGGCTGCCGATGCGGCAGGCCAGTTGCAGGACGGTCTGATCGACGCCTTTGCCTTTGCGGCGGGCGTGCCGATTTCGGCATTTTCCGAACTGGCAGCCCAACAGGACGTGCTGATGTTCGGTCTGACCCCGGAAGAATCCGCCAAGGTGCTGGAAGCCTTCCCGGCGATGGCCCCGTTCAACATCGCAGCGGGCACCTATCCGGGCCATGACTATGACCAGCCCACGGTTGCGCTGTGGAACTTTGCCATCGCGCATTCCGACATGCCGGACAGCCTCGCCTATGAGATCACCAAGCTGGCGCTCGACAACAATGAGCGCATGGTTCAGATCCACGCGACATCGTCGGAAACGCTGATCGAGAACTGGGACAAGAACACCTTCATGACCTTCCATCCCGGTGCGGTGCAGTATTACGAAGAAAAAGGGATCACGATCCCCGATACCCTGAAATAAGGCACGCCGTTCGTGCTTTGCGGGCGTCCGACCTGGATCGGACGCCCTTTTTCAATCATCATTCGGGGACACCAGACCATGACCGCTCCCAGTACGGACGTTCCAGAAAAGGCTATTGCCTCTGGCGTCGACAACGAGATTTTCTCGGCCAACCAGCGCAAACCGATCGGTTCGGTCGGCCTGCTGATCGCCGCAATGTGTATCGCCTATACCGCGTTTCATATCGGGGTGATGAACCTGTATCCGATTGAAACCTGGACCTACCGGCTGCTGCATGTCGGCGGCGGGCTGGTGATCGGGTTCCTGCTGTTCTCGTCACTGAACTTCATGGAAGTCGAGGGCAACCCGCGCGCAGGCCGCATGCTGATGCTGGCCCCGGCGGCGGTGCTGGTGGGCGTGGGCTTTGTGCAGGTGATGCTGTTCTGGATCGGCGGCACGGGGGTCGATCAGGCAGCCCAAGCCACCGCCATGCGCTGGACCTTTGGCGTGCCGCTGCTGATCGGGACGGTCTGGGCGTTGCTGGTGGGCTGGCTGATGCCGGATCCGCGCCGCGGGCAGCTGGATGCGGCTGACATTATCCTGGCCTGTGCCGCCATTGCGGTGACCGCCTATATCATCTTTCACGCGCCGCTGTTGCGCTTGCGCGCGGGCACCGGCCTCGCGAAAGAGGCCGATATGTATGCGGCCCTGATCGGGGCGATCCTGATCCTGGAGCTGACCCGGCGCATGGCGGGTCTGGCGCTGGTGATCATCGCCGGGATCTTCGTGCTCTACAGCTTTGTCGGCCCGTGGTTGCCCGGTATCCTGTATCACCGGGGCTATTCGCTGACCCGGTTCTTTACCTATGTCTTCACCGATCAGGGTATCCTTGGCCCGACGACGGCAATTTCCTCGACCTACATCATCCTGTTCGTGGCCTTTGCCGCCTTTCTGCAAGCCAGCCGCGTGGGTGAGTATTTCGTCAACTTCGCCTTTGCCGCAGCGGGTGACCGTCGCGGTGGACCGGCCAAGGTGGCGGTGTTCGGATCGGGCCTGATGGGCATGATCAACGGCACCTCGGCGGGCAACGTGGTGGCGACCGGGTCGTTGACCATCCCCTTGATGAAAAAGGTGGGCTACAAGCCGCAGACCGCAGCAGCGGTCGAGGCGGCGGCCTCATCCGGCGGGCAGATCCTGCCGCCGATCATGGGGGCGGGCGCGTTCATCATGTCGGAAATCACCGGCATCGCCTATTCCGACATCGTGGTGGCCGCGATCATCCCGGCTTTGCTCTACTTCGTCAGCGTCTATTTCAACGTCGACCTGATGGCGCAGAAGTTCAACATGAAGGGCCTGCCGCGCGAAGAGCTGCCGCAGTTCCGCAAGCTGGCCAAGCAGGTGTTCCTGTTCATCCCGATCCTCATTCTGATCGGCGCGCTGTTCATGGGCTATTCCGTGATCCGTGCGGGCACGCTGGCCATGGCGGCGGCAGCGGTCGTCTCGTGGCTGACGCCGCACAAGATGGGCATCAAGGAAATCCTGTTCGCGCTGGAAATCTCGACCAAGATGACGCTGCAACTGGTCGCGGTCTGTGCCGCCGCCGGGATCATTGTGGGCGTGATTGCACTGACCGGGCTGGGCACGCGGTTCTCGTCGCTGCTGCTGGGGCTGGCGGAGAACAACCAGATGCTGGCGCTGTTCTTTGCCATGGTCGTCTCCATCGTGCTGGGGATGGGCATGCCCACCACGGCGGCCTATGCGGTGGCGGCTTCGGTGATCGCGCCGGGGCTGATCAGCATGGGCATCGACACGCTGACCGCGCACTTCTTCATCTTCTACTTCGCGGTGATGTCGGCCATCACCCCGCCGGTGGCACTTGCCGCCTATGCCGGGGCGGCGATTGCCCGGTCTGACCCGATGAAGACGAGCGTGGAGAGCTTCAAGATGGGGATGGCGGCGTTTGTGGTGCCGTTCATGTTCTTCTCGTCGCCCGAACTCTTGATGCAGGGCGAATGGCTGAACATCATCCACGTTGTTGCCGGGGCGTTGCTGGGGGTGTTCCTGCTGTCTTCAGCGGTGCAGGCCTGGTACTTCGGCCATCTGAACACGATCCTGCGCATCGTTCTGGCGGTGGCTGCGGTGGCGATGATCGACTCCGGCTTCCTGACCGACTTTATCGGCATCGGGACGGCGGTAGCGGTCTGGGCGATCCAGAAGCGGCTGGTAAAGCCGGGCGCGGTTGCGCGTGGTGCCGACTGACAGCACCCTGGCCGCCCGGGAAACCGGGCGGCCTCATACAGAAAACGCGCGCAGGGCCAATGCCTTGCGCGCGTTTTTTATGTCGGTTCTCAGGTTTCCCAAATGAAAACGGCCCCCGAAGGGGCCGCCATCCTCAGGCGCTGCGGCTGTGCCGCTTGCGCTCATGCGGGTCCAGATAGCGTTTGCGCATCCGCACCGATTTCGGCGTCACCTCAACCAGCTCATCATCGTCAATATAGGCGATGCACTGCTCAAGGCTCAGCTTGACCGGGGTGGTCAGGCGCACAGCCTCATCCGTGCCAGAGGCGCGGACGTTGGTCAGCTGTTTGCCTTTCAGCGGGTTCACTTCCAGATCGTTGTCACGGCTGTGCTCGCCGATGATCATGCCGGTGTAAACCGGTTCCTGCACCCCGATGAAGAAGTGGCCACGGTCTTCCAGCTTCCACATCGCGTAAGCGACCGAGATACCGGATTCCATCGAGATCAGCACGCCCTGACGACGCCCCTCGATCGGGCCCTTGTGCGGGGCCCAGCCGTGGAACACGCGGTTCAGAACGCCGGTGCCACGGGTGTCGGTCATGAACTGGCCATGATAGCCGATCAGACCGCGCGACGGCACATGCGCGATGATCCGGGTCTTGCCAGCCCCTGCGGGCTTCATCTCGACGAGATCGCCCTTGCGCGGGCCGGTCAGCTTTTCGATCACCGGGCCGGTGTATTCGTCATCCACGTCGATGGTGACTTCTTCAATCGGCTCGGAGCGCACGCCGTCGATTTCCTGCATCAGCACGCGCGGCCGGCTGATCGACAGCTCGAACCCTTCGCGGCGCATGTTCTCGATCAACACGCCCATCTGCAATTCGCCCCGGCCTGCGACTTCAAACGCGTCGCCGCCGGGGGTGTCGGTGACCTTGATCGCGACGTTGATCTCGGCTTCCTTCATCAGACGCTCGCGGATTACGCGCGACTGCACCTTGGAGCCTTCTTTGCCTGCCAGAGGCGAGTCGTTGATGCCAAAGGTGATCGAGATCGTCGGCGGGTCAATCGGCTGCGCGGGCAGGGCGGTATCCACCTCCAGCGCGCAGAGCGTATCGGCCACGGTGGCTTTGGTCATGCCGGCAAGGGTCACGATGTCGCCTGCTTCGGCGGCGTCGATCGGGGTCATCACCAGACCACGATAGGCCAGAACCTTCGACACGCGGAACTGTTCGATCCGGTCGCCATTGCGGCTCAGCGCCTTGATGGTCTCGCCAGCGCGCAGCGTGCCCGCCTCTACCCGGCCGGTCAGGATACGGCCGATGAACGGGTCAGCCGACAGCGTGGTGGCCAGCATCTGGAACGGCTCGGCCCGGCGCGCGATTTGCGCCGGTGCAGGCACATGGCTCAGCACCAGGTCATAGAGCGCCGACAGATCCTTGCGCGGCCCGTCGAGTTCGACATCGGCCCAGCCAGAGCGGCCCGAAGCGTAAAGCACCGGGAAATCAAGCTGATCGTCATCGGCGCCAAGGTTGGCGAACAGATCGAACACCTCATTCAGGGCGCGCGATGGTTCGGCATCGTGCTTGTCGACCTTGTTCAGCACCACAATCGGGCGCAGGCCAAGTGCCAGCGCCTTGGAGGTCACGAATTTGGTTTGCGGCATCGGGCCTTCGGCCGCGTCGACCAGCAGCACAACCCCGTCGACCATCGACAGGATCCGCTCCACCTCGCCACCGAAATCGGCGTGGCCGGGGGTGTCAACGATGTTGATCCGGGCACCGGCCCATTCCAGCGAGGTACATTTCGCCAGAATGGTGATGCCGCGCTCACGCTCGATATCGTTGCTGTCCATGGCACGTTCAGCGACGGCCTGGTTGTCGCGGAAAGACCCCGACTGTTTCAGAAGCTCATCAACGAGCGTGGTTTTGCCATGGTCAACGTGCGCGATGATGGCAATGTTGCGAAGCTCCATCGGGAGGGGTCACTTTCAATAGGGTCTGATGATTGTTGGCCAGCCCTTACAGGGTTTCGGCCTGATTGGCCAGTGCCGATCACACACAGGGTCATGTGGCGATATAGCGGTCGCGGCGATGGTTGATCGCAATGATGATATTCAGCACCAAGGCGCCCAGCAAAGACCAGATCACCACGATGAACGGGAACAAAAACAGCGCCACGCCAAAGATTACGGCATCGGCGCAGAGCTGCACGTAGCCGGCGCGAAATCCGGTCTTGTCCTGCACGATCAGCGCCACCACGCCAAGACCACCCAGGGATCCGTTGTGGCGGAAGATCACCAGCAGGCCCACCCCGGCCATCGCGCCAAAGGTGAGGGCGGCCATCGGGGCAGACAGCTGCGCGAATGAGATATGGTCGGGAAGGATCAGCGTCAGCGCCGACAGGGCGGTGACAGAGATCAGCGATTTGGCGGTAAACTGCGGCCCCAGCCGCATGTAGGCCAGAATATAGAATGGCAGGTTGATCACAAAGAATACCAGACCAAAACTCCATCCGGTCAGATAGGAGATAATCACCGCTATTCCCGTCGTCTGCCCGGTGATCAGCCCGGCATGTGTCAGGAATTGCAACGACAGCGCGCAGAGAAACACCCCGAGCGCAAAGCCCTGGGCGTCTTCGGTCAAGGTGTGTTTGTCGGCGGCTTTCATGGCGCGTAGGTATGGCAGGCATCCTGACCTGTCCAGCCCTTTTCCTGCCTTATATTGGCCCTGATGCTCTTGTTTCATGGGGTCAAGGTCAGATGACCGCAACAAGAAACGATGAGGCAAATCATGCAGGCACACCGCGCATTGGGCATCGTTCCCACCCAAACGGCCGAGGATGCGGCCGACCCTTCGGCGGCGCTGTCCGCCAAACTGGATCAGATGATCCGGTTGAGCGAGGAAGCGATCCATCTGCAACGGGTGGCCCTGCTGGAGCCGGGCCATATCCTGCGCTTTCACGCCGGGTTGACCCCGGTTGCGATGTCACTGCCCGACGCGCAAGAAGATTATGTCCAGCGGATGATGCTGCGCAACCGCCAGTTCTTTGAGGCCAAGCTGCTGGCCACGCTGCAGGATCTGGCCCTGATCAAGCCGACCGACACGGTCTGCGACATTGGCGCCAACATTGGCAGCACCTCGGTGTTTTTCGGCAAGGTGCTGGGGGCAAAGCGGGTGCTGGCGTTCGAGCCGCTGCCGCAGGCCTATGCCACGCTGTGCCGCAATCTGGAACTCAACGGCCTGACCGATGCGCTGGCCTATAACTGCATGGTCGGCCCGACCTCGGGCCGGGGCGATCTTGCCCGGTTCAACCCGCGCAATCTGGGGGCCACGTCCTTTGCTCCGGCAAAAAGCGGCCCGATCCCGATGGTGGCGCTGGATGATCTGATCGAGGCCGAGGAATTGCAGGGCCTTGGCTTCATCAAGGTTGATGTCGAAGGCATGCATATGGATGTGCTGAGCGGTGCCAAACAGGTGATCAAGGCGTTCAAGCCGGTGATCTGGGTCGCGCTGACCAACCACAACGCCGATTACGCGGCGACGGCAAAGCTGCTGGGCGGGCTTGGCTATACCGCCGTGCGGATCGGGCCGAACGACCACATCTTCAAACCCGGCGCATAAAAAAAACGGGGGGTGCAGTTGCACCCCCCGATCTGTTCCGACGGTCGGACCTCAGCCCTTGAGGGCTTTGTTCAGATATTCGTCAACCTTTTCCAGATACCCCATCGTGGTCAGCCACTTCTGATCGGGGCCGACCAGCAGCGCCAGATCCTTGGTCATGTGGCCATCTTCGACCGCATCCACGGTGACCTTTTCCAGCGTCTGGGCAAAGCGCATCAGCGCATCGTTGTTGTCCAGCTTGGCGCGGTGCTTCAGACCACCGGTCCAGGCAAAGATCGACGCGACCGAGTTCGTGCTGGTCTGCTGACCCTTCTGATGCTGGCGGTAGTGGCGGGTCACGGTGCCATGCGCCGCCTCTGCCTCAACCACCTGACCATCGGGCGTCATCAGAACGCTCGTCATCAGGCCCAGCGAGCCAAAGCCCTGCGCCACGGTATCCGACTGCACATCGCCGTCATAGTTCTTGCAGGCCCAGACATAGCCGCCCGACCATTTCATCGCCGAGGCGACCATATCGTCGATCAGGCGGTGCTCATAGTGGATGCCCGCGGCCTTGAACTTGTCTTCAAATTCTTCGGCATAGACCTTGGCGAACAGATCCTTGAACCGGCCGTCATAGGCTTTCAGGATCGTGTTCTTGGTTGACAGATACACCGGCCAGCCCTTGAGCAGGCCATAGTTCATCGACGAGCGCGCGAAGTCGATGATGGAGTCGTCAAGGTTATACATCGCCATGTAAACGCCCGAAGACGGGGCGGAATACACGTCTTTTTCGATCACGGTGCCGTCTTCGCCGACGAATTTCATCGACAGCTTGCCAGCCCCCGGAAAGCGGAAGTCGGTTGCGCGGTACTGGTCGCCAAAGGCATGACGGCCCACGACGATCGGCTGGGTCCAGCCCGGTACCAGACGCGGCACGTTCTTGCAGATGATCGGCTCGCGGAAGATCACGCCGCCCAGAATGTTGCGGATGGTGCCGTTGGGCGACCGCCACATCTGTTTCAGGCCGAATTCCTCAACCCGCTGCTCGTCGGGGGTGATGGTCGCGCATTTGACGCCCACACCGTATTTCTTGATGGCTTCGGCAGAATCGATGGTGATCTGGTCGTTGGTGCGGTCACGCTCCTCGATTCCCAGATCGTAATATTTCAGATCAATGTCGAGATAGGGCAGGATCAGTTTTTGCTTGATAAAATCCCAGATGATCCGGGTCATCTCGTCGCCGTCGAGTTCGACAACGGGATTTGCCACCTTGATTTTGGTCATAATCGCCCTTTCGGTGTTGGTTGAGGTTGGGGCTGCTATAGCGTAAAGTCGGAGCTCTGGCTAGTGCGGTATGCGATTGCATACCGAATTGCGCCGATCAGGGAAAGAATGTCGCAGCGCGGGCTTTGACCCAATCCCACAGGGCAGGGGCCCCGCGCGCAATCTTGACCCCGACCCGGTGTTCAAGCTGCTCGGCGGTGACATTATAGGTGGTCCACGTGCCGCCACCCGACATCAGATTGGCCATCACCGGCTGCACCCGGTCAAGACTTTTGGCAAAGACGGCATCGGGGGTCTGGGCGGCCTCAAACTCTTCCCACAGCGCCCGCAGCTCATCGCGCAGATCCGAGGGCAGCAGCTCGAAAATCCGGTCCGCCGCGCGCTGTTCTGCCGCTATGGTCTCGGCCGAGCCATGCGCCAGACCATTCGCCGCGTGAATCGGCACATCGCCGACATCAATCTCGACCAGATCATGGATCAAGAGCATCCGGATCACCCGGTTGATATTCACGCCGGGTGCCGCCTGATCGGCCAGCACCAGCGCATAAAGCGCCAGATGCCAGGAGTGTTCGCCCGAGTTTTCCACCCGCGAGCCGTCGACCAGCGTGGTGGCGCGCAGCACCGATTTCAGCCGGTCAGCCTCATTGAGAAACGCGAACTGCGCCTCAAGCCGTGCGTCGGACCGATCAGACGGATTGCGCGCACCGTCCACGCTAATGCCCGCCTTTTTCCGCCTCACGCGGGGCGTCGGGCAGTCTGGCCCCGGCACGTTTGGCGGCCAGAGCCTTTTCCAGAAACTCGCGCCCGCGCCGTTCTGCCAGCCGGATGCGGATCGAGGTCATGAAGGCCTCTTGCAGGGTGGGCGACGACGCGCCCACCACCTTGGCCACTTTTTCGTAGAAATAGGGATCATCCAGATCAACCGACCCTGCCAGCACATCGCGGGCAAGGCCATCGGCCAGATCCTGAATGAAATCGCTCACCGCGACACTTCGCCCAACCGGCGACGGACATAATCCGACACGGTTCCGATCATCGGCTTCATATGGGTTTCTTCATCCTTGAAGAAATGGTCCGCGCCCTCAATCTCGGTATGGGTGATGGTGATGCCCTTCTGCTCATGCAGCTTGCCCACCAGCGTCTTGGTATCCTTTGGCGGGGCCACCTTGTCGGCAGAGCCGTTGATGATCAGACCGGAGGAGGGGCAGGGGGCGAGGAAGGAGAAATCATACAGGTTCGCCGGTGGTGCCACCGAAATGAACCCGGTGATTTCCGGACGCCGCATCAACAGCTGCATCCCGATCCACGCGCCAAAACTGAACCCCGCAACCCAGCAATGCTTGGCATTCTGGTTCATCGACTGCAGGTAATCCAGCGCGGATGCCGCATCGGACAACTCACCAATGCCCTGATCATATTCGCCCTGAGACCGCCCGACACCGCGGAAGTTGAACCGCAGGACGGTAAAGCCCAGATTGTAAAAGGCATAGTGCAGGTTATACACCACCTTGTTGTTCATCGTCCCGCCATAGGCAGGATGCGGATGCAAAACGATGGCAATGGGCGCGTCGCGATCCTTTTGCGGGTGGTAACGGCCTTCAAGGCGGCCTTCTGGGCCTGCGAAGATCACTTCGGGCATGTGTTTCCTGCCTGTACTTTCCCGCGAGCATTCTTGACGGTAACGCTCGGCTTATCTAGAACCGTTCTAAGCATGACGTGTCAACAACTGACGGTGCCAGCCTACGGGTCAAATGCAGGTAATGGTCCCTGTGTTCCGCGTCAATCCATTTGCGGGCGGTATTCCCGCCATTCAGGGGTCTGTCTATGAAACTCTCGACCAAAGGGCGCTATGCGATGGTCGCTCTGGCCGATCTGGCGCTGATGGAGGCCAAGGCCAAGGCAGAAGAGCTGGTCTCGCTGGCCGCCATTGCCAAGCGGCAGGATATTTCCTTGCCCTATCTGGAGCAGCTGTTTGTCAAACTACGCCGCGCCGGTCTGGTCGAGGCGGTGCGCGGACCTGGCGGCGGCTATAAACTGGCGCGCGCGCCGTCCGAGATCCGCGTCTCCGAGGTGATGGAGGCGGTCGAGGAAACCGTGGATGCGCTGCACACCGGGGCCGGGGCCAGCGGTGGCGTGTCGGGCACCCGCGCCCAAAGCCTGACCAACCGGCTGTGGGAGGGGTTGAGCGCCAACGTCTATGTATTCCTGCACCAGACCCGGCTATCAGACGTGATCCGCAACGAGATGCAGCCCTGTCCGGCGGTGCCTGCGCTGTTCCGCGTGGTGGATGAGGAATGACCCGCCTGTATCTCGACTGGAACGCCACCACGCCCTTGCGCCCCGAAGCGCGCGCCGCGATGATTGCGGCCATGGATCTGGTCGGCAACCCGTCCAGCGTGCATGCCGAAGGGCGCGCCGCCAAAGCGCTGATCGAGAAATCCCGCGCCCAACTCGCCGCCGCTCTGGGCGCGGACGGGGCCGATATCGTCTTCACCTCCGGCGCTACTGAGGCCGCCGCGCTCGCCTCGGCAGGTCGCGATCTGGCTTGTTCCGAGGTGGAGCATGATGCGGTGCTGGCGTGGTGCGAACCATTGTTGCCGGTCGATGCGGCGGGGCGGATTGAGGCACATGTGCCGCGCGAATCTGCGATGCAGCTGGCCAATTCCGAGACCGGAATAATGCAGACCCTGCCGCAAGGGCTGGCGCTGTCAGACCTGACGCAAGCCTTTGGCAAGGTGCCGCTGGCGTTCAACTGGCTGGGCTGCGACATGGGCATGGTCTCGGCGCACAAGCTGGGCGGGCCAAAGGGCGTGGGCGCACTGGTGCTGCGTCAGGGCCTTGAAACCTCGGCACAAATGCGCGGCGGCGGTCAGGAAATGGGCCGCAGAGCAGGGACCGAGAATCTGATCGGCATTGCAGGCTTTGCCGCAGCAGCCGAAGCGGCGGCGCGCGATCTGGCCAATGGCGTCTGGGACGAGGTCGCTGAAATTAGAAATATTCTAGATTCAGCATTGTCCGGGCTAGCAAACAATACTATTTCAGTCGGGAAAGAAGCGTCCCGGCTGCCCAATACGATCTGCCTGATCGCACCCGGTTGGAAGGGTGAGACGCAGGTGATGGCGATGGATCTGGCGGGCTATGCCGTCTCGGCAGGTTCGGCCTGTTCCAGCGGCAAGGTCCGGGCAAGCCGGGTGCTGCGGGCGATGGGGTTTGACGACGGATTGGCTGCTCAGGCGATCCGGATTTCAATCGGCCCCGGCATCACGCGCGACGATGTGTTGCGCTTTGCCGAAGGTTGGGCGGCCGCTTACGCCCGTGCGCTGGCGCGCGCTGCGTGAACAACGGGTCGCAAGACCCTGATAGAATAAAGGAATAGTCCGATGGACGTTGTTGAGACAGAAGTGCGCGAAGGTGTGGATCGCGAAACGATCGAAACCGTGCAGGCGATGTCCGGCAAGTATAAACACGGCTGGGAAACCGATATCGAGATGGATTATGCCCCCAAAGGCCTGTCCGAAGATATCGTGCGGCTAATCAGCTCGAAAAACGAAGAACCCCAATGGATGCTCGACTGGCGCCTCGCCGCTTATCGCCGCTGGGTCAAGATGGAAGAGCCGCGTTGGGCGATGCTGAACTATCCTGAAATCGACTATCAGGATCAGTATTACTATGCGACGCCCAAAAGCATGGCCGTCAAACCGAAGTCTTTGGATGAGGTCGACCCCAAGCTGCTGGCCACCTATGCCAAGCTTGGTATTCCGCTGAAAGAACAGGCACTTCTGGCCGGTGTCGAAGCTCCCGAGGGCGGCGAGCGCAAGGTCGCGGTGGATGCGGTGTTCGATTCCGTCTCGCTTGGCACCACGTTCAAGAAAGAACTGGCCAAGGCCGGCGTGATCTTCTGCTCGATCTCCGAGGCGGTGCGCGAGCATCCGGAGCTGGTGCAGAAATATCTGGGCACGGTCGTGCCGCAGTCGGACAACTTCTTTGCCACGCTGAATTCTGCTGTGTTTTCCGATGGTTCGTTTGTCTACATCCCGCCGGGCACCCGCTGCCCGATGGAGCTGTCGACCTATTTCCGCATCAATGCCGAAAACACCGGCCAGTTTGAGCGTACGCTGATCATCTGCGACCGCGGCGGCTATGTCTCGTATCTCGAAGGCTGCACCGCGCCGAAACGCGACACCCACCAGTTGCACGCGGCGGTGGTGGAAATCGTGATCCTGGAGGATGCCGAGGTCAAATATTCGACCGTGCAGAACTGGTATCCGGGCGATGAAAACGGCGTTGGCGGCATCTACAACTTTGTCACCAAACGCGCCGATTGCCGCGAAGACCGGGCCAAGGTGATGTGGACGCAGGTGGAAACCGGCTCGGCGATTACATGGAAATACCCGTCCTGCATCCTGCGCGGCGACGATTCCCAGGGCGAGTTCTATTCGATTGCCATCGCCAACAACGCCCAGCAAGCCGATACCGGCACCAAGATGATCCATCTGGGCAAGCGTACCAAGTCGCGTATCGTGTCCAAGGGCATTTCGGCCGGTCGGGCGCAGAACACCTATCGTGGCCTCGTGTCAATGCACCCCCGCGCCACCGACAGCCGCAATTACACCCAGTGTGACAGCCTGCTGATCGGCGACAAATGTGGCGCGCACACGGTGCCGTATATCGAGGTCAAGAACAACTCCAGCCGGGTGGAGCATGAGGCCACCACGTCCAAGGTGGATGAAGATCAGCTGTTCTATTGCCGCTCGCGCGGGATGGATGAGGAAGAGGCTGTCGCTTTGGTCGTGAACGGGTTCTGCAAGGATGTGCTGCAGGCCCTGCCGATGGAATTCGCGATGGAAGCGCAGGCGCTGGTGGCGATCTCGCTCGAAGGCTCTGTCGGATAACGGCTGCGGAACAATGGCTTATGGAACCATCCTCACGAACGAAACGGCGGCACAGGATCGCTTAACCTTGGCGGTGTGCCATGGTTAAGCTGACCGACCGTCCGATTGTGACCCTGCCTGAGGTCGAGGCGGCAGCACTCGCCGCTGCGCTGCGCAAGGCGCAGGTGGTGCTGGAATACGGCTCTGGCGGCTCGACCGTGATGGCGGCCGAGATGGGCAAGACCGTGCTTTCGGTCGAAAGCGATGCCGAATGGCTGGGCGGGATGCGCGACTGGTTCGCCCGGAACCTGCCCAAGGCCGAAGTGGTGCTGCACCACGCCGATATCGGTCCGACCGGCAAATGGGGCATGCCGACCGGGCAAAAGGCGTTTCGCAAGTTCCCCGGCTATGCCCTTGATATCTGGGATCATCCCCGCTTTCGCCACCCCGATCTGGTGCTGATCGACGGTCGCTTTCGCCCGGCCTGTCTGCTGGCCGCAGCCTTCCGCATCACCCAGCCTGTGACCGTGCTGTTCGACGACTATGCCGAGCGGGAACCCTATCATGCCATCGAGGCGATGTTCCGCCCGGTGACGCTCCATGGTCGTATGGCCGAATTTCATCTGGAACCCAGCTCCATTCCCGCCGACAAACTGGCCTGGGTAATGGGCTGGTTTTTGAAACCGCAATAAGGGCGCACAGCGCCGGACAGAATACCAAGAGGCCGAAAAATGTTGGAAATCAAAAACCTGCACGTCAAACTTGAGGAAGAGGATAAAGTCATCCTGAACGGCGTCGATCTGAAGATCGGGCCGGGCGAAGTGCATGCCATCATGGGGCCGAACGGGTCGGGCAAATCCACGCTGTCTTATGTACTGGCGGGCCGTGACGGGTACACCGTGACCGAAGGCAGCGCCACGCTGCAAGGCGAAGAACTGCTGGAGATGGAACCCGAAGCGCGCGCGGCGGCGGGGCTGTTTCTGGCGTTCCAGTATCCGGTCGAGATTCCCGGCGTCGGCAACATGACCTTTCTGCGCACCGCGGTGAACGCACAGCGCAAAGCACGCGGCGAGGACGAGCTGTCGGCAGGCGATTTCCTGAAAACCGTGCGCGCCAAGGCCAAGGATCTGAAGATCGACGCCGACATGCTGAAACGCCCGGTCAACGTCGGCTTTTCCGGCGGTGAGAAAAAGCGCAACGAGATTTTGCAGATGGCGATGCTGGAACCCCGGATGTGCATCCTGGACGAGACCGACTCGGGCCTTGATGTCGATGCGATGAAACTGGTGTCCGAAGGCGTGAACGCGCTGCGCGATGCCGGGCGGTCTTTCCTTGTTATCACGCATTATCAACGGCTTCTGGACCATATCAAACCTGATGTCGTACACATCATGGCCGCTGGCCGCATCATCAAATCCGGCGGTCCTGAACTGGCGCTGGAGGTGGAACACAACGGTTACGCCGACCTGTTGGCGGAGGCGGAATGATGGCACTGGCGCAGACCAAAACTGATGCGCTGACGGCACGCACGGCGGCGCTGACCGCAGGCGGCAGCGGTTGGCTGGGCGCGGCCCGGCGCGATGCCGTGGCCCGGCTGGCAGCGATGGGCCTGCCGACAAAGCGCAATGAATACTGGCGCTACACCGATCCGGCCAGCCTGACCTCGGCCACGCCGACCCCCGCCGCGCTGTTCGATGCGGGCGATGAAGCCCCGGCTTTTGACGGGATCGAGGCACTGAAGCTGGTGTTTGTCGATGGCGTGTTTGATCCGTCGCAGTCGGATGACCCGACGCTGGCCGGGGTGGAAATCACCGCGCTTTCGCAAGCTGACGGCGTCGATATCCACTGGGCGCGCGACATTTATGGCGTGCTGGAAACCCGCGGCCAGACCCCGGTGCAGCGCCCGCTGGCAACGCTGAACACCGCCTATGCATCCGAGGGCTTTCTGATCCGTGCGACCGCAAAGGCCGCCCGGCCGATTTCTCTGATTTATCACCATACATCAGTGACTTCTGATGCCTTGATCCATCATTGCATCAAGCTGGAAAAAGGCGCCGAGCTGACCATTCTGGAAAACGGTCCCGCCGCCGCGCGGGTGACGAAGGTGATGGAGGTCGAGGTCGCCGATGGCGCGCGTTTCCACCACATCCGCGCGCAGGGTCGTGACCACGAACGCCGCGCGGTGACGCATGTGTTTGCGCGCGTCGGGGCAGGGGCGTTGTTCAAGTCTTTCACCCTGACCGCCAATGGCTGCCTGACCCGCAACGAGCAGATCATCGAGCTGGTTGGCAATGATGGCGTGGCCCATGTCGCGGGCGCGGCGGTGGGCGACGGCACGTTTCACCATGACGACACCGTGTTCATGACCCATGAAGGCCAGCGCTGCGAAAGCCGTCAGGTGTTCAAGAAGGTGCTGATGAATGGCGCGGTCGGGGTGTTTCAGGGCAAGATCCTGGTGAAACAGGGCGCGCAAAAGACCGATGGCTATCAGATCAGCCAGAGCCTTTTGCTGGACGGCGACAGCCAGTTCCTGGCCAAGCCAGAGCTGGAAATCTATGCCGATGACGTGAAATGCAGCCACGGCAGCACTTCGGGCGCGATTGACGATACCGCCTTGTTCTACCTGCAATCGCGGGGCGTGCCCAAGCGCATGGCGCAAAGCCTGCTGGTGTTGGCGTTTCTTGCCGAAGCCATTGGCGAGATCGAGGATGAGACCATCGCTGACGACATCCGCAGCCGTCTGGAAGGCTGGCTGCAACGCCATGAACACTGATGTCGATCACCGCCGACATCGTTGAAAGCTGGCGGCGTCCGCGCGTTGTGGTGCGCAGGCATCTGGCGCGCGGGCGGTCAGAACCCTTTGCCTTCAGCCTGTTGGTGGCGTTTCTTGTGTTGGCCTTTGTCGCGCAATGGCCAGCCGCCTCGCGCGCTGCCTTTGCCGATGGCACGCCGGTGGCACCGCGACTATTGGCCATAGGGCTGGCGCTGTTGGCAACGGTGCCGCTGTGGTATGGACTGGCTGCGGCCAGCCGTCTGCTGGCGCGGCTGTTTGGCGGCACGGGCAGCTGGTATGGCGCGCGCATCGCGCTGTTCTGGTCGCTGGTGGCGGTGACGCCGCTGATGCTGCTGCAAGGGCTGGTGGCGGGCATGATCGGCCCCGGTCCGGCGCTGACGGCGGTGGGGGTCATCGCGGGGCTGGCCTTTGTGATTTTCTGGGCGCAGGCCCTGATCGAAGTGGAACGTTGAATGGACCTGTCGCTGTCATCCCTGCTGTCACTGGCGCGCTTTACCGTGCAAAACCCGCGGATGGGCGCGCGGATGGTGATGCAGGCCGATCTGCCGATGGCGGCGCGCTGGGTGGCGCTGGCGCTGATGGCGGTGGCTTCGGCCATTCTCGCGCATCTGGCCTTTGCGCTGATGCCGGCAGAGGTGCGGCAGGCGATGGCGGGCGCGATGTCCAGCCCGCTGACCAGTGCGGTGATGCAGGGCGGGTTGATGCTGGCGGCGGTGTTCGTGATCCATTGGGTCGGGCGCTGGCGCGGCGGCACCGGCCGGTTCGAGGATGCGCTGATCCTGATGATCTGGCTGCAGTTCATCCTTTTGATCCTGCAGGTGGTGCAGATCGTAAGCCAGGTGCTGCTGCCCCCGGTCTCGGTGCTGGTCGGCTATATCGCGGTCGGGATTTTTCTGTGGCTTCTGAGTAACTTCGTGGCCGAACTTCACGGGTTCAAATCCGTACTGCTGACGTTTCTGGGCGTGCTGCTGACCCTGATCGCGGTCGGCTTCATTCTGGCGCTGGTGCTGATCCCGTTCATGGGGCCGATGATCCAATGACCCTTGATATCGCATCCCTCCGCGCCGATTTTCCGATCCTGTCGCGGCAGGTCAACGGCAAGCCGCTGGTCTATCTGGACAACGGCGCATCTGCACAAAAGCCCCAATGCGTGATCGACGCGGTGACCACGGCTTATTCGATGGAATATGCCAATGTTCACAGGGGCTTGCACTATCTGTCGAACCTTGCCACCGACAAGTATGAAACGGTCCGGGGCATCATCGCGCGGTTCCTGAACGCGGGGTCCGAAGACGAGATCGTGTTTACCACTGGTACGACCGAAGGCATCAATCTGGTGTCCTATGCCTGGGCCGCGCCGCGGCTGCAGCCGGGTGACGAGATCGTGCTCAGCATCATGGAGCATCACGCCAATATCGTGCCCTGGCACTTCCTGCGCGAACGGCAGGGCGTGGTGCTGAAATGGGTCGACTGCGATGCCAATGGAGATCTGGATCCGCAAGCGGTGATCGACGCCATCGGCCCACGCACAAAGCTGGTCGCGATCACCCAGATGTCGAATGTCACCGGCACCGTGGTGGATGTCGCCAGCATCTGCCACGCCGCCCGCGCGCGGGGGGTGGCGACGCTGGTGGATGGCTCGCAATCGGCGGTGCATATGCCGGTCGATGTGCAGGCGATGGGCTGTGATTTCTTTACCATCACCGGACATAAGCTATACGGACCAAGCGGTTCCGGTGCGATCTTCATCCGCCGTGACAGGATGGATGAGATGCGTCCCTTCCTTGGCGGCGGCGACATGATCCGTGAGGTCACGCGCGATGCCATCAGCTACAATGCCCCGCCGATGAAGTTCGAGGCGGGCACTCCGGGCATCGTGCAGCAGACCGGGTTGGGCGTTGCGCTGACCTATCTGATGGAGATCGGGATGGACCGGATCGCCGCGCATGAACGCCGGTTGCGCGACTATGCGCAGACGCGACTTTCGGGCCTCAACTGGCTGAATATTCAGGGCAATTCGGCAACCAAGGGCGCGATTTTCAGCTTTACGCTGACCGGCGCCGCCCATGCGCATGACATCAGCACGATCCTTGACAAACGCGGCATTGCCGTGCGCGCGGGCACGCATTGTGCCATGCCGCTGATGGCGCATATGGGGGTGGGCGCGACCTGCCGGGCCTCATTTGCGATGTACAACACCGAAGCCGAGGTTGATGTGCTGATCAACGCTCTGGAGTTCTGCCATGAGATTTTTGGCTAAGGACGGGCGCAGCATTCCTTTCTCGTTGCAGCCTCGCGTCAAGGCCGCTATAGAACCCCGCAGGCACCCATAGCTCAGCTGGATAGAGCGTTGCCCTCCGAAGGCAAAGGTCGCACGTTCGAATCGTGCTGGGTGCACCAAATCCCCGATTTCAGTTGATTCCCCCGGTAGAAGGGGCTTTCTCGGACGCTCATTTTGTCTGTTCTTTTGTTGTCACCAAGTTTATGCGTCGGCTGATCTGCAAAGTAGAACTGTCGTTCAGTGTGTCTGAGCAGAACCGGGCAGGGCGGAGACCACCGATATCGCAGGCCTGACCGGTCCTGCGGTCAGGCTCACTCTGCGGCATGAGATGCCGTTTTAGCACGGAGCAG